>JAGVKB010000086.1 GCA_020050835.1 Candidatus Obscuribacterales bacterium | reverse complement strand
TCGTTTACACCGAAGGGGTTAGGAGTTCGAGTCTCTTACCGCCCAAGGCTTTACGGGATCGGGGTTTCGACGGGACTACTCTGGGACTACTCGGCGCGCTGAGATGTCTGAGTGAAAAAAGGATCCTGTTACCAATTGTACATCGACCATGTTGTGCGAGTTTCGGCACTGTGCGCCTGATGTGGACGGGCGTTTGCGATCCACTTCACGAGGACGGCGCGCCGTCCTCGATGGCTATACGCGGGTGAGCCTATAATTTATTGAGCGATGGCGGCAGGTCCGTTAGTTCTGTCTTTGCTTTCTCTATAGGCGCATGGACCAATTTTCCTCTTTAGTAGCTGAGATCGTGATGAAGGGTGGACTTCGATGACGTCCGTCGCTACAGCACAACCAGTCGTTCTGCTCCATCTATCCGATCTCCACTTTGGAAATGACGATGGAAGCCAAACGGAGAAAGATGCGAAGCAAGCAATACTCTCATCACTGCTGAAAAAGTTGCAAGCGCTTCCCGCGGACTGGAAGCCCAACGTTGTTTGCATAAGTGGTGATATCGCCTCGCGCGCTAAACGCGAGGATTACGATAAAGCTGAAGCATGGATGGGCGAATTACTGCAGAAGCTTGGTCTAACAGCTGCCGACTTGATTCTTTGTCCTGGCAATCACGACATCGATCGTGGCAAGGTGCTCAACGCGCCGGACGCTTATAAGGAGGCGGACGCCCTATTTAAGATACCCGTCTCAGATACGGATCCGCTGCATGTACCCTTTGCAGAATACTCAGCATTTTGTGCAAGGCTGGGCACGCCTCCGTACACCTGCGGTGACCGCCAATCTTATTTGGTTGGAGTGCGTCAGCATTGCGGACTCACGTTCGCCATTCACAACAGCGCATGGTTCGCAAAGGACAGCAAGACCGACAACGGACACCTTTGGCTAGGACTGCCGCTTCTACAGCATATGGACGCCAAAGGACAATATGCCGCCTTATGTACGCCGCCAGCGGAGACAGTGATTACACTTATCCACCATCCTTTCGATTGGTTGCATGATGCTGAGAAACACCAACGAGATTATCGCAAGAGCACGAAGGAATATATTTGCTATCGATCATCCATCCTGCTGACTGGACATACGCATGATACCGTCACAGATCCCACGCCAATTCTGAATCGGTGTTGGCATTTTCCGGCAGGCGCAACATACGATCACGGGCAACACTTCAACACCTTCCGGCTCATTCGGATCAGTCCTCCGCAGCTAGAGGAAAGATCATACGAGTACGATCCACGGTCGCCTGACGATGCGTGGCGGCAAAAGGGCGATGGATTTTCAGCGCCCTTAGTGTTCCGTCCAGAATTTTTGCGCGTAATGGCGTCGAACACACATCTGTTCATGAGTTCAGGCGAGACAGCAACAGCCAGGGAGACATCTGATGCCGGACTGAGATCCTTGCAAACCGTCGACACTGATGGCGATGTCATCATCGAGGACCGCGAAAATACCATTGACGCAGAGAACAAGCGCATTGCTGCTTTGATCAATAGCGGACATACCCGAGTGGCTCAGGGCGAAATCGCTCAACTCTACAAACGTGCCAAGGAGCAAAACGTCAGCAAAACCTTGCTAGGTCGTATTTCAAACAACCTTGGAATTTGCCTGTTGGAGAATGGATCGACAGCCGACGCAGCTGACAGCTTCAAGTCGTCGACTGAATACAGCCCAGATAATCCAACCATGTGGGCAAACTTTGCTCAAGCACAGTCACGCATGGGAGATTTAGAACGAGCACGCGTGGCTATGGAAAAGGCTCGCCAGTTAAGACCGCTGGACCCGCATGTGCTGAACGTGTACAGCGACTATTTGATTCATTCCGGCCATAAGGAACAGTTTGGCGAGTTGTTGCTGGAAGTAGCGACAGTAGAGGACGAATCGCCAGAGTGGCGACTCTTGGTAGCCCAATTACACTTTGATGCGGGCCATGTGTTAGAGTCGAAACGGCTACTTCAGGAAATTGAGAAAACCGGCGAACTGCAAACACAAGCCAAAGAGCTTTTGGCGAGAGTACTCGTTGAGTGCGTCCACACCGAGGCGAAGCAAAGCATGAAGCTTGCAAGGCAATTGCCTAAGGAAATGCAAGCCGATGTTGAGAAGGCAGTCAAACTGCTCGACGACGTGATTGCTGCCTGCGGCGATTACGACAGCCACCATGTCCGACGAGCACTGTTAACGAACAGAGCATCCGCAAATCTGCTTTTAGAGAAGTGGGATGCCGCCCTTAGTGACTACGAAAAGGTTCTGGCGCTAGAACCAGATAACGAACGAGTCATCCATGCACGGCTCGTGGCTTTGATTGGTGCCAAGCGCTTTGATGAAGCCATGAAAGCAGCGAATCCAGAAACCGATTCACTGTTGTCTTTCGGGCTCGCAGGATCGTTGGTAGAAGCAGGATTACCTGAAGAAGCTCTGCGCGTATTGGACAAAATCTCGGCAAAAACAGAAGAAGAAGCATTGGACAAGATACGCTGGCAGCTTAAAGCTTGGAAGCAGCTCTCCAACAAAGAAAAAGTAGAGTCACTTATTGGGAAGTTGGAGACGGAGTATCCGAGCAATGCGGAGGCGTTATGCGTCCGCGCTGAGCACGCATATCAAACAAGCCCAGATGCGGCGGTGCAGCTACTGAAAGATGGTTTGACTCATGCAGTCGAGCCAACAAGGCGACAAACAATCGCCCTCAACTTGGCTAACCTTCTTCTGAGCCTTAGCAGGCACCCAGAAGCTGTCGAACTATTGGAGAACGTAGATTATACGAAAGATCCACAGCTCCACAAAAAGTATGCAGCCGGCCTATATTTCGTCGGTCGCGCGGACAAAGCGCTGGCAATCATCGCGAAAAACCTTGATGATTGGAAGGCTGATCCGGAAATAATCGGTATTTACGTTCAGATTCTCGAGTCGATTGGTGATTTCCCAAAAGCGGTTGAATTTGCAAAGCTACTCGTGTCGCTGGCTCCAGAGCATATTGGATATAGATTGATTCTTGCCCGCGTGCAACCCGGTGTCGGCGACTATGAGGGGGCGAAAGAAACGGTTCACAGCATCGATGCGGAAAGGGCATTACTTAACGCTGAGTACATAGCACCTTTGGCGTTTCATTATCGTTGTTTAGGGTATCCAGATATCGCTTTGGAATTGATGTTCAGGGCGAGAGAGAAATACTCATCGAATCCTGATATTCATCAGGCATATATAGGCATCTATCTGAGTCTGCCTGCCGATCATGCCGCTCGACGCAGTCCTGAGACGGTTGAAATCGGCAGCGTCGTCAATTTTACGCAGGATAAGAGACAGCATTCGTTCCTGATCGTGGATCGCGAAGACGCAGATTTACAAAAACATGAGATCAGCGCAAATAGCAGCATGGCTCAAAAGCTCTTGGGGAAGAAGGTCGGCGATGAAGTTGTCGTCAAGGATCAACCGCTCGAAAGGTCGACGGTAAAGATAGATGCTATCTCGTCGCGTTATGGTTTTGCTTTTGGGCAATCTTTGAACATGTTTTCTACCTGGTTCCCTGAACGTGCAGACATCCAGAAGGGTGACATCAGTCAACCGGAAGGGATTAAAAAGATGATCGCCGCGAGAAGTAAGCGGCTCGATATGATTTTCACGACTTATAGAAACAATCAGCTACCCGCTGGGTCAGTGGCAAGGATGCTCGGCACAACGTTGCCACAATTTTGGCTTGATGTAATCGATTCGCCTGGAATGGAATTCCGGTGCTCTACGGGGTTTGTAGATGACCTCAATCCCCAACATGGGTCTGTCGAGTCCGCAGAGTATGTCGTTTTGGACATTACTGCGGTTCTCAGCATCGCCTTGCTAGAGATCGAAGAACTCCTGATCAAGGCATTTAAGCGAATCATTATTCCAGGGGCCGTATTGGCAGAGATTGAGCAAGCCATCCAAGATGAAACCATGGCCGCCAAATCTCAGGTTCCTACAAATACGCCTTGGGGCACGCAAATCGAGAAACGTAAGAACCTGCTTCTCCGGGCTAAGCAACTCGCGTTGAGATTAGGCTTAGATCCAACGCCGGAGATCCTCGCCGAAATCTCCGCGCAGATCTGTGATCTGTTTGGAAAGTCGGGCGCTGCCGCAAGCTTACTCGCACAGCGAGAGAAAGCAGCCCTGTATTCTGATGATCTTGCTCTGCGGCTGGTGCTAAGGAATGAGCATCAGGTCCCTGGCTTCTGTACCGCGGTTCTTTTGACGCGACTAGCCAGACTGGGGTATATCACGCCAGATCAGTACGCAATGTTTATCAGCAAGCTGCTGCATCATGGATATTGGTTCGTTCCCGTAAGCGCTGGCGATCTCTTCAAAATTTTCAAAGCCGATCAGGGTATTGTGACTGAGAATTTCAGGGGGATTGCCAGAGGTCTTAGCAAACCTTGTGATTTGGATGTGCTGATTGCCGTCGTGGTGGATTTCATGCAAATGCTTTGGTTAGGCGGAATTGCGTTTGCAGTCTCTGATTTGTTCCTGCAAGCGCTGCTTCGGCAACTGTTTACTCAATATCCAATGGCTGATGTCGAAGCGATGTTGGTCAACGTTGTCCGCTCGCGATTACGGCACATGCCCACGATTTGCAGCATCCTGATCTTCACCGCCAAGCAGTGCGTGAAGAATGTGTTGCAGGAAGCATCGATAGAGAAGCTGAATGATGAGCATAAACCCACTCCATCAAGCCGGACTTGAGCTGAGCTCCGGGTATCGGTCAAGTAGTTTCGCCATCAGTTGTTTCGCGAACAGTCCCCTCTCGGTTCTTGCAGATGCTGGCGCATACCGAAGAAGCCAGTGGGCATAAAGATGAAGGGCGTCGCGGTTGAGCTCTACCATGCTCTCCACGCTTTGGGGCACTATTAGCGCTTGTCCGGCGGAAGAGCTTAGTGTGCAAAGCCAATTGATGTAATTGTTAGTTTCGACAATCCACCCGCGCAACATCTTTTCCCAATTTATTCGAGAGAAGCGCTTGCCATGTAGTCTGGCAAGCGTATCCAGTTCAGTTCGCAAAAGTCCATCCCGAGCATTTTCGATTCCGGATCGCACAACATCTTGATCAGTGCTGTCCAAGAATGAAAACCAGTTGGGATCGGCAGATAGGGCAACACGTTTGGCGGCCTCACGTGTGTCTAGTATGAAGCTGTCTGGTACCGTAAGCTGGTTATCTCGTCGATAGGGAAACGAATTCGGTAAATGCCACGAGGAGGCGAGTGGAAATTCCAGCTTGAGCGCTCGCTTGTATAAGGCGTGATTAGTTGTTTTATTAGGCTCCGTCGTGTAATGAAATAATCCGCGCTGACGAAATAATCGTTTCACGAACGGCGGGGGTAAAATGATACTTGTCCGGTCTTCGTTCTCTAACTCTATGCAAAATACCTTCCCGCGATCACCTTTTTTGATCATGCCCGAGTGTGCAAACCACACTGCAACAAACGGGTCAACTGTCCAATCAAGAAGATCGGTCGGAATCTGATAATGCTGAGCTGCGCCATGATACAGCCATGCCTGAAGGCTGATATTGGCTTCGACCTCGGTGGCAAGTTTCATGAGCAAGCAGAAGGCTGAAAGCCAACTTTGGCCGCGATCAGGGGGAACACCGGCTCGGGTCCAAGCGTCAAGACGCCACGCCGAAGGCTCAAAGTTTGTATAACGCGCTTTCTGACCACGGAATATCCACTTAAACTTAGGAGCTTGGATGGTTTGTCCCAGGATCAGCTTGTCGGCGAGGGTCACGAAGCTCTCTCTGACCTGCCAATCTGCAAGAAAGATCGCAGCTTCCCAGGGCGATGATGCCTGATAGACTCCATCCGCATCAGGCTTGACGTCGTCGGCAATTTTGCGCACCTTCGATTCCAGCGGCGAGCGTGCCAGGTCCCAGCTGTAGCAATCGCTAGCATGGTGTTTTGCAGCGACTTCCTCGTAGACTGCAAGCAGTGCCTTATCCATGTCGCTCCTCATAGGCTAACTCGTGTGCCCTCATTGTCAATCACAGACTCAAGCCTTGCAACGGGAGCTTGTTCTTCTCGAAGTGTCCGACATAAGGGTCGTCGATCTTCTGACGAACTACGTTTCTCGTTGTAGTTTTTCGCGCTCATACTTCCTGATGTTGGCAATTACGCCCTTGCAACCGTAATGTTTCGGATCCCTCTTCAATCCCACATTTGCATAATACTTCGCCTTGTCTCTGTTATCTTCAAACAGGAAGAGCCATGCAAGTCGGCTTAAAGCAGTTGGGTCCAACTTGTCGTGTATGTTCTCCATGTGGTTGCGAACGCTAGACAAGTAGATGCCTCTGCGTGGTCGAGGGATCTCTAGTTTCTTCTTGGTCAAATAATCAACTAAGGCCTTGGCTGCATCGCTTAACAGTTTTGGATTCTTGGGGTCGAGATCTGCCACCCTTACGAGTGATGCAACCTGCACATCATCATCTCTCACCTGTTCCGCATATTCAGCTCGGGCGAGCAACGCCTCCTTACTGAATGGAAGCTCCTCAACAGCACGACGCAATGCGTTTTCTATTTGATCACGCGGCGCAGCCAAGGCTTTTCGAAATTCAGCCAAATGAAGCCATGCTTCAGGCCATAACGTGGCAAGCGCTTCGAGCACTGCGTCAAGTCGGACAGTGTCAGCATTTACATTTCTCATCTCGCGCAAGCAGAGGTCGACAATTTTCTTGCCCTGCTCATCGCGGGACGCTTGACTGGTGGCATGAAGATCAGCACCACCAATTTGCCGAATGATCTGCAGGTCTTGCAAGATGAGAAGCTGGTCTGGATCACCCGTGAGTTTCTTTTGTCCGAATGATCTGGCGAGATGTGGCGCCGAATAGGAAACATCTTCATCCGTCGTCCAATGTCGCAATATAAGTGATAACCGCAAGGATTCCTCGATGCCCGCCTCAACATCAAGTCCTCTCACTCCAAGAACCACAGTAAGTGCCAGTTCGCGAACCGGAGTTTTCCAATTAGAGACAGTTAAAAATACGTTCTTAGCGTCACGCGACAGCTTTGTGAATGATCTTTCGAACACCGCATTGACAATGTCCGCGCGACGCCCGACCATGGTCTTGGGAGGCACATATCTTTTTTCTTTGGCCATCTCTCCAATTATGACCCGCATGACGTATGGGTGGCCATCGGTATCTGAATAGATTGCCCTTATCATCTCATCCGTAAGCAGCGCACTGATCTCTAGTTCGTTCGCCGCCTTCATCAGCATGTCTTGCGCTTCAGCGAATTCCATTCCTTTTACTTCGATCGGATAATCGGCCTTAAAGCTTCTCTCTCTGCTTGTAATTAGGACTTTGTTTGGCAGTAAAGTATTGGCGTCAAGAAATCTGTGAATTTCGGTCGTTCCTCTCAGTGTCTCGAAGTTATCAAATATGAAGAGGGTGCCCTTGTTGGAGTTGATCGCTGGTGACTGAAGTACTCTACCGAAGGATTCCTCCGAAGCTTCGCCACTAAAGAGGGCGGCAAATTTCTTGCAGATGGCTTTGAGATCCAAAACATCTGGTTTGACCATTACCGGTCCCGTCGGCCGCAAATCCACATCACGTGCGCTAAACCAAACGATGTTCTCAAAAGGTGGCGTATCTTCGCTAGCGAGTTTGTGAGCAACATAGAGTGCCAGACTCGTTTTCCCCATACCACCTTGACCATGCAGCGTAATGATGTGGTGATTTTTGTCTCGCAGCCTGCCTTCTAGGTCATCCTGGAGTTCGCTGCGTTCGACGTAGCCGCACCTGGGCGGCGGCAGATTCCCCAAGAGATTACTCTGGACGTCGAGCTCAGGTAATCCCTCAGTTTCACTTGGTGGCGGTGGAACTGGCAGCGTCATAAATATGTCGATGCTTTGGTCATGAACTTTTCCGGAGCCGTAATCTATAAATTCAGCTTTGCCGCTGGGTTTTGCAGCACCATTCGGTAGTAAGAATTCCGTGCATTGGAAATTTGACCTTAGTAGATCACCCGTGAAGAAAGCGCGGGAAGAATTCTCTGGCACCACGTAGATGCCCGATTTCTCACCGAGAGGAAACTTGATGTTGCTGTGGTTGGCTGCGCATGGGGTATCCCCCGATAACAGCACGAATTTTGGTTCGTGTTTTTCGAAGAAGACGAAAAACCACTTCCAGTCGAACAGCGGACATGTTTCAACAAACTGGGTGACTGCGGTCATGTAGTCTCGATTTGCCGCTGCAAAAAAATCGCGGCCGAGTGCTCCATGCGCTTTGGTTTTGTTTCTTATCAGAACCAAAGCCTTTAAGAGTCCAAGAACTGTTAGCTCTTTCGGCGATTCGGTATCGTCGGAATCCAGCAGTTCCAGCACTTGCCCAATGGAGCTCCTCGTAGTGGCGTACCAAGCATCTTCAGGTTTGGTTCTCTTTTTTGTCAACCAAGCTACGAGAGGCCGAAATTCAAAGGGAACTATTGATACGAGCGGCTGCGCAGTAGTCTCCCTGATTGCCTCTTCCCAATCACCAAGGCCATCCGACCGCACTAGTTCGTATCCTAGCCGATATGCGTCTTCTGGTGAGCCATCCATGACGGCGGCTCTGAGAGCAGCTGCCACGGATTTTATTGCGGCCTCGGCAAGATAAGATGTTTCAAGGAATGTGTCTGCGAACGCTAGATCGCCTATGACGTTTAGTCGCCTTGCCACGGAGGCAACATGCGTTGGCAGTTCCTGGGTATCTATGATAACGGTTGATTCTAATGACATATTACGTAGTCGTGGTCTGCAGCTATCGTATAGGGGTTTCATACCCGGCGCTCTCCTGTGGGTATCTATTGACATCTTTTGAATAAGATGCGGCATTGCAAACAGGGCTCACAGGGTTGAGCGGCGTGCAGAATTAACTCATCCGAGCCAAGACGGTGGGTGTCAAGATGACCCACCTGGTATCTCCGACAGAAGGTGATTGAGCTTCTCTTGTACGTCCGCTAGTTCATGTTCTGCTGCAGTAAGATTCCTTTGTTGAAATTCAAGGTAATCGCGGAGCTTGTTCTTCTCAAACTCACTTACGCATGGGTCGGCGATCTTGGCTTCAAGCTGGCCGATGGTGGTTATGCAGTGATCGATGATTCGTTGGTTTCGATCGATAGCCAGCTTGGTGAAGTAAATGTCCTGCTTGCGCTGCTCTTCTTCTCTCTGCTTCTGCTTGATTTCCTCATCCTGCATAAACTTGCGCCACGATGCCGGATTGCCGCCCGGAAAGCGATACTCCATCGGAATGTAGGGGTTATCCGGATCGTCGGTCGCCGGAGGGCTGGTCGAGGTTACCGGCGGTGAAAGCTGGGGGTTCTGAGCGGTGTCAGGGCAAGGGGGCTGAGTGGTCCACTGCCGCTGAATGTCATTGAAGGCATTGCGCGCAGCGACGCCGACGTAGGCGAAGAGCAACACCAGCACAAGTGCCGCCCCTGCTGCAAGCGCCACGCGCTGGCGGAATTTCTCCTCGTTCAGCAAGTAGTCTTGCTTGACCGCATCTTGCACGGACTGTTTGGCAGCTTCGGCAGCCTGCCGCTTGTGCTCTGCCTTGCGAGAGGCTTCTTCTGCGGCAGCGGCCTCGGCACGTCGGCGGCGTTCCTCCTCCTGGCGCCAAGCCTCCTCCTCTTCCTTACGGCGCCGATCTTCATCCCGGCGGCTCTGGTCGTTTTCGTCGTTGCCGGAATGACCGCGCTGGCTAGACTGTTTGTCATGTCCTGTAGCGAGCCCCTGATTTGCTTGACAATCGCAGGATGGATCTTGTCGGTGGTGTTTTTCGAAATGGTCACGTAGTGCATCGAAGGCGTGATTGATCTTTTTCAGCTCTTCTTCGGCTCCGCGTTTGCCGCTGTCGTTCTGCATACGGTCGGGATGCCAGACCATCACTAACTGCTTATAGCGGCGCTTGATCGATTCGAATGAGGTGCCCGGTTCCAGACCGAGCACCTGGTATGCATTGTGGAGTGCGATCATTGGAACACCGCCTTTATCACGTCACCGCACAGCCCGAGCAGGGCGAGTGCGCTCAGGACGAGGAGCCACCATGGCGGGGCCGATAACTTGGTGTCGGCCGGAGTGCCGACTGGGCTGCCAGCTCCGAGGGCGGATTCAATCTCGGCAGACAGTGCAGATATGATCGAGTCGCATGCGAAGAAGTTTGCCCCTTCAACCTTGGGATTGAAGTCCAACTGTATGACAGTAGTGCCGCTAGCGGTGTCTTTCACGTGGACATCCAGTCCGATGAATCGCTGGAGGCGCTCCTTTCGGGTGTGAATATGTCCGCGCGCATCGGCTTCCATGCGCACTTGCTCGTTGGTGAATCGCAGATTTGCGGCGATTCGACCAGCCTGGGTGTCAGCCGTTGAGACATGCCATCTGTCGCCGAAGTTATAAGACACTTCGGCAAGCAGATCTCGAATCATTGAGAACGCCACCTTTGGCGGCACTCTGTATTCCTTTGGCGCAGGGTGCAGAAGGTTAGAGCGCTGTATTCGGGCGTGGTGGAAAAACGGCCATGCGGCCCAGATTCCGAGAACCAATCCAGGGAAGACGCCTGCGTCCTTGTTGTGCAGTACGACTTCGCTGATGAATGCTCCGGTGAAGAGAAAAACGAATAAGCCAATTCCGATTGCTATAACGGCCATATGTCATCGACCTCCGGTCTTTCATTTCGAGAATGAGTTTGAGAAGAGCTTTTGCTGTTGTCGGTGCGCGGCTTGTCTTGCGCGCGCGATTCTGAGTTTCGCTTCCGGTTTTTCTGGTATTTGCCGCTCTTGTTTTCGGTTGGCTTCGGTTTCTCGGAAGGTTCTTGCGGGTTGGTGTTCTGCTCTGAAGATCTGCCGCGTCGTCTGACGTGTTCTGAAATTTGATGTCTCTGCCTTTCAGGGGGCGGATATTGCAGCGCGTGATTATAAGCATCTGGTGGCGTCAGCCGAAGCTTCAGCGGTGATGAGTCGTTGGTGAAGACGATCACTTCGCCATTGAGGTTTATCAGTTCATCCGGCGTTGCTAGTGCTCGACCTTGAATGAATTCCTGGACCCTGCCGGTGTCATTTACGGTGATCTCCTCGATAGTTGTCCTGCCGAGCGCCTCGCTGAGTTCTCGCGCCTCGCGGAAGTTCTTCTGTTTGAAGTAGACCTGCGTGGCGGGCATGTCAATGATGATCTGGGCTTCCTTCCTGCTATAGACTTGCTCAAGCTGAAAGTAATTTTGAAATCCAAGTAACAGCCCGATTCGATTCTTGCGGATAATCGAGAGCGTGTCGCCGATTCCCGCTATCTTGCCGAAGTTGCTGAATTCATCGAGTAACATCGTCATCGGATATTTCATTTCCTCCCTGATTTCGAGAACATGGTCAAGCAAGAAGTTGAGCATCAGCGAGCCAATTAGCTTGCTGTCTCTGCTTCGGCTCGGAACGCTGAGATAGAAGGTGAAGAGCTGGTGTTTCAGTGCGTCCAGGTCCACATCAGTGGTCTCGGTTAATGCCACCATCTGATCGGTGAGCCATGGATTCAGTTTTGTGAGCAGTCCGGAGAACACGCCATATCGAAAATCAGTTTGACCACTTAGTTCCAGCCAGCCTTCGAATTCCATCTGCGCCCGTTCTGACGGACTGTTCTTCAATTCTTTGGACAAACGATCCGGCCCCGTTAGCAAGGACCAGCGCACTGCGCCGAAGTGACCGATTTGCGGGTCGCTAGCGGCGGCATGAAGAATCAGAGGAATTAGCAAAAGCTTTTCAGAGCGGTTCCAGGTCTGTTCAACTCTGGCCTCTGTTGATTCTCCGTTTTGAATGATGAGATCCGCCAGCTTCTCGGCAAGGGAAGATTTCATATCCGGCGGTGCTCTGCGTATGCGATCTATCGGGTTGATCCTGTGCGACGTCATGTCTGCCGGATTGAAGCAATAGATCTGGTGTCCGGCCATCTTCCGCCAGCCGGACGTCAGCTTATACAACTCTCCCTGCTCATAGCCTGGTGTCGCCTCGGTCACAATCATGCTGGTCCCGAGCCGCTCGATAAGCTGCGGTATGAAGAATCCGCGCGATTTGCCGACGCCCGTTCTGCCGCAAACAATCGCATGGGCATTTGTCACAAGCTCAGGCACCGAGATGTATTCATTTTGCTGGGTCTTTCCAAGAATCAATCGAGCTGCCTCGGGTTTCTTGGTTATGTATCCTGCCTTTCGAAGAGCCGATTCGTCTCCCCATGAGGCGGCACCATGCATTGTCGGTTTCGGTTTCGATGCGGCAACATGCTTTGCTCTGCGGGCATCATCCTGGAGTTTCAGGATCACCTGGTCGCATCGTTTCTGGCAATCTTGAATAGTGCCGCCTCCTTTATGCTCGGAGATCTCGATTTCAACGAGCATTCCACCGCCCGTTGCCTGCGACCAGCGAAGCACTACTCGGTATTCGTGCCGCCACCAGTCCCTACCGTATTGTTCTTCAACGCGCTCAACAGCGAGAATCTGATCGAGCTGCTTGCTCGCCCTAGAGACCCGGTATCCGAGCCTGTCCAGGACATTCACTGCAAGCACTGGAAACTCATTTGGCGTCGTATCCACGATGCCAGTGTCACGTGCTATTCGATCCATTGTTGTTACCTCATGAAATCAATGTCTGGGTCACGACGGCGCTTACGTTTGTCTCTGTCTTTGCGCTCCTGTTCCCGAGTGTTGATGTTCTCTTCAATTGCTTCATCCAGGTTCTGGATGATTTCCTCATCGGATGCTTTGTGATCTGGATTGTCACGGTCGCGCTGCTTAGCCTCTCTGTCACGCTTTGCGTTTTCGAGATCCTCGCGGTTCTCCTTCAAGCGATCGCGTTGATCTGTCAGCGGGATCGATCGCACAATCTCCCCGGCAATGGATGCTTGCGTCAAAAACAGACCCATAACTGGATTTCGCATCATTTCCTGTTGGAGCGGTGAGACATAGCGACAAGCAGCCGGTGAATTCCTTGCTTTATCCCGGGCTGCCTGATCGCCTTTTGCTTTGGACAATTGCCTTTCAATCTCACCGGAGAAACGGGCTCGATCCTTTTCCTCGATCCACTGCTCCAGCCGTTTGTAATCCTCCTTCGGCAACCTAAGCGATTTTTTGGTGTTCTCCTGCAAGTGCCTCTTCAATCCAGCAAGGCGTTGATAGCCGTCCTCCTTGGAATAACGTTCGCCCTGGTACTCAAAGGACTGCTTAGGATCGACTGGCTGCTCCGACCGCCACTTCTGATAGGGCTGAAGTTCCTCACGCACAATCTTCTTGTGCAGCCAGGGCAGCTCTTCTCCATTGCGTATGCGCTCTTGTCTCTCCCTTTCTAACTGTTGTTTGCGTTCCTTGGAACGCTCTCTGGTTCTCTCCTCTCGCAGTAGCTCGGCCAAGCGCCAATCTCCATACTGCGTGCGCTCCAGATAGCGGTCTCCAAATTCCTTCAGGCGGTCGTAATCTGCTCTATCGATTCGAACAAAGCGTCCCTCTCGGTCCTTTGGCAGAACAACAACGTGGATGTGATGATGGTCCGTATTTCGGTGGCAAACCGCCCACCATTCAAGATCAAGTCCCCTTTCTGATCCCAGCTTTTTCATCACCTCCCTTGTGAATTCCTTCGGATCGCTTGCGTTGATCTCCGGTGAAATAGTTAGCTTGTGAATCACAACACCATTGCCTTCGTATTCGCGAATTCGTTCACGGAGACCGCGCATATCTGCCGCATCCTCAAACTCGGTGAATACCTCCCTTCCACCGTCCTCCAGGTCCTTGCCGCGGCGATACTGAATGTATTTGACGTGCCCGAGGGCGGTGCCTATTGCCAGCCCTCTGGCAGCTTTCAATCCGACTCCACCAGCGCCGCGTATCTTCGACTTTACGGACACATAGCTATGGCGAAGAATGATCATTTCTGAACTACCTTGCTCATTCGTTCAGCGATTGCTTTCTCGTCATCTTCCAGGCGCTTGCGCATTTTTGACTTGACGAGATTTGTAGCAGCGACAAATCGATCCTCGATTTTGTTCTCGACGTGGTTTTGCCATGTGAGTTCGAAGAGTGTTCCGGTCTGAGCACCCTGTCGCGCGAGCATTCCACAAATCCGGTCCGTCATGCTCTTGATGCTCCGTGAAATCTCGGATTCGGTTTTGCTTTCTCGTATTTGTTCGAGATTGTCCAGATACCATCGGATCGCTTCGCGAGCTATTGCTGCCCGTGCTGCTTTCCTCTGGCGGCAGAGTGATATGAATCTGTCGTTATCGACTCCCGAGAGATAGGTTTCGATCTTCGACTTGAGATCGTTGTTTGTTTTTGGCATAAGCCCTCCTGCACGCAAAACGCGCAACCTATGTGCCTTAGCGAATATTTGCAGTGGATTGTTCGAAGCGAGCCCGTTGATGCTGCACGTATAAGCCCCACCAGTGGTGGCATACGGGATAACTAGAGATTCCCTTTATCTTGCCTTACCGTATGGTGAGACCTCCGGTGCGGGCTCGCTTCGCTCGGTTATTGGTTGCGCGTCGTTGCCTACTCCACGTTCGAAAAGTCCCAACATATTTCGCCTGGTTCACATGCTGTTATTTATGTGGCTGGTGATTGAAGAAGAGTGATGATCGTTCTCATCGATTGATGTTACGAGAATTCGTTGATTGTGCCATTGATGCCAGTGCTTGCACTCCTGAAACTATCAATGAGAGAACAGCTCTGAACAAAGTAACTATCAGCGTGCACAGTAAGCTAAGGAGCGTCCCAATAAGCTGTCCCGTGATGTCGAACAGTGGTTTCAGTACCATGCCTGGATTGCCGCCAGCTATTCCGGCAAACAACATCAGCATGAAGACGACTAGAAGCATCTGCTCGACAAATCCGAGCGGTGTGTTTGGGTATGGTGTCATGATTGAACTCCATGGTTGTGACCGTCTGAGACAGTCAGGTTAAGAAAGGCGAGGGTCGTCAGTGCCTTGCATGTGCTTGGCGATAAAGTCATCGAGGTCGTGCTTTCGGTAGCGCACGATACGGCCGATTTTTACGCAAGGTATGATGAATCTTCCCGTGCATTTCCACACGGCGAGAGTCTGCTCGGCGACTCCCAGATAAGCAGCGGCCTGTCGACGCGTGAAAAGGTCAGAGTGAGCTGGACCCACGCCAGCAGGAGTGTTGTCGGATGGTTTCATTGGATGTACCTCAGAAGTTTGCTCAATAGGATCCGCGCCACCACTAAGACAGTTGTGGTTGCGGATCTGAGAGAACAGGAAAAGTTGAAAAGAAAAAAGCTCAAACCGATTGAAAGGATTTGAGCAGGAAACGTGATTTGATGTTGATGGTCCGGCTAGTTCGCCGCAGCGCCATCAATCGCTGTGCACAATACTATTGTACCGTTGCCGATCGATTTCCTGACCATAGGGTTGATGCTGAGCGGCCCCTGGGGAAAAGGATAGCTAACCTGTAATTAGCCCAGCCTGACGCAAAGAGCGCTGTACAACGCGATAGGTTTCCTCGAAATGTGGGAGCGCCACCATTTGACTCGCAAGCCTATTCGCCCAAAGCGTACTGTAGCGGCGCTCCTTATTTCTGAAATTGCCTGCTACTTCTTCCAAGGTCCTACCGCGAAAGGCGAGTTTGTCATGGACAGCGGGGACGATCTCATCGAGATCGAGAGGCATGTCCGTGATGAGGAACCACAAGTCATATAGGTCGCGCGGTTCTGATCTTGCGCGATCCAATAGGGCCAGTGTTTTTTCGGCAGCAATTTCCCGCAGGCTGTATACCGATATGGACACATCTTCAGGTAGATCTTCAAACTCGTCGTAGGAGCGCAATATCGGCTTTCGCTCAAGGGCAAAGACGAGCTGTTCTGTCAGGGTGATGTCGACCTTGATTTCCTTCGGTCTGGCTGTTGCCGGCAACGGTCCTTCATAAGCGATGTAGAACGTGTGGCTGTTCAGACCTTGGGCTTCCTCATCGCGCGAGTGTCTGATAGCAATTCCGGAAGCTCGCGTCGTTTCTGCATACGCATCGCCGAGGGACTTCATCGCCTGTTGCAGATCGGCGCCGGGCATTAGCGTGAAATCGAGATCCTCGGAAAAGCGATAATCCGCGAAGTGGCAACGCTTAAGCGCGGTTCCTCCCTTGAACGTGAGTAGACGAGGAAGATCCGTGCTCCCGGCGGCCACAAGGAGCCAGGCGATGCAATAGTCTCGCTCCAGGACCGCCTCGGGAATACGGCGTCCACCGCTTGCAGCAAGGCGGTTGGACAAGCGCGAGATGTTCCTTTGCGGTATCACCGGACTAAGTCCTCACGAGCGAATGAATTTCTGCAGGTTCAACATTTACACGCAGCTTCCAGCGGGCAAGATACTTACCTTCGTTAGGCATTATTGGATCTAGCAAAAGATACGGTCGGACAGCTTGTTCCTGCAAGCGGTCGAGAGCTGCGGGTGCTTGTACATCGAATAGCTCCAATAAAAAGCCAAGGCGCCTCGCTACGACACTGATTCCGAGCCGCAAGGCGTAATCTGCGAGCTTGTCAGCATTCATATCGGCTCGCCGGATCCAATACGCCTTGGCAACTTCCGTAAAGCCACCGCAGTACTCGGGCTGCTTCAACCCATCGACTATCGTTCTTTCCAAATCGCTGACGGTGACACGCTCTTGTTTGTCTACCCAGTGCTCCATCAGTCCGAAGAAGTGTTCTTTCTTTGTACGGACAAAGCGATATTCGGAGCCATGGATCGCAATTGGCCGGTGCGCCTTCAGAGTTGTGATGTATACGACGAACTGGGGCTGCGTCAGCATTCCGTGAATGTCCATGGCTGATGCGTGTGAAATGTAGTATTCGTCGCCGTGAACGAGTTCGCGGGCAATAACGTGCGGGTTGCCCACATATTGCCGCTCGGTCCCGAGTTGCAATGGGATGATCTGGAATAGTCCCGGCTTCAGGCGTGTGACGAGTCCGCGCTGTGCCATTTTTCGTACCAAGCTCCGTGCGGAAGGTTGAGACAAGCCGGTCTGACGGCAGACATCTTGTAGGTCAAAGATTTCACGCCCGGCCTCGTATAGAGCCACAATCAAGCGGGCTGACTGCGGTCCCAGAGTCTTAGCGGTGTTATCATCTGCGTACATACAGTGCCCCTCTAGGACACATTATACACTACAAACATAACTAGCGTATGTCAAAGATGCAATACGTGCCCCATAAGGGCACATTCTGCACTCATAACATACAGCGCCTGACGTTTGATTTGCAGGCGCCGGACGCAAACTCAGCCGCAAAGTGCCCAGTCTATACAGCGAACTCTTCCTGGGGTTTTTCCTATGCCCGTTTGCTCATCTGTTTGAGAAACTGGTTCTGGTGGTTGGACCGGAATACCGGTCGCCCAACAGTGACGCCCCAGAAGTCGAGCACGCTTTCCGGCCGTTGAGCGCTTTGTTATGCGCCGACGGCTTTTAAAGAGAGTTTGATCTCTGGAGGAATGTTCGTGGAAATTAAATTGACCTTGGTTACAAAGCGAGACCCTAAGACTGTCAAAGGGTTTGATTCTACCGTCGGTGCCATCATTGATGCCGATAATAATTTAGTCTGTCTGGTTCCTGTAACTCGGATGGACTGGGTCTACGATTGCCTGACGGCAAAGACGAAGACAGATCATCTCTTCACCGTTCTGTCGAAGATGACAGACGAAACGATTCATCTATGCTCCGGCTGTAAGCGGAAAGCCGCTGAACCTGAGGCACCTGAAGAGAGAAGCGATCCAAGAGTGATTCGCTTCAATTCTGCAAGACGCAAAGCATCGCGAGCGGTGCCAGTCTAGCTTCCCTAACTGCGCGGCCCTCGCCGCCGCTATCTAAACCATTTCGTCGTGCCGGCTTCTGAGGGTGCCACCATTAATAGCAACAAATCGCCGGCTAGACAATGTGCAAAGGCCGGCTGATAGCTTAAGGTCAGCCCGCCTGTATTTGCTTTAATTTGTCTTTGTATTCATCCGAAAGTTTGTGCTCTTCTGCACCATTTAGAATGATGCTCTTATATGTCTGCGATGGAGTGAAGTCGCCTGTGGAATTGGCCAGGTAGACCCAGCAATCGTGCGTGGTCCCGTCAGACACTGGAATTTGCCACTGTTCTTTGACGTAGCTGTTACTGCTGATTCCTTCGGCTCGGTCGAGTGCGGCCACGTCCGTATCGTCGATCTCGAAAATGACGCCCTCGATATAGCCATCCCCATTTGTGGTTTTTCGGATGCTTGACACTCCGCCAGGAGAGCCATCGGCACAACGGCGATCATCTTTTGAGGACGTTCTAGGAAAAATCAATTCATAGCCATCAAGCCTAGCGATTCCTACGACTCTGACGCCTTTTGGGCAACGCGCTTTCATTTGAGTGGTGCTCATGTTCGAGCCATATGCAAATGTCTTGTATGTCATTAGTGATTTCTCCCGTCATCGAAAAGACGTGAACTACAGGATGCCGTTGACCTGGAGGTGCGCGTGGGAAGTATCTCTCATCTGCTCTCCTTAAGCAAACAGAATGAACAAGCCAGGCTATGTATATCGATCATGGCAAACAGAAGCTGCATGCTTGACAAGGGCGAAGCTTACTTGCATGGGCTTCCAGCTTATAGACTCCGGTCACTGCCGGGCAGGTAAAAACGCCAGCCTGGTGAATGGGCTTGGCATGATAGCCTCCGCGGTGAAATGGAAATGACACGACATCTCTATGCATTGCCACAGCGGCTACGTGTGGCAGGAGGCTTTCATCCAATTGATCTGGTTCTTCTTGCAGAAAGGCGAGCTTCCAAATCCCCGGCTTCTGCGCGTAGGCAAGCAGACCTGCGGAATAGTTTTCGGAGTCGATGCTCAGCCATCCCTGGCAATTCGCCAACGAAGCGAGTTTTGTCAATGCCTCGAACAAGGTTGTGTCTGGAAAGCTTCGGGTGTAAAACCAAAAGGAGCAGAGCGGACGCTGTTCCGCCGTGAGTCTCCAGGCTTCGACATAATCAACTGAATGGAAAAAGTCGCCGACGTCATGTATGCGAATGGTCCAGGGCGTCTGTGTCTTTTCTCGTCTAATCGTTGCTGTGAGCCAGTCTCGCGGTCGGACCTGATCGACCAAGGTCACCAAGTTCAGAGCAAGCAGCTCTGGACCACCCCGCTCTAGCAGCAATTCGACGGTGCGTAGGTTGCGATCCCGTTTTGCTTTCTGTGGCTTGCTCTGATACCGGATGCCATTGCCGTAGCAAAGCTTCCTGCACACACCTGTGGCCATGATGCAGGTCTCGCTTCGCGGCAGACTGAACGCCCAGGACGCCTTGCTATTATTCGTCAATTCCAATCCCCACTCTGTATCCATCATTACTACCTCCCGGTTAAACTGCGGCTTTTCGCCTCAGCCCCGGGGCACGGGGTTGGCTCCGCGGGTCAAGCGGAATGGTTCAACTGGTTCGCCAGTCGGCAGCTACGCGCTTGATGCGCGGTGGCGCCGACCCCGTATGATCGGGAAGAACGAAAACAGCCAAGACTCTGTGAGGCTGCGACTGCCAACGAGGGCGCCTGGAGCAACAACGTTCTGGCGCACTGTCTATACGGATAGCTGCGGGGCGATGACCGAGTGCGCCGATGGCTTGCATTGGCGCATAAGAAGAACCGGACAAACGAAAAAAGCAGTGGCAGGGACTTTCGATCCCTGCCGTTTGCTTAGCCTTTCGCTGCGGGCTATCTTGTCTTTGCTGTTTCCTCGGTCTGAGCTGCCTCCGAAGCGGCTGGCTTCTTGCCACAGAGGTGGAAGCTAGTGAGCTTAATGACCGGCTTTGTCATCTGCACTTTGACACCGTTCACTTCCTTGGGGTAGGTAGAGATCGCCAGCCTGCCATTCACCACCACCTCGCGGCCTTTGGTTATGGTCTTGAGCACCCGTTCGCCCAAGCCGTTCCAGGCATCGACATCGATCCACATTGTTTTGTCTTCGTCCGTATTGGAAGAGAACTCTTTCACTGCGACCGAGAATTTGACCACCTTGTTGCCTGTATCTCCAAAGGTTACGGTGTGAGGAGCTTGTCCGACGTGTCCGACGATCGTGATCTGGTTGTTCATTTGGCACCTCCTAGTGCGTGTTAGTGCCACCAAGCAAGACACAAGCGCCAGCCGCGTTAGCGCTTGCTGCTGCTGCATGGACGCGCAGCGCCCTTTAGGGTTTGCCATTGCAGCAAGCAGAAAGTTGTGTCAGTCTCGGCACGTTAAGACATGCACGGGTGGTAGCCAAATATAAGCAGCCACATCGCCGGTCGGATACATCGGCTTACTATCACACCGCTTCCATTGGCAGGGAACAAGGTGGAAGGCAGTCGCATTGAATGAAGGCAACCAAGAGGACGAAGCCGCCACTGGAAGCGATGTTGAGCCTGGGCTTGGCAATAGTACGTGTGCTCAAGACCTAGCCGCTCGGTGGTGGCACATAAGATGTGTGGTCTCAGTACGAGGAAGTGAACGGCATGCAGATGACAAAGACTTTTCTGCTCAACAACCGCGTCATGATCAGACACCAGCGGCTGAAGTGCAGACCGACGCTAGCCGGGTGAATGCATACAAGATGACTGCAGTCAAAGGCAACAATCGGGAAGACAGTTCCTGCTGATGTACGTATTGTCCGCTACATCATTTCGGTGTTAGCGCGTTATCCGG
This sequence comes from Candidatus Obscuribacterales bacterium, assembly GCA_020050835.1. Taxonomy (GTDB): domain Bacteria; phylum Cyanobacteriota; class Vampirovibrionia; order Obscuribacterales; family Obscuribacteraceae; genus JAGVKB01. The sequence goes on along the minus strand of JAGVKB010000086.1, from coordinate 55,570 downwards.
CCGGAATCAGACTTCGCGCGTGAACAGCTCAGGACAATTCATCCTGAGTAACCGATAGCCTTCGGCGGCCAGCTCTTCATCAGTGAAGTTGCTGGCGTCGAACGGATTCTGTTGCATGTAGTCCAGTAGCGCGTTTCCTTCACCTAGGATCGAGGGATTATACGCCGCATACCAGCCAAAAAACATGGTCATCGGCTTGGTGTGTTGATCGTAGATTAGGTAATAACTGCCAATTGCGATGAAGATTCGCAGCGCAGTAAGTTCGAAGCTGCGAAACTCTATGTTCTGGTCGTGATCCCGGTCTGCATGCTTGAAAAAGTTTTGGTGCTTGTAGAGGTAGCTAAAGCCTTCGCCTTTAGGTACATCGGGATTCAGTCTCGCATTCCACTCTTCACTCAGAGTGCCTCGGATCGTTCGCCCATCTCTTGCGCGCCGTTCAATATGCTCGTCGCGCTCATTTTGCCAAATACCTTCCAGGATTCCATCGGCAGCAGCGGTAAGAGTGAAAGCGGAAACAAGGTCTCGGTTTTCAAAAAACAGCTTAATGGCCGTTTCTAACTGGACGGCTGCGGCTTGCTGCTTAGTTATCGTGATTTTGGTTTGCTGCACTTTGAGTCCCTCGACCTCCACTGCCGGATCATACTCCGGCACTACTATGATTCAACCGGCATTGCAAGGGAAGCACTTGCAACAACTTGTTTTAGTTCGGCACGCGCGATCTGAATCGCCTTTGAGTGATTCAAATGAACTTCGGCAGCTCGATAGCGGTCATCATTTTCGGTTTGCTCGCTACGCAAGCTCAAAATTGAGTCTGGCAATTCATCCAATTGAAAACGGTGCTGGTAGCAATCTAAGACCACGTCTCGAACATACTTCGTTTTTAGAAGAGTCCGCTCAGTTGCCGTGCGGTTTTTCAATAAATCGCACAGATCCTTATTTGCCGCATTGATTTCCACGTCGAGCAAATCTTCCCCGTTTTCATCGCGATTCTTTTCCCCCCAATAGCTGGTTTCTGCAGGGTCCAATTCCAATAGATCACTGTACCTGCTAAGCATTGAGCAGTCCGAGAACGGCAACATTTCGTTTTCTACCATAAGCAGCTCCCCTAGCTCATCGTAATTGCAGCCGTCTGGAACGACAAAGACTATCCGTGTTTTTACCTCGCTCTTTCTCTTACGCTTGCGCTCGACCGGCTTGGGTTCAATCCCGATTTCAGCCGCCGCTTTCAGAAGGTTGCCGTCAGCGCTTTGGAGAGTCAAGGTCAGAGTTCCCACTAGTTCCTGGCTAGAGACTGGATTCATTGGGTTTTCTGGATAATATAGCGATACGTGTCCATACCCAAAGCTTGATATTTCAGCCTTGCCCGTAATTCTCACGCGATTGCCGAGTTCAGTAGATGCGACGAAATTCGCGAACAGACGCGGATGTTCCTTGTGATGGAAGCTGTATTTCGGCGGTCTTGCGTCGCTTTTGAATCGCACATTGATTGCGGTTCCCTCAGGAATCACAGCAATATCTTCAAGAAATTCCAGGATCTGCGGTGGGTCATTGGGAGGTATTTCAGTAATGCGGCGTGTGCCTGTCTTTGCGCCGTCTTTTCCTTTGCCTGGTGCGTTATCACCGGGCCCCAAAGTTGATGCCGCTAAGGCATCGGATCTGATTGATGAAAGGAATCGCGACATGGAATCACTCAGATCACCGCTAGATTTTCGAGCTTTAGAGAGCTGTCGTTCCTGTTCAAGCTTTCTCAGACCTTCATCGCTATCCAGGAGGTCTCGAAGCGATTCCTGCAGGGCTCGCGTAAAGTCCCCAGGCTTCGGCAAATCGCGCGAATTAGTAATGATGTTCCTGAGGGCTTCATCTTCAAGCCCATCTAGCCTGACTTCAACAATGCAACTGGCCGAGATTTCGGGAAGATTTGCATCGATGATGACGGTCGATGTCATTTCACCGTGATTTTGTCCGTTCAGCGTCAATACCACTGGATGCCGCGCATCAACATAGCTTTTGACACTATCTTTTTTCTCAAACACGAACACAAATGCACTGAAAGTTCCAAAGGAATCACCGTCCACTATTAACGTTTGAGACTTCTCGGCCGAGTAATAAACGAGATTTTCAGTATCGTCTTTTTGCTTTCTCTTCCAGCGCTCAAGCAGTCGAAAGAACGCCCCCTTAATTGGGCGCTCTTCTCTACCAATTTCTCCTTCTTTGGCCTTACTCGCGAATTCGCCCTTGACTTTGAACGGGAGCGGATAAGAGAAGAACATGCGGCCCATTCTTCCCCATGGCGTGTTTTGACCCGCACCCGCGATTGGGTTTATCCATCCGCCTCGGTGATAGCCAAAGTGCCAGATGGATGTTCCAGGGAACATGCCTTGTAGTTCAGGGAAGTCGGTTATCGATAACTCAAGTGGCAAACCATTGGAGTCAGAAAACCATCGACGCACGAGTCCCTGTTTAGATTCCTCGTCCTCCGGTTCAGATATAACCAGTGTCCAATAGGCCTCGTTAGGGGTGGTCGGGCTCCGTGGCTGAGTAATGATGAGCGCTGACTCGCAAAACGAAAGAGCGCTGCTTCCGCCATGACCAAATTGGCCGATAGCCTCCCAAACTTTCAGCTTTGAGTCCGAATTTAGAGCCAGAATGGTTTGAACCATTTCCTGTTTGTCGATTCCGGTTCCTTGGTCCGAAACAAGTACCGTTGCAAGGCCATCCTTTGGGTTATATTTTCGGAAACGCAGTTTCTCATCTGCATTCTCTTCCCAAAATTGCAGACTGGGCATGTCCATTGACGTCAGCTCGGATTGCGGATTCCAGTCGCACGAATCATCTGTGCACACGAATCTGCGAGCACATTCTCGCGGAGTAAGAGCGCGGGTGCTTGAAACTCCGGCGTTAATACGTGCTGCGGTCAAAGATGCGTCAAATGCATTTGCTAGTCGCTCGGTAATACCACGGTCGCTCACTGCTACCGCATCCATCGCAGCCTTTTGATTGGCACGCCCTAGCAGCTGCATTGACATTCCCGCATCCTTTAGGACGGCTTCAAGCTCACGAGCAGATGCCAGCAGCGGTTTTGAAATTAGTTTCTTTAGGGCCTGTTCTACGTTCGCGTTCAAGGGTCTCTATCCTATTTGAGCTGAAAACTCGGTTTGCGCTTTCCATTTGGACTATTGAATCTATCCCTGCATGACTTCAGCTCACGGTTCAAGGCAGCGAAGATCTCGCTGATATCCTCCTCCGTGTAGTCGTAGTTCGATTTGTTCGACAGATTTCCAATGAGCTGTATGGCTTTAATGGCATTATTTACACGTTTGTTCGCTAGCTCTACGAACTTTTCCCGATCCTTTTCCCGCATAATATACCCGCTGTGTGTTCGTACATTTGCAATATATACGATAGCCGGGTGTCCGTCAAGAGCCACAATTTACCCTATAGCAATCTGGCATAGTCCAGCGTTCGGGTTCATCAGGTCTCCCGGACAAGAACATCCGCCGGCAGGCCGCGGCCCGCCGGCGTGATTCAATCCTCTAAGCGACGTCGCGCATAATTTCTCGTGCACGTAAGCGCGCATAGTGCAGGCGTGATCGTACCGTACCAACTTTTGCGCCGGTGATGGCTGCGATGTCCTCATAACTGCGGCCGCTTGCATAAAGTAGCAGTACCTCTCTAAGAGGTGTTGTTAGCTGCTTCAACATTGCCGTCAGTTGCTCAAATAGATCGGGGTCTTCCTCATCTTCGCCGATGGCTTCGAGCCGTGAATCCAGATAAGTGCTGCCCAGGTCATCGATCTGTTCGCGGACGCAGCTGGTTGATGACCCAATGATGCGGCCGACAATTGCACGCTCGCGGGCACAGATGCGACCCGCATCAGCGGCTGAACTGCGCACGGTCTTATAGAGCCAGCCAATAGTCGGTTGTCTTTCGCCGGTCCGATTGAGCGACTTTATCATCGCATTCTGTGCCACATCGTCAGGGTCGAAATACCCGATATATCCGTATTTCCGAGTCATCCGTCTGGCTGCAGCGAACATTGAACTGAATTCGACATTCGCTCCCTCTGTTCCTTGCATGTTAATAACCTCCTTGTGTGATCAGCTTTTCGCCGCACACAGGGGTACGGGGGTGGCTCTGCGGGTCAAGCGGAATGGTCCGGCAGCGCGACGCGTTCGGTTTCCAACGCGCTTGACGCGCGGTGGCGCCGCCCTCGTAGAATTGAAATGAAGAAATGAGCCAAGACTTACTGTCGCCTAACTCAGCTGCCTCGATCAGCCGGATAGCACACCCGAACTGCGGCCCCGGCTTTGCACTACTGCCGGATTTGTCCCGTCCTGAGCGCAATCAAGGCACGTGCATCAGTGTGCTCCTCGGCTTTCGCCAGGTCTGTCTTGACCGCTCTGCTAAAATCGAGCGGGCGAAGGCGCGCATGTTTCGCATCTGCCGTCTATTGCCCGCCTTCGCTCGCAGATAAAAGAGCAGAGGGAGTCAAGACGGGTAGTTTGATGGAATGCTGCCAAAGGAAAAGACCGGCATGACGCATCGGATCGTCAGCCGGCCTCATTGTGATGCTCGAAGGTTCCGAGGAATTACGCAGCTACTTCGCGCAGTTCCTCTTTTAATTCTGCGACAACGGCCTTGGCCAATCGATTGCAGGAAAAGGAATTTAGTGGTGACTTCGCACGGATCTCTACTGCTGCCACCGGTCCTGTTGGCGTCAGCTTCACGGCAAAGCGGATCGCGAGGCGTCTTTTATGTTTCAGGTCAGGAATGATTTGTTCGTCGTATTCAAGGACAGCGTCGTGCTTTGCCCCGGTCGCAGAGAACTTCCATTCACCTGAAGCCGGTTTGTGCTTTTCGAACATGACCTTGAGGAACTCCAGAGTGTTGGCTGGAGATCGATCCGCACGGAAATAGAGGACCTTCTCTTGAAGTTTGATGATTTCTGACTCGGCAAAGAACCAACGAAACAGGTAACAGGTGACGTAGCCGGACGAAAAGAGAATCGTTAGTTCAAGCCATTCAGGATAATTGGAAGGCAGGTCTGGCAGACCAGTCTGACAAGCATCCCTATCAGCCATATCGGACCGAAGATCGCTGCAAAACCAAGCACGAAACCGATGATGGCCGTTTGATCGGAATTGGAGCGCGCATCCTCAGAACCAAGCTTTCTCGCCAATTTCTGCAGCGGTGTCAAGTCGAGATCGGAGGGTACAAACCATCCGGTCAGATCTTCTGCCTTTTGATTTGCCGCCGCACCGGCTCGTTGGTGGGATGAACCACTTCCAGAATCCGCTCGGCCGGTCGCATTGTGCTGATACGTATTCTGGGATTGCTTACCGCTGGAGCGAGAGTAATTCGTCTGCGAGTTGTGATTGCTACCACGTGAACTCCCGGTCGATTGCGATTGTCCGCTGTGGTGCTGACTCGATTGTGACGATGAGCCGCTTCGAGAATGCGCACTACCAGAAGGAGTATTAGTTCTCGGTGGCGGGATCGTGGGATTGTGTTCGAACCATTTTTTCAGTACATCGCGAGCATTGTTGATTTGCTTTTGTTTTTCAACGGCCTGCTTGTGCGCTCTTGGATCGCGCATGTGCTGATCTGGGTGGTGTAGACGAGAGAGCCTCCTCCACGCCTGGTGGATTTCCGTTGGACCGGCGCCACACTTTAATTGCAGCGCCGCGTAGCAGGCGTCGTAATCTATGTCAGCCATATTTGACCTCTCTTTACGCTCAATCAAGAGCAAAAGAAGGGGCGCTTAGCGCCCCTTGCAATCACGAAATGATGTGTTTTGTGGGCTGACCATGAGCAGCGCAGCCAGAGTGTTGTACTTCAGCGCCTGGCAATGTTTACCTTGTCGGCAGCAAACATGCCCGAGAAACCTGTATGCACTCGCAAGCTTCGCGGTGTCATTTGGACAGACGCTGTTGAGAATGCGACAGGCAGTTACGAGGGCTTTCTCGGCGAGCCTGTACCCATTGCGTCTTTGAATATGCGCCTCCGCAGCCTTTAGCAGCGCGTCAGCGACACGTTCAGGCGACTCGATACGAGCGGCCACATCTTCGCCAAGAGCGTAGAGTTTTTCGACAAGCTGCTCATAGAGCGCTTCGAGTCTTTCTACATGCGTGAACACAGAATTGCCATAGGCAACTGTGTCTTTGAAATTTAGTTTGTCCATGAATGTTCTCCTTACGGGACAAAGAGAGAGACCATTGCGGAACTCTCTCCTTGTCAGAAAGATTTGGAATTGATGTTCAGTACCTGAAGCAAATCTCTGTTTCACGTACCTTTTCCTGCACGGCAGGATATGTGCTCTTCTTGATCAGTTGCGCGATTCCGCTTGCTGTAAGCATGAGGCGCTGCTCGATACGAACTACCGGCAATTTCCGCTGCTTGATCAGCCTGCGGATTGTATGCTCGGACATATCGAGAAGCTTAGCGGCTTCGCGCACGGTAAAGAGCTGAAGAGTGCTCTTCGCGTGTGTCATGCGACCTCCAATTATGATTGAGGCGGGAGTATTTATGACTCCCGCCTATATACGAGAATGTTGTTACTGTGCGCCCGAAACGCGCTGCGTGATGAAGGTGTCTAAGTCGGTCTTGCGATATCTGACTAATCTTCCGATTTGCACGAACGGTAGACCATGACGACCCGACCATTTCCACATGGCCAGTGTCTTTACGGCAACACCAAGATAAGCGGCAGCTTCCTTGCGAGTAAGAAGATCGCCGGTAGAAGATCTCAACGCGAGCTGAGGAGCCCGCGCCGAAGGGAACGGAACAATATTGTTCATTATGGTTCTCCTGAGTGCCACCAACGTGGTGGCATTTTTGAAAGAGCGGTGCAGTAATGACTGTTGCACCGATGAAAAGCCGAATCTTTGACTCAATCAAGATCCGGCAATGAGGTGAAACAGCGATAAATGAAGAGAAAACATCGGTAGCGATCTGCTGTTGTTCGTTGCGTCGCTACTCGGAAAAGTGCTGCCATCTGCCGCACTAATACCAATCTATCAGCGACTGCAGAAAATCGAACATAGGGAAAACCCGGAAGTGTACTCTACAAAAATTATGGATGCATACGCCTTGCGCAAGCTTTGGAAGCAGCGAACAGAGTCGCTGCATTTAGGGCTTTGTGAATCGCCATGTGGTCCAGCAACATCGGACGGAGACATCGAAGGTGGTAGCGGTTTCGGAAGGAACAATGTGGCGACTGTACGTATTCTGCAGTGTGGGCAAGTAAGCTGATAATGACAACGGCGACTGGGATTCGGGAGATGTGGTACATAGGAAACGGGGACTGCTTCGAAACGTCAAAAAAGAGCGGAACAGAAGCTGGAATAGCCTGCTCAGACTCGGTTTCAGCCAAAACGGTGTAACATGCCCAACTCTGAATTCAGCCGACGGCATTGGCTAGCAAATTCAGAATCAGGTCTGGTCGCGGTACTACATTACGCCATAGTCACAATGGGGGTAATCGATCGATTATCCGCAACTGAGTCGGAGAGAAGGGTTGCGCGAGTATGAGTTTAGTGGATAAACGCCTTGAGGACTGGAAGCAGAAGCTTGTGGATCTCAGCAAGCGGAACAAGCTGCTCTACTTCAATGCACCCTCAAAGTCATCAATGCAGGTCAATCACCCGAGCATGGAGAAGGTCTTCAGCCGGCTAGTTGTAGATGAAAAGCCATTTAAGTTTTACTTGCCCGAAATAGAAGCCGAAGGAGGTATTCACGCGGCTTCTAATCCAAAACCTGGGATCGGTGTCGCCGAACAGCGCGGTATTCCAGAATCGGTTCCAAGGCGCCCACCAAGACCCGATGAACTAGTGGCAAAAGACAAGGAGCCTGAAGTTCTTCGGCTAGTGCTTCGCAACCTCTTCAGAAGGTCACGTTCGGATTATGAAGATCGAGGCGTGAGAGTACTTCATTTGGCCTTTGGGTTGATCGAATGGAAAGAACCCAATATGACCGACAGTTACATAAGCCCGCTAATCCTGGTTCCGGTTGAGTTGGACCGAATATCTGTAAAAGCACCCTTTCAACTGAAACCCACCGATGACGAAATAGTGCTCAATCCGGCGCTTCAAGTGAAGCTCAAGAATGACTTCAAACTTGAGCTGCCCGAGTTGCCAGACGACTGGGAAAACGCTTCGCTGGAAAGCTATTTAGAGAAAGTCTCAAACAAGATCAAGCGGCTGGGATGGGCAGTGCGCTCAGAATGCTGGCTGGGTATGTTCTCATTCCACAAACTGGTTATGTATCAAGACTTGGTCTCGCGTGCGGAGATCATAAAGACTCACCCGATTATCCGAGGATTGGCGGGAGAAAAGACACGGGAAGTTAGGGACGCATTATCGGGCGAGCTACCTTCGGCGGACAAACTTGACACCATAGTCGATCCGAGAAAGAGTCACTTGGTAGTAGAGGCTGACAGCAGTCAAATGGCGTGCATGGAAGCTGCAAAGAAAGGACTGAATCTGGTAATTCATGGTCCACCAGGAACTGGAAAGAGCCAGACCATTACTAATCTAATTGCGGAATCGGTAGCCGAAGGCAAGTCTGTGCTATTCGTCAGTGAAAAGATGGCCGCTCTTGAGGTAGTACATAAGAGGCTGAAAGGGGCTCACCTCGGACACTTCTGCTTGGAGCTTCATAGTCACAAGGCGAATAAGCGGGAACTGGTACAAGAACTAGCGAAATGCTATCAAGAGACATTGGAACCCACAGCTGATCTATCGCCGCAGGAGTTTCAGCGGCTCCTAAGTAGACGCCAAAAACTAAACGAATACGTCCGAGCACTTCATGTCAATCGCGACCCGTTAATGAAAAGCGCTTTCGATGTATTTGGTGAACTTGCACGATTGCACAATTGCTCCGTGGTGCCAGATATAAGATTAGAACTTACAGCTGTAACACCTGAATTCATCGATGCTACGAAAGACCTGGCGCAAAGGCTATCGAGGGTCTGGAAGATTGCGGAGGAGGAAAACAAATTTATTTGGGCTGGTTGTACCGCAACAAGCTTCAATCCAGAACTGCGTGCACAGCTACTGCGACTGTTAAGCGAGTGCCAGCAGTCGGTGGAGGAAGTAGTAGCTAGCCTTCAAAGCGCATCAAATCAACTGGATCTTCAGACACCGATTGACATTCAGGGTGCGCTTTGGCTTGTCCAGGTGATCAAACATCTCAACGAAGGGCCTTTATTGGGTGCTCCGTTATTAGAGATTGTCGATCTTGACACGGTGGCACGCGGAGTAAAAGAATTGCGTCGCCTGGTAGCCGACAGGAACTCAATTCTAGAGCGCCTTAGAGAAAAGTACCAGGATAGTTTTTTTGCATCAGATCCCAGTTGGTCAGCTGAATTGATTGGGAACGGGAAGCAGTTTCTGACACTATTGCCAACATTCGATCCATCGGATGCTCAGTTGGAAGACAAGCTTCGGAGTGTGTCGGCATGGTCCATTGAATTTCTCAAGGAGTTACCAGGCTGGATTACACTCTCGAAGTTGTGCGAGGACCGACTCCGTTTGGCATCAGCCAAGAATCCAAACGCTCTCGGTGAACTCATTCAAATTGTAAATCTGTGTGGGACCGGCAGTCAGCCAGAACAAGCTTGGTTCACTCAGGATACATTCGATAGGGCGAGTTCGTTTGTAGCAGCAATGAGGGCTTCCTTCACTAAGCGGACTGAGCTGCGGAATCGACTCTTACCAGTGTATAACGAGTCGTTTCTACGGCTTGTCGGTGATTTGCCAGATATTCAAGCAGCCCAACGAGACTTGCAACCTATGATCGGGAGTGATTCAGCGGCCCTGGAAATCGCCTGCGATAGCCATTCCGTTCGAACTTCCAGAGAGGTGATTGACCGCCTTGCAGGCGTTTTGGATGAGGCACGCTCAATCTCTGAGCGCCTTAGAATCAGGGTTCCGACCACTCTGGCTGATGTGAGTGCATTGGCGACACTCTTGACGCTACTGAGAAGTCCGGAGCGACCAGTGTCTATGTGGTTGGCTACCATCTCGCCAGGAGACGTTCGTGACAGAATTCGCGATCTTCGACGTGATATCAAGCGTCGAAAGGACTTATTGTCCGACATTTCGGCAATATTCGATGAAAGTCACAGAGGCTGGGCGCAAGACCTAGACGCACTGTGGTCTGGATTAGACTCGTTCGGAGCATTGGTGCAGTTGCGACCGCAGGCTGGCGATGAAGTGGTGACAAAAGCGGAAGACCTTTATCCACTATTTTCTGCGCTCACTGCTCGTACAACGCACGTGGCTCAAGACGCCAAGCAGCTCGCAGCAGAATTAGCCTGGCCTGAACCGACGACAATGAAGGAGATTGAGAAGCTGGTGAGAATCGCCAGTATCGCCGGAGCAAACGATCGCCCATATGAAGGTTGGCTAGATGGATCCAATCGTGAACTCGCAAAACGAGCTTTACGAGATCTGGAGGTACTTCTTGGAGAACAGCATCGTGTGAGGCAGGCAGTGGTGTCAGAGTTCGAGGCCGGAGTACTTGAGCTCGAAGTGAATGGCATGATAAAAGCGCTGCGGACTCAGTATGATTCTCCTCTAAAGTGGCTTCAGCCGGAATACCATCGACTGCGGAAAGTTGTTAAGCAGCATCGCCGCGATGGCAAATTGCCGGATAACATGATTGAAAGCCTGCGTCAGGTCCAGGACGTTTTGGACTATGAACTCAAACTGAAGGAGCTGTTTCCGCGAATCAAAGCACTTGTAGGTCATTGGTGCAGCGACAGAGAGACAGACATAGACGGTGCTCGGCGCTGCATTGCATTCGTAGAAGAGCTGGAAGTGGTAGGAGGTACAGTTCACAGTAGTTTTGTTCAACTGGTTGTTACATCGAAAGCGACTATCTCGGCGCAGATGGATGTCTTGGAACGACTGAAAGCAGGAGTGGCAGACTGGTTTCGACTTTGCGAGCAGATCGGTCAGATCATTTCCTTTGCGCGATTGCCGGCGACTGGACTACCCCCTGGTGAGAGCAGCTTATTATCAATCATGACGTGGCTGCGTGATATTGATCTTTCGCTGGCTCCAGTTGTCGGAATTCTGGCTAGAATTCGAAAGTCTTTAAGACCGCCCGGTCAATTCAACACCAATCACATTTATCTTGTGCTGGACAAGATTCGCGAGGTATTGGCGCTGGAAGCGCGGCAAAAGTCACTTGAAGACACGTACGGGCGGGTTTTGGGACATTGGTATCAAGGTTTCGATACTGATGTGGAGAGCGCTGAACGTGCACTAGAAGTGTCGGAGCGTATTTGCGTTCTGCTTAATCACCAGGTTCCCGATGCAGTGAGGACATTGTTTTCATCTGGTGATGACGGGGTCTGGCTTACTGCGGATGTTATTCATCGCTTGGAGACCCAAGTAACATTCATTCGTTCGGGGCTTTCTCGTCTTGCTGAGTCATTTCCGTCTGGAATTTTTCCCCAGATATCTGAACAGTTCAATGAGACTGCAATTCCCCGGCACATGGAGCATTGCAAGAATTTTGCCGACCTATCAGGACGCCTGGTATCATTCGCCCAGAGCGCTCTGGCAGCAATGCATTCACCTAGTCAACGATCTGTCGGGGAACAGCTGCACGACTTGACATTGGCTGCTGAACTTTTGTATCTGGAGCAGCATATTGAATCGCGCTTCCCCGATTATTCTACTGCACTTGGCCGCTGCTTCAAGGGGTACGAGACGGACCTTGATGATGCCGAGCAAGGACTCAAACTCGTTCTGATTCTCAAGCAGAAGGTAGGGCCGGAAATTCCTGATCCACTGGTCCAAGCTGTGTGTTCTGACCTTCCGGCAACGCACGAGGTATTGACTCTTGCGAGGAAAGCCGAAGCATCTATAGCACACCTGCGGAGTTTGACCACACAGTGTCTAGCACCCATACAGCAGCTCGGCTCACTCAATGTTGATGTCTTTGATGCAGACTTTGATGTGAGTACCAAATGGCTTGAGCAGCTCAGAAGTATTGTTTTCGAGTTATTGAATGGTCTGGAACAGCTTACACCAATGAGCAACGCTGGTAAGTTTGGAACTCTCACTGAGGTATTTCATGATCTGGAGTATTTGTCAAAGTCGAGAGAGTTGGAACGTCGAGTGGTCCAAGATCAAGTCGAATGGCATAGCTGGTTTCCCGAAGACTATCAAGGCGTTAGTACAGACTGGGATAAGATCGTCAAGAATGTCGGCTGGCTGAAGGACCTGAGGTCTTCTCTCGGAAGTTCACCGTTTCCGACTCTCGTTGCACAATTGATAACAAGAAGTAGCAGACATCTACCTGACGCAGAGCGTATAGCCGAATACATAATCCGATTTGAAAGTCTGATCGACTCATTGTCCAGTCACTTTCGCGGAGCACCAGCAAGATCCAGGAATCGGTTCTCAGATACCCAAAGACGTCCGTTTCCTGAATGGGCCGAACATTTTGTGACCCTTGCAACGGAAATTGATCGGTTGTCAGACTGGATCGATTATAAGAACATCAAGGCGGATCTTAAAACTCAGGGGCTTGAGAAGTTACTAGATGGACTAACTGGTGAGTCAGGACTTGAAGCCTCTAGCATCCCTGGAGTTGTATATAAGACAATCTTGAGCACGTGGTTGGCTAGGGCGTTTGAATCGGATCCGGCCCTGGGACAGTTTCAAGGACGCAACCACGAAGCTGTAATCGCGGAATTCCGACAACTAGACCGAAAGCTCATAGATTGTGGATCATCGCGTGTGATCACGGCCCTCAATCAGCGCCGAAGCCTTCTCCCAGCAGTAGAACCTGGGGGAGAAGTTTCCACGCTTTTACGAGAAGCAGCTAAGAAGAAAAAACATCTACCAATTCGTCGGCTAATTCGCGAAATACCAAACCTGCTAACGACATTGAAGCCGTGTATATTGATGAGCCCGTTGTCGGTGAGCCAGTTTCTCGATCCGGAACACATAAAGTTCGATCTGATCATCTTTGATGAGGCATCTCAGATCTGCTCGGAAGACGCTGTTGGAGCCATTTACAGAGGACAACAGGTAGTGATTTGTGGTGATAATAAACAGTTGCCACCGACTTCGTTCTTCGAGCGGGAATCCCAAGACGATGACTTTTTTGAGGAGAATGATGACGATTTCCCAGTATTTGATAGCATTCTGGATGAATGCATCGCTCTGGGTATGCCACAGTCTTGGCTCCGCTGGCACTATCGGAGCAAGCACGAAAGCTTAATAGCATTTTCGAATCATCGCTTTTACTCCAATAGACTTGTGGTATTTCCCAGCGCGTTCCAAGAACATGAGTTGTTGGGAGTGAAGTTAGTACACGTCCCGGATGGTGTTTACGATAGAGGAGGGAACCGCAGCAATCCTCGTGAAGCAGAAGTAGTCGCGCGGATCGTGATCGACCACTGGCAGCGATATCCTACGCGTTCTATTGCCGTTATCGCTTTCAGCAAGGCTCAACAAGAGACTATTGAGGACAAGATCGAAAGACTTTTGGATGACCATCCCGAGTTGGAAGGACGGTATATGTCCGCTGGCCTAGAAGGATTTTTTGTGAAAAATCTAGAGAGCGCTCAGGGAGATGAGCGAGACGTGATCATCTTCAGCGTTGGCTACGGCAAGGACAAGAGCGGCAAGCTAACAATGCACTTTGGACCGCTAAATGCGCAGGGTGGTGAGCGCCGTTTAAACGTCGCTGTGACAAGAGCAAGGGAACAGGTAGTTCTCGTTAGCTCCATCCGGGCAGCAGACATGGACGTATCGTCTACAAAGGCAGCAGGAGTGCTCAATCTCTATCACTATCTTGACTATGCTGATCGGGGAATGGTAGCGCTAGATCTTACCCATCCAATGGGCAGAGGTGACTACGATTCCCCGCTCGAAGAGGATGTAGCGGCCTGCATCCGGGAGATGGGATTTGACGTCATACCGCAGGTCGGGTGCGCAGGATACCGAATTGATTTGGGTGTAATCGCGCCTGAGCAGCCAGGGAAATTCATCCTCGGAATCGAGTGTGACGGTGCAATGTACCACTCATCCCATACGGCGCGCGATCGTGACCGTATGCGTCAGCAAGTTCTAGAGGGTAAGGGCTGGGCGATTCACAGGATATGGTCACCAGAATGGGTCAACCGGCGCGGCGCTGAAATTGACAGGCTTCGCAGCGCGATTGAGCAAGCTAGAGATCACTCGCCAAGGATCCCAGTAATAGGGGTCGGGCAGGGGGCTGAACCCGTCGTACTCTCTGCACCAAAAGTGACTGCGAGAAAGACGGACAATCAAATCGTCGCAGCTGAAGACAGTCTTCCAGCGTGGGTAATGTGTTATGAAACGACCGAATTCACGTCCGACATTCTACAAGGATTCGATATGGCTGATGCTGTGTCTGCCGAAACGCTGGTAAAGCTAACGAAGGAAGTGATCAAGGCGGAAGCGCCAATACATGTCAAACTCCTATCGCGGCGAATAGCGGATTATTGGGGGCATCAGCGTATTTCTCCGAAGCGGCAGGAGGCTGTTGAAGCAGCTGTTGATAGGGTGTGCAGCCAAGGCTTCGCCGAAGTTCGTGACGAATTCATCTACTCCAATTTCAAGGGCGCAGAGATCCTGGTGCGCTGTCCGGACCCGGATGAACCGGGTACGCAACGCACAATAGACCTGATTCCACCGGAGGAACTTGAGGGGGCGATTTGTTTCTTGGTGCAGGATTGTCTGAGCATTGATGAAGACATGTTGGCTCGTCGGGTAGCCAATATCTTCGGTTTTGACAGGACTGGTGGGCTGATTAGGGAAGCGATAGACGCTGCATTAGAAGAACTCGCTGCTTCAGGGGGGATTGTCAAGGCGGGGAACCGTGTTAGCCGTCCTAAAGCGTAGAATCCATAAGCATCAATCGATCACTCGTCGCCTTTTTCTTCCAACTGGGCGGCTCCTAGCATTTGTTCTTGGGCCTGCACCATGGCGGCCCGGACGGGATCAAGCGCAAGACGAGCATATATCTGAGTTGACACATGTGATTTGTGCCCGAGTGCTTTGCCAATGATTGGCAAGCTCTGGTTATTCATAGCCATGTAACTGCCCATGGTGCGGCGAAGATCGTGCATGCGGAGATCGATCAATTTGGCATTCTTCAAGAGGTGCCGCCAAGCGACTTTAGGTTCTGTGTAGTGACCAACAGCACTATCGCTCGGGAAGACATAAGGGGTCGGCCCATTTGTTTTAGCTTTATCCTTTCGACACTTTAGTATGTCCACCGCATACGGCGTAAGCGGCACGGTGTGCGAATCCTTGTTCTTTGTTTTCGGAATTCTCCAGTGGCCAGTCTTAAAGTCTACGTCTTCCCATCTCATTGAGAGCACATTGGCTTGACGGGCGCCAGTGTATAAGCTAAGCAGTACATAATCGTGAAAGTTGTTATGTAGCTTATCATCGTCCGGCTTGTTCTCCGCAGCGAGCGCTTTGAAGAATGCTTTGAATTCTTCAGGACGAATGAATCTTTCTCGTGCCTGCAACTTGAACTTGTCTACGCCGATACAAGGGTTCTCGCCGGCGAACAGCCCCTTCTTGATCCCCCAAGAAAAGACAGCGCGGATCAGATCGTGGCTTCGATTTGCTGTGTGCTTTTTGCCATCGGCGCCGAGTTTATTGATTCTTGCTTGGATGTCGATCCGCTTAAATGAAGATAGTGGCCGCGAGCGCCATTCTCCGAAATATCTGTTGAAGTTGTCGACCATATCGTTGGCAGTGGAGCATCGGTCGGCAGCGTATTGCTTGATATACTGATCAAATAATTCGCCAAGGGTCGTTTCGGACGTCGCGCTGAGAGCTTGCTCCAGTGGATTCTTTCCTTGAGCGATTGCGCCGTTGATCTTATCAACCTCCACTCGCGCTCGTTCGATCGTGCACGACGGGAATTCGCCGATCTTCTTGCTATAGACCTTGCCGCCGATCTTTCGGTAATAGGTGAAGGACTTGCTTCCGCCGCTGGCTACTCGAAGACACAAGCCTTTCGACTTTGTGTCATAGTACCGAGCCCGCTCGCCGGGCTTCGGCAGTGGCAGGCCACTGATTTTTGCCTTTGTGAAAGGAAATTCTTTGTCTTCAGAACCCATCAGCCGTCTCCCTTGTGCTCGGTAGGCCTCTATCGTTCTCCTGGATGCTTACTGGCAGGCGTTTGTCGTTGTTACCGAGGTGCTGCTGGTAGGCCCATCGGCCGATTTTGGCCCTGTTGAGATCCAAAAACGAGGTGAAAACGAACGGGCCAGCTCGGGACTACTTTGGGACTACCGAAAACATCAAAAATCATGCCAAGTAGCGAGAATTCAAGAGAACGATCAACTGGCTCTATTGTAACACCAGTGAGCCTTTCTGAACTTCGGTCAAATATTAGAGAAATCCCAAAAACTTCGTTTACACCGAAGGGGTTAGGAGTTCGAGTCTCTTACCGCCCAAGGCTTTTCAATGGTGGCATCTCTCCTGGGCTATGCCGGGGCTACGCGGAACATCAATGTCCATGCACTCCGATATACGTGGCCGATGAATGTCCCGAAGTGACTCAGAGAACTGCATGCCAACAGGCTCTGAATTGCGAGAATACATTCTCGCCGAAATTCGACGACTTGCCGATGGCGACAAACCGCCGGGGCAAGACGGTTTCGACAGATAACCGGGCTTTCGGAATACCAAGTAATTCAGTTTTGGCAATCATGGAATGACGCTGTTACTGAAGCAGGCTTTTCGCCAAACCGGTTTGTCACGGAAAAAACGTCAAATGACGTTCTCTTGAGCAATTTGGCAGAACTCGTTCGGGAGCTAGGTAAGTTTCCATCAACAAATCATCTCAAGTGGGCCGCGAAGAACAAGCCTGGGTTCCCTTTTGATAAAACGTTCTACAAGGCGTTTGGGTCGAAAGAGGAGATGGTGGCAGCATTGCGCGCTTGGAGCGATGACCATGGGGAATTCTCTGATATTGAACCGATTCTAGCTTCCGCAAAGTTACCCGCCACGCGCCCCAAGCTCGATACAAGTCCATCTGAATCCGAGCCTGAACTAGTGATCAGCAACAGATATTTGCCGCCAGTTATCGAATGCTTATCTGTACTCTCGCGTGGATCAGACAGCGCGCTCGCGGCTTGCGAAAAGCTCAAAGTGAATTTGAACTCCGAATTCGAACGGAGGACGGCTATCGCTTTCGAATTGCTTGGATTATCCGTCGAGCGGCTTGGACAAGGAGCCGGTCGTAACCCTGATGGGATTGCGAAGTGCTTCGAACAACACTGGGCAATCATTTATGATGCAAAAGTGCGCACATCAGAGTACAGGCTTTTAACCGACGAAGACAGAAAGTTCCGTGAGTACATCGAACGCATGGGAAATCAACTTCGTGATCAAGGCATCGGCAAGTATTACTTTGCCGTTGTGAGCAGTGGTTTTTTAGAGCGAGACGTTCCTAAGGCACGAGAACTTGTTCGGCTAACTTACGCCAAATCCTGCGTGCTTGTGGAGGCCGATGCTCTCACAAAAATGATCGAAGAACGTCTCCGCAAGCCACAGGATTTTACCCATAACGTGATTGAACGCCTATTTCTGGATACAAGAATTCTGCGCGCGAACGACATTTAGTAACGTATCTCGGCGATTGTCGTTTCAAGGAGAGGTCCAATTGTTCGGTCCAGACTTCTGGCGAGAGGATGACTTCGGCAAGGTCGCGGAAAGAGCCGAGAATGCCATTAAGCAGCTTTCGTCTGACGTGTTGAATGCGAAGAAGCCGCGGCCCGGTCCCTACACTTTCTTCAGCCACAATGCTCACGCACTCAAGCGAGTTCAAGATGTGCGCCGCGTGTTGAAGCGAATGGCTTCGCTGCGCCGCAGGCTCGTACATCTGGATGCCGAATTTGATCGGAGAAAACCCAAAGATTGGCCAGGCGGAGTTCCTTATCCTGAAGAAATCAAGGCGATCATGAAAGCATCGAACGAAGTTAATGGTTACCTGGAGATGGATTTCGAAGCGTTGTACTTCTATGGCGGAATACTGTTAGATCAGCTGGCGGCACTTGCATGCCATGTCGGAGGATTAGACAAGGTCTTGTGGTTTTCGCGACTCATTCAACGCTTTGAAAAGGAGCCGGGCGACGCGTCTTTCCCAACGATACTCGAAACGTTGTGGACAAAACAGCGACAGCCTCTCTTGCGGCATTATGCAAGCTTCAAGATTTTTCGAGATAAGTTTATTGTGCACCATGACTTGCCGTGGCAACGAGGTACTGGACGTGACATGACAAATGGCGAATTTGTTCTAAACAGCTTCTTGTCGCCTGGCTGGCTGTCTGAGGAGCAGGAAGGGGAGGCGGCCGCAGAATTGATGAGCATTCTCGATGATGCCCCGGAATGGCTCAAGTCTGCTGCAACTTCTTGGAACTGGATGCAGCTAGTTCCAGAATTACTCAAAAATGTTGATCAATTCGACGAGTCGACGAGAAAACGAATTCATAAGGTAGCTCTGAAATTCGGCTTTTCATCGGCTACTTACCACGATATCGGTGAACAGTTACTGAATCTGTCCGCTGATTTTGCTGAGGAATTGGTGGCAATCGCTAACGCGGATATGAATCGAGTTCAGTTGCAGATGAGCGAATCGGCCACCACTTCATAGGACAAGCAATCAATGATAACGTTGGTCCTGTACCTAAAATGCTTACCCAGCAAATCATTAGGGATATTTGCAGTGGATTTGGCGAGAAGTGCCGATCGATCCTGTACCGAAAAACCACGCCACTGATGACATTCGGGATACTTAGAGATTCTCTTTATCTTACCGGATGGTGAGACCACCGGCTCGGGCTCGCTTCGCTCGGTCATTAGTTGCGCGTCGTTGCCTACTCCGCGCTCGAAAAGTGCCAGCATATTTCGCATGATTGACATGGCGTTTTATACGTGGCTGAGAATTGATGTTCCGTGATGAATGTCTTCAACGATTGATGTTGCGAGAGTTAGCCGACTGTGCCATCGATGCCAGTGCTCCAACTCCCGACACTATCAAGGAGAGAATGACTCTGAACAACGTCACTATCAGCGTGCACAGTAAGCTAAGGAGCGTCCCAATCAGCTGTCCCGTAATGTCGAACAGTGGTTTCAGCACCATGCTTGGATTGCCGCCGGCGATTCCAGCAAACAACATCAGCATGAAGACGACTAGAAGAATCTGCTCGACAAATCCGAGCGGTGAGTTTGCGTATGGTGTCATGATTGAACTCCATGGTGGCGACCGTCTGAGACAGTCACGTTAAGAGAGGCGAGGTTCGTCAGTGCCTTGCATGTGCTTCGCGATGAAGTTATCGAGGTCGTACTTTCGGTAGCGCACGATGCGACCGATTTTCACGCAAGGTATGATAAATCTTCCCGTGCATTTCCACACGGCGAGAGTCTGCTCTGCGACTCCCAGATAAGCAGCGGCCTGTCTGCGCGTGAAAAGGTCAGAGTGACCTGGACCCACGCCAGCAGGAGTGTTGTCGGATGGTTTCCTTGTTTGTACCTCAGAAGTTTGCTCAATAGGATCCGCGTCACCACTGGAACAGTCGTGCTTGCGGATCTGAGAGAACAGGAAAAGTTGAAAAGAAAAAAGCTCAAACCGACTAAATGGATTTGAGCAGGAAACGAGATTTGATGTTGATGGTCCGGCTAGTTCGCTGCTGCGCCATCAATTGCTGTGCACAATACTATTGTACCGTCGCCGATCCATTTTCTGGCAATAGGGATTTTCGCGGGGCTCGATCTAGGGAAAAGGATAGCCGCGATTATCAACGTTGACCAGGGCAGTCGGCTAGCTGTTAAGTATGGATTCCAGAGCTGCGATCTCTGCCATCATTTTCTCGAATGTGTCTGGGGCCGTGCTGAAGAACATTCCGGCATCCACCATGGCATCATAATCTGCGCGCAATACGGCGAGCGCGGTGCCAGTAGGCACGAGTCGGAATTTCTTATTGCGGCAGTCGTCGTACTTTGCGCGGCCATCTCGCCTGAAGCGATCTTTGTGGTCGACGACCTGCAAGCAAAGCTGGTGGTTCTCGATTGCGCGTTCGCCGACTGGGCTTTTCATGATCACCGTCAGGTCCGACCAGTAGCGCGACATCCGCTCCGGCGTCTCCTCGATGGTTCGAGAATTGAGCCCGGCATGAATGAGTGTTACCTTCTCCCAAAATGTTCGCTCCGCTACGAGAGCATCGATGGTCGCTTCAGGAAATGCTAGTTCGGATGTTTCCGTCACCAAATATGGACGCACGACATTGGTCTGGCTGGGCTCAGTTTCGTTACGTCCACTCAATTCGATCTTCACGCGCGTCTTGATATAGTCTATGCCGCTGGCCAGAACAGAGTTGTAGTTGACATGCAACTCCCATCGTGAATCACCTGGCTCGACGGTCAAGCCGAAACTTTTTGCGCTTTCAGCAATCGCGGGCACAATGACGGAATCTTTGTATGTTTGTAGTTTTGCTTCAATCTCTTCTCTGATGTTGCTGGCTTTCGTCTTTGAGATTGGCGCTTCGTAGTCTTGAAGGAAGTTTATCGAGATATCGATATCCTCTGAAAAGCGCTTGATGAGGTTAAAGACTTTGGAGAGCGAAGTGCCGCCCTTGAAGACCATTGGTCTTCGGCCTGGGGTGGAGAATAGAACATCGAGTACCCAACATACCCAAACATCCTTCTCCACCACAGCTGGCAATAAGCCGATCCCTGACGAGGCAGCGTTGATTACGTCTCTTTGCTCTTCCGGAGTCAGCTTCAGGAACTCAGGCGCCACGGCGAGCCTCGTATTCGTGGAACTTATCCATTGCCCAGCCTGGCAACGCTGTTGTTGCCTGCCTGAGCATTCGGAAGTCTTCCGGCGTTAGTGTGCGCTCCAAGGTGGCGATTACTCGCGGCGTCACTTGCCTCTTGCCGAGATACTGTAGAGCCGCAATAGCAGTTCCTACAGGGGTTCCCGCGTATTGCATCTTTTGGGGAGCAACGTGGCGGAGACGAATTGTATTGTCCCCGACCTTGACCACAGCGGTGCGTCCGGTAGTGGCATAGACTGGCTGAGTTGGCATCTGTGTTGATAGTCCTAGCCTATGGGCGGCCTCTGCTCCGGTGGGACCAATCTTTGCGCCCTTGTTTTTAGCTATCAGCTCCGCGATTGCATACGGTTCCGGCATCACCGGCGCATTTACGTACTTGCTCCATTTCGGACGTGCATAGATTCCCCGCGCGACGCGCAGGATCTTGCCCTCCTTGGCCAGTCTATATAGCACCTGGTCGACTGCCGCTCTTGTGCCTAGCGGTAGCAGTTCCTTCGCTGGGAAGGCCGCCCCCTCTGGCATGGCTTCGATTGCGCGTCGAACCGCTTTTGCTGTAGTCATGGCTGTTTGCTCCCGTTGTTAGATAATAATAGCATAGTTTCTAACAAATAGCCGTGACCTTAGCTGAGACATGGTTTACGACACTTCAGGGCGTTATCCGTCCATGGGGCTGGATTACCCAGGGTGATAATCTCAGGCCCGGCCTCCAAGAAGACTGCCGGCATTCCTTGGCTGCCCCCAGAACACGTCCTCGGTTCTCCAAAACAAACCATAGGTGTTGATGAGAGCGGGGTTGATGGGCACTGGAGTACCTCGTTAGTCGCGAGGCCTTTAAGGATGTCAGTAACGTTGGTGTCTTCCAGCTGTGCGGCGGCCGAGGGGGAACCGAAGCCGAACCATGGACTACGCGCACCAGCGTACAGGCGAAGAATAAATTTCGCAAAATGCGATAATTCGACCTTGGATCTTATCGCATTTTGCGATAAGATCCAACTGAAAGGGTTTGAGGATGATAATCGAAAACCACAGAGCTATCGATAAATTCATCGCCAAGCACGCTGATGCCCGAGTCCCATTTGCTGAATGGATCGAAAAGGTTGAGGCAGCCCAGTGGACTAACCTGATGGACTTGAAAGAGACCTTCAATAGCGCTGACTATGTCAAAGGCTTGGTCGTCTTCAATGTCGGCGGCAACAACTTCAGAGCCGTGGGCGAGGTCGTTTGTACCGAGCAAATCGTCCGCATAGCAAAGGTTGGCACGCATGCCGAATATGATGGGTGGAAACTATGAGCACAGTTCATGCTAGCAAAGAATATCTGGCGCTTATTAGGCGTTTCCCACTGCGCCCAATTCGCGACGAGGAAATGCTCGATCTTGCTTCGGATCTTTTCAGTGAGCTTGTCTTGAAGGCAGAAAGCCGTACGCCTGACGAAAGCGATTATCTGAGCATTCTCGGCAAGCTGATTCGAGAATATGAAGATGCGCACAAAGCTCTGCCACCACGCATGACACCGCAGCGCGCGCTTGAATCGTTGATGGAAGATAATGACCTGAGTCAATCAGAGCTGGCAAGACAGTTGGAAGCTCCACAGTCGGTAATTTCCGAGTTCCTAGCTGGCAAGCGCGGATTGAGCAAGACGCTCGTACTTAAATTGGCTGACCACTTCAAGGTTTCGCCAGGACTTTTCTTGTCCTCTCACACGAAGCAGTAGATGATTAGTTGGATGTTAGCAGCGCATCTGCAGCGGGATTGAATAAGATCACTATCCAAGTCACCCGGTATAGTCCCTTGTCAGTTGTAGCAGTTAGAGGTCCGTGCGTAGGGAAACGGAGATAAGGCTGAATAGGCGCTCAGAAATTCTATTGACAGCGCCATGCATAGTACTGGCGTTAGCCTGGCAAGACGCTAAAATTGGCGAACAGGCAAAGGAGTCGAAGATCTTGACGGACGATAAGCTTAAGAAGCTACTGAACAGCGGCATGCTTCCCGGCATTTTGGCGGGTGGGCTGAGCATTGTTTCTCTTGTTTGCATGGCTTTAGTTAGGTATGTCGACCAGGCGAATGCCCTGGCAATCTTCCGAATCGTAGGGCAACTTGCTGGCTACGGCGCCTTTGGATTCGGCTGCTATGGCTTAGGTGGAACCCGCAAAGCAGAAAAGCCCCTTCAGGCAGCCGCACTCTGCATAGTTGGCATGGTTTTGGGGATCTTGGGCACCACCGGCTCGGGCATGTAGAAAGGTACTGATTACTTTCTCCAAATATTCGGCGCAGACCAAAAGTTTGACTCGAGTTTATGTTTGTGACACAGATTCTGTAGGTAAATGAGGATCAACCTCTTTCCATTCGCGTACTTTTTGCGCGAGCGAATCCATCAACTTGCAGGTGAGAGTACGGCTTGGTATGCGTCCTTCTGGTCTTTTTACGCTGACTATTTGACTGATCGTTTTGGGCATGACTGGTGCTTGTCTCCGGAGCAGTCTTTAAATCTGCACGTTGGAAATCGAACGGTTCCTCAACAACTATGGCCGAACTGGTCGCTTCATGATGAATTTGATGTTGGGATCCGGAGGTTATCCTTGGACTGTCATACCAGTCGAGCGTCGAGCTGATTACCTGAGTTCGCTTGAGACAGCCAGCACTGAACACGACATCGCACCGTTTGCCAAGTTTCTTGCAGAACTTGTTCAGAAATCAATTGAAGGCAAACCTGAAGCAAAATGAGCTGGATCACCTGCTGAGAGACTAGCACGGCTCAATCCCCAAGTGTGCACTGTCATTAGCTCTGCCGGCGGTAGCATATGGGTGGAAGACCTTGATGACCTCAGTCTTCGAAAGTGACAGATCTTGCAAACGGCACGTTAACTGTAAGGAATGCAGACAATTTTGACCGAACCCGCCAACTTATTGAAATAGCCATGACTTAACCAAGATTGTCGGCGCAGAAAGATGTTTGCCGGTCAAAGTGTGTTAATCAGCTACAATACCAAACAGGACGTGTGTACGAAATAGATGCACTTGTGAAGCTCCATGAGCATTTCCAACTTATTTCTTGGGTTTCGCAGGAGTCTCTCCTTCCTGGCACTGCTATTAGTGGCAGTGCCAGGAGATTTCTTTTGTACGCCCGGCGCTTTCGGGCTCGACAAGCAAACAATCTGGAAAGTACCTGTTCTATACGTGACAGATCGGCAATCGCAAAAGAATACGTTCGGGCCCAGGCGCCTTTTGGAGAAGAATACTGTCGCTCGTGTAGAGTCTGGCATTGTTGAGGTCTGCGTCCAACAAGATAGGACCAAAGCTCTTGCCGATTGGCAGAAGACAGCACATTTGGGAAGGGCTAATTCCATGGAGCCACCCAAGGTAAACAAATTCAATTGTCAGACTTCGGACGATCTCAAGGGAGAGTTTAATGCAGGTCTGAACGAAGCCCTCGAACGCACATCTAAAAAAGAGGTCTTCGTATTCATTCATGGCTTCAATAATTCCTTTAACGTAGCGGCAGCAAATGCTGCACGACTATCCTTTTATACAGGCTGTCCCGTAATTCTTTATAGCTGGCCCTCGGCCGGTAAGCTATACCGCTACTCTGTTGATGAATGCAACAACGAATGGAGTCAGGAGCACTTCAACCAGCTCCTTGAGCATCTTCTTTCGCTTAAGCGAAGTCAGGGGCTGCAGTGCAATATGGTGGCACATAGTATGGGTAATCGGCTCTTTGTGCGAGCTGTAACTGTCTATTCAGGAACAGGGCTGTTCAAAGATATTTATATGGTCAATCCCGATTTTGACGCGCAAACCTTCATTCATTATTTGTCCCGCTATATGCCACCGACTGGTCTGGTTTCCGGCGTCCGCGCGCAATTGCTCGTTTCTCGCAAAGATAATGCGCTGTCTGTAGCGGAAGGACTCTTTGGTGGATACACACGGTTGGGACAGGGAGTTGATTTCACGCTGTCTGCCCTTACTTCACCGCAGTCTTTCGGCGGTGTTTGGGCACACCACGCTGACAGTCTTCTTAAGTCCAGCCAGCAAGACGCCGACACTGACGCAAAGGTAGTAGAGTCCATCAGGAAGGTTTTTCGGGTTTTTGATGTAACAGCGCTGGATCATGGCATGCTCGGGCACAAAGTTCCGCACGAATTCATTGCCTGGATGCATTTTCGCAATCAAGCACCGCCAGGATTTGAAATTAAACTAGGACAGAGCAAAGGTCTCAACCGCTTGAGCAGGTTTTTCGCCCGGTCACAGAAGCAAAATATCAAAGGCTCAGTTGGTGAGTGTTCCATCGTAACCAGGTCTAATCCAGGTGAAGATGTGTCTGTACACAGACCGGGCGGACTCTAGACATTCGGTTGGTCACAAATCATGGTTGAATGGTCGTGACATTTGGATTGCCATCTTTGTCTATAGTGTGTTGCGCGGCAAAAGGCATGACGCCGGACAGCTACGTATGCCGAACAAATCAATCGCGCCAGAGATCACGCATTCAGATGGGGTGTAGTATGTGTGTGGAGGAGTTGTCTTGAGGGTGGCAATAGTGAAAACACATTCGGCTCTTGCGGCGTTTGCCGTGTGTTTAGCTTTCTTGTCCACGCTACGTGAAGATATTGCCATAGCGAAGGAAGATCTCTGGGACGATGAGACAGGCGGTCATGACAAAGTTTGTGCCCGGTCTGACATTTCCAAGGGAACGATTGTTACTCGTGAGTTGTTGATTAATCACAATGGCGGCGACTACGCATCTGGTCCCAACGGACCCTATCATGAAAAGTACTGGGTGATCGGTCGCACGACGACTCGCAATATAGCTAAAGGCAGCACCATAAATGGTGGTATGCTCGGTCCGATGACGGCAGACCAACTAGCGCGGCAGAAGAATGAGAATGCAGGCGATCTTGCTAGATTGCGAGCGCAAGTTGCCGAGGCGATTGTTCGATATCAAAAGGCATTGCAAGTAGAGAAGGCTAAGAATGGGGAGGGGTCGCCACAAGCACTTACTCTGCAACAAGAGATCGCCTCTTCCTTTCTGGTGTTGGAGAACTGGGCAGAGTCAAAACGTTACTACAAACTGCTGCAAGCGAATGCAAGAGCCTCAAAAACAGTTGACGAAACATCGCGATCTATCCTGCTTCGTGAATGCGCGGAGCAGTTAAGCAGGCTGCAGTCTCGCTGACACCAATTGCCACGCAACCAATGAAAGTGCTTCAACTAAGCATTGCATATTGGCATAGAAATGCGCCTTGACTCACAAAACGACCGAACCGTTGCCTCATCGAAAGTCACACGCCTGGCCAACGGGGGATCAAGATGAACTTGAAGATGAGCACGCAGTCGAAACGGGAGCTGTTACTTACAATCCTATCGCAATATGCGCGAACTTGCTAAGTGGTACCACCCTTAGTGCGGCTGTTCTCGACTCCTCAAATACTGGTACACGGTATTCATGTCGTTGTACTGTCGTGCCTTCGCATCCTTTTCAGGTCCAGCCGGCATGCCATCGAGCTGATCTGCCATCTCACCCATACTTTTCCAGATGTCGTCCGGGCTCAGACTACCATAGGCATCCATTAGCTCCTTAGAAGGGATTGAGACGTCGGAGTCATCTTGCTTACCAGTATCATCTTGCTTGCCGGAGTCAGCTTGCTTACTGGTGTCATCTTGCTTACTCGTGCCTTCGGATTGCCCGGCAGCAGGAGCCTCTCCCTCCTTAGCCTTCGGCGCAGAACCGGTAGCTTCGGCTGCTGCATAGACGGCACTACGCGACGAACCTTTTAGGTCTCTTAAGTGTCCCATCTCATTATTTAAGTTTTGCAGCCGCGAGACGGCCTCATCAGCGGAAAGCTCTCCGCCTTCGGCTGCGTTCCTCACCTTTTGAGCCTGATCGGCAGTGGCGTCCATTCTTCCAGCGAAGAATGAATTGAGAGGACTATGAACCTGTGCAGTACGTGCTTGTCCGTCCGCACTTGTTGATTCTCCTTTTGCCCCGTCTTTTATACTTCCTCTAGTTTCAGTTATATGTGACGGCTCTGCTCCCTTAACTAGCACCTTTCCATTGTCGCTTACTACTTCGGGTCTACCAAGAGCACCAGTCGTAGGATTAGGCAGCCGATTTGCGGTATCCTTTTGACGAGCCGCCTGCTGGCGTGTGCGCTCAAGTTGGTCAACGGCAGCTCCCATGGACTCCCGCTGCGCTGTTTCAGTTCTCCTTTCTGGCGGAACTTCTGCTGCTTCGTACTTTTCTGAATCGCCTTCTAGACTGCTCATACTTATCGTCTCTCCCATCTGATATTGCCAACTAAACTTTTACATACACAGTTCACAGATTCTGCCACTATGCTTGAAAGGTCGTGACTTGCGGGTGACACAGCTTATCGACAGAAGCACAGTTCTGGAACCATACGCTAGCAAGAGCGCACACGAGAACAACGGACAGCGAGTCGTCGCTGGCCAGCGCCTGATGCAAGCTTACAGCGAACTCCCGCTAATCAGGAGTGAACGCCGTTTTTCACCTTACTCAGTGGATACTTGACTCTGCCGCCTTCTTTTCCGCCATCAACTTGTCAGCTCTGTCTTCCATCTTCTTCGATTCATCCGCTCGACCTAGTTTCTCCAATAGATAAGAGTAGTTGTGAAGCACGATGGCCAATCGATCGTTAAGAGACGGCGAGGGCAACTTGCCGGCAACGTCAAAGCGAGCAATCAGACGCTTGAGCTGATCTTCGGCCTGGTCTAGTTTACCCATGTCGGTATACAGCACACCGAGATCGTTGCAGGGTAGCGAACCATCTGTAATACCAAGGCGGTTTGCTTCCATATCCCTAATGCGCTTGTAAACCTTCTCTGCGTCCTCGTACTGCTTGTGCCCGCGATACCATCCAGCCAAGTCTCTCAGAGCCATGACCAACCTCATGTCGGGCGTCTTCTCGCTCTGGGAAACGTTAGCCTGGAGCTCTTCCAGCGGTTCTTTCTCGCTTCCCCATGGTTTGCCCTGAACGAGCTGATCCGCTACGCTCCATTTAGAGTCGGTCTCTTGCGCCACTGCAACCGGCGCATCACCAGCTGATTGGGAAGTGGAGGTAGCATCTGGTTTGCTGGCTCGATCGGACGTCTTGTCATCGGTACCTCCGCAGGCGGTAAGGCAGCCTGCAGCTACAACTGGCAAGAACAGTAAAAGTGCTTTTCTCATTGGCTATTCTCCTACTACGGGAGAACAGTATACATAAAGGTTGGTCCAGGTAACGTACACGGAGATTGCAGACGCGAACACCATGTTGCGCCTACGCAAGAAACTCTCACGCGAACCAGCACATTGTTGTACCTCTGCGCCGAATAATCCGGTCTCTGGGCTCATCCATGCGGCTGCTCCGCCCGCAGTACAAGGCAGTCGGCTAGAGCTGTCGGGGCCTCATCCCAAAGGATGATCAAAAGTACACTGACATTTGATATATTGCGAACACTTCACCACCTCGGTCGGACATCTCCTTGAAATCACGTACGCTTATGGCTTGCTCATTAATCTGCTTCGCGATTTCAGCGCAGGCTGTCTACTTTGCAAAAGATAGCCCGGTTAAGAAAATATCCAAACAGTCAGCCGCCGGAAGACGGCAAAGAGAGCTCGCTCTAAGAGGCAAGGCGCTTTTTGCTGCGTATCAATGCTTGGATTGCCACAAGCTGGCAGGAAAGGGATGCATTGATGGCATTAACCTGGATGGAGAAGGCGACTTGCGCACCACATCATTTTTGAAAGAGCAGCTGGAAGATCCAGAGAAGCACGCAGCCAAAATCAAGCCACAAGAGACCAGTCTCATGACTCCGCCGAATATGAACAGAGACGAAGTGCAGGCTGTCGTGGCGTATCTCAAGACTTTGAAATCAGCCAAACGAAAAGCTCAGAATGGCAAAGCCAACTAATCACAGATGTTCTCGTAATCCGCCATCAAATCAATATCATAAGCGCCCCCGGGGAATTCGACTACCGAGATGGACTGCTGTCGCTTTAACAAGATTCCTTTTGCCCCCTATCGCCTTTGAGGTCGAGCAAATCAGGATACAACGAGCAGTGATACAGAGCAGGAATGCCGATGGTTCCTGCGTATGATGATGCTACAGCTAGCCTTGTGTCAGTTTCGAACCGATGCAGTAATTGATCGATTACAGCGGACGAAATGAATGGCTGATCGCAAGTAATGAGCACTATGCCTTCCAGGTTTGGGTGTGTCCCATTGCAGACAATTCAAATGTCGAAAGCCACAAAACGCCTGACATCCCAGACGGTAAGCGTCAAGTCAGCACATCTTGACACGTTTGCTCAGATAGCGAGATGATCGGTTGTTACTAGTTGCCTGGCTCGGCTCGTAGCTTGCTCCCGAATTGGGTGGAAGACATGCCAGGTACAGCTTTCCAGCGTTACAGGTGCGATTACGCGCATCAGGAGGACTCCAGAATGGCCGTTGGCAAGACCAAGGAGAAGACTTTGTCCACCACGCTCGTCAAGAATTCGTACGGGAAAAGTGTAGTAAGGCTCACCAAGGTAACCCGCTCCTCAAAGCCTCCGACCTGGAAGGAGATCACAGTCGAGACAGAGCTTTTCGGCGACTTCGCTGACTGTTACTACGACGGAGACAATACTAAAATCGTAGCTACCGATTCGATGCGCAATACGATTTACATACTTGGCGCCAAACATTCCCTAGACAGCATTGAAGACTATGGAATAGCGCTTGCGAAGCACTTTCTCAGTGAATATTCGCACGTCACAGAAGCGATCATTCGGATTGTGGAGAATGTGTGGGGGCAAATTCCGCTCAGTGGGAAACATCATCCAACTTCCTTTGTGAAGACACAAGGTGACGACCGTGTTGCCGCGATTCTGGTAAACCGAAAAGAAGCAAAGATCGAGTCTGGAATCGTCAATCTAAATGTCGCAAAGATTACCGACTCTGAGTTCTCCGGATTTATAAGAGACAAGTACACCACTCTTGGGGAAACTTCGGACAGAATCTTCGGCACCACCATCGATGCTCACTGGAAGTATAAGCGCCCAGCAGCCAATTTTAATTGCGTATATGAGACAGCGCGGAAAGTCATGTTAGAAACCTTCGCAGATCATCACAGCCTGTCAGCGCAACAAACTTTGTATGCAATGGGAGATGCGGTTCTCGAAGCTGTAGACGACATTGAGGAGATCTCGCTAATTCTTCCAAATCTGCACCGCCTGACTTTTGATCTCAGACCGTTCGGAATGGAAAACACTAATGAGATTTTCGTCAGCACAAGCGAGCCATATGGAACCATTAAAGGTACAATCGCTCGCAAGAAGTGATGGGACATTGAATCTCTGAAGATTCGATGGGCACGCCAATTAGTTCGTTCAAATCAGATTGGAGAGACTTCTACATTGAGCCGATACATTTCTACCCACGTCCTTGATGTTTCGATAGGCAAACCAGGAGTCGATATAGAAGTGACTCTCGAGTTTTTGACCGCCTCCGGCTGGCAGGAGCTGGCACGCGATCGGACTAACAGTGACGGTCGCGCGACCAACCTTGGAGCCGGTGGTGCTTCTCTCGAAACAGGCATCTACAGGTTGAGCTTTGACACAAAATCGTATTTGAAGAGCCAAAACCGAACCGGATTCTTCCCGCATGTCTCGATTGCTTTCGAAGTAGTTAACACTGAAGAGCACTACCATGTACCGCTGCTGTTAAGTCCGTTTGGCTACAGTACTTATCGCGGAAGCTAAAAGGCCTCAGTTAGCACGTGTGATATCACAGGTAGTATTACACTCAGACTTGCTCGCTTGAATACGAATGATGCGATGCATACCATAAGCGGTGTTATCTTCCAGAATCATTTCGTAGAAGAGCACTTGTTAGTAGCATATACGGTATCACTCTAGAGTGCCGGCGAACGGTGCGGGGCACCGCATATGGTAGCACCTGCGCTAATTGCCGGCGTTTTGCAATCGAACACCTGCCACCCTCGAATCCCTACACGCCCTCGGGCAGGGCGGAAGCGGTTGTGATCGAGCAATACAGGCGGCGAGCCCAAAAGTAGTCAGTTGCCTGCTCTAACCGTCCAGGAATCCCGATCTTGTGTTGTGAAGGAGCTGAATCTAATCAATCACCAGATACATATATTTAACTAACTAAGGGAATAAGAAGAGCAAGGGGTACATGGCATCCGGGGCGTTATGCCCGCGTCAGGCTGGGGGCTGGGAATGACGTGGTTGCATCGACGAGTTTTGGCCCTCCTGATGATTTTGGTCTTCGGTTGGACCAATATCGCTGCCCTCGCGGACCCAATTGCTGAAACCTCAACTGTCGCACCGACCACGGATGTTACTGCCAATGCTGCCAGCCAGGCAGTAGCCGATGCGGCAACTGCTGCTGCTGCCGCTGCCTCGCAGGTACATACACACAGCCCAATTGACCTGGATCTCAGTTCAACCACCCAGAACCTGAACGCAGCCCACGCCATTCAATCCGGTTCGGTAACTATCAACGTCGGCGGAACCAGCCAAGTAATCACGTCGGCAAGTATGCTGACAGCAGCCGAAAAAGTAGCTGTTTATCAGGTGTTAAGAACAGGAGAGCAGTCGATCTTACTCGGCGCACAAGGAAATGCAGTAGGTGGAAGTTTGACGATAGGTTCTCAACTAAGTCAGCGTCTGACCAATCTGGTGGTCCCGGAAGGTGTGACCGCAATTGGTAAGTTAACTGACAGCTCAAACTTGAACATTGCCGGCACTCTGACAAATGCCGGCAATTTCGTTCTAACGTCCCTCAACCAGGACCATACCAGCGCAACACTTAGCGCCACTAACGTAAGCAACCTGCAGACCGGCATTTTATCAACCCTGCTTCCAGCCGGTGGTTTAGCCGGCATAACGAACCCTATCGCGAACCTCGGACTAAACGTTGTGGCGCTCAACAACATCTTCAACGCGGGGCTTATTCAAAGTGCCGGCAGTTTGAGTCTTACCGCTGGTGGTTCGATCGTCAACGCATTGCCGGCCGGAGTTGCTGGACCGAGTCCGATAATGCAGGCGGTTGGCAATGTGAATCTCATGTCGGCCATCGGCAGTTTCACAAATGCAGGTCTCATAGCGTCGAACACCGGCAACATAAACTTCTCGACCCAAGGAGTCCACGACATACTGGTCAACAACGTAAATGGGACCTTACAGGCTTTAGCAGGCTCTATAAACATTCGAGATCAATCATTCTCAGCATTGGCCAATCTCAACGTCTATGGTGGTGATTTTCTCTCCAGAGAACTCAATTTGTACTCTGGACTCGGCAATATAAACGGCAAACTTGGAACAGTTACAGGTGTGATGAGCACACTGGCTGACCAGGTGCATGTCGGAGTATCCACCGGCAAATTGGTGATTGGCACAGTCACAGTCGTCGGCGACCCAACCTACTACAACGACGCCGGCTCAATCGAGCTCACCGGACCGATCACTGTTGGAGAAGATCTGACAATTTTGGCTACCGGAAACATCTCGGCTGCAGCAGGCGCACCCCTGACCATCTCTACCAATGACGATGGCACCGGTCACCATCTCACATTGGTGGCTGGGGCTAGTTTGAGCACTTCTGCTACGTCACCCACGAACTCAGTTGGTCCCATCCCGCCAGGAGGTGCGGAGGCTGATGACCTTGTTACCGTAGTAGGCCCGGGCTCAGGCGGAGACATCGACCTTTCCGCAGCTACCAGTCTGGCTATTCGAACTAATGCCACTTCCCCAGATACAGCTGGTGGTGACATTAGTCTCATCGCATTTTCCGACGGATTTGGTAGTGGTGGAACTATAAAACTACCTTCTATCACGAGTATTGCTAGTTATGGTCAAGGTACCGGACAGAACGGCGCAGTCACAATGATCGCCGGCGCGGCCACTGACATGTCCGGCAACGGCCCGATTTATCTGGGAGAGTCTGGTGACTCGCACGGCAACTTTACGATTACGACTCGCCTCGCGGGCAACTCCGGTGGCGGTGGCGATGTCAATCTCATCGCCGCACAACCTGCTGTGGTTGATGGCTCAGGTGGCGGAGTAGCTTACTCGATGACTGGCAGTGTTACCAATGGCGGCTCTTACGACCACGACGGCTTAACAGCCGGCAGTAATATCTTCTTGAACACCAACCTGAACATCAATGCTCAAGGCAATGTGTACTTGAGTAGCAACATCAAAGGCGAAGGTCGTTCTGTCACAGTATTTTCCGGAGCTGGAATTACTCTCGATGGAAATGTCGATACCAGTTCGACGGTAGGTAATAGTGGAGCAGTCAATCTCAACGCTGCTCAAGCTGTGACCTTGAATGACGTAGAAACTTCGAGCACCGACGACAACGGTGGGCTAGTAAGTCTTATCTCCGCAACGAACAACGTCAGCACGGGCACGATAACCACAAGTGGCACCGCACGCGGCGGAGACGTAATGTTGGCCGCCGGTGGATCGGTCAACTCGACCGGGGGAATTGAAACCGGCGGGGGAGATTTCGGCGGTCGTGTGGCATTAATTGGCGTCGGCGGAGTGACCTCCAGTGACATAAGCACGGCAGGATCGTCGGCAGCTGGTTCGGTTTACGTAAGCGCTCTGGGCGACATCAATATCTCCGGAATCGACGTGGGCGGCGGACAGAACGGCGCTGTCCTCTTAACAAACGCATCCCAATCCGGCGATTCCTACGCTATGAACTACACTCTCAATTCCGGGACCTCAGCCTTTGATGCTCTAACCCAATACGGCAACGGAAATGTCTTGTCCAGCAATTGGACTGAGTTACAAACTCCCCCAGGCGGCAATATCTCTCCGGACATGCTGCCGGGCGGAGGGTTCCTGGACATCGATTTATCCTCTCCCATTCGCCTGACCAGCAATTCAAATGGTCTTAGCTTTGCCAATCTCTTGGCTCCATTTTTCGTATCCGGCTCCGGCTCGGCAAACTTTGGACCGCAAGTTTCCGGTAGCGACGGCGGCAATTTTGCGGCAATTGCTTCTTCGGTAGGTGTAGGAACTGTGATTGCTGGCAGCGTCACTGTCGCCGCCAATAACTTAAGTGGAATGTCAGCTGGCAGCAACCTGACGCTCGTAGCGGACAAGGCCATCAACATAATTGGCAACATTAACACAGCGGCTCCGCTCCAAAATGGAGGCAACGTTACCCTGTTCGCCAATGCGAATCTGGATGTGTTCGGCTCCATAACAAACTCCGCTGCAGCCGGATCAGCTAGAGGTGGAGACGCAATGCTAGTAGCTCCGGGCATCGTTTCAGTAACTGGAACCATCACCACAGGAGGGGGACCTACTGGTGGTGATGCCGGCGGTCGGGTCGCAGTCGTGGGTACGGATGGAGTTTATCTCAATGATATCGACACCTCGGCGGCGGTTCGCGGTGGTGGAGTGTACGGCAGTTCTGCGACGGAACTGATGGCAAACTACATAACGGTAGCCGGGAATTCAGAGGCAAACGGTGGCATTGTTCTCCTTACGCTGGCAGGTGCATCATGTGGCTCATGTGCTCCTCAGTTCAATAACGATCCCCTATTTACCTCCCAGACTCCTAGTCCTGGTGCGTCTCTGATTGAGGTTCTGGATAACTCTGCAGCCGACATCCAGCATCCGGGCAGCCAATATTGGCCCGTCGGAGCAGACTGGAGTTGGGTCGGCGCAGGTGGATGGATTTCACCCGAACAGCTACCTGGAGGCGGCTTCCGTAACATCAGCCTTCAAAATGAGATGGTACTAGCGGCAAATCTGTCTACATCACCGCAGCCCGATTTCAACAACCTGCTGGTTCCATTCTTCGTTCAGTATCGCAGCGATGACTCAAGCAACTTCACAGGAACCGCAAAGTTGTCCAACATCTATCAGCTGAATCTGGATCAAGATTTTGTATTGCTTGCACCAAGGCAGATCTTTATGGGCGGTTTAGACACCACCAATATGCCGACAGCTGATGTCCAACTTTTCACAAACTCACTAACTTTTGAGACCAATAAGCAAATCAAAACGAATGACTTGACCGTTACGAGTGCCGGAACAGGAGCTTTCACTCTATACAATGTGGGAACTGACATACTCGCCAGCGGAAACATAACGATCGCAGCAGCGAATGATGCAACTGTATACAACCTGAGCAGCGGACATGCCAATACAGGAAAGTTGCTGGCTAATGGTTCGTTCTCATTTACTGCCGGCGGTACTCCATCCATTACCAACATGGGCGGGCAGATAGGCACTACCGCTGCAAGTTCCGGAGACTTCTCCATCTCGTCCAACTCGAGCTTGTTTGCCTTCAACAACAAAGATGGCTATGGCAATCAGGCAACCTTGGGAGCCCAGGGTACTGGTACATTCAATATCACAGCAGCAGACGACATCTTTATATATGGAAACGGCCTAGCTGGTTCCGATTCATCGGCAGTAAATCTTGCGAGTGCAACCGGCTCTATCGTCATGGCGCAACAAGAGATTCTTAACGGTTCGCAGATAAATGTGGGCCTGGGAAGTTTCGACAGCATGCTCTTAATGTACAGCCTGAATGGAGATTCGCTGAACATCAATGGCACTTCAGTCTCATCATTTCAAGATGCGGACGGCATAAATGCGTATTACGCCAGCCCGTACAACCAAGTGGTAAACGGCGATGGCGCCCTAGTATTAAGTACACAAGACTTCGGCGGAGGAGCGTATGTTGATGCAGGAGTCTTAACCCTGCCGAGCTTCTCTGGAAACACAATCGTTTCAGTCAGAAACGACCCGAGCATTCTTGCTGTCAGTGGACTTTCAACTTCAGGCGGCAATCTTTACATGGATAGCACCAACAGCGCTGGGCTGAATCTTCAGGGCACTATTGATACTACAAACTCCGGCGATGGTGGCCGTGCACTTCTCTATTCCACTGACAGTATCTCGACTCAAAACATTTCGGCAGACCAGCACATCACTATCTCGACGGCAACCGGAGCAACTACTATCTCCGGAACGGTCGCATCGAATACCGGAATACTATTCCAGACCTCTCAAATAGCCGCGACCAATGGAAGTTCGATAAACGCCAACGACGATCGGGACATCAACTTCGTCGGCTCCGGTGGAATTGCTATCGGTTTGTATGATGGTAGCCAGGTTCAAACGGGCGCTGGGACAGTTCAAGTGTACAATGGTGGCGGCAACGTCATCGTCAATGCGGTTGATGCAAGTTCATCATTCGGGACAAATAGCGGTGGCGATTTAAACATTTCAAACGGTGGCGGAAATATTGTCCTAACCGGTCAAGGAACGATCGGCGGCACTTCCAACGTCACTTTGGATAATACAAACGGTCTAATTCTCATTCAGCAAGCAAGTAATGTTACTGGTGAAGAAGTAAGTTTGCTGTCCAACGAATTGATGGTCACTGACAGCACCGTTAACTACATCTATGACCTTCATATCAGCAATAGTGTGGGAAATCTTACAAGCAATCGAAACAATACAACCGTTTCCTTCATAGACAGCACAGTGAGCGGATGCTGCGGAGATATTCGGATAAACAATCACGGACCTGGATTGCTCACAATCAACAACGCCGGCAGCAGCATCACCGCCGGCGGGACTCTGGATATAAGCAATGAAGGAAGCGGATTAGTCATAAACAATGTAAGTAATGGCACCGGACACCTGGCAGAGCTTTCAGCAGCCAGCTCAGTTAGTATCAATAACTTTAGTGGCGAACTTAACGTAACAAATCTCGGAGGTACCATCACCGGTGCATATGTCAACATCAACGGCTTCGGCAGCAACAACTTCATTTTCAACAATAGTGATGGTCAAGGCAATGATGCCGTCATTGGACCAGTAGGATGTTGCGGCAATCTAAATTTATACGCATACCGGGACGTTGTGGTTATGGGCAATGGCACTGTCGGCTCCCTTGATGGAAGCATCAACATAACTTCTGTCAGCGGATCAATTGTTCTAACGCAGGGACATATACTGACTGACGGCTCTGGAGTAAATGTTGATTTCCCTAGCATGATGTTGATGTACAGCATGGATGGAAGTGACCCTAACCCGCAAGGAAGTGGAACTCCGTACAACTACTTCTATGATAACGACGGACACCAGGTGTACTACTCAGGTTCAGCATGGTTTCCAAGCAATAACGGCGTTATCGTGCTAGCTGATGGTTGTTGTCCAAATCCACAGTTGAATTCGCTTGGCGTATTGCAAGAAGTCAGTAGCGACGGCTCGAGCGTGATTATTGCAGTGTTAAACGATCCAAATGTTGCGAGCATCGGTAACATCTACACGAGTGGAAATGTAATTATTCAAAACACCAACAGCACCGGACTGAAAATGAGCGGCGAGATAGTTAATGACTGCTGCGGAGGTAGCTCGGTCTACTTGTATTCTCCCAATTTGATTTCGACCATGGGAATCAGAACGGATCGCAACATTACACTTGCTACGTCTGAAAACTCGGGCTCGACCATCGTTTCGAATAGCAGTCAGAACTTTACTGATAAGAGCCTCAGAAGCAACAACGGCAACATATTTTTCAATAGCGCGAACGTGGTGGTGACAAATCCATACTTTGATGATTCATTTGAAATCGAAGCTAGAAATAGCATTTCTCTAGTAGGCGCCGGCGCATTGAACCTCACAGTGCAAGGTGCACGCCTTTATACTGATGAAGACATCCGAGGCAACATTCAACTGCTGAATGCTGGTGGCTCAACATCGGTCTTCAATATTCAAAATGATGGTGGCAATGCAAGCACTATTTTGTCCGATGCCAACCTGAGCATGATAAACGCCGGAGGAGACATTAACGTAACCAATCTTCGATCCACGCTGGGTACCATCGACGGCAACCTTAACATGCTGGCTAGTCAGGGCGGCATCTATATATTGAATAACGGCGATTGCTGTTCGGACGGCTTCATTGGCGTACAGGAAACTGGCAATGTAACACTGTCAGCAACTGGCAATGTATTCGTCACTGGTGCAGGGCAGTTTGGACCTAACGTCGACAATTCCGGTGACATTTCAGTGAGCGGTAGCTCTATCGTACTGTCTCAAGAAGCGCTGACTACTGGTGGACTGCTGAATGTCAGCTTTACAGAGAATTTCCTCGCATACCAACTAAATCAGGAAACTCTACCTTTATATGTAGCTTCTGGGCAAACTATCGAAGTAATGGAAGATCCGAATTCCCAGTGGGTCTATTTCGCTAGTACCAGCGGAAATTCGCAAGTACTCAATGGAAATGGCGCTATTGTTCTGAGCAGTGCCAGCTTCGACCCAATCAGCGATGGTAGCGGCAGCATCTCGTTGCCAGAATTTAACGGCGAAACCATTATCAGCATTCGAAAAAGCAGTGGCATTTCTGGATTCAATGGAGTAATCACCAACGGGTCGAGCTTGTATGTCGATGCGGCTGACGGACTCAACTTCAATGGGTCTGTAGACACGACCTCACTTTCCGGAGATAGCGGCGGTGATGTACTCCTGTACGGCATAGATGACATTGACATGCATGGCTACGCGATTACCACATACGCAAACGGCGATGGTTCGCATGGTGGAAACGTTCGGCTATTGGCCCCGGGATTAGGTTTCGACCGTAATTTGTGGATCGCTAATATTGATACATCCGCCTATGGAACCAATGGCACAGGTAATGATGCAGGCAATGTGTACTTGGTTTCCGGTGGCTTTTCATTTGTAGGCTCTATCGCAGCAACAAGTCAAAACGACAGTGGGTTAGGGTCAGGTAGCGGTCGTGGTGGAAATGTAATTAGTTTTGCATTTAACAACAATTCCTCCTTTGGAGATATCAACACGTCATCAATGGGACTAACGGGTGATGCTGGTTTCGTGCACATATACGGAGGTAGCGGTGTTGACGTCTGGAGTATCGACACTTCTGCCAATGGCATTGACAGCAGCTCACATAGCGGTGCAATTGGGCTGCTTACCAATGCAAACACGGATCACTACTATGCAAATGTGAGTATCAACGGAAGTCTCTATTCTCCGGTCCTATATGACGGAAATGCCGGTTTCGCAACGGATGCTCTTACAGGACTTACTGGAGTAAACCTGGTTGCTGCTGGCACGATTCAAACAAATGATATCTACATCCCCGGTGGTTCATTCGCAAGTGGTAGCGGCGCCGGTGGTGACATCCGCATGACTGCCGGTTCGACAATTTCAGTCACCGGAGACTTAGACGCCAGCTCTTATGCCAATACTGGAAGCGGTGCAAACGGCGGAAATGTAATATTGGATGCTGTAGGCAACATAGCATTAGATGGCTCTATCTACACTCTCGGAGCCTTCGCGAATGCTGACTATGGTAACGGTGGCAATGTCATCATGAGGTCGCTCACTGGAGCTGTCTCGCAGACAAACGGGGAAATCGACGCGAGTAGTAATTCCGGATCTTATGGTTACGGCGGCTTCTTACACATCTCCGCTCGCAACGGCATAACTTTGGATAGGCTTGATACCAGTTCGTACAGCTACAACGGTGGAAGTAGCGGTGCAATTACCCTCCTTACCACTGGCGCTAGTGACATACAGGTGGGCAATGTGTTCGCAATCGTCAACAGCGGCGACACTGCCGGAGCTTTCAGGGACACCGTTGGCGGACTCACAGGAGTCAATATGTTATCTGGCGGCAAGATCACAGCAGATAGCATATGGGCAGGTTCATCAGGCGGCGGAAGCACTGTAACCCTATCGTCGGTAGGTGATATCTTGGTTCATTCGAACAGTAACTTTTTGTATGATTACTCAATATCTACAGTCGGAAACTTTGGCTTCGGTGGCGATGTGTCACTTATCTCCACCGAGGGAAGTATCACACTCGACTCTGCGCTTATTACATCGAGCGACAATTCCTCATCCGGTAATGTTTTTATCGCAGCTCCCTCATCGATCTCACTTGGTCCGGTACTGGCAATTGCATTGAACCCATATTCCGGAGGTTTAGGTAATATCTCTGTTCAATTTGACGGTTCCGACGAAAGTACCCTGAATCTTCACGGAGTGATAGCTGGTCAGAGCAACATTACTATATCGGCAGCTGATTCCTTGAGAATCAACTCGGAAGGTAACTCTACATTAGCAATACTCGCTGGAACCGATCTCACCTTCAATGCTCCAGGCACGGTGGTCTTCGATTCGCATGCCGGAACTCAAGGTAGAGACATCAATCTTGTTGCCGGAGCAAATCTATATCTGTTGTCTGACTATCTTTCGGTGAATGTTGATGGACCTAATTCAGGAGGGTCAATTAACCTCTCCAAGCCGATGAGCGTAACTTTCAGCAATGCCTCTACGTGTAGTGGATGCGACGGTGGCAACAACTATCTGGCTGCCTACGTCAACGGTTTGAACACGGGCACACTCAGCTTGCCAGACTCGCTCATCCTAGACAATGATGGAGACAGTGTGGCAGGTAACACCACTTTAGTCGCCGGTGGCAGGGATGCAATTGCGATAACAATGTATAACGTCGGCGGTCCAAGCGCGACAGCTGTCCCAGGAGGGCTTGAAGTACACAACGCCCAAGTAACGAGCAGCGATGGTAGTGCAATCAATTTCGAGGTCGGCTCCGGCAATGTTACGAGCGGCAACGAGCTGCGAGCCGATGACACTCAGGCCGCAGGCGGTGCAACTATTGTGCGCGGTGATGTCACTGTCACTGACGACATACTCTTCAACAGTTCCAATCTGTTTATCATTGACTCAACAGTTACGGCCGGCGGCGATTTCACCGTATCGCGACCGCTGGATACCGCATCTATGCACCTCAATGTGACGAGTAATTCCAGCGATATCTCGGCTACGAACATAATCATTCAAAATGATAGCCCCTTCGGCAGCACTGCAGTCAGCAACTTGGGTGGAACAATGTCGGCCACTAACAACCTAACCATCACAGGCAACGACTCGTCAGTAGCATTGAGCAACGTTGGAGGTTTAGTTACATCAGTCAATGGAGCCATTTTGCTGTCTGGTTCAGGAGCAGGGCTTGCTAATTCCGGCAATGATGCACCGGGATTGGGTATCATTGCCGGAACTTCATTGACGGTTAGCACTACCGGCGGTGGAATTGGAGTTTCTAATCTCGGTGGTTTCATCGTAGCTCAGAACGGCAATCTCACACTGTCAGACAGTAACGATGGAGCAATAGTTGTTACAAATGTCGGAAACTGCAACGGTGATCCCAGCACAATCAAGGTTGGCAATACTGACAACCAAGGCCACGACCTGACGATTTCCGGCGGCAGCATTATCACTGTTGGTGATGGCACGATAGGTACCAGTGATCCTGGTGGTAATCTCAATTTAACGGCGACAAGCGGTTCAATCGTCTTTGGACAAGGAAGCACGCTAGCCGGAGCTGGAATGAACGTATCCTACCCGAATGGCAACAACGCACTTATTTATAGCAACTCAAACGACCTTGGCACCCTTTCAATTGGTGGGAGCCCAGCCCTCAGTACATTTACTGATTCACACGGGGTGCTCGTCTATTACCATGGAGGCGCTCAACAGGAGCTCATTCCAGGCAGTTCAGCCGGCAATGCTGTAATCATCCTGAGCACAGGCGGCTTTGATTCGCAAGTAGTGGGAAATCAGCTAAATATCACAAACTCCAGCGGATATCTAGTAATTTCGAATCGAGACAGCGGCATCACCACCATTAGTGGACTTACAACCAATGGCAGTAACCTCTATGCTGAGGGTACAGAAACACCGGGTCTGAATTTCGTGGGAGATATTAGCACTACAGGAGATTCCGAAGGCGGTGCGGCAGATGCTGGGTCTGTATTCATATATACGTTGCGAGGTGGTGCTTCGTTCCAGGACGTAACTTTGACAGGACTGGGCTCCGGCGGCAATGGCGGATCGTTTACAGTATTGAGTTCCGGTGGCAACATTCTTGTCGATGGCACGATAGATACCTCTAGCAATGACGGTTTTGGTGGCGCAGTATCGCTCAATACCCAACCGGGCACAGGCGACATAACATTCACGGGACCTATCTATACCGTCGGTTATCCACAAGGTGGTGGCGTCAGCATCATTTCTTGCGGCTCCTGCATTGGTGGCAGCAATCCTATCACTACTTCGACCTTGGATTTCAGTACTGACCAGTCCGATGCAGGTTCTATTACCATTCTCGCAGTTAATGATATTACGGTTGGAGCTCTGACTGCGAACGGCAACTCGAATTACGGTGGACATTCGATCGTTTTAGGCGCCGGTGGATCTGTTGTAGTAGACGGCCCTGTTAACTCCTCAGCCTACGGACAGGGAAATGCCGGAGTGATCAACATTGGTGCCGCTACGGGCATCACCACCGGAGACATCAACGCCGACGCCTATACCGGTAATGGTGCTTCAATAACTCTTCTTACATATGACACTCCTGGTGACATCTTGACCGGAACAATATCTAATCGAGTTTACGATGCAGGAAATGCCGGAGCGATTTTTGACGGGTTGGCCGGAGCACTTGGAATGAATATCTCGTCAGCGGGAAATGTTACTACCAATTCGCTCACTTCTTCTGCCAGCGCTGACACATTCAACTCCGGAGCCGGTGGCAATATCAGAGTTGAGGCAGCTGGAAACGTCACGACCAATTCAAATGACATAGATACGACCGCTTACGGGTCCAGCGGAAGGCGGAATGACGCAGGAGATATCTCAATCACAGCCGGAGGCTCACTCACAGTAGGCAATGTCTGGGCACGCGGCGCTTACACTTGCTGCCTGACAGGCAGCGGTGGTGACATTACATTGATATCGCAAACTGCGGGCATCGATGTTCTTTCCGTCATAAGCAGCTCATACGGCTATCAGGGAGCTGGAAACAACGCCGGTTCGATCACGATTTCCAGCGACTCTACCCTTAACGCACCAATCGTACAAGCAATCGGAGGATCGAACGGTGGCAGCGGTAACGGCGGAAACATCTCAATTACTTCAGTATCTGGCGGCATCATATTCGGCGACTCTGCAAATCCTCCGGACTCATCTTCCAATTCGAGTCAGTGGCTCGGCAACGATGCTGGCTCAATTGCACTGCAAGCGCTCGACGATATTACCGGCTACGACATAAAGGCCAATGGCGGCTACACAGGAGGTAACGGTGGAGATGTAACGGCAACCTCTACCGCTGGTGTTGTTGAATTCACTGATGACACCGTCAATTTGCTTTCTACTTCTATCGCCGCTTATGCTCGCGGAGGTATTGGCGAGGGAGGCAAGATAACACTTCAGGGCAACGATGGTGTATCAGTTACCCGGCTTGATACTCAAGGCGGAACAACCTTAGGCGACGCCGGCGACGTCTTGCTCTCATCAGAGAATGGAGGACTTACTGTCCTTAACTGGATTCGCACCTCCGCTGCCTACTTGATTGATGATCCGGTCACCAAAATAGGTAATGCGGGCGCGATTACACTTGATGCAGCTGATGATATTACACTTGGTGTGCCAACCGGATTAGATTCGCATTTCGGATTCCTAGCCGCATTTGGCGGCTATGCCGGTGGAGACGGTGGCGATATCACCATCGATTCGACAAACGGCTCGTTGCTTGGCTATGGACCAATTGAATCATCCGCTAGAAACGGACTTGCACCAAATGCCGGCAACGGCGGCGACATTTCAGTCACTGTGGGCGACTCGGTTGGTACGCCAAGCGCTGCTGCGAATCGTCGGATATTCTTCGGAGCCACCGGCGGTGGATCTGGTGGCGACGGCGGAGATATTGCGATAACTGCAATCACAGGAACCATTGACACAGACACAATCAGAGCCTCCGCTTCCAGCGACTTTTCGGCAAGTTCGGTGGGCAGCTCCGGCAATGTCACACTGAACGCTCCCGGCGACATTACGACAGCCGGAATTGACGCTAATGGTGGTAACAGCACTGGCGACGGTGGAGACATAATGATTACTAC
Organism: Candidatus Obscuribacterales bacterium; assembly: GCA_020050835.1. Classification (GTDB taxonomy): domain Bacteria; phylum Cyanobacteriota; class Vampirovibrionia; order Obscuribacterales; family Obscuribacteraceae; genus JAGVKB01. Next base: position 11,731 of record JAGVKB010000086.1, on the reverse strand, counting down.
TGATTCTTCCTATACCAGTACAGGTGCTGTTCAATCACATGCATTCGGACGGGTGCCAGTCGGTAACAACAGCGGAACATCAGGAGAAATTAGTATTGATGCAGTAAGCGGAATTTCCGTTCGCAACTGGATTGAAAGCACCGCGTCTAGCACTGGCACAGGTAACAATGTCACACTTCACACTGACAACGGCGCAATTTCAACCGGACTGACCGGAGACTTCCCCTGTTGCGGCCACGTAGGTTCAAGCGGAGGCAACGGCGGAGGCAATGTCATAATTACTACTGGCGATGGCGGACCCTGCAGTGACTGCTTTATCAGCATTGACGGAGGTATCGATAGCTCGTCCAACGGTCAATTTGGACCGGCCGACGCTGGATTCATCCATGTCGAGGCGGTAAATGGCATTCATATATATAACGGTGAAGTATCAGCCAAAGCAAATAACTCAGGCAACAGCGGTGCTATTACATTAATCAGCACAGGAACCGACACAACAGATGACATAGTCCTGGATAGGGTAACCAATAGTGTATGGTCACAAGGAAATGCAGGCACGATTGCTGACACGATCTCGAGTCTTTCCGGTATAAACATTACATCGGGAAACGCGGTCAATATTCAAGAAGTTAATGGTGTTGCCGGAGGATTCGATTTCTGCAACGGCTGCTGCTGCGTACTGAACGCAACCAGCGTCACCGGCTCATCCGTCAACATAACGGCCGGCTCGACACTCAACGTGACAAACGCTATCAATACCTCTTCTTACGGCACGCAAGGTCCGGGTAACAATGCAGGCGCAGTGACTCTGCTTGCCGGCGGCGCAGTCACAGGTTCTACGATAATCTCCCAAACCGGCTATTTCAGCGCTACATACAACAGCTTCGATGGCAATGGTGGTGCAGTGTCTGCGACTAGTACGGGCGACACAGTTACCTTTACCGGCGCAATTGACACTCGCGCACTGCGCAATGGCAATGGTGGCGGCATAACACTTGATGCAAATTCCGGACTTAGTATAGGCAGCCTGCTATCCACGGGCGGACCAGAGGGTGGAATAGGAGGTATTATCTACGCTGAGACTACATTTGGTTCGGCTCAGTTGAGCAATTTGGATTCACGCTCACTGTTTGGAGATGGAAGCGGAAACATCTCCGTTATCGCGCCGGACGGTATCACTGCTACCACTGTCGATGCAACCGGTGGCAGCGCCACAACAAATCTCTCCGGTGATGGCGGCGACATCACGCTTACTGCCGAATTCGGACCGATCACAGTCACCTCGATCTCCTCATCCGCATTTGTCCCAGCAACAGCCGGTCCTAACGGAAATGCTGGTTTCGTGCACATCACCGCAGGCGACGCTGTGACTATCGGTGACGATACCTTGCTGAATGGCAGCATAGCTGCGGTAGGAGCCGGAAGCGGCACAGGCGGTGAAGTTTCGATAATCAATGAAGGGCTGGTCGGCAAACTCGTAATCTTCAGTGCCAGCGACGCCGGTATCTCCACCTGGGGGGGCATTGAATCTGGTGGCGGCGGCAAGATTACAGTGCACGTGCCAGGCAGCATCGACATACAACAAGTAGGTAGCTCAGCTTGGGGAGTTACGACCGGTGGACCAACAGGACCGCTATCAGGAATTGGAAACGGCGGTGAGGTAGATCTGCAAGCCGGAGAAGACATCAACATCGCTACAACTATTAACAGTCAAGGTGGCTGGGACGGCGGTAACGCAGGTAAAGTCACCGTCATCTCGGGTGAAACCGCCACGATCGGTTCTACGAGTCTTCCAGGCATAACCGCATCAGCATTAAATGGAGACGGTAACGGTGCTGAAATCAAGGTTCAAGCTACAAATGACGTAGTAATTGTTGGAGGCGTCGAAGCCAACGGCGGAGCAGGTGGAGGCGATGGAGGCAAGATTCAGCTCACTTCTACTACAGGAGACGTGAATATTGGCTCCAGCAATGTCAGCAGCACAGTAGCAAGTTCATCTGATACCGGTGGAGACGTAATTCTGACAAGCGGAACTGGATCGGGTGATGACATCATTGTCGCCAACGTCACCGGCGGAACGATCACTTTGAATACACCGTTGCTAACGAGCACCGGAACAATGACGTCCACATCGGACGATATCAGTATAAATACTGACAATCCAGGCGCCTTCACATCGGCAGGAGCAACCTGGAGCGCAAACGCCGGATTGGGCAACTTAGCCCTGCACGGCGGCTCGGAAGATATTCAGATAGCAGCGGCATCGATTGATGCTGTTGTCACTGGATCTGTCGGCACAGCTACAATCAGCACTGCTACAGGAGCGCTAAATCTAGGAGCTCTGGATGCCACCGCGTCTGATCCCAATGCCTCCGGTTATATGCTCAGCTTGACGGCAACAACCAACTCTGTATTCGTAGTTGGAGCCTTGAGAGCAAGTGATGCTACCGGAACCATTTTCCTCCACAACGGAGGGACTACTAGCATTGGCGTACAATCCACCGGGTCAATTACAGTCGGAGACCGAGTAGTAATAGATTTGACCGATGGCTCGACTTTCGAAAACAACGGAAACATCCAGGCAAGCGGCACCGGTGAGTCAATAGTAGTCCAAACAACCGGCGATCAAATGAATCTTGCCGGTGTTGGCCAATTTACACAGGTAAACGGTGGCGATACGGTCTTCCAAGTGACAACCGAAGCCACGATTCAACTGGAGAACAATGTCTCCTATACTGTCGATGGCACTGGCACTACTCGTATACGAGCTCTCACTGGAGACTTGAACCTCAATATACCTGAGAACGAAACACCGGCAGCTATTACCGCGACCAACGGTACTGCAATAAGAGTCGACACTCCAGGTGAACTCTACATCGGAGCTGGCGGTGGCGGCGGTCCAACGGGGAACTATCTAGTGCTCAACGGTGCCCCCGTAATAATGACAGCCGCAGAAGGCATCGAAATCGGTGCGACAGATCATGTCGAGTCTGATAACACGATAACCTTCAATGCAAATGGTGGAGTGTTCGATTTTGATGGGTTTGTACAAAGCACCGCTACCGGCTCGTCGGTCATCGTAGTTCAAAGCAACACTGGTTTGCTCACCATGGCTGGTAGCGGCACTTTCACCCAGGTCAACGACGGCGAAACGGTCTTCCAATTAATCGATATGGCCGGTTCGATCGAATTTGCGGATGGAACCAGCTACACAAGCACCGGCCCCTTGCGCATCGGCAATGACACCGGAAATCTCTCGATCGTTGCTCCGCCAAGCACTGACGTCACGTTAAACGCGCCCCAGTTTACTATCGCACCAGCTGAGGACATCACCTTCGAAGGCTCGGCTAACGCTATCAATCTAAATGGCGGCAACGTCACAGTTACAATTAACAATGCCGATGCCACCGTTGATTCCAGCGTTACTCTCGCCAGCGATCATCAAATCAAATTCGACTTCAATCTTAGTACTCCGTCGACCACAGCTCTCTTGACTAATTCAGGAGAAATCAGGACGACTGAATATTCTGAATCAATAGTAATACAAGCAAACACTGGCATACTAAGGCTGGCAGGAAACGGTTCATTCAATCAAGAAAATGCCGGCACCACAGTGTTCGAAATGACAAATGGCGGTACTTTCAGGTTTGAAAATGGCATGTCCTACGAAATGCTTGGTGGTGGGGATACCGTCTTCCGAGGTTACTACCTATTCCTGCAAGGTCAAACTGCTGACACTCCCTCAATAGTTGCATCTGGGGGAACGATCTACCTCACAGCTGATACGTCAATTACCGTCGGTAGTTTTGCGAATCGCTATTTAACGTTCACTGGAGCGCCATTATATGCAAGCGCCTCTGACATTACGATTGCGGGAACCAATCGGCTATCGGCAGATAACTATATGACCTTCCAACCGGGATCGGGTGGAACCTTAACGAACAACGGGTCGATTGTCTATACAGGAACCAATTCGTTCGATACGACAATTCTGGTAGACAATTTCGGCCAATGGACTTTAGCCGGTCAGAGTGGACTATTCGACCCGGGTGCGTCCAATACAGTGCAATTCAGCGCCTTGGACTCGATTACACTCGGCAACCAGCTCAGCCAGACGATCTCCACGAATGGTGGAGTCGATATAGCCAATCTGGCAATACTAACTCCTTTCCTGATCGGAACTAGCGATGATAGCACCGCCGTTATCACAGTTGCCAACGGCACGGCGCAACTGAACAGTGGTAGTTCGGGCGGAAACTTGGAGCTATCGGTTGGCTCCGGTGGAAGCACTACCAACATCACTATCAATGCCAGTGAAGTTAACAACAACCCAACGTCAGTTTTCAATCAAAATGATGAGAGCTTTAGAGTAAACGCAGGAGTGACGCTCCAATCCTCAGGACAAATAATTATCACGCTTGCGGATGAAGGATCGTTCGCTCATTATGGAACTATCAGCAGCGGTGCCACAGATGACTCCATTGTCATTCAGACTCCAGGCAACGGACTTGAGCTTAGGGGCACAGGGTCTTTCGTACAAACGAATTCTACGCCAGGCACCACCGTGGTACAAGTCACCGGCTCAGGCGACAATATCCTGGTTCTGGAAGAGAACATTGCTTATTCAACATTTGGTAGTGGCAATTTCGATATCAGATCTCCGTTCGGCGGAATCACCATAGCACCAAATACACAGACGGTTTCACCGCCAACTGTGGTGGCCGATGGTGGTTCCTTCAACATAAGCTCGTCTGGACTCTTGCATATAGGACCGGCTGAACTGGGAGGAGGAGGAGATGATGATGGTGGCATCGTTATTGCGTTTATGGTCTTCGTTGACCCTTATCTGACACTCAACGGAGCTCCAGTCAACATGTCTGGCAATGGAATCACCATAGATCCCCTGTACGTAGTCTCTAGTGACAACTTGATCACGATGAACTTGACTGACGGTTCTACTTTGACTAACAACGGAAGAGTTGAGTACACCGGAGCTCCATCCGGCATAGACTCTATTACAGTCAATACTCCAGGCAGCATGGTCTGGGCAGGCGTTGGTGAGTGGTCTGCACAAGGTGCAGGAGTTGGAACCAGCAACACTGTGCTAGTAAATGCACCCGACAGCGTAACGCTTGCGCACCTCATGTCGCAAACAGTAACTTCCGGCAATCTCAACGTTGCCACTCCGATAGTTTATGGCGTTGGAACAGACTCTGACCCGGGACTCGCAAGCCTAGCCATTTCGGCTGGTTACATGACAATCGGAGTTGCCGCGCAAAATCTCAATTTCTCAATCAACAACACTCTAAACCCGGACACCCCGTCCACGACAATCTTCCTTGATGCCGATTCCATTCAATTTGCAGAAGATATTCCAAACATAACGATCGACAGCAATGTAACCTTAAGCTCAGCAAGAGTGCTCCACTTTGACATTCCGGATGGAAGCATATTGACAAACAATGGCACCATTTCCAGTCTGGAGCCCACAGAAGAAACCACAATCATAATTAATGGGTTAGGCGCATTCACGTTTGCCGGCATCGGTGGAGTTATCGATCCGGGAGATACTCATAATGTGTGGATTTCAAGCGCCACCCAGATAACTTTGGGCAACAGCTTGAGTCAAACAATCAGTAACGCAGGTGGTACTGGAACTGCCAATCTGGTCATTACAACCCCGCTCTTGATCGGCACAAACGATGACAGCACAGCTACCCTGTCTGTCAGCAATGGCTCAGCAATTCTCAACAGCGGCACCTCATCCGGCAATGTTGAAGTAGCACTGGGTACCGGTGGCGCTGGAACTGCAACTACTATTTCAATCGAAGCAAGTTCATTGACTAATTCTCCTTTCCCGGCAACCAATGATGCAGACCTCGGTTTTGCGATTAACTCCGGAGTCACTCTGCAAACATCGGGTTTAGTGTCGCTGCACCTGGGAGATGCTGGAACATTCGACAATGCCGGCAAATTGAAGTCTACTGCGACACCCGGTTCGGCAACTACAGAAGTACTCGTCGAAGCCGGCGGTGAGCTCAACCTGCTGGGCACCGGGAGCATTGAGGTTGGCAACGCTAACGCAGCAACGGTCTTTGCTGCGTCAACCAGCATCAATTTCGCTGACAATTCCAACCTGCATATTGACGGTGGAGGTACAGTCGGACTTCAAACTCCAGTCGTTAATGTCGGTGTTACAGGCGACACTGGCACAGCTGGCGCCGTAAGCGGCGGATTGACAGCCAGCAGTCTGATTTCTCTGCAACCCGGCGTGGATACAACCGGTGCATTGGAGTTTGCGACCACCAGCTTGGCTGGAATTTCGAGCGGACAAATCAATTTCAATGGCGGGTCCGTCAAGATTTCCGCAGATGAAGAAGTTTCAGTCGCATTGGCGACTACATTGTCGGCTCAAGGTCCGTCTAACGGCACATTTGATGTCGACCCGATAGATGTAATCAACAATGGAACGATCACAAGCAACATGCCGATCTTCATAACGGTAGATGGCGGCACGATTACGAACAACGGACTCATTCAATCAACCGCTACCGGTCCAGCCACAACCATTACAGTTACGGGCAATACTTCGATGACTGTGGCTGGGACAGATGGAAACTTAGACCCAGGAACCGGCAAGGCAGTTCTATTTACCGCCGCAGATTCAATCACACTTGACGCCGGCATGACCCAGGATCTAAACAGCGGGAAGCTACTCATCACAACGCCATTGCTGCAAGGAAATGGCGGCACCTCCACCTTCAGCAGTACTGCAGGCACAGGTTATTTTCTCTCGAATCCTGGTGGACTGCTGGAGATCGGCAGCACGTCGGGCAGCTCGACACTGGAATTCAATGGAGCGCCGGTTTCGACAATGAGCACAACACCTTCCATCGCTCAACCGGACAATATTCAAGTCAATGCCGACACTCTGCTTTCGACCGACGACACAATGACACTGTCGACCACCAATAATGGCTCCATAGTAGGACCTGGAACAGTTGCAGCCTTAGTGCTGCATCTCTCTTCCGACTTCGGTGGGACTCCCGGTGCCGGCACAGGAAGTATCGGGCTAGCGAATGCCGCGCTTGGCACAACAACAGGTACTCTCACCGCAAACACCCAGGGTAATGTTTACATCACGAACACCGGAATTCTGTCGCTGGGAGCATCGACCGGTGCAAACTTCCAGCTCAACAACTCTACTGACCTGACCGTGACCGGTGAAGTGTCCGCTACTGCTGCACTCACCTTGAACGCTCAGGGCAATATAGTTGTCGGTGGCAATCTGAATGCTGACACAGGAAACCTAGTATTGGTGGCAAGAGATGACATCTCCAGCTCAGATGCGGTGGATCTCAATGGCGCCGCAGTTACAATCGTAGCTGGAGCGAATTTCTCAGTCTCTGCTTCTGATTCCTCCTTAACTATTACAGGCGGCTCTACAAGCGGTGGCAGCATCGATTTCGCTGCTCAGCCGATCAATTCACTCACAGCGACCGGACTGACTTACTCTCCCTATGCGATCCCGATGACGCTAGCCGCGTTCGGTGGAACTGCCGCTACCTCCGGAACAGTATCGCTACCAGGTCCAGGCTCCGGCGTCACTGCAGATGGCAACTACGGGGTCACAATCTTGGCAGGAGGCAGAACATCTCCAACCGCAGGAAGCAATGCCATATCACTCGGTGATGTTTACTCTGAGCTCGGCAGCATCTTCATCCGTACAACTCAACCAACATTGATCGGTGGAAATCTCGTGTTGTTAGACGGGCTTCCAACATCACCCGGTTACATCAACTTTGACGTAGCTTCCACACTGACAAATACTGCAGCTGCCACCGGTAATATTGAAACTGGCACTGGTGAAGGAGGAGTGTTTGTTTCTGCGGGAAACAATCTCTTCGTGGATGGGTCTATCACGACCACCGGTCTGCAAATTGACATAGCAGCAAATAGCCTGGGCGGAGCAACATCGTTCAAGATAAACTCCAGCGAAACAGTCAATGGCATTACAGGCGACGTCACATCGGGCGGTTCGCCAGGTTCGGGGTCTGGCATCAGCATAAACGTGCAAAATGCGCATCTAACAATTAGCAATACAGTAAGCACCACAGGACCAGGTCTGACCCTTCGTGCATCCGATGTCACGATCGATTCGACCGCGGTGATTACTGATGGTTACACATGGATACTACTCAGCAAGCCGACAGGTACTGTTACGAACAACAGCACCATCACCGCAAACCTGAATGCAACTTTTAATCCTTTATTCCCCAAAATAGTCATCAGTGGTCAAGCGGTGACGTTGGCAGGAACAGGCACCATGGTTGTCAGATCAAGCGAATTCATCGAAGTCTCGGGATCGACATCAGTTACCCTAGATGCGGCATTAAGCCAAACTTTCGATGGTGATTCACTCTTGATTCGCACTCCGCTCCTTCAGGGCAACGGCGGCACATCGACATTCAATACAACGACCGGCAGCAGGTACATCCTATCGCGGAGTGGTTCCGGTACGTTCGAGATTGGGACTTCATCCGGAAGCTCGACACTAGCTTTCAATGGCGCACAGGTCGTGACTACATACTCAGGCACTCCGTCTGTGGCAGTGCCAAGCAATTTGCAGATTGATCTAGATACAACATTGTCTTCAGATAACACTATTAACCTCACTATTGGAAACAACGGAACAGTTACTAACAACGGAACCATAACTTCCACAGCCTCGGGCCCGGATACGTCCATTAATATATCGGCGTCCGGTGCCGGTGTCATTACATTGGCTGGCACGACCGGTTCGCTTGATCCTGGTGCTGGAAATGCAGTGCAAATTAGTGGCAGTACAGTTACTTTGGACTCCGGGCTTGCTCAAACGCTGAGCAGTGGATCCTTAATACTGCTAGCTACAACAATTCTGCAGGGCAATGGCGGAACTTCGACATTCTCCGCTACTTCCGGAACATCCTATATATTGGCGAACCCAGGAGAGACGCTAGTCATTGGATCATCGACGGGTTCGTCAATCCTCTCGTTTAATGGTGCACCGGTTGTTACCACAAGCGCCACTCCATTCGTAGCCGCACCTGCCAACGTTCAAATCAATACGGGCACTACCCTTTCTTCTGATAACTCTATTACGTTCACCCTGGATACAGATGGCACCTTTATCCATAACGGAACAATCTCCAGCAGTGCCACCGGCGATTCAATTGTAATTCAAACGAGCAGCAACGGAATGATGCTGGAAGGAACAGGTGCATTTGCACAGACCAATGCGGGCAGCACCGTGGTCCAGTTTACAGGTACGGGAGACAACTTACTTGTACTTGAAGATGGCATTTCATACACCACGACCGGCGGCGGCGATTTTGACATCAGATCCCCGCTTGGCGGTTTGACAATTGCACCGAACACGCCAATCGTTACTCCACCCACAATCATCGCAGATGGCGGCACCTTCAACATCAGCTCGTCCGGGTTGCTTCACATCGGTCCAGGAGAGCTTGGCGGCGGCATTATTATATTCATGGATCCATTCCTTACTTTGAATGGGGCGCCGGTTGTGATGTCTGGCAATGGAATTACTATTGATCCCTTGTACGTAGTCTCCAGTGATAACTTGATCACGATGAACCTGACCGACGGTTCTACTTTGACCAACAATGGCAGGGTTGAGTATACAGGCGCTCCTTCCGGTATAGATTCAATAACGATTAATACTCCGGGCAGCATGATCTGGGCTGGCATTGGTGAGTGGTCTGCACAGGGAGCTGGTGCGGGCGCTGCCAATACAGTCAAGATCAATGCACCTGATTCTGTCACACTGGCTGACGGAATGATTCAAACGATTACGTCCGGCAATTTAAATATCGGCACTCCAATTATTTACGGCGTTGGAACTGACTCTGACCCGGGAGTTGCGAGCCTGTCTATAACGGCTGGAACAATGACAATTGGGGTAGCCAATGAAAACCTCAATTTCTCCATAAACAACGATCTCAACCCCGACACTCCTGCCACCACAATGTTCTTGGATGCCAATTCCATTCAGTTTGCTAGCGGAATTCCCAACATTACCATCGACAGCAACGTCACTTTGAGCTCTAGCCGAGTATTTCACTTCGACATTCCAGACGCCAGCACCCTAACCAACAACGGAACGATTGCCAGCACCGAGGCAGTTGAGGAAACCACTATTATTGCTAATGGTCTTGGTCAACTGACCATCGCAGGAACTGGAGGCGTATTCGATCCGGGTGATGGTCACACAGTATTGATCTCTACCGACACTCAACTAAGGCTGGGCAACAATTTGAGTCAAACTGTCAGCAATACGGGCGGCACCGGTGCGGCCAATCTGGTAATCGCAACCCCACTCCTTATTGGAACTAATGACGACAGCACAGCCACAATCGCAGTGACCAACGGCTCCGCAATCTTGAATAGCGGAACTTCAGGAGGCAGCCTCGAGATAGCCATGGGCACTGGTGGCTCAGGAACCACCACAACGATTGCTATCAATGCCTCATCCCTCTCTAATTCTCCCTACCCGTCAACTAATACAAACGACCTCAGCTTCCAGCTAAATTCGGGAGTAACCCTCCGGACGTCTGGCAGTATTTCGCTGGAGCTAGCAGATGATGGAGTATTCAACAATTCTGGAACAGTGGCTTCAGACCTGGTACCGGGTAGTCCGGCAACTGTAATTTCCATTGAAAGCGACGGAGCGCTGAATCTAGTAGGTGATGGACACATTCAAGTGGCTGGCACTGACGGAAACACCCTTATCGCAGCCACCACGAGTATCAGCTTTGCAGACGACTCAAACCTCCATATTGACGGAAACGGAACCGTTGCGATTCAAACGCCAATCATATTAGTCGGAGTTACTGGTGATACCGGTACGAGTGGGTTAGTCACAGGTGGATTGACAGCCAGTGGCGACATATTCATCCAACCTGGCGCTACTACCACTGGCTCGATTCAATTTGGAACCACCACGTTGCCTGGAGTCACTAATGGAAAGCTGAATCTGGATGGAGGATCGCTTAAAGTGTCTGCCACTACGGCCGTAACCATCGATCCTGCAACGACGGTTTCAGCCCAGGGTCCCGCCAGCGGTACCTTCGATGTCGACCCTGTTGATTTCACCAATAATGGCACTTTGACCAGCAATATGTTCATATCAATTGATGTCAATGGAGGAGCTTTTACTAACACAGGATCAATCTCTTACACCGGCACAGCTACATCAGCTGACACAATCTCCGTACAAAGTCCCAATACGTTAACATGGACCGGTTCCGGCGGTTCGATCGATCCAGGTTCGACCAATTCAGTTGTTCTAACGGCACCAACAAGTCTTTCGTTGGCTGATGGACTGGACCAAACAATCGTCGCTGGTGGCAACCTAGTGCTAGAAACTTCAATAGTCACCGGTATTCAGTCAGGCTCATCGCCCGGCGCTGCAATTATCACCATAGCCAACGGAACTGCAACTGTCGGTGATAACAGCTCACTTATGGAATTCGCAGTATCGTCAGGCGAGACGATACCAGAGACAGTGATTACCATTAATTCTAATGCTCTGACCTTCTCGCCTTCGGTCTCTACTTTCCAGATAGACCAGGGTGTAACCCTGAACCCAAGCAGTGTCCTCACTGTCAATCTTCCTACCGGCGGCACCTTCCGCAACAACGGCTCTGTCGCCAGCACCGCCAGTGCTGCC
>JAGVKB010000107.1 GCA_020050835.1 Candidatus Obscuribacterales bacterium | reverse complement strand
TCCGATCTCGCCGCCGCCGCCGCCGCCGCCGCCGCCGCCGGATATTCCGATCTAAGATGATCGGCTGGTGAGCTTTCGTAGTTTCCGCATCCTTCGTAGTTTCCCCCATTGACGCGAGTTGTGTTTGATCGCACTATCTCCTCACACGGGCTGGAGAATAGAAACTGGAAACCATAGGAGCGGTCCAGCTATGCCCCCACGCCCTTTAGACGCAAGCGACGTCCTTCACGAAAGACCCGATCAGCAGGCGAAGGATGGAATCCTTTCCAGGATTGCCACAGACAGTTGGGACTGGCTAAAGAACAATGTCGTCAATCCAGCCTACAACTCTGGAGTAGTTCAACCGGTCGGCGCACTGAGAAGTATTGTCAATCCTGCGGCCAAGTACGTTACCGGCAGCGATCTACCGAAACTTTCCATGCAATCGGTAAAAACTGCCGATTCGATTGGAGTGTCTTGGTTTTGTCAAAATGTCTCCGGCGGTCTGGCCGGCATGGTGCCTTATGTGCTAGCCGGCAAAGCAGCTGGCAGCACTATGCGCGCCGGTGGCCGCTACCTCCAGCTTGAAGGCGGACTGGCCAAAGCAGTAGCCAGCGAGCATGTAGCAATGATGTCCGGGGCAGCGGCTTATGACTTCGCCCGCGATCCGCTCAAGGGAGAGACACGAATCGGCAACGCCGCCGGCGGTCTGGCGATGTTCGGCGTAATCGGCAAAGGTAATCATATGGCCATGTCCACCGAGAACATGGTCAAGCGAACTTTGTTCAAAGTTACAGCCGGCGGTGTCGGCGCCGACGTTCAAGCAGTGGTCTCGGAAGGGATATCACAGCACAGGCTGCCCACGCTCCGTAAACTGGCCGACCACTTCGTCACAGGCGGGGCGATGAACATCGCGCTTCCTTACGTGCAAGCCAAGTTGAACCGCAGCACCGATGGCATGAATCATGCTTTGGGTCGAGGCATTCCAATCGACCGCTTCATCGCCCAGGAAGGGATTGCCGGTAAATCATCCAGCCTGGAGTTCTTAGCGGCCGAGAATCCCCTGGCGCGAGTACAGTACAGTCACGATAACTCGCCAAAGTTTCGCAAGAATATCGCTCACATCGACGAGCGTATCGTCGACCAAACCACCAAGATAGCTGCGGAAAGAGAAGCTGCCAATGCCGTAACAGGAGAGCATGTCAAATCGGCTGCCGAGATTCGAAAAGAAGCACTGGCCAGGGAGCTCGCCGCCGAACTCGGCGATATCGAAGCCGGTAAAGCCGGCAAAGCCGGGTCGGTGTTGAGCAATCGCGATATCGCCAAAGCGCTCAAAGACGGTCGCCTGGAAGTCAGCCTGCCGACTGAAAACAAAGGAGAGTTCAAACCGGTCGAGCTCGAACATCTGCTCCCGCAAGTTGGCACGAACTCACTGGATCTAACACTTGGAGATCGATTTGTCTTCCTGCCCAAGGGTAAAGTAGTCGACCTCGGGCAGACCAATCCAAAAGATTTCTTGCGTGGCTTGAAGCCGGAAGTAAGACCGGAAGGCGTATTGCTCCAACCTGGCGAATTCGTGCTGGCCTTCACCAAAGAGAAGATCACGCTGCCGTCCGAGCCAAAACAGGGTTGGAACGGAGAACCACCGCTGGTCGGTGAAATCAATGTACAGAGCAGCCTGGCCAGACTCGGCATTAGCGAGAACATCACCGCCTCGACACTCAACAACGGCACCAATAATCCGATCACTCACGAAATTAAGAACAATGGCTCGACAGCAGTATGGTTGAGGCCGGGCATGCGCTTCGGAAGCGTGGTATTCCACCGAATGAGCGGCCCACCCGGACTTGGTTTCCAGCAAAGTCGCATGCACGGACAGGTTGAACCAAATGGTGGAAACGGAAACGCAGCCGAACTGAGATCGATTATCATCAGCCCTCATCTGCCATCACCCGAAACGCTTCCCGCCTACAGGCCAGTCGACCTGCCCGCTGCTCCGAAACCATCGGCAGCAGAGCACAATGGCAAAGCCGAGACGAACGGCAAAGCGCTGGAAGCAGCGGCGCCTCGTCTTGAACCCAAAACAACGGTTGCATCATCGACCGAGTTTGGTCAGCACATGGAATCATTACGAGCCAAATATGCCGAACACAAGCCGCACACTAACCAAGCCCAGGAAATTTACCGGCAGATGGCTCAAGCGGAAGGGCGTTTCGCCGAGCAGGCGCTGAAGAACGCTCCGCAAGAATGGGACAGCTATCTAAATGCTCTCAAGTCAGACCCGGCTCGCAAGAGCGAATATTTGCGAGCCGTTCACACTGAGCGCTCGACTTTGTGCCAGATGGAGATACCGGATCTGCTCAAAATTGCCGACAGCTCAAGAGTGCACGATGCGTTAAAACTCCTCAACGATAGAGCAAAGTATTCGGAATACATGCGGGCGCTGAGCAGTCGTAAGCTCGACCCTGAAACGCTAAGCAGGATACACGATTTAGGTCCGGAATCATTTGGCGCTCCGCAACAAACCCGCCCAGCCGCTGAAAAAGCTCAGCTCGCTCCCTCATCCAAGCCGTCTGAAGTCGCCACCAAAGTCGAACCAGCTGCCGGCCAACCCGGCAAGCAGTCAGCACAGATCGAAGAGCTTCGCATGCAGCGTGATATCGCTCGCGAGAAGGGCGAAGACCTGAGCCAGCATTATGTCGGGCTACAAGCTGCCGAGCGTCAATTCGCAGCGCAAGTACTGAAGACGAATCCGCAAGAATGGTACACCTACATGGAGAGGTTAAGAACCACTCCTGGACGCCAGCAAGATTACGCCACCGCCAATCAGACCGAAAGATTCGTTCTGCAGACGATGGAACCGATCGATCTCCTGAAAGTAGAGTCATCGCGAGTAGTGTCTGCCCTCAGCGCTCTGGGCGATAAGACAAAGCTGAGCACTTACATGAAGATGAGCACAGACACTCGCTATACACTTTCGCCGGAGGCGCTTTCACGCATCCATGACATGCCGCCGCCGGCCGGCCCGCCGAGCACCGGCTCCGGGACGAAAGCCACGGAGTCAAGCAAACCTCCGAGCTATTTTGGCTCGAAACGGGGAGCTAAATCGAACGACTGGATCCGAGATGTATTGAATCAGAGACGACAGGGCGATCTAAACTTCGGCGACGGTCCATTCGGAGACAATCGCTTCAGCGACAATTAACCAGCACCGCTGATAACGCGCCGCAACGCCTGCTCCAGATCAGGCAGCTCGAATTGATAGCCGGCGGCCAGTAGCTTTGATGCATCTACGCGCTGCCCGCTCAAAAGGAGTTCATCTCCCATCTCGCCAAAAAGTAGCCGCAGACCCAAATCAGGGACGGGCAGGATAGTCGGTCGCCCCAATACCGCTCCCAGCGTTTTAGTAAACTGCAAGTTAGTCACCGGGTTTGGTGCGACAGCATTCAATGGACCGGACAATCCGTCGTTGCTTAATGCGAAGTCGACAATCCCAGCCAGATCGTTTAAAGCTACCCAGCTCATATATTGCTTGCCGGACCCGATCTGCCCTCCGATTCCCAGTTGAAACGGCAGCAGCATTTTCGCTAGCGCACCACCGACGGTGCTAAGCACCACCCCGATCCGAAGATTGACCACCCGAATTCCACTTTTGCCAGCAGGCTCGGTGGCCGCCTCCCAATCCCGGCAAAGTTCGGCGAGAAATCCGGTTCCCGCCGCACTATCCTCATGCAACAGCTCAGCACCGCGGTCTCCGTAATAACCGACAGCCGACGCCGAGACCAATACCTTCGGACGAACGGACAGCCTGGACAGAGCCTGGCATAAAAGAGCCGTACCCTTAAGACGGCTGTCGCGAATGTCCTGCTTCACCTCCGGAGTCCACTTGCCTGAGGCGATCCCCCTGCCGGCCAGGTGGACGACTGCATCAAGACCCTCCAGCTTGCTGCTGTCAACTTCTCCGGATTGCGGATTCCAGGCGATCAGCCGGCTGCCGTCTTGCGACCGCTCGTTAGCGCTCGACCGGACCAACCTGTAAATACTGTGGCCATTCTTGGTCAACAATGAGACGACCGCTGAGCCTACGAGGCCAGACGAGCCGCTTACACCAACTTTCATTACTTGTTCTCCGCTGTTCGTGGAAGGAGCTCGACCCTTTTCAACCGGATAGGATTCTGAGTACTAATCATCGATGCCGATTCGAAATTCCGAACTCAGTTTACTAAAATTAGACTGAACAGGCGCCGATCAAATAAGTCAGCACTTCAGCGAAGGAATCAACCGGGTTGAAATGAGTCAAACACCAGCCCGCATCTCTATTTCAGAACTGTGGCTTATAGACGGGACATTGAGCCGCAAGCGTTACCTGGGATTGGGTCTCCTGCTTTTCACAATCAAATACGCGATCGACAGCACAGTCAGCTGGTTTATTTTCCATCGCTCCTGGTTTATCCTTGACTACTTCATGCCCGGCACCGCCCTCGATGTAGTGTCCAACTCACCGGAGCTGCGCGTTTACTATGCCACCATGATGTCGCTGGCCCTGCCCTTTATCTGGTGCGGAGTCGCCTTAACGCTAAAGAGATTACGTGCGGCCGAGCTGCCCTCATGGCTGGTGAAGTTGTTTTTTGTGCCGGTGGTTAACTTGCTGCTCTTTTTCGTTTTGTGCGTTCTGCCATCGAGGGCTGACGAGAGCACTGCCACTCAACGGCTAACCGCCACCGCTGAAGATGACGGCCCGAAGTCGATTTCCAGCCAGCAGAAAGAGCTTACGGCATTCGAGCAGCCCAAAAGCTACCAAGAGAAGCGCTTGGATAATCAGCGAGCAAAGGAGATCTTCGGCAGCGGCACTGCCGATTCAGAACATGGTAACAGCCACTGGACAAAGCGGCTGCCGTCCGGGCTCGTGAAAGAAGACCGCCTGGCCAGCGCGCTCGTGGCCATTCTCATTCCACAGCCGATCTCCTACGCTCTGGCGATCCTGGGCACCACCGTTCTCCAGAGTTACGGATGGGGGCTCTTTGTCGGCATCCCCTTTGCAGTCGGGATGAGCTCGGTGGTTCTTTATGGAAGAAATCAGCCGCGAAAGCTCGTCGAATCCTTGTTTGTAGCCTGGTTGTCGCTGGGCAGTCTGGCCGGGTTGCTGCTCATCTACGGCGTCGAAGGTGCAATCTGCCTGCTCATGGCATCACCGATCGCCCTGGTAATCGCCTCGATGGGGGCCCTGGTCGGCTGGGCAATCCAGCGCCGCCCGACTAAACCCGGCGAGTCAACTCTGATTCGACTCTCAATCTTCCTTTTCCTGCCGTTCTTAATGGGAGCGGAATATGCCGCCGCCCCCGGTGCGCCACTATTTGCGGTGCGCTCTTCTGTAACAATCCAGGCACCGCCGGAAGTTGTGTGGCGCAATGTTGTCTCCTTTTCCAAATTGCCGGACCCGACCGAATTGCTCTTCCTGAGCGGCATCGCCTATCCTGTAAGAGCAAAGATCTACGGCTGCGGAGCAGGAGCGGTCAGGCACTGCATTTTTTCTACCGGTCCTTTTATCGAGCCGATTGAAGTATGGGACAGGCCAAGATTGCTTAGATTCTCCGTTTCATCCCAACCGCAACCAATGTTCGAGTGGTCTTTTCACAAACATTTGGATCCGCCGCATCTGGACGGTTTCCTCACCTCGAGACAAGGACAGTTTTTGTTGACCCCGCTTGCCGGCGGCGGCACCAAGCTGGAAGGGACCACTTGGTATCAGCATCATATGTGGCCGGCCAGCTATTGGCGCATCTGGTCGGACGGCATCATTCACCAGATACACTTACGTGTGCTCAGGCACATCAAGGGACTCTCGGAGAGTTCCAACGGTTAGGGACCACTTCAGGAATAATCAGGCCCGCTATGCCAAAAATGAACAAACTGGTCGGCACACTCTTTCCGAAATCACACTGGTTTTGGCAGCTCTGGTCGTTCATCTTCATCTATACCTGCGCCGTTTGCTGGTTCGACGATCATTACTTTCCAGTCAAGAAATTCCAAGAGGCAACGGAGGTCATATCGGCCACCGGCTTGGTAATCGGTCTTTTGCTGGCCTTTCGCACGAACAGCGCCTACGACCGCTGGTGGGAGGGACGAAAGCTTTGGGGGCAGCTGGTCAACGATATGCGCAACCTGGCTTTGAAGCTGAAAGTCTATCTCGAAGCCGACGCCACCAGGCAGTGCGAGGTTGGCCAATTGTTAGTCGCCTTCCCTTATGCGCTCAAAAGCCATCTGCGCGGTCAGAACCCGGACAGCTGGCTTGTCACGCTGGATTCGGATTCGGACAAAGTAGACCATCTGCCCTTACACATGTCGGGATTGATTTATCATTCCATCTTTCGAGCAGGCGACAAAAGCGGCGCGGATGTATTCGAGCTCATTCTGGTCGACAGCCACGTTCGTTCGCTGATGGACATCTGCGGAGCTTGCGAGCGGATTCTGAAATCGCCAATCGCCGGCTCATACAAGAGCTTGATCTGGACCTGGCTCCTGCTCTACCTGCTTGTCCTGCCCTGGCTGCTCGTTCCGTCCTTCGACCTCTGGACGATACCGCTCATGTTTCTCGGCACCTATTTCGTGATTGCGCTCGAGTTTCTGGCCGAAGAAGTCGAGGAGCCGTTCGGCTCGGATTCCAACGATTTGCCGCTTGACAATATTTGTGAAACAATTGAAAGATCTGTTTGCCAGACCCTCAAATGCGCTTCACCCCGGGTTATCGCCGCCTCGCCTGGTGCCAGGAATTGAACTTCACCCAACAAAACAAGCGGAGCCGCTGCTCAGGCGAGTATAATCTGCCTATTGTCATCTCTCCGCAGGGAGGCCCTATTCATGATTGGTGAATTAGCTATCGTCAGCGCCTGGCTGGCAATCATCGGATTCTGGTTTGCCGTGACGGTGTTTATTTTGAAAAAACCGATCGGGGACGCTCTTGCCAGCAGAATCGCCGCCAAAGAAACCGACCAAAAGCTGCTGCCGCTTAACAGCCGCATCGCCGACCTCGAAGCGCAAATCGGAACAATGGAGCGCGAATTGCACCAGGTACGCGATTCGACCGAATTCGCAGTCAAGCTTTTGGCCGACAACGGCGGCGCCGCCAACATCGCTGCCGGGCGCGGTCATCAAAAGGCTTCAGTTTAGTTCTCCTGCCAGAGCAGATCAGGTAAGCGGATTGCGAGCTTCTTGCATCGGGCTCGCGACAAATCTTGACAATCACCGCTTACGCTTCTAAAAATCCTGTAAGCAGGACCTTGCTCGCAGCGCCCGCGAGCTCTCAAGTGGTGCCGAGCGCAGGCAGCAACCTCGTCACGACCGGTAATCAAGAAAAATAGTTAAGCTCTAAATGACAGCAAAACAGTTATCCCTTATATGGATGACAACGTAATATGTTCTGGGCTCAGCCGAAGTCTGGCTGGGCAGGGGAGTATCGGTGCTCTTTAACAGCCTCGGTTATCTAATCTTTCTGCCGATTGTGGTGCTGCTTTTCTGGTCCTGCCCGCAGCGCTGGCGAGTGCCACTACTCTTGGTGGCCAGCTACGTCTTTTACATGACTTGGAAACCAGTCTATGGCCTATTGATACTGGGATTGACTCTGGTCAATTACCTGTTTGGGCTCGCGATCGCTCGCGCCAATAGCAAGCGCAAACTCTGGTTGTGCACTGCAGTGACAACCAACTTGATTATTCTGGGCGTATTCAAGTATGCCTATTTCACGGTCGACATGCTTAACCAAACGCTTGCGCCGTGGGGTAAGCACCTTCCCGCTCTGCCGTTCCAGATCATTTTGCCACTGGGCATCTCGTTTTTCGTCTTCGAGTTCATCCACTACGTAACCGACGTCTACAAAGGTGGTCCGGTCGTAAAATCCTTTCCTTCCTTCGCGCTCTTTGCCAGCTTCTTTCCCACTCAGATAGCCGGGCCGATTAAGCGTTATCAGGACTTCATTCCGCAATTGTCCGAAAAGCTGAAATTTAATCCGGAATGGTTCGATCAAGGAGTCAATCTGATCCTGTTTGGACTCTTCAAGAAAGTACTATTCGCGGACAATCTGGCAGTTGTTGTGCAAAGCGCCTTCGATCATCCCGAGCTTCTAAGCAGCTTGGACATGTGGTTGGCCGTCTACGCCTTCGCCTTCCAGATCTATTTTGATTTTTCAGGCTACACCGACATCGCCCGTGGGTCAGCGCTTTTGATCGGCTTCAAAGTGCCCCCCAACTTCAACCTTCCTTACCTGGCTTCATCGATCGCCGAATTCTGGCACCGTTGGCATATCTCTCTGTCCACCTGGCTGCGTGATTATCTTTTCATTCCGCTGGGAGGAAGTCGAGGCGGCCGCTTATTCGTCTACCGAAATCTCTTCTTGACCATGTTGCTGGGCGGACTCTGGCACGGCGCGTCCATGCACTTTCTAGTCTGGGGTGCGTATCAAGGTATTCTTCTGATCTTGCATCGTGAGTTTCAACGCCTGACTGATGGTGTGTCCTGGATTAAGAGCTCACTTAAGTCTCCAATCGGCCACGTCATGTCCATTGTCACGACCTTTCATCTCGTCTGCATCGGCTGGGTGTTTTTCCGAGCGGACACCTTCGCCCAGTCCACCGCCATCATCAGCAAGCTGCTCTGCCTCGGTCCGATGTCGCAAGGGATGCAGACTTGGAGCTTGAGCCTGCCATCAACGAAAGACCCAGTGATGTTCATGCTCCTGCCATTCATTCTTGCTCTCTTGTTCGCCGGTCAGGTACTTTCGAACAAACTCAGCAAACGCGAGCGGCCGCTCTCATTTCCGAAGGCGTTACAGGCAGCATACGTAGCCGCAATGATCGCCTTACTCATAGTTTTCACACCCGATACATCCCCGCGCTTCATCTACTTCCAGTTTTAGAATCGATTGATGAAACTTCCAGACAACAATCAACTCATTCGACCGCAGGAACAAGCCTCCTTCTGGAAAAGTCATGTCATCTCGGGTCTGGCGCTCTTCTTTGCAGTCAATGTCCTGTTCTGGTACGCTCAACCGCTTTCAAAGGTAGATCCGGACAGCCTCCCGGCCGCTCATACCTGGACCTGGTGGGCAACTCGCGAGTACCTCGACCAGCACCAGGCACCATCTGTAGCGCTACTCGGTTCGTCCTTAATGATGCATCCAGTCTCCCGTCAGGACGCGGACTTTCTCAAACGAGACCTAGATTATGTGCATCATCACAAATCCGAATACCTCAGCAGCCTAGTCTCAGAAAAGCTTGGTTTGCGCACGGCATCCTGTTTTAACTTCGCCTTACCCGGCTCAATGATCTCGGATGATTACATCGTTGCCAAAGCGCTCTTCCGCACCGATCGCAAACCAAAGCTTCTGGTACTTGGACTCTCCTTGCGGGATTTCATAGACAGCGGTGTCAGCTGCCCGGCCGCCACCCCGCCGTTTCGTTACCTGAAGCGATTCGTGGATGTAAGCGACGTAATCAGCATAGCCATGCCGCAATTCTGGCATCGCATCGACTACTACGTTGGCAACGCAATCTATCTCTGGAGTAAGAAACTAGACACTCAGGTCATCCTGGCCGAAGCGGTTAAACAAACACTTTCACCGAAAGTGAGCAGCTTCTGCGTACCAAGTTTGATCGAAAGGGCCGACCCCACCAAGAACCTGCCCAGCAACTTACGCTCCGAAGTCGAGGAGCGCATGTTCATCGTGCGCTCCCACCAGCCGTATTCGTGGGAAGACAACTCAGCCGAGTACAGGAAGCGATATCGAATCAAACACAGGGATATGTTCGACATTCAAACTGTCTTCCTCGGAAAACTGCTCGACTACTGTCGAAGCAGCGACATTCCAGTGCTGATTGTAAACATGCCACTGACCGAGCAAAACCTGGCTCTAATGCCGGAGGGGTACTACAATCGCTATCTGGCGATGCTGGAGAGGACCGCCAGAGAGAAGTGCTGCCCGTTCTTGAATCTCAACGACCGCTCCACTTTTACCAGAGCGGATTTCTACGACACCTCGCACATGAATTCAGCCGGTGGCAAAAAACTGCTCGACCAGATAGCGGGAGCAATCACAGCCAACGGTCAACTGGCCGAGGCCTTGTCTGTGCCAGCCACCGGCTTGGCTCATCGTCCGAAGGAAAGTTTGCAGTAGTTCGCCCTTTTTATTTAGAATTGAATAGCGCAGACAACTGTTCATGAAAAACCTAAATGGCACCTAAATCAGATCGGACCTGGCTGCTAATCGCTACTCTGTTCGTTGGAGTCGCTGTCTGCGTGCTAGTTGGAGCCAGCGCAATTTTCAGACTGCTGACTGTTAAGTATGAACCGGCAGAGCCACCGGTCAAATTTGGAATCGATGACCCCGCTATCGCCAAACTGGAGAAGCTGATCGACAAGGAGATCACGCTCGACAAACTGCCAGCGGCGACCACCAGCTCACAGCCGCCAGAAGAGAAAGGCTCGGCCGGCAGAGCCGGTGCCGGTAATCGAATTTACGTCTTGCCCGGCGACGGCACTGTCGGTACTCTGGAGATCGGATACCCTCACCAGTCCGGATACTGGGATACGACCTGGGAATATATCGGACCGGCCAAGGGGGAGATCCGGATTCCGCCGGGTGGCCTGTTGAGGCTGAAAATCAGATCAAACGAAGCCAAGCTCTCTGTTCTATCAAGCTTTCCTCCCGATTCAATCGATGTCCTCGAATATAGAGGTCCGTCCGCCACTGCGGAGCTGGTCCAGGCGATTGGCAGGCTGAAAAGGCTCAAATATCTGCTCATTTTCAATTCTAACTTTGCCGGCGGCGATCTCTCACCGTGGCGAAATCTAAAGCATTTAGAGCTCATCAGTTTCGAAAAATCATCGATTGAAGAAAAGGATCTCGCCAGTATCGCTGGGCTTGCTTCTCTCAAAGAGCTTTACCTTAACTCAACTCATACCAATGGCACGAGCCTGTGCGACTTTTCTAATATTGCCAACTTAAGAGCACTCGATCTGCAGCACACCACCTGTGGTGATCAAACCATGCATTGCCTCCAAAAATCTCCATCACTTTCATTCTTGAACCTGACCTCTACCTTGATTACCAGCCGTGGGCTACAATTCTTGGATAAGCTGAACAGACTGGATATCTTGTCACTACAAGGCACTCAGATCGACAACGAAGGTCTAATTTATCTCCAGAAACTCAGATCGCTTAACGCGCTAGACTTAAGCGATACGCAAGTAGGCGGCGGACTATCTCGCCTGAGCGCCCTATCGTCGCTGCGACGCCTCCACCTCAACCGGACTAAGACGGATGACTCAGACCTGAAGGCGCTTGCCTGCCTACATCAGCTGATCGACCTGCGACTGGAATCAACTAAGATTACCGATGCTGCCGTTATCGAGCTGGCTCGACTGACTCATCTGCGCGAGCTACATCTGCCTGCCAGCATCAGCGAGGCAAAAGCTGCTCAACTCTTTGCCAAGCTGCCTGCTTGCCGGATCGATCGCCAGCTGCCAGGACAGTAGCAGCCCGCATCGAATGATCAACATGGCGGCACGTTGCACCGATTGATCAATCAGTTTTGGAACTGTAACAGCAGCTGATTTTGTACTCGCGGAAGGCTCTATCGTGTCATTGTAGGGTTTCAGAGATGCGAAGAGGTACAATGTTCAAGGATTCCGCTCAGCAAAACAGCGCATTCATAATGAAGGGCGGCATGGGAATTTACAATATCAAGCCGTGGTTTCGTGAACAGCTCCAGCCGCTGATCAAGCTGCTCTGGAATGTTCACCCGGATGTTTTGACCTGGTCGGCGCTAGCTCTATCCATCCTGGCTGGAATCCTTTTGTGTAACTCGTACGAGCATCCTTTCTTGGCTGTCGCGGCCGTGCCGCTTTTGTTTGCCAGACTTGCACTCAACGCTCTCGACGGTATGCTGGCCCAGCAGACCGGCAAAGCCAGGGCGGCCGGAGAGGTCTTGAATGAAGTCAGCGACCGGCTGGCAGATGTGGCTATCTTCCTTGGCTTGACCCTTTCACCTGCAGTCGATAAGCTGTCGGGTTTGCTCTCTATCATCTCAATATTGATGGTTAGTTATATCGGTATTCTCGGTAAAGCGGTAGCATCAGAGCGAGTGTACATAGGAATTCTCGGCAAGGCGGACCGGATGATTTATCTGATGGGCGCCTGCCTTTTTTACGGACTCTTTCCTAATTGGACCGGCATGGGATATTCAATCTTCGGTTTGCTGCTGCTGCTTTTCATCCCATTGGCCTCAATCACATTACTGCAACGTCTCGATCGCATCATTCACCTGCTTGGCCAACAGAAGCCAGACCAGAAATGACTAACCAGCTTGAGAAGTGTACTTAAATGAACGTTCCATTTTGTCTGTCCTTGGACTCTGTTGCTAGAGACACTCTGTTTATCTTAGCCGGCTTCTTTCTAGCCGCCGGAGTCGGTGTCTTTCTGTACGAGCTGAAGAAGGGAGCGCCAGACGAGAATCTGCGCAAGCGATATCTGAGCTGGTACATGATAGCGCCGGTGGTGCTAATTCCGGCCTATTTCGGAGGGCTGCCGTTTGCTGTGCTCGTCTGCGCTATGGCGCTCTACTGCTTGCGCGAATTCTTCAATGTCGTCCATGTCTGGGACACTGAAGCCTACAAATGGGTAGGCCGAGTTTCGGGAGTGGCGCTGGTAGCTACCGCCCTGTTCGAATCGACTCCGCTGCCGCCGAAACTTCAAGGTCTAGCTTCGGCATCAGCAGGACTACCGCTCAAGACTGATGTTTCGCTCTTTCACGCGCTCCATCCGTTTTACATTCTGCCAGTCTTCATTATAATGCTCGTTTTAACGATCCCTATATTCATGCAGACTTACGAAGGGATGTTGATGAAGGAGGCATTCACCATCCTCGGCATCTTGTATTTCGGGTGGTTCCTCGGACACCTGGTATTTCTGCGTGAGCTTCAAGGCGGATTTGGATACATCATTTTCTTGTCGATGACGGTGGTGTTCAATGACGTCTTGGCCTACACCGTCGGACGACTCTGCGGCAAAACGCCACTCACTCCTAAGATCAGCCCAAAAAAAACCAGAGAAGGAGCAGCCGGCGGATTGATTGGATCCTTGCTAGCCGCCCTCATCTTTCGTTACGCCGTTCCGGAACTAAGCCTGCCGGTAGTTTTGGGAGCAGCCTTGATAATCGGAGTGGCAGCTCCGCTGGGCGATCTTATAATATCCGTAATCAAGCGGGACATGGCAGTCAAGGACTCAGGCAACCTGATTCCAGGGCACGGCGGTCTACTCGACCGTTGCGACAGCCTCATCTTTGCAACCCCCGCTTTCTACTATTTCCTCCTGCTTGCCATGAACTTCAGGTAAACTGTCAGGCGCTCGGCTCATCCAAGGTGCTCACATGGCTCGATTCAAGAACTTACAAGAGCTATTCTTGACAGCGTCGGCTCGCTTTGCCGACCGGATAGCCTTCCGGCACATCCATAACGGAAAGGTGCGGGAGATCGCCTATCGCCAGTTGAGTAAATTGACCTATCAGGCCGCTCAAGCACTCTGGAAGCGCGGTGTCCGCCCAGGAGATTATCTTGGAATTTGTGCCAACAATTCTCCGGAATGGGTGCTCGCCTGCTTTGGTGCCTTTCGCATCGGCGCGATAGTTGTCCCGCTCGATGCCCGCAGCCGAGCGAGCGAAGTGCTACCGATCATCGACAAAGTCGAACCCAGGCTAATCTTGTTTGGAGAAAGACAATTCATCCTGTTCAGCGATCGCGTTCCGAAGGCGAGAATGGAGCTTTTGCAGCGTCTATTCATTGAGCAGCCCTTGCCTGAGATTCCGCATCTTCAGTCTCCTTCCAGAGAAGATCCGGCCTTGATAGTGTTTACCTCCGGCACCGCCGGCACAGCCAAAGGCGTGGTGCTCACTCACGGCAACATCTTGTCCAACGTCGTGGCGGCGGCCAATGCCTTCGAAGTTTCCAACGAAGATCGTTTGCTTTCCGTGCTGCCGCTCTCGCATATGCTCGAGTTTACAGGCGGTCTGGCCGGTCCGCTTCACAAGGGCGCCACCATTGTCTATTGCCAGCCCAAGGGTCCATCGCATTTGAAGGAGTTGCTCAAGTTCGAGAAAGTTTCCGTCTTGCTGGCGACGCCGCTGGTATTTCAGAGCATCACCGAAGACATTGAATCGAAACTCGAACAACTTCCCAAGTCCAAACAGCTGCAAGTCGCCTTGCTGCGTCGAATTGTCTTCCAAAATCCCGCGCTCGGCAAGATACTTCTGAAAGAGCTCCACAAAGAGCTCGGCGGCAACATCAAGTTCTGGCTAGCCGGTGGTGCGCCCACACCACCGGAGCTGGTCGAGACACTTCGGTCTCTTGGAATAACACTGTTGATCGGATACGGACTAACCGAAGCAGCGCCGATCGTCGCCGCCAATACCAGATCCAACCAGAAAGCGACCAGCGTCGGAGTACCGCTGGCTGGGGTAGAGGTGCGAATCGACAACGCTGATGCTCTGGGCATCGGCGAGATTCTGGTCAAGGGCCCCAATGTCATGCAGGGCTATTGGAACAATCCGGATGAAACTACCAAAGCACTGGTAAATGGCTGGCTTAAAACCGGTGACAGCGGCTCGATCGACTCGGACGGGCATTTGCACGTCAACGGCCGAATGAAATCGGTGATTGTAACCGCCGGCGGTTACAATCTCTATCCGGAGGAGCTCGAAGAAGCACTCTCTAAAAGCGCCATCATCAAGGAAGCATGCGTCTTCGGGCAACCGAGTTCGCGCGGAGAAGTAGTCTGTGCCGCACTGGTGGTGCACGACTCAGTAGCAAACAGCCCGGACAGAGACGAGCTGATCAAGCATGAGATCGGACAACTGTTGTCCGAATTGGCCGACTACAAGCGTTTGCAGAGCTTCCAGGTTTTGGACCAGCAGCTACCGAGAACCGCCTCCGGCAAGGTTCGGCGCGGTGAAATTGTACGCCTCTTCGAACTCGCTCAGCAAAAGAAGAAGTCTTCCAAGAAGTCAAATCAGAGTTCGTTTGCCTGGGATGAAGACGGGAAACAGGTTTGCGACGTCATTTCGCAAGTGATGGACCCGGCAATTTTGCGCGGTATCTGCCCGTCCGGCTCTCGATACTTCAGCCCGGAAATGAGCTTGAGCGCCGATCTCGGGCTGGATTCTTTCGCTCGCCTCGATCTCGTCTTTCGGCTCGAACAGCAATTTTCAGTCGATGTTCCGGACACCGCAGTTCAAGAGGCACAGACAGTCGAGGATCTCGTTATCCTCGCGAAGTACCTGCTGCAGCAGCAGAGCGAGCAACCTGCTAAGACCGAAGGGCAGGAAGATCTCCTGCCTGAGCAGCGCACCGAGTGGAAGTCCTGGCCAGTCGAGCATCACGATCCGTCCACCTGGCCGCTCCGTGATGATCCGATCGTGACTACCAGCCGCAAAGTGCTCGAGATCGCCGCCAGAACCGCCATTAAAGTCTACAATCAATTCGAGACGGCTGGCACCGACCGTTTACTGCTCGATCCTCCCTACATTGTGGCAGCCAATCATGCCAGCCATTTTGACTGCATCGCTCTGCTGGCAAGCTTTCCACAGCACCTGCTTTCAATCGTTCATCCGGTCGCAGCGGCAGATTACTTCTTTTCAGACTCCTGGCGCTCAGCCTTCTCAACCTACCTCCTCAACGCAGTTCCGTTCGACCGCTACGGCAATTTCGAAGAGAGCATGAAGACCTGCGAGCAATTGCTGCGTAAGGGGCACATCTTGATCATCTTTCCGGAGGGAACTCGTTCCACCGGCGGGCAGATCGGTCCTTTCAAACCCGGAGCGGCCAGGCTTTCCATCACTGTCGGCTGCCCGATTATCCCAGCCTATGTCAAGGGAACGAACGAAATCCTGCCCAAGGGCAATTTCATCCCCCAACCGGCTCCGCTCGAAGTAAGTTTCGGACTGCCGCTTTATCCGCCACTGGCAGACCCGACAGTATCCACCTGCCAAGAGTTTTCGGGCATGTTGCGCAACGCCGTCATCCGGCTGCGCGACGCAGAAGAGACGATTCAGCAAGTGACTATCTTTCCGTCCGAGTCAGCCGACGCCTGAGCAGTGCTTCACCCTTCTGGCATTTAACTAGCAAACTGATTAAAAACGTCGCCGATCGGGCACATATTAGGCAAGCATGAAGTTTTGACCGGATCGCTTGAAGTTCAGGCATCCGCGATCAGGTCCGCACGGGCTGTTAATCAATCTGGTGAGAGAAAGATGAAGTCACAAAAGTCTTTTCGCAAGTTCGTATCGGCTGTCTTGTTTGTTAATCTGCTGATTGTTCACGGGTTAACCACCCTCACAACCAGCGCCCAGACAGCAACCGACGGCAGTCAAACAGGGGTCGCTCCGGTCAATCTCGACCTGACCTCTACCGACCGCAATCTGGGAGTCGGGCATCTCACCAATGAGGGGTCGATCACGATTCAGGTCGGAGACACGACACGCACCCTCGGGGCCCAGGACATGGTGACGCCGGCGGAGCGGCTGGCAGCCTATCAAGTTTTCTCTACCGGTCAGCAAGGGCTCGTGCTCGGCGATCTCGGCAACGCGGTCGGCGGGCAATTCACGATGGGGGCTAAATTCAACCAGTACGTCAGCGATCTCGTGATTCCGCAAGGCGTAACTGCCTTAAGAGATTTTGGAACAGCTGCTTCGTTGAATCTGGCTGGCAACCTGGTAAATCAAGGTAATTTGTACGCCCTTTCTACCAACTCTCAAGTAACTAGCGCCGCTATCAGCGCCGCCAACATCTACAACCAGCAAGGCGCGCTGCTGTCGTCCGTATTGCCTGCCGCCGGCATCGCCGGCTTCGCAAATCCTGTCGCGGCACTCGATTTGCACCTGACCGCTCTGACAGACATTATCAATCACGGAACGATTCAAAGCTCCGGAGCGTTGACCGCTGTAGCCGGCGGCTCGATCGTCAATGCCGGGCAGAGCGCCGTCATGCAAGCGGTCAACAACATCAATCTCGCTGCGGGCGCCGGCAACATCATCAATTCCGGAACGATCGCCTCGGCAACCGGCAACATAAATCTCGCCTCCATACTCGCGCAGACTCTGGTTGTGAACAATCTGGCCGGCAGACTGGAAGCGCTGGCGGGCTCGATCAACTTCCGTGACTCGCTGTTCAAGGGCAGCTTCGACACTCATCTCAATGGTGGCGACATCTTGAGCAAACAGTTGAACCTGTTTTCCGGGCATGGCAAGGTCACAGTGTCTGCAGAACACATTACAGGCGTGGTTAACAGTTATGGCACTGCGACCGAAGTGCACACGACTGCCGGCGATCTGCGCCTGGGCCGCGTCGAGCTTTCCGGCGACCCGCTCTATACCGCCAACGGCAATTTCTTCCTGACCGATGACATTTCAGTCACCGGCGGCAATCCACTTACCATCATCGCTTCTGGCGACATTTCGGTAGATTCATCGGAGTCCGGCAATCCAGGACCGCTGACGATTGACACCAGCAGTAGCGGCGTGAACGGCGGTGGAGATATCACGTTGATCGCGGGAGCAAACTTTCCAGGCGGAAGCGCGCCGACTCAATTTAGTTTCGGCTCCGTGTTGACTGCCAGCTCGACTGGCGGAAAGATAGACCTGGTTTCGGTCAAGCCTGTCACATTGATCGACAGCCACGGCATCCTGCCGGTTGGACAAGACGGTCATGTCGGTGGCGGCAATGTCACAATGATCGCCTTGCAAGGCTCTGGCACTGACACCGGGAAGGTGCTTCTTCCGGACAACGGACTGATCAACACCACCGCCGCCAATCAAGGCGCCGGCAATTATAAGTACAGCGGTGACGTCACGATCATTGCCGACAGGCGATTAGCCAGCAGCGACGACGTTACCAACGCCATCACGGTCGGAGAGATCAACTCCAACCCTGGCATAGCGGGCTCCGCAGGGCACATATACCTAGCTGTCGCCAGAGCTCGGACAAACACCACCGTCTATGTTCACGCCAACGGCCAGATCGATACTTGCGCAGCTGGATGCGCAGCCGCGGTGGCGACCGATGCCCAGACCCGGTTCACTGGGGCCAACCTGAACGATCCCAATTTCTTGACGTACAGTGCTCACGTCAACCAAGTCACAATGCCGAAGGTGGCGCCAGGCTCGATTTCAACCGGTAGACTCACCGGCAACTCAGTCTCCCTGTTTGCCGGCGGCAATGTTGCCATCAACGGTAACGTGAGCGTCTTGACTAATTTCACAGCCACATCCGTCAGCGATGCAGTCTTCACAGTCGGCTCGCCGGCCAGTCCAGTCAACGGATTGGGCGGGACACTTTCGGTCATGCCAGGCTTCAGCTCAGGTCAACTGTCAATAGCCAATTTCGGTTCGGGCGGAATCGCCTTCCCGGACCCGTCGGTAGTCACCACCAGCGGCAGAAGCAGCTTAAGTTTGATCGCTGCCCATGGTGCGACGAACTCAATGGTTGGAGATGGCTCCGTCTACTTAACCGGCGGCAGCAATCTGACCATCTTCGATCGTGACCTGCTGATCGTAGCGAGCGATATTGCCGTCGAAGGACCGGTAGGCTCAGGCAGTGCCGTGCTTTCAGCCGAAAACGTGGCAATTAGAACGAGTGCGGTGCCTACTTCGGGATTGGACCCTGCCGGCAATATCGTTTTAGGCACTGGCGACAATCAGCTGGAGATCCACGCTGGTGGAGTTAATGGTCGCGATGGTCGCGTCGCAGTCCACGCCAG
Organism: Candidatus Obscuribacterales bacterium; assembly: GCA_020050835.1. Classification (GTDB taxonomy): domain Bacteria; phylum Cyanobacteriota; class Vampirovibrionia; order Obscuribacterales; family Obscuribacteraceae; genus JAGVKB01. The sequence continues at coordinate 19,729 of JAGVKB010000107.1, read as the reverse complement.
TCATGATCTGATCGTTAAGGAGCTGGCTGCAGTCACCAGCCAACCGACTTACGGCTCGGGCGGCTTCTACGTATTGGAGGCAGGCACAGCAGGAGACGGCAACATCTACTTCGATACGACCGGTGTCCTTGACGCTTCTAACTCGCTTGTAGAAACTTCAAGCAACGGCGGACAGATTTTCTTGACCGCCAACAGTGCAGAGATGTTGGATGTATCGTCGATCGAAATACGAGCAGACGCTCCACTTGATACTGAGTTTGGCGGAGTCGGCGGACTGATCAACATCAACAATCGTGGTGGCGGCGGAATCAAGTTGGCCAGTGCAAACACAGTTTCCGCCAATGGCTTTAAGAACACAGGCGGCGTGATCAAACTCAACGCGGACCTTTACCACAGCAATGCCGCAGTATCCTCCTTCGGAACAGTAGAGATCGGTGCCGGCGTGCTCTCAGCAGTAGGAGTACTTCCTGCAGAATGCTTCTTCTGCTCGGCATCAGGCGGGACAATCAACATTGCAGCATCCGAAATCGAAGTGATTGGAGGTTCTTTAACACTCGACGTAAGCAGCCCGGTTGGAGATGGCGGCAGAATTCAACTCATCAGCAACAATAGCTTGGACTTCGGAGACGACTCTGGACAGATCCAGATACTGGCCACCACCGGCGCCAGGGAGGCTGATGTCGGATTGGCTGGAGCTGGCTTCTTGTTTCAGCCTATCTACATAGAGATAGTCTCCGGCGGCGATCTCACCGTTCACGACATGGTAAGTATCAATTTCAACGTGTTTGCATCCAACGCTACCGGAGCGACTGTCTATCTCACTGCCGGAGCTGCCGGTGACGGCACTATCATGCTGCCAGCGCTGGCCGAAGGCGAGTTTAACAGCTTCGATGTCAGCGGCGGTGGCCTCAACGGGGCTGGTACTGGGCAAGGTGGAGCACTCGTCCTGTCTGTTCGCAGCTCTTCCTTGTTTGATATCAGCCAAACCAAGCTGGTGGCCGACGCCGGAATTCAAACCACTGTCTATGACGGATCGACCATCAATCGCGGAGACGGCGGCAGTATTCTGGTCGCCAACCGGGGCACCGGCGGCATCAATGTTGGTAGCCCCGACAACTTAAGTATTAAAGCCCACAATGGAGATGGCGGAATTCTATTCTTGAATGCCAGCAGTCTAAACGGTCAAGGCGATTTCGAAGACGCAAACACAGAGACCAGCGGTCCAATCAATATAGCAGGCGGAGTTCTGTCAGCTCAGGGGCACGGGGTAGAGGGCACCGAACAGAGACCGACTTACGGAGGCGGCATCTTCATATTTGCATCGACTCTCACTGTCACAAGCGGGCACTTAACGATCAACACCAGCGCCTCGCCCGTTCTCAACCCAGACTACGAGAATTTGCCGGCCGGATTGAGAGGCGCCGTTTTAATAGCAACTTTTGACGGGCCAACCGCGGCACTTCCGGAGAGAGGCAACATCAACATCGGTGCGGGTGATGGAAAGATTTCAATCCTGAATCAGGGCGTGCAGGAAAACTTCTTTTTCGACCAGCTCGGACAGGGATCCTCAGTCGGCTTTGTCTCCGGAGGAGGTGTACTTATTTCAGCCGGCGGCACCTTAAACGTTGATGCTGACGAGATCAAACTATTGCCAGATTTTGAATTTCCCAATATCGGCGGAGCCACTGTCAACTTCATAGGCGGAGCAGCCGGCGAAGGGACTGTGAACTTCAGTGGAATTCTAGACACAAGCTCCATTGGAGTCGACAGATCTGGACAGTCTCTTAAGGTGGGGCGGGTATCCATCACAGCGAGGAGTTCGCTTGCTGCGATCACAATTACCGGCCAAATCATCTCAAACGGACTTCTGGGCTCGAGCTTTGCCACACCGGACACCGCAATTGAGATTACCAATAACGGCTCGGGCGGAATCACCTTGACTGACGCCACGCTATCAGCTTCGACAAACGAAGAGTCGGCCGGAATAATCACCCTCAACGGTTGGGGCGAACTGAGCCCATTTGTTACGGCTTCTGCAAGACCTGGTTCTGTTCATCTCATGAACAGCAACATTACTCTGAATGGCATGATAGAAGACTTTGATGATCCTACCGGCGGTGGTGCAGTAAATATTTATGGCGACAGTATCACTATCGACCAACAAAGTTTCATCAACGTCGATGGATTGGGCGATGCCTACGGTGGCTTGATCAACATTATGTCCTACAGTTCGCACCCGAGCTCGGCTATCTCAATCGACGGCTCATTGTCTGCAGAAGGCGGACCGCAAGGCGGTGGTGGACTGATTTCAATCAAGAGCGCCGGAGCCGGCGGTATCACGCTCGGTGACAATTCATCGCTGTCAGTCAATTCGAACGTAGGAGAAGGCGGAATCATCGTCATTAGCGCCACAGTAATTCAAGACGACATTCGCCTTGGCGGTCAATTCACCTTCCCTTCCGGTCCGATCACCATTCACAGCGGGCTTTCCGCCAATGCCGGAGGCGGCGACTTCATTGGCGGAGCAATTATTGTGACCGGATCGAACGTAGTGATTGACGGCGGTCTCACGCCCAATACGATTACATTCAGCGCCAACGGCTCTGGTAGCGGCGATGGTGGTCTAATTTCGCTCACAAGCAAAAACTTGAGAGTAGCGACAAATACTCATCTAACACTGCAAGCAGATTCAACCGACTCCGGACACGGCGGGTCGGTGATTTTAACTGCCTACGATCACCCGGCCAATGAGCTCGACGATCAGACCAAAGGCAATCTGGACATCGGTCTTGCTCCAGGTCAGGTAAGCCTTTTCGCACTCAGTGGACCGAACGGCGATACCGTCGATGGTGGAACCATCCTTATTAATGCTGGACAAAATCTAACCGTTCACGATGCAGCGGCGATCGACGCCCATAGCCGCGGAACCAATGGCGCTGGCGCTCGCTATGAACTGAACGCCGGGAGTTTGCAAGGAGCCGACGGCATACTTGTCGCCGATTGTCCCACTTGCAACAACCTTCAAAACGAGTATGAGTGCTGCTTCACTGAATACGGAAAGGAAGGGGGCTGGCAGTTCTCATACAAGAGCTCCAATGATGAAGGCGAAGAGGGTGGTAGCGATGTAGATTTTGCCGGTGTGCGCCCGACTGGCGACGGTACTGTCCGGCTATTGTCCGGCAATCTCAATGCTCGCGGTGGCGGCAGCAACGGTGAAGGCTTCGGTGATGGCGGGCACGTCATCTTGTTCGCCAACCACAACTCCCAAGAGTTGGACATATCGGCTGCATCGGTTTCAGCGATGAGCGGACTAGAGCAAGGCAGCGGCGGATCAATCTTGGTACAAAACACAGGCACCGGCGGGATCAAGATCGGTTCAGGTGAAAGTCTATCAGTGGCGTCAATGAATGGCGAAAGCGGCACCATTTCATTGTTGGCTCGCAGCGCCATCGACGAGTATTCAGAAGAGGAGCAAACGCTTTCTTACGGCTCGGTCACCATAAATGGTGGCACACTGTCTGTCGATGCGAGCGGACTCGAGTCAATGGGCGGAACACTTAGAATCGCGGGCTCGGTCTTGAACACAACCAGTAACTTGATTCTTTCCGCGAAGGCATCCGGCGATGGCGAAGGTGGGGAGGTCCTCCTCGATATTCGCGACAACCTCACATTGGGGATCAATGACGGAGAAGTACAAATTCTCGCCAATGGCGGCTCACCCGGCTCCGACTTCGGCGACGGCGGCAGAATTGAAATCACGACCGGCGGTAGCATCAATGTAAACAACATGTCCGCGCTCAATGTAATTCCGCTTGGCCTAAACGGCGGCGGAGGGACAATTGAACTGACTGCCGGGACGAGCGGGACAGGTACTATCGTGCTGCCGGCCGGAATACTGAACGCCTTCGGCGGTGGCTTCGACAATACAGGTTCCGGAGCCGGCGGTGTGATCTCACTTAAGGTCCACAACAACCAACGGTTCGATCTGTCGACAATCACTTTAATGGCCGATGCTGGTACCGGCAGCACCGGAGGAGAAGGCCGCGGTGGAAGGCTGTATCTGTGGAATTTAGGTGGCGGCGGAATCAAACTGGCAGACGGCTCGCAACTGTCGGCAAAAGCTCACAACGGCGGGGGCGGAAGAATAGAGATATTCGCCGGCAGCAACTCAGAAGAGGAGCTCCCAGGCAACCCGCCGCCGGTAGGTACGCTTGAAATTCTTGGTGGCACACTGTCGGTAGACGCCCATGAGAACGACGGCGGTGATTACAACGGCGGCGAGTTGCCGCTGACCATAACGGACCTGGTGGTAACTAACAACCTGACCCTCAGCGCAAACGGCGCCGGGGGAGGAGATGGGGGTTATGTAGACATCTACAGCCCGGAAGGTGATGTAGTCGTCGGACAGAATGCCAACCAGATCAAAATGTTCGCCACCGGAGGCTCGCCTGGTTCGACATCAGGCAACGGTGGCCGTCTTGCAATCTATGCACGCAATTTAACAGTCACAAGTCACACCTTCATGAACTCCGGTCCACTAGGAGCTAATGGCAGCGGCGGCACCTATACTTTCAGCGGCGCTATACTCACCCTGCCAGCCGGGGCGCTCAGTGCCAGGGGTGGCGGCGTCAACGGTCAAGGATTCGGGCGAGGAGGAACAATCTACCTGAATCAGAACGCCGAAGGTCAGCACTTGAACCTATCTAACATAAACATTAATACCGATGATGGCATCGCCGGCAGCTTTGCCGAACAGAGTGGAAACTCCGTTAGCATCTATGCTTACGGAGACCTCACAATCGGCACACTGAGTGCCAGCGCCCATGACGGCGGCGGTTCGTATATCTCCCTCACATCCGCCGGAACGCTCACTATTCCTACCGGCGCACTTTCTACCTCTGCCGATGGAGATTTCAGAGGTGGCACCATCTACTTATCCGCAAGCACGTTGAATACTGCCGGCACCAACCTGATCCTGACTGCTGACGCCGGCGGTGAGGGTCGCGGCGGTACTATCGGTGTCAGCGCCGGCGCGATCGAAGTAGGTAGCGGAGCCGGCCGGCTCCAGTTGTTCGCACGTGGCGGTTCGACAGGCTCCGACTCCGGTGACGGTGGCAGCATTAGTGTTAATGGCACTGCGATCAATATATTGGATCTCTCCAAGCTAGATGCCGGACCGCGGGGTAACAACGGTGGCGGCGCCAGCTACAGCCTTATCGCAAGCGACCTGGTGACGATCTCCGGAGCAGGAACACTCAATGCCAGCGGCGGCGGAGCGGACGGACTGGGGAGAGGGTATGCCGGTCAGATTGTCATCAATAGTTACAGCTCTCAGTTGCTGGACCTGTCTACCAATAGTTTTTCCGTGAGCTCCGGCGCAGCGAGCACCGGATTCCATCCCACCTTCAACTTCTTTGACGACAGCGGCCGGGCCGGAACAATCTCTTTTGTAAATTACGGCACTGGCGGTCTAAAATTTGCCGCCGACAGTATTGTCGCCAATGCTCACAACGGGCGTGGAGCTACGATTACTATCGAGGCAGCTCATCCCTTCGATAATCCAACCGGAGGAGCGCTGACAGTCGTCGGCGGAGAGCTTTCAGCCAGCGCCGATGGCAGCATCATCTCTGGCGGAACAAACCATTGCTCGTTCTGCGTCAGGGGTGGGAGCGTCACACTGAGAGGTTCGTCAATCTCCATTATTGGAGCCAATCCACTGACGATCGACGCGAGCGGCTCAGACAACGGTCTCGGCGGCTCGATCACTCTCACTACGCTAGATGCCACAAACGGGAGCTTGACGTTTGGTTCAGATCAAGGACAGATTGAAGCTTTCGCGCGGAGCGGACCTGCCGGTGGGATGGGCGGCACAATCAATGCCAGCGCCGCACGAGACCTGCGATTTGGGACGATGTCGGCTCTCAGCGTCAGTCCAGGCGGCACCACTGGCGATGCGGGCGTTTTCAATCTAATCGCGGGAACTGGCGGGGAAGGCAACATAAAACATCTCAATCCGCTTCCGGGAAATCCGGACCTCCTAGGCTTCGCCGGCAGTCTGCGCGCCGATGGGGGAAGCACCAGCGGCATTGCCGGAAAAATCAATGTAAGCGTCACCAGCATCCAGGCACTTACCATCTCGCATACACTTTCCGCCAGCTCTACCAATCTCGCAGGTGTATTCGTGGGCGATGACCGCGCAATAATAAGCCTGACAAATAAGGGCAGCGGCGGAATCTCAATCGAGTCAGCCAGCAATCTCCTGGTCCAACTGCCAGCCTCCAGAGGCGGTTCGATCATACTCAACGCCGCAAACGACGATCGAACTCTCAGCGGAACAGTGAAAATTTCCGTTCCGACCATCTCGGTCGATGCGATCGGGCCGGGACCCCAATCCGGCTGCTGTCTGGGTGGAAACATCACGATCGTAGGCTCAAAACTGGATCTCTCCGGCATCGCCGGTAACAACCCGCTGCTGCTCAGCGCAAACTCCTTCCGAACCGGACAAGGCGGCACCATCAAGGTCACAACGCTGGGAAGCGGTTCCCAAAGCGACATTTCTGTAGGAAATCAATCCGGACAATTGCAGATCTCAGCTACGCAAGCCGGTACAGGCACGCCGGACGGTTATGGCGGAGGCACGCTCTGGTTGATATCAGGCAACGATCTGTTTGTGGACATGCAACATGTAATCATAGCTCCGTCCAGTGCGGGACAGGGAGCTGGAGGTGCCACCTATGTGCTAGCCGCCAATGGCAAGGTTCAAGTGACAGGCGACATCGATGCTAATGGATCTGTTACTACCAACGGCGTGGCTCCCAATAATGTCGGTTACGGAGGAAGCATCGAAATAATCTACAGCGATCCGGATCCAGATTCACTGTTTGTCGTCGGCGGCCTCAGCCCACACAGCTTCGTGACAGGCAGCATTACGGCCGACAACAATGGCAAAATCTTCATTATCAATCGCGCCACCACCGGCAAGCTCAATCTCCAGGTGGATAGCACTATTTCGGCTCGCCGTCCGGGCGTAGATGTTGGTTATTCTACAATGAGCGGCAGCATCAATTTGAATATATCCGTAGCTCTTGAATCGTTCTATAATCTCTATAACTTCGACGGTACAATCGGTCAAGCAGTGGTTGTCTCCGGCTCAGGACCCTTGCATGGGCAACTGAATCTCGGCGGGTCTTCATTTACATTCGATACCGGCTCACTTCCGCAAGAACAGATTAGCCCGGGCGTAATGGCTTCCGTTCTCACCTTAGGTAGAATCGATGCAACATCTCCCGAAGGCTTCTTGTTCAACTTCACCGGCGGCAACTTAGTTCTGTCTGGCGCCCTGATTAGCTCCGCCCAGAACGAATACAACACTGGGGAGCTGGCAGGCAACGGCAATCCGGTCCAGATCTCAGCCAATGGACAGCTCATACTGCGTTCAATCTTAATCGGAGCAGGTTGCCCCGGATGCTTCGACCAATCGAACCCGGCTGGACCGATTACCTTGTCCGGTAGCAGCGTCACATTGACGGATACTACATTGAACTCCAACGGACCGATTATAATTAATGCCGCACCACTAACCGGTCAGATCACAGTCGCCGACTCGACCATCCAAACTACTGCCGGATTGATTTCCATGAACGCCGGTCAGGCAGTCACTCTATCGCACAGTACGGTGAGTGCGGGCAATCCGGTCGATTCAATTCCCGATGGCAGTGGCGTCCTGAATGACTCACAGTTTCTGTCGGGCGGAGCAATCACCATCCAGTCCAAGAACATTAATATAATCGCCTCCGAACTCACATCCTACAAAGGAGACATAAATCTTCTGGCCGGAATTGGCGGCTTCATCAACCTGCAGGGAATCTACGGCGCACCAGGCTACTCAGATGAAGGAACCGGAATTGAAGAGCGCCCAGCTGCCATCGCCAGAGTTACTGCAAATGGCGGTAATGTTTATCTGTTTGGAGAGACAATATTCGGCTCATTCTTTATCATCAGCGCTCGAGCGAATCTAATTGGCGTCGAACCGCTGACCTTCACTGGTGGTGGCGTGCAATTCACCGCCTCCAAGTTTGACACCAACATGGTCAATCAGATCGATCCTTACTTCGCTAACCGCGACTTTGACAATCCAGAGTTTACTCTTAGTAATTTGTTGAATCTCGAAAATACCGTTCAATTCGACGCCGGCGATGTAGGAACACTATCCCTCACTCAGAACCTGGACAATCCAGGCACCGTCAGCGTGCAAGGTCTTTACTTCGGGTTCCGTGAGCAGATCGCTGGCGCCACTATTTTTGACATCAACGGCGGGGTAGTCAATTTCGGGAGCCCTGGCGCAGTGCTGGCCTTCGCTCCGGCTGCCGGAGCTGCTGCACCGCCACCACCACCACCACCACCACCTCCTCCTCCTCCACCACCGCCACCGCCACCACCACCGCCACCACCTCCACCACCACCTCCTCCTCCGCCGCCGCCTCCTCCTCCCCCTCCGTCGACGCCATCGTCGCCACCACCTCCTCCGCCACCACCGCCACCGCCCCCTCCTCAGACTCCACCACAGGAGTCGAGGGAGATTCCACCTACACCTCAGATTCAGACTCAAAAGGTTCAGACTGACACCACTCCCAAGGAGCAACCAACACCACCGCAACCACCATGCACACCGACAATCATGGCCGCTGGCAGCGGCTCCAACGACAATTCCGAATCGGATCAATCCAGTTCGTGGTATATCGCAGGCGGAGCTTGCCAGCCGTTTTCATTCGATCTTGGAGACGACACTGTAATCGTCGGCAGCGGTGGAAGCACTTTCGCGCCATCCGGCAACCACAGCGTTACGATTAGAGAGGGTCGCTTGGCAATCGCAGCCGGCACTAAGGGCACTCACGTCAACACGATGTTCGGAAGCGTCGATCTTCCAAACGGAAGCGCCGGCATTCTCGAGCAAAAGGTCGCTGGTGTAGTGCGCCTCGTCAATCTTGCTGGCGACAACATCACAGTCAATGTCACAGCCAATGGCAAGTCGAAATCTCTCTCGGCAGCAAACGGCGAAGAGTTGGTGATCGCAGCCAACTCAGTTGAAGAAGAAGAGCTGATCTCAACTGATGGCGTAGACAGGGAGCCAATCGCCGGAGCAGTCACGGTTGCTGATATCGGACTCAAATCACGCAAGTCCAGAGTGGATCGCCTGATGATGGCCAATAAAGAGCCGTTGCTCGTTTGCAATATGGGCTGCCTGACCGCTGCTGCGAAGAAGCGCTGGGAAAAGGTGATTCAAAGCATGAACGGAAAGTCTGTCCCGATTGCGCAGAAACCTGGCAGCCACAAGTTGCATACTGCAAACAACCAATCCGGTCCAGCGCAGACTTATACTTTTACCGAGCCGGGCGTGCTGGACGAAGCAGTTCTCAAGCCGATCAGGTTCTTGCAATCGGCAAACACCTCACCGCAGATGCTCGCTATTCAAACACTGACTACCAAGTCCTGTTCCGTCAAACACACAAGCAGCACGAAAGTGACGATCGAATCGAATGGCATACTGAACCTGAAAGACGGCGAAGTGCTGATTCATGCCGGTCAAGCAACCGTGGTTAAGAGCGGCTCCAGCACCCTATCGCTGGATCCCGGCTCGGTCGCCTTAATCAAAAATTCGGCAGGGGTCTTGAAAGTAGTCAACCTCTACGAACCGAAAGGACATTCGATCAAAGCAATTATTGGACGACATCAAACCACCCTGGCGTCCGGTCAAGAAATTATTGTCGGTGCCAATGACGGGTCGGTACCTGGCGAGCTCAAGCGGGACGCGACCGGACGTCGTCGAATAAAACAAGTAGACATCGCAAAGGGATCAACCATCATGCGCAGCGAAGTCTCCTTGGTCTCCTTGCTTGGTCGCGACGAATTGCTATCGAAAATTCTGAAGAGTAATGCCCCATTTGATCGGCAAATCTCCAAGAAGCTGATCAAGATGGCTGTCTGCGTCAATCACGTCACGGCCGGACACGGTGCGTATTCAACGGTACAACCATAATCTGGACAGACAGCCTGTTTCAATCGCTGCCTGCCCGGGACCGTGGCATAACCCTTCCGTCTGAAACTCTCTCCAACAGCTACTGCAGCGCGACACCAGCAATTGCAGCTGACTTGCTTTGATAGTTGCTACGCAATTGCGGACTACTAATTGGGCACAAACTTTACTATTGACACAGACCAGTTCTGGCCTTACCCTACAGGAGCTCGGGCTGGATCGGTTACTTTTACCAAAGATCCGGCCGCAGGTTTATCAAACCCACATTTCGGCGACCGGAGATGATTTCGGACGCCGTTTCTATTTTGCTGGTGCAAATGGTGTCCGCAAGAGGAGAATCACCAAATGTCCAGCACTACAGAAATTGAATGCAAGGAAAAGATTGACGCGATGCCGAGCTTGGAAGGGCAAACTGAGGCGCCCACCAGCAGGATATACGCTGACGCTTACAACAAAGATACTCTTCGCACCGACTCACTGCGCCCCGGCGATCGGAGCTTCAACCTTCCCGGACTCTCCAAGGAATTTGGATTGGTCGAATACAACGCCCGTGGCGGCAATGATTTCGATTATCGACGGCAGGGAGGCAACTCGTACGACTTTCGTCCCTATCTGAGCAATGTTTACGGCTGCAACTGTGACGGTGGTTGCTCCTGTTGGGATCGCTCGCAGAACTACTTCAATAACAAGGGACAAAAAGGCTACGATCAAAATCAAATGGTCTGCGGGCTCGACGCCAATGGCAAGTATCACGGGCCGCAAGACTGGCAGCAGAAATTATTCAACGGGCGCTCTCAACAGAATTTCAACAGCTCTCGAGAGTACGATCCCAACCATATGATCTGCGGCTTAGACTCCAATGGAAAGTACCACGGACCGCAAGAGTGGCAACAAAGATTGTTTAGCGGTCAACGGTCGGTGTGTGGTCCGGGCGGCTGCTACCCAATGGATCAGACGCGCAACTACTACAACGGACGTCACTCGGATCAAGCCAGCGGAATGGATCAGTCCAGCAAGTTCTATGGAGATCGCCGAAGCCTCGGGCCGCGGTACAACTTCAATCAAAACGATGGCAACGGAAATGGCAGCGGCAACGGCTCAGCCGGCGACTGCAGCGGCGGAAGCTGTAGTGGCGGCGGTGGAATTGGCCGCAATATCGCTTCATTCCTGGGACGATTGTTCGGCCGAGGCCGTCGATAGCAACCTCGCTCAGAGTCGAGACTTTACCGCTTTCCCTTTCAATGGAGTAAACACTACCGCCACTTGCAAACCGGCGGCGACATGGTAATATGTCAGTCGCCGGTTTGCAAGTGGCGAGCCGCCAAAATACCTAATGATAGATCTACTGTAATGAACACGACCGCAATCAACAAGAGCATCTGGTGGAGCTGGTGGAACGAAACCCAGACAAGCCAGGCCATGGTCGGTGCTCAATTCGATTTGATCTAACTCAAAACACCCACCAAAATCCAAGAGACCGCAGGCTTGCCCAGATACGACAGCTGCGGTCTTTGTTTTGTAACAATTCCAAGTAGGTTTAAGCACGATGCAACGAGCAACACAATCCGAAATGACCGGAAAACAGAGTCCCGTCGTCCTGTCTCTGCTGTCCGATGTCGGAACTCCGGTTTCGGTCTATCACAAGCTGAGTCAGGAAGAGCCGACGGCATTCTTGTTCGAAAGCACGGAGGGAGATAACAGACTTGCCAGGTATTCGTTTATTGGTGTTGATCCAATCAAAACGATCTCCTTCCAGAACGGTCAAGCCCAGGTAATTGACCGAATCACCAGCCAGACGAAGAGCTATCCAGTTGCCAATCCGCTGGCATTTCTAAGGCAATTTCTGGAGGAGCAGGGATACAGCAAGTTTACTCAAGAGATAGACTTTCCGTTCACCGGTGGTCTGGTCGGATATCTCGGATATGCAGCCACCAGTTATTTCGAAGGAATTCCTCAACAGCAGGCGGATCCCTTTGGCGTTCCCGACGGTTACTACGGCTTATATGATTCGGCAATCGTTTTCGATCACCAGTTTCGCCGCATCAAGATTATCTCGTACAGAGGCGCCGAGCATGCCGAAGGGCTGCTCCAGCGACTGACCAAACCCTCGACGCTGGCTGCACTGACCGACAGAGAACAACACCTGACCAATGACGAAATTTGGAGCGGAGTAACAGGTCCATTTAACAAGGACGAATTCATCACTCTGGTTGAGCGATCCAAGCAGTACATCAAGGAAGGTCAGGTCTTCCAGATAGTCGTCTCTCATCGCTTCTCTCATCCGGTCTCTGTTCCAGACTTGAACATCTATCGGATTCTTCAGGCGCTCAATCCATCGCCGTACGGCTATCTGCTCAAGTATCCCGGCTTTACGTACATCGGCTCCTCGCCAGAAACCTTCGTAAAATGCCAGAATGGACAGGCAGTTCTCAGAGCGCTGGCCGGTACTCGTCCGCGTGGGGACTCCGACGAAGAGGACCAGAGGCTCGCCGCCGAACTTAAGTCAGACGAGAAGGAGCTTGCAGAACATCGCATGCTCGTAGATCTCGGTCGCAACGATCTCGGCAGAATCTGCCAGCCCGGAACAATCGAAGTCGGAGCAATCGCAACCATTACCAGATACACCCACGTAATGCACCTGGCCACCGAGATTACCGGCACACTTAGCGAGGACAAGACCTGCTTCGATGCATTCCAGAGCTGCTTTCCGCGCGGCACCGTATCTGGTGCCCCCAAGATTCGAGCGATGCAGCTATTATCCGAATTAGAACCGGAAAAGCGCGGAGTCTACTCGGGCGTCGTTGGTTACTTCGATTTCGCTGGCAATGCCGACGGAGCGATCGCCATTCGTTCTGCCTTGATCAAGGACGGCTATGCTCACGTGAATGCCGGTGCCGGCATTGTCTTTGATTCAAAGCCAGACGCTGAGTATCAAGAAACGCGCAATAAAGCGATGAGCGTCATGAAAGCGATAAAACTTGCGGAGAGGGCAAAGAGCAATGCCGATAGTTCTGATTGACAATTACGACTCATTCACATTCAATCTCTACCAGATGCTCCAGACAAGGACAGCAGAAAGTGTCGCCGTCTATCGCAATGACAAGATCGAATTGTCGGAGTTATTGGCTCTCAAGCCGTCCCGCCTGGTTCTCTCACCGGGACCGGGTCACCCGGCAAACGACAAGGATTTTGGTGTTTGCAAAAACATTATCCTGAATCAGACCCTCTTAAACTGCCCAATCTTAGGTGTTTGCTTAGGACATCAGGGCATCGTTCATCATCTTGGCGGCCAAGTCGTCGGTGCACCGCAAATAGTGCACGGCAAAAGCAGCTATGTTCGCATCGACAGCCCATCGCCACTGCTGGACGGACTGCCGGACAATTTCGAAGCGATGCGCTACCATTCACTAGTAGCTGCCGAAGAGAACTTTCCGCAAGAGCTGGTAGTTACCGCCAGAGAAGCTGCTCACGGTTTGATTATGGCACTCGCACACCGCAGCAAACCAATTTATGGCGTTCAGTTCCACCCGGAGTCGATTGGCACTCCTGAGGGCGGAAAGATCCTTCAGAACTTCATCAGCAAATGCTAAACGATACACAGATACGCGATATTCTTCATTGTCGACTCTCCGAAACAGAGATGAAGAGCGCGTTGCTCTCGCTTACACCCGACCAGCTGGACGCTGGGCTTTTGCAGAGATTTCTAGCGGCTTTTGATGAGATGCTAATAACCGGAGCAGCCTCACTAAACAAGCTTGGCTCTGGCGCAGTCGATTGCACCGGAACCGGCGGCAGCGGTCTTCCCCACTTCAATACCTCCACAACCACTTCCTTTGTGCTGGCGGCAGCCGGTCTGAAGGTGACGAAATGCGGAAATGTCGGAGCCACAAGCAAGAGCGGTAGTTTTGATCTGTTGGACCTGCTTGGCTTTCCTCGAAAGCTACCGCTGGAAGACATCCCCACTCTTCTCGAGCAGTCAGGGCTGGTGTTTCTCTATGCACCGCAATTTTATCCGGGACTGTCCAAGCTCGCACCGATCAGGAAGACGCTGGGAGCCCGAACAATTTTCAACTTGATTGGGCCGCTGCTCAACCCAGCTCGCCCTGAGTATCGAGTCCTGGGAGTGTGCAGCGCCGACGTACAACAGCTGGTGGCCCAATTCCTCACCCAATCATCCGGCTGCACCCGGGCATTCGTCGTGCGTGGCGAAAACGGGATGGATGAGCTGATTGCAGATGGAAGCACGTACATTACCACCGCCTCCCCTCATAAGATTGCCGAGTCCGAGTACAGAGCGAAGCCCGCATCGAGCAGTTCAGCCGCTCCTTTTGAAGCGACACCGGAGAATAACGCTAAGATCTTTGAGCAGCTAATCGATGGGCGAGACCAGGAATCGAGCTTTTACAAGATGGTTTGCCTCAATTCCGGAGCAGCATTTCATGTCTGTGATCTCGCCAGCTCGATCGAAGAAGGAGTTAAAGTCGCCGCCGAGCTGTTGGCCGGTGGAGCAGTCCGAGCTCTGTTCGAAAAATCGCGGAGGATTTATGCCCGATATCTTGCTTGAAATAGTGGAAAACAAGCGCTCCGAAATAGCCAGACGCAAGGCATTGTTATCTCAAGACGCTCTGGCGAGCGGGTTGCCGGCCGGCAACGCCAGCTTTCATTTGGCGCTTGATTCGCTGGGTCTCAAGCTGATTACCGAACTCAAGCCAGCTTCGCCATCAGCGGGAGTATTGCGATCGGAAGTAAACCTTGACGAAGTACTGGCCAGTTACAACCGCTACGCCAGCGCCATCTCCGTCCTTACAGACAAAAGATACTTCAACGGCAGTCTCGAACTGCTCAGCAAAGTCGCAAACAATTCACCACATCCGGTGCTATGCAAAGACTTCGTACTCGAGCCGTATCAAATCCTTGAAGCGCGTAAGTACGGAGCGCAAGCGGTGCTGCTGATTGTCAAAATTCTTGCCGATGAGGAATTGCAAGAGCTGCACCAACTTATTGTCAAACTAGGCATGACTCCCGTCGTCGAAGTGCAAACCGAAGAAGAATTGAGCAGGGCGCTCAAGTTGTCACCGCAGGTACTTCTAATCAACAATCGAAATCTCAATACATTCGAAATCGATCTCGACACTACTCGCAGACTGGCTCCACTCATCCCGCCTCCAGCGATAGCCGTTTCCGCCAGCGGCATACAGAACCGACAGGACATCGAAAAGCTCTTGCCATACTGCAATCGTTTCTTAATCGGCTCGGCTTTAATGCAGTCCAAAAACCTCGACTCAACTTTGAAGGAGCTATGCAGACAGTGACAACCACCATCAAAATCTGTGGTGTGACTAACCTGGCCGATGCGGAAGCAGCTGTCTCGGCTGGCGCATCATATCTCGGCTTTATCTTTGTTGAAGCCAGCCCGCGTAAAGTGTCGCGCGAGACCGCCACAGCAATCGCGACAGCGCTGAAGGGAAGGGCAAAACTGGTGGGTGTTTTCAAGGACGCGCCCAGCAAAGAGATTGAGGAGCACTTCACTGCAGTCGGACTCGATCTCGTCCAGTATCATGGGGCAGAGTCGCCGGAGCAGGTAGCCGCGCTCGCACTGCCTTCAATCAAGGCGCTGGCAATTGACGAGCGTTTCGATTGGGCTAATGTCCGGCGCTACAAAGACGTAGTCGAGATGATTCTACTGGACCGACCGAAGCTGGATTCCAGCCCGGACTGGCTCGCTCGAGCGCTCGACATCGCAGCGTCCGCACCGGCTGATATTCCCGACTTCCTCTTTGCGGGCGGTTTGACGCCCGACAATGTGCGTTCGGTAGTCAGACGGCTGACTGGCACCACATTTAATGCCACACCGAAGCCACAATCCCAGGCAGTAGAATGCGGGAGAATCGTCTCCTTTCACGGAGTTGATGTCGCGACCGGCGTGGAAAAGGAGCCCGGGCTAAAAGATTGGAGTCGACTGGAGAATTTCTGTAAGTCAGTGCGAGAGGAAGCGGAAAGATGCGTACTTTAGGTAAGTTCGGAGCATTCGGCGGCGTCTATGTTCCCGAGTCGCTCATGCCGGCTCTGGCGGAGCTCGAAGAAGCCTTCCTCAACTCGGTTGATGATCGCACGTTTCAACAAAAGTTGAATGACCTCCTGACCAACTATGCCGGTCGCCCGACGCCGCTTTATCATGCCAGCAATCTATCCGACCAATGGGGGGCGGAGATCTTCTTGAAACGCGAAGATCTTCTTCACGGTGGAGCGCACAAAACCAACAATGCAATTGGGCAGGCGCTTCTGGCCAAGTCCATGGGCAAGACCAGAGTGATCGCCGAGACTGGCGCCGGGCAGCACGGTGTGGCAACTGCGATGGCCGGTGCGCTTTTGGGGCTCACAACTGAAGTGTATATGGGCGAAGTCGACATGGAAAGGCAAAAACCGAATGTCTTTCGAATGCGTTTGCTGGGAGCGACAGTGCATCCCGTTACCGCCGGCGGCAAGACGCTGAAGGATGCAATCAACGACGCTTTGCGCGACTGGATCTCCAACCTCGCCAACACTCATTATCTGCTTGGCACGGCGGCTGGACCTCACCCTTTCCCAACGCTCGTAAAATACTTCCAGAGCGTAATTGGACAAGAAGCAAAAGACAGCTTTCAGCAAAATCACCATAAACTTCCCGATTACGTGCTGGCATGCATCGGCGGTGGCTCCAACGCAATCGGCATCTTTTCGGCATTTATCGACGAGCCAAGCGTCAAGCTGATCGGTGTCGAACCGGCAGGCAAGGGGCTTGAGACTCACGAACATGGAGCCGTTCTGGCCAAGGGAAGCATCGGGGTGCTCCATGGTATGAAGAGCATGGTGCTGCAGGACGAGGACGGACAGATTCACGAAACCTACAGCGTGGCTGCCGGACTCGACTACCCCTCGGTCGGTCCCGAACACGCCTTTCTCAAAGAATCAGGACGAGCCAGCTACGAATCCGCAACCGACCAAGAAGCGCTCCAAGCCTTTCATGAACTCTGCCGATTGGAAGGCATCATTCCGGCGCTTGAAAGCGCTCATGCGCTCGCTTTCGCCAAGAAGCTGGCAGCCGGCAGCGGCGCCGGAAAATCCATTTTAATCAATCTTTCGGGACGCGGCGATAAAGATCTCCAACAGGTGATGGCACAATGACAAACCGGTACGAAACAAGATTCTCCCAGTTGAAGGCAAGCGGAGAGAAAGCATTTATTCCTTTCACCTTATTAGGCTGGCCGAACCGGCGCAACTCTTTGCAAATCATTCAAGCGATGATTGAATCAGGCGCAGCGGCGCTTGAATTGGGGTTGGCCTTTAGCGATCCGATCGCGGACGGACCGACGATTCAGAAGGCAGCCTTCGAGACGCTTGCCTCTGGGTTCAAGGTAAGCGATGCGCTCGAGTTGATCCGGGAAGTACGCAAGATCGATGAGCAGATTCCAATTGGATTACTTGTCTATTACAACATGGTCCTGGCCAAGGGTCCGGAGCAGTTCTTCGCCGGCGTGGCAGAAGCTGGTGTCGACGGAGTATTAATCGCCGATCTGCCGGTTGAGTCCGCCGACGAGTTACAAGACGCAGCTCGCAAAGCCGGAGTGGAGATGATTTTCATCGTCTCCCCACTGACCGATGAGCATCGCTTGGCTCAGATCTTGCAACATGCCGGTGCCTTTTTGTACCTGGTTTCGCGGCTCGGCATAACCGGTGTCCAGGAGCGCTATGACAGCCATCTCAAAGCGATCGTCGCCAGTGTACATAAGACAAGCCACCTGCCGGTATGCGTCGGATTCGGCGTGTCCACCCCCGAGCAGGCTCACAGCATGTTGGAGCTCGGCGCTGACGGGGTGATTACCGGTTCGCGCATAATCGAAATAGTCAGTGAAACTGGCAGCGAATTCAACCTTCAAAACTTGAAGGACTATTTGAACTCAATGGTTAACTCGGTACAGTTAACCGCCGTAGACTGACGATCCAGAACGGCTTGTCGATCAATCTTATGCTTTGACCCAATTGTGCCAAATTCTTGCCACAGCAGTGGTCGCTTTCGTCCTTACTCTGTAATCACAAGGACGATCTGCTCTGGGAGAAATTGAACAATGGCAAGTCTCAAGGCGGGCTTTTCAAGACGACAGTTCAGATTGATTCAAACTGGCTTTCCGGCGATCGCTCCAGCGGCCAGCGCGGCACAAGCCGGACTTAAGGATATTTTCGACTCAGTGAGAAGCAGGGTCGGCGGAGTTCTGAGCAAACTATGTAGAGCTCAACGATCGAATTCCGACCTCGATTTGACCACCGGTCCAATCTGGCCGGCAATCTGGCAACTCTCCTGGCCCGTCTTTTTTTCGATGCTAACACTTAGTCTATCGACCATATCCGACGGCTACGTGGCCGGGCGAATGTCAGCTGCAGCCCAGGCGGCAGTAGGAGCTGGCGAGATGGTTTGGTTCCTGGCTGTGCTCCTGTCCTCGGCAGTCAGCAGCGGCATGATCGCGATTTTTAGCCGCTTCTGGGGACAGGCTGACTACAAAAGCGCAATCGCCGTAGGTAGACAATCAATCAAATTAGCAGTCGCGTTCGGATTGATCGAAGTATCGCTCGGAATCTCACTGGCACCAGCCATCCTTCACGCAATCGGTCTTGATGCCGAATTGTATACAAGCACACTGACATATCTCCGCTTCAACCTGTTTAGCCTCTTTCCTTACACTTTGATCGCTATCCTTTCCTGCATTCTTCGAGCCAGCGGAAACACAATCATCCCAGCAAGAACTATGATGATCGTTCCTGTTCTCGTCACAATTGGTGATTACCTTCTATGTATCCACCCATTTCATCTCGGACTGGCAGGGATCGGCATCGCCTGGAGCTTAGCTAGTGGGGTCGGCTTGACTTTCATCGGCAATGCGGTCCGCCGAGATCCAAAACTCAGTCAGTGCTTGCAATTAAATGTGGAGTTCTGTTCCCGGAAGTATATTGCTCGCATCTTGCGGATCGGCATTCCTACCTGCCTTGGCACCACTTTGCTCCTGCTCGGTGATGCCGCGCTAACGCTCATTCTGGCTCGCTGCACGAATGCCAGCGCCTCTATTGCCGCCTGGTCGGTCGGCTGCAAGGTGGAATTCATGATCGTCGGAGTTTTGATTCCAGCGCTCGCCCAGGCGGCACAGGTTCTGGTCGGGCAAAACCTGGGAGCGGGACAACCCAAGCGCGCCGAAGAAATAGCCTGGAAGTCCGCCGCAGCAGGCGTGCTAGCTGCTTCTACGATGGCGCTGCCGTTGTTATTGCTGGCTCGCCCAATTGCCGAGCTGATGAGCGTCGATGCAGGCGTGGTAGCGGACAGCATTCGATTTCTCTATATCGCCGCTATTGCTGCACCGTTTCGAGCGCTGAGCGCCGTGCTTTACGCCGCCATGGAAGGGGCAGGCTACGTTGCCTGGCCGCTGGCGATCTCAGTTGCCACCGACCTTGGCGCTCGACTGCCAGCAGCCTGGCTTCTAACAATTACATTCGGATTGGGACCGCTTGGTTGCTGGGTAAGTATCGGCAGTAGCGCTATTCTTTCAGCCCTGCTTTTTGTCGCGCTCTTCAAGCGTGGTGCCTGGCAACACAACCAAGTTTGATGCTACCCAGACACAGCAACTCCCGGCCTGCTTTCCGAGCTATTCTACTGCGTCGAAAATCTAATTG
>JAGVKB010000148.1 GCA_020050835.1 Candidatus Obscuribacterales bacterium | reverse complement strand
GATCTCAATCAAGTTTTGATTGAGCAGGTGCAGCAAGAGATGAAAGATCATCCTTACATGAAAGGGCAGATTACTGCATACACTAAGCAGCTCAAGCAGAGCTTATCCCAACTGCGTGATGCTTGCGGCAATCAGTTGTTGCCAAATTTGGAGCTCTCTGTTGACAAGGCGGGACATGCTCACATCAATGATAATCGCAGCCACCAAGAATTTGAAATCACAATGAGTTCGGTAAAGAAAAGCGGTAACAGCAGCGATCTAAAAGCGCCGCCGAAACCGGCAGACGCTCCGCAACAGATCGATCGCCAGCCGCGCAATACACCGCAATTAGCCGAAGAGCTTCCACTCTACTTCGCTTAGGTCTTCTCCTGCGAGCGGCGATCACGACACCAGCTAAGGCAACCTTTGATCAGTCGAACAGTGCCATAGGCGAGGGAGACAACGCCGACAAACATCCAGGCAAGCGGAGCATGGTACTCGGCTAAATGCGCTCGCACCAGGCGCATCTCCGGCGGCAGGCTGGCATCAGGCAAGAACTTCGAAACCTCCAAGACAAAGCCAATCAAGAGGTTGCACACGCCAAACACAAGCCATGGCCAAGATGGCTTCTAGATAAACAGCAGCGGGAAAAAACCGATCAAAAGCAGAAAGTCTGGTACCCAGATCAAAGGCGAAGTCTTTGGAATCACAAAGGCCAGAAAGAAACCGACCGTCCAGAGCACAGCAGACAGGACCGCCGATATCTTGCGAGCAGAAGACTGGCGACAAATTTCGCTTTCAGCCGCTTCCTTCAAGCGTTTTCTCACTTTGGCTCTCCGCTAGTTGCCGCACGGACTCGATGATTTCGACCAGTTCGTCCGGCACCAGTTTCGGTACATCGATCGCGGTGACGATAGTTCTGGCAAATCCAATCTTATCAAAACTTCCCAGCCCCCATTCGCGCCAGCGCCGTTCGAGAATAGCGGTACGGCGCCCCTTGCCCTTGAGGTCTGCCAGCTCGATCTGCTGACCAATACCAAGTCCGCCAAGATGTATGTTTATCAGCCTCACGAACGTAGGATCGTCAAAGACATCTTCAATCTCGCCGGACTTGAGTACGTGGAGACTGTCGTTGTCTCGCAGAGAATCCCCCAGGATAGCCGCTTGCGATTGAGCATCGCTGTCGAGGATTGCGACCAGCGGTAAAGTCGAGATGTCTCGCAATTCCAAGAAGCGCCTCAGAACTTGATTGGCACCGCCGGCAGGCAGCACAAGACAAGCCGCCGCATCGAGGTCTAAACTAAGACAGCGAGCCATCCCCGGCAAGATCAGCGCTTCGGTCGGCCCTTCAACCAGGATAATCAAATTAGGAAGGAAGCTTGCCGGCAAGCGCGAGCGCCAGGCGGACAGTAATCTGCGAAAGGTCGACCGCCCTTCACTCAAGGTTGCAACCGACAGATCAGCGCTGCCAGCTGACAGCTGAGCAAGACAGGCAGCGATAAATTGCGCGCGTGAATCGTCAGACCAGGGACCATCGCCCAAGAGCGCTTGCCAGTTCGGCACGACCCGAGCCGCTCTAGTCACCCATCGAACTTGCAATTGATTGAGTTTTTGCGGGCAAGACCAGTGTGCAACCGACTCAGTCTCATTAGCGGCTCCGGAGAAAAACAGCTCGAGGCAGGTTTTAGTTAGACGTTCCATCTCTTCGAACGCGAGGATGGTATTGAACAAGACAGCCTGAGAGTTTTTCTCCGAGGCTTGAACGCCGAAAGCATGGGCAAACAAGTTCTCCTGTTGGGTCGAACTTAGAGCTGAAGGAGCTTCAATCTTGGTGCGCAATTGGCGACTGCACAATGCCATTACCTTCTGCCACTTGTCGGTCGGATCGTCAAAAGCAAGAAGCCGTCTGGCACACGACCAGAAAGGCTCCGGCGAAGGCAGACCCGAGTTGTACCCGTCGCCAGCACCGAGCGAATCCGGCGATGGCGATTTTGGAAAAATATTTCTCGAAGACTTTTTCTTGTCAACCACGCTACGATGGGCGTTTCCACACCGCAAACCCAGATCAATCCTAGCATAGCCTGTTCACACTTCGTCTCAACCCCTAGCCATGGAGTTGCAAGCCCGGTAAACTGAAGGATCCCTTTAACGCCTTGCGCGGCGAATTGAAATGAACCTGGACTCCGGGTAATTTCTCGTCCGCGACCATCTCAATTTCATGAATCTCACGGTGTGAACGACCGTGCAGGAGATCACTGCTCAGCGCGTCTCACATAGAGGAACCAGTGTCTACCGCCCAAGAGCTTGAATCAAACCGAGCGGCCGATGATGTAATCACCCGCGGATCGACCTGGGCGGCCATCTGGCACATGTCCTGGCCGCTGCTGCTCAATATGGCAACTATCGCTGTCGCCAGCTTCTTTGATATCTGGGTCGCCGGAAAGCTGGGCTCGGATGCACAGGCCGCTGTCGGAATCGGCGGGCAGGTCTGGTTCTTCATGATTATTCTGGTAATTGCCCTTTCGGCGGGAACCACAGCGCTTGTAAGTCGCTTCTGGGGTGCCGGCGACAAAGAAGCAACTGTCGAAGCAGCCAGGCAATCGATCGTCTATGCCTTCATATTCGGTGCCGTATCAGCGCTGGCCGGACTAGTCGCCTGCCGCTTTTTACTGCGATTTCTCGGCGCGTCACCACAGGTGGAGGAGCTCGGTTGGGCATTTCTGAAATACGATCTCGCAGCTCAATTCCCATATACAGTGCTCTGGATATCCAACGCAATTTTCCGAGCGAAGGGCAACGCGCGCGTTCCGATGGCGATTATGTCGCTGATCACATTCCTCGTCATTATTCTCGAAGTCGGACTCTGTCTCTGGCCGTTTCAGATCGGTATCGCCGGCATTGGAATCGCCTGGCTTGTCGCAGGCACGATTGGCGTTGCCCTGTCGCTAGCTCTCTTGAGAAAGTCCGAGCTTGGTGAATGCCTTAACTTCAAGTTGCTTCTCAAGAAGAGCGCCGACAAAGACGGATTGATGAGGGTGTTGAAGATTGGTGTGCCGGCCTGCATAAACGATCTCTCCTGGGTTGGCGGCAACTTCGTGCTGTTCCTAATTTTCGCTCGCACGGCAGATCCGACGTCATGTCAAGCCGCCTGGGCGATCGGTCTAAAGTGCGAAGAGATGATCGCCGGTATGCCAGTCTATGCCTTTAGCATGGCAGTCGCCACGATTGTCGGTCAAAATCTCGGAGCAAAACAGCCGGAACGAGCCGAAACCGCCGGCTGGCAAGTAGCGGGAATCGGAGCGGCCATGAACGCGCTGGTTGGGCTCATCTTGTTTTTCGCGGCATCCCCGATCGCGCATCTCATGAGCGAAAACCCAAAGGTAATCGCCTACTCCATTCAATACTTTCAGGTGGTGGGTATCTGCGAGCCTTTCGTGGCAGCCTGGTTGATACTGTTCGGCGCCATGCAAGGTGCCGGTTACACACGCTGGCCTATGTATGCCACCGTCATCTGCTTGACAGGCATCAGACTGCCGCTTGCTTACTATCTAACCGTCGTCGCAGGGATGGGTCCAATCGGCACCTGGATCAGTTTGTCGGCAACCGCGATTATCATCGGAGTGCTGGCAATTTGGCGCTTCAGTACCGGTGTTTGGAAGCATCAGAAAATTTAGCTTCGTTGGCGCTGGCTGCTATAAGCCACACCCCGGTGCCGGTGAATCATTGTTTGAACTTTCTTGCAACGACTTCCGTCTACTCAGTCAGAGCATCCCATCCGTGCTTTGCAACCATCAAGTAAGCCGCTCCTCTTCTTACCGGGAGCTGGTTTCAAATCTGTGCTCGACTACCCAGCGCGCCACCTTTCGGAGGAAAAACCGATGCCAGTCAAGACAAGATCGCTTTCCAGCAAGCTATCCTACCGGCTCCCTCGCATTAGATTAGCCCTCGTGCACGAGCAAATGTCTCCTGAGAATCTCTATCCGATCAAAACTCCCGGCGACGTCGAGGAGCTCCTGGAGCCATTGAGACATGTTCCTGAAGAGCACTTCGTCAGCCTGCATCTTAATGCGAAAAATGAAGTGATCGGGCTGCATGAGGTTTCTCATGGAACGCTGGCATCAAGTTTGGTGCATCCCAGAGAGGTGTTCAAAGCAGCCTTGGTGGCTAATAGTTACGCGATTCTTGTTTGTCACAATCACCCTTCCGGCTCACGCGTAAAACCGAGTCCGGAAGATTTTGATACCACCAGGCAGCTCTTGCGGGCCGGACGAATCCTGGGAGTAAATCTGATCGATCATCTGATTATGAGCCCGAATCAAAACGCATACAGTTTACGCGAGAATCACCCGGATATCTGGAAGAACTAGCCTGAATGGAAGGTCTTGAAACACGCTTGTAATCGCGAAAATTCGCCAGTGCAAGCAGTCAGTGCCCGCGCGGAGTCGATTGCCTTATACCGTTGAATTCTTTGTTTGTCACCATAAATTCGACCAGATGATAGGCCGCTCCGCTTGCCGGATGAACATCCAAGTCTCCCAGCTCGCGCAAGACAATATAGCCGTCTTCCGCCAGCGACTTAAACAACGGATAGGCAGTTGATTCCTTCAACCAAGACTGCCACCAACCAGATTCCTTACGGCATGCCTCTAGCGTCGCCTTAATCAACAGCCTGGACAACCCACGATGCTCAGCCAAGACTCCAATATAAAGCAAGCTTTGGTCATAGAGACCGAGGTTTGTATAGCCCACTATCCCCTCGCCTGGTCTTTCCAGAACAATGTATCCTTTGCCGGAGGTAATTTCACCCAATCTGTCTTCGGCAAAGAGCTCCTCTTGAATCCGGTTCATTTGGGCTAGATCGGACTCGCTTTCAGCCTTACGAATTATCCCTTGCGGTTCCTTGGCCGGTAGAGCGGGCGACAGCTCCACCTTACTGACCGAATCGTTTGCCGGCGGTGGCTCCATTCCGGCGGTAGACTTTGACAGCTTTGCCTCAGGACCTGCTTTGCCCTCGCAGAAATTTACGTAATCAGAAAGATAGGCCAATTCAGGAAGGCGACCGGCCGGGGTAGCTCCTTCAGCAAGAGCCAACTTCAAGCCCGGCACAGTGCTGGGAATTGGAGTGATCAGATCAGCGATGCTAGGGCTCAAGTTGCGGCCGGCAGCGGACATAGCCCGGTAGCCGCCAGCTAGCTCCACTGCAAAGCCCGGAGCGAACCGAGCGGCGATGCCACCACTGGCGGCAAAGATGCTCAAGTCCAGCCCGAGAGCGCCCAAATTGGACTGCATTATCTTTTCGTTCTTGCGAAAGCTGTCATCGCTCGAGTCAACCCAGGTTTCGTAGACTGCTTGCGAGACGGCTTGATTGCGCCTCTGATTGGCAGGAATTCTCGGGTCGAAGGTATCGACCAACCACTTGCCGGTTGCGGCTGCGCCGGCGACCAAAGCCGTTGCCGATACGATTACCGGCAGCTCGGCTGCCGCACCGGCGGCAAGCACAGTTCCTACTACTGCAGTCAGCGCCAGCTGCGTGCCGGCTTTCAACGGATCGTGCTCGATTTCTGCAAGCGCTCCAGCAACCAATCCGCTACCGATTAAGTGTGTTTCCCTTACTAATTTGTCGGTCAGATCGGCGCCGGATGCGTAAGCGTCCTCGAAAAACTTGCTTGTCTGCGGCGCTGCCGCTTGCTCAGTAGAACTTTCCAGCACTTCCGGCATCGACTTAACTCCAATTGCAACAAGCTGATGTTAAGCTGCACAAGATGTCGTGTCACTGTGCAATTGCGCATTCTAAGGCGGTGGAGATTGGACGGTTGAAATCACGAACGGTCCAATCTGTGATAATTTGTAGGGGTTTCCAGTGGGAAGCGGTAAGAGTGATGAACGGGACAATCAGACACAGATCGACCTGCGTGCGGGTTGGCAACAAGCTAATCGGCGGCGATCAGCCGGTGCTGGTGCAATCAATGACCAACACCTCCACCGAAGATGCCGCGGCCACCGCGCGCCAGGTAAAGGAGTTGTCGGAAGCAGGCTCCGAAATCGTGCGGATCACCGTCAACACGAGAGAGGCAGCTCAAGCCGTTCCAGCCATTGTCCAAGCGCTGGAGCGCGCAGGCATCGAAGTGCCGCTAGTCGGCGACTTTCATTACAACGGTCATCTCCTCCTGACGGAGTATCCGGAGTGCGCGCGCCTTCTGGCCAAGTACCGAATCAATCCTGGCAACGTCGGACGCGGGGATAAGCACGACGAGAACTTCAAACTCATGATCGAGGCCGCTGTGAAGTTTGAAAAGCCGGTGAGAATCGGAGTGAATTGGGGTTCGCTCGATCAAGACCTGCTGGCTCAGATGATGGATGAAAATGCAAAGTGTAAGAGCCCACTTGATGCGCATGAAGTCTTAATCGAAGCGATAGTAACCAGCGC
Source organism: Candidatus Obscuribacterales bacterium (assembly GCA_020050835.1). Classification (GTDB taxonomy): domain Bacteria; phylum Cyanobacteriota; class Vampirovibrionia; order Obscuribacterales; family Obscuribacteraceae; genus JAGVKB01. The sequence goes on along the minus strand of JAGVKB010000148.1, from coordinate 94,227 downwards.
AATCAGCTCAGCCGAGATCGCCGAGCGCTATGGGCTTGCTCACGATCGCCTGATTTTGAGCGCGAAAGTATCGGAAGTTCCTGATTTGATCGAGGTTTACCGGCGGCTTGCTAAGCGATGCGATTATGCTTTGCACCTCGGTTTGACCGAAGCAGGCATGGGAACGAAAGGCATCGTCTCATCAACGGCTGCTCTTTCCATCTTGCTCAACGAAGGAATCGGCGACACGATTCGAGTCAGTCTAACGCCAGAGCCTGGCTCGAGCCGCACGCAAGAGGTGCTTGTCTGCCAACAGATTCTGCAATCGCTGGGCATTCGCTCCTTCACGCCTCAAGTCACAGCCTGCCCCGGTTGCGGTCGCACAACCAGCACACTCTTTCAAGAATTGGCCGATAAGATTCAAAGCTACCTGGCTAAGCAACGTCCAATTTGGCAAGCACGCTATCCAGGCGTTGAAGAGTTGAAAGTGGCGGTGATGGGCTGCATCGTCAACGGCCCGGGCGAATCGAAACATGCCGACATCGGCATCTCGCTGCCCGGCACCGGCGAAGATCCCAAGGCGCCGGTCTACATCGACGGAGCACATGCCACTACGCTCAGCGGAGCCGGTCTGGTCGATGATTTCATCAAGCTGATGAACGACTATGTCGAACGGCGCTTCGGCTCACTGGCTGTGTCCGGACGCAATTAGCCTGGAATCACAACCTCTGCTTGCTAGTTTTCAGACAGCATTTTGCGGCATTCTTCGGTGAATTTCGGCAAGATCTGGAAGCAATCGCCGACTATTCCGTAAGTCGCCGACTTGAAAATCGGCGCCTCCGGATTGCTATTGATCGCCACTATGACCTTGGACGAAGACATTCCGGCTAGATGCTGAATCGCCCCGGAGATGCCGACGGCGATATAAAGCTGCGGGCTGACGGTCTTGCCAGTTTGGCCGACCTGGTACTGGTGATCGATCCAGCCGGCATCCACCACTGCGCGTGAAGCGCCGAGAGCGGCTCCGAGCGCATCGCAAAGCTCTTGCAGGACAGGCCAATTCTCCGGTCCTTTAATCCCTCTGCCGCCGGATACGATAATGCGGGCTTCGGACAGCTCGATCTTAGCGCCGGCAGCAGCATGTACCTCGACGACTGAAGCGCGCACCTTAGCCGGTGTTACCGCCAACTCCTCGACTAAAGCTTGATGCGCTTCGTCCGGCTCGGCTGCCGGAAACACGTTGGGACGGAGAGTCAAGAAAGCGAGCGGTGAGTTAAATTCATAGATGCCCCAGGCCTTACCGGAGTACATCGGGTGAACTGCCTGCCAGGCACCGTTGCTTTCTCTCAATTCGGCTACGTCAGCCACGCACGGAGCATCGAGACGTGCCGCCACACGCGGTATCAAGTCCTTCGACATCGAAGTGTTTGCAGCAAGCACATAACGCGGATCAACATTCTTGACGGCCGCAGTTAAGGCATCGGCATAACCTTCAGTCGAGTACTTGGCAAAGGCCGCACTGTCTACCACCAGTACTTTGTCGGGCTTGTACCTTGAGATGCTGGTCGACAGATCTTTGATGTTTTCGCCGACCAGAAGAGCAACGAGCGGCTCGCCGCTCTTGCTGCAAAATCGACGTGCTTCCGAAAGCGCTTCGAGACTCGCCTTACGGATCTGTCCGTTTCGCTGCTCGATAAAAACCAGAATTCCCTGAGCCATTACAGTAATCTCCTGAATCTTTCCTGAAAGCGGCATAGAAGCCGCCGCTGCAACGTCTGCCGATTAGATTATTTTCGCTTCTTCCCGAAGCAACTTTGCCAGCGTCTTAGCCTGCACCTCCGGCTCGCCATCGATCATCTTGCCTTGCGGCCGTGCCGGCGGCATCGTGAGCTGAATCCGCTTGACTTTCCGCTTGTCCGGCGAAAGTTGCCCGGACAATCCGAGCGCCGCAGCGTCCTTGACGGAGATCTCTTTGCGCCGCGCGGCCATCACACCCTTAATCGAGGGGTAGCGCGGTTCATTCAATCCCTTTTGAGCGCTGATAACAGCCGGAAGACTTCCTTCTACCAGTTCGTGCGCACCTTCGATTTCACGCTCGGCTTTGAATTTGCCGTCGGCGACCTCGAGCTTCACAACCAGTGTGGACTGCGGCATATCCAGCAACTCAGCCAGCATGGAAGGAACCTGATTATGGTCCCCCCCGACCCCCTGCTGCCCGCAAAAGACCAGATCGAAGCCACCATCTTTGATGGCAGCCGCCAGCACCTTGGCGGTGGTCAGCGGATCGGCATCGTCAAACTCGGCATCCTTGATATGGACTGCGCTATCGACACCGCGAGCGAGCGTGTCGCGCAGTACTTCGGTAACTTCATCACCACCGAGCGAGAAGACCGTTGTTTCGCCGCCGAGTTTCTCCTTGAGCCGGAGAGCTTCCTCGATGGCAAACTCATCGTATGGGCTGGTGACAAACCTGACGTTGGCGCGATCGATGCCGACCTGATCAGGAGCGATATTAATCTTTGCTTCCGTGTCAGGCACGGACTTAACGCAGACTGCAATCTTCAAGGAAGTACCTCCACAAGGGGTCCAAGAAAAGTCTTAACGAAAACCTGATTATAGGCTTCGATCTTCGATAAGCCGTTCGGTTTCCACAGTTTCTTTATGTCGGTATTAAGCCGGGAATTCAAGAGGCCGCTTTATCCGGACCGATTTTCATTAGCCGGTGGTCTTCGGTCCAATCAACCAACGCGGATCGTCTTCGGCAAAGTCATAGCACTTCTCCTTTTCACACCAGGAGATATGCTCGACGAGCCTGTCTACGTCGTCAACAACCGTGAAGAGCCGCAAATCCTTTTCTGAAATCAGCGCCCGCTCGAGTAAAGTGCCTTTCATCCAGTCGACTAACGGTCCCCAGAACTTCGAGTTGACCAGATAAACCGGAAACCGCTTGATTTTCAGCGTCTGGATTAACGTCAAGGCCTCGGTAAACTCGTCGAGCGTGCCGAATCCTCCGGGCATCATTATGAAAGACATCGCATATTTAATAAACATCAGCTTCCGCACAAAGAAGTACCGGAAATCAAGCGAAACTGTTTGATATGCGTTTGCGTCCTTCTCAAACGGCAGCCTGATATTGAGTCCGACTGAAGTGCCGCCAGCGCGTTTGGCGCCCTTGTTTCCGGCCTCCATCATGCCCGGACCACCGCCGGTGATGATGGTGAATCCGCGCTCCGCCAGCCGAAATGCGATCTCCTCGGCCATCTTGTAGTCGGGATCGTCCGGTTCGCAGCGAGCCGAACCGAAGATTGACACCGCCGGTCCGACCGTCGACATCGTGTCGAAACCTTCGACCAGCTCTGACATGATTCGAAAGATACGCCAGGTATCCTTGGCTGTGATTTCGTCAATTACGTATTGCGACTCGTTCATGGTCAGCTTCCTCTACTAAATCCAATCCTCAATTCCGCCGCCCCTGCACCACTAGCAGTGGCACCCATCAACTCGTAATAAAAATGGTCAGCGCATGCTGATCGGACATCTGACCGGTCTTTACCATGTACTCTAGCCTGGAGAGTCTGGTCTTCTTCTTGGCGAGTTGAGCGGCCGTGAAAGCTGCCGTCCGCTTCAGATCCAGCTCGACTACGAACGGTCTCAGACCGAATTCAGCGGCCACTTTGCGCGAAGCATCAGCCAGCGACACTTCCCGGCGCTTCAACCCCGGCCCGGACGGCAGTCCGGAATTGAGCTTGTCGACTGCCGCTTTCAGATTCACCCACTTGCTGAGCGTTGTCTGCAGGGCGGCGATAATCGGTATGCCGCTTTGTCTGGAAAGTAGCTCGTGTAAGGATTCCAAAGCCTTCTGGCGGCGCCCGTAAGCCCAGTGATCCAAAAGAGAAAACACATGAGAATGATGCGGGCTTAGGCGCGAAACCACCGCCAGCGATATGTTCTTTTCCGGAAGTAGATAGATAGCCGCCTTTTCAATCTCATTTGCGACCTGTCTCAAATCAGCTTCCGTACTGTCAAGCAGGTAGGCGATCGCATCATCATCAACTGTGACACCATGTCGATGAGCTTCTTTACGGCACCAGGTTTCGAGCCTGGCATTGTGCGAACCGACGAAAAAACGTTCCTTCTGGAAATGCTCTATTTCAGCATGCTTCTCGACAACTTTCGAAGTCCTGAGAGTGGCATCAAAGTTGTACGGACAAGCAAAGACCAGATAAGTTTCGGGCGCCACCACAGACAAAGCGCGATCGAAATCATCAAGCAGCGCCTTCATCTGTTTGTCGGAAAGCTTCTCGCTATCGCCTGCGCCCTTGCCCTTCTTCTTCGTGAAGAGATCGCATCGGTCGAGTAGCACCATCCGCTTACCAGGGCCGAACGGCAAGGTGGCAGCCGCATCGACGACCTCGCGCACGCTCGGTATCTCCAATCGCTGAAAGTTAAACGACAACCAGCTGGGGTCGACCAGCTCTGCCTTGAGCTGGCTTACCCGCCGGGAGAGCAAAAAGTCTTCATCACCAGCAAGCAGTAATACCGGCACCAGGTCACCTCCGCCAGAAGTATAGCGCGACAGCGCAGCAGGCAGGAGATTGCCGAAGGCGTCCAAGTATATCGAATGTATTTACGAGCCGGTCTGATAGCGCCGGCCGGTTCCGATGAAGTAGACGCGCTTGGCTACGGATGTTGCAGCATCGCCCATCCGTTCGAGAAAGCGCGCGGAGAAGAGGAATTGCGTTCGCATCTGCGCATGCGCGTCGTCCTGCCCGCCGAGATCGGACAAGAGCTTCTTGGAGAGAATGTCGTGCAGGTAGTCGATGCGATTGTCGCGCTGAATGATCTCCGAGACCTTGTCAACCGCATCGGTTAGAAAGCAGTAAAGAACATCCTCAACCATCCGATAGATCAACCGGCTCATCTCAGACAGCTCAGGCGGAATCTCGATTTGATCTTCGGCCGCCCATTGGGCCATTTTCGCTACGCGATGAGCATGGTCGGCCATGCGTTCGAACTTGGCAGCGATAATCGTCGAGGCAAAGAGAGTGCGCACCTCGAGCGCGGAAAGCTCCTGCCGCTCGATCATCAGGTCGAGGCAACGCTCTTCAACCATGTGCGACGACCGATTGATCTGCCCTTCCTGCTCCTCCACAAAAGCCAGATTGCTGCGGGAATCCTTCTCGAGCAAGCCTGTCAACTCGGCGATCGAACGATTCACCATCTGACCGAGCGTCAGAACATCTTCCTTAATAAGGGTAATCGCCTCTGTCCTCACGCCTGCTCTCCTGCCTGACTTGTAAATGGGGTCCTCTTTTGCCCGCGCATCGCCGGCGAATTGAAACGATAGCCCGCTCGGTGGACCGTCTCCAGCAAGACTGGATTCTTAGGGTCCGCTTCGAGCTTCTGGCGCAACCAGCGCATATGCACCGCGACTGTCTTGCTGTCACCGGTAAAATCCACGCCCCATACCTGATTCAAGATTGATTCAGTAGAGAGAGTCTTGCCCACGTTTTCCATCATCACCTTCAGCAAGACGAATTCTTTGGGTGACAGCTCCACCTCGGTGTCCTTGAGCGTCGCTCTTTGAGCGTCGAGATCGAGCACCAGATCTCCGACCGCAACTTGTCCAGAACGAGTCTGTCCCTTACTACGCCGCAAAAGGGCCTGCACCCGGGCCAAAAACTCGACAACCGAAAATGGCTTGGAGAGGTAGTCGTCAGCACCGCTGGTCAATCCGTGCGCAACATCGTTTGGCGCCGCTCTGCCAGTCAACATCAAGATCGGTGTTTCCAAATTACGCAATCGGATCAGTTTGCAGATCTCCGGACCCTGCATATCAGGCAGCATCCAGTCGAGAATGATCAGAGCGGGCGACAAAGGGTCCAACTTCGCCAGAGCGCTTTGTCCAGAGTTGAAGCTGACTGTCTCAAAGCCGTGGCGCTTCAAATTGTATTCGAGCGTCTCGATGATTGTCGAATCATCATCTACCAGCATCACAAGTTTTGCAGATTTGCTCACGATCGCTTGCCTCAATATAGATCTCAATCCGGCTGAACCGGTCCCGGAAACTCCAACTGGAAAGTCGATCCGCTCCCCTCTTTCGAAAGAACGTTGATCTTAGCACCGTGCAGGTCTACAATGTGCTTCACGATCGAGAGCCCAAGACCGGTGCTGCCCCTGGATTGCGCTCTGTCAATTCGATAGAAACGCTGAAATATTTTGGGGATTTCATCGGCAGCCATGCCGATTCCGGTGTCCGTCACCGAAAACGAGCCGGTCCGGGGCCCTGAGCTTACCGTCACGGTTCCACCGGCATTGGTGAACTTGATGGCGTTCTCTACCAGATTTAGCAAAACTTGATCGAGCTGCTCGAGATTGGCAAAAACAACGGCTCCGGCTGCGATTTCCAGCTTGATTGCCACCTTTTTGTCGTTCGCTTTCGGCTTGAGTGAATCAATACAGTAGCGGGCCCGCTCGTCCAGAAGAACCCAATTGCGCTTGAGCTCGTGCAACGAGCAGCCAACCTGCTCGGCAGAAAGCAGATTGACAACGAGGTGCTGAAGACGCTCCACTTCTTGATGAGCCCGAGTGAGCATCCGCTTGAGCAGCTCCGGGTCGTCAGACGCTCCATCCAACAGGGTCTCGACCAGCAGTTTGAGATTAGCAATCGGCAAGCGTAGCTCGTGAGAGACCTCGGCGATCAGATTCGCGCTATCTCCACCATTTTCGGAGGCGCGCGCTGTTCCGTCTTCCTGGCTGGACCGGGCGTCTAAATTCACTGGACTGCCGTTTTGGAGCCTCTTTTCTTCCGACTTCCATATTTTAGCCGGGTCTCACGCAGAGACAAAGTTTGCAAGAAGAAAGATGTAGCCAGCAGATCGACCGCCAGTTCGCCTAAACTGCGGCTGCGGCCCGGACCGAAATAAAAACCTGGCAAGAAAGGCGAGAATCGCCCGGAAAGCTACCAATTTCCAGTACGATAAGCGCTTGAGACGGAAAATGCGGAGGCTTGGCTGTGGGACCGGTAACTCTTCTTGTGCTGGACGGCTGGGGCGTGACAGCCGAAACCAAAGGTAACGCGATTAAGGCCGCGCGCACGCCCAATTACCTCAACCTGCTCGCCAAATTCCCCAACAGCCTGCTTAATGCCTCCGGCGTTCATGTCGGCTTGCCACCCTCACTGATGGGAAACTCCGAGGTCGGACATTTAAACATCGGCGCCGGCCGGGTCGTAATTCAGAAGCTCACACAGATCAGCCAGACAATCGCTGATGGCACATTCTTCAAGATTCCGGTTCTGGTCGAAGCTTGCCAGCGAGCCAAACAATCGGGCGGAACATTGCATCTTTTCGGCTTGGTAAGTGACGGTTGCGTTCACTCCAGCCCCGACCATTTAGAAGCGTTGATTGAGTTGGCTGTTCGAGAGCAGGTTCCGGCGCTGGTCGTTCACCCGCTTCTGGATGGCCGCGATACACCGCCGCGTTCGGCGATTCGCTTCATGCGCGAGCTGGATGCAAAATTGGCTGGCAAAGGCACCATTGGCGTTGTCTGCGGACGTTACTATGCAATGGATCGCGACAACCGCTGGGAGCGCGTCGAGAAATTCTGGCGCGCACTTGTCCACTCGCAAGGTCTGTCCTCTACGTCGGCAGTCGATGCGGTCGAACAGGCCTATGCTCGAAACGAGAATGACGAGTTTGTATTACCGACCATTGTCAACAATCGACCGCTCAAAGACGGTGACGCAGTAATCTGCTTCAACTTTCGCCCGGACCGCGTGCGGCAGATCTCGAGAGCATTGACACAAGCAGATTTTGACGGTTTTGAACGTGAAATCAAGCCGCATATCTATTACGCCTGTTTGACGGAATACGACGCCTCCTTGGGATTACCAGTAGCTTTCTCGCCAGAACAGCTGCCATCGCAAGACATGGCCATGACACTGCCTGAATTCCTGGCTTGCCACCATGTTGCGCAGTTTCACACGGCCGAAACGGAGAAATACGCGCACGTAACCTACTTCCTGAATGGCGGCCGCGAAGCACCCAACGAAGGCGAGGAGCGAGTGCTCGTGCCGTCGCTGAAAGTCGCGACCTATGACAAAGCGCCGCCGATGCAAACGTCAAAAGTAAGTGAGGTCGCCTGCCAGGCTATCGGCTCCGGTCAGTATCCTTTCGTGGTCCTAAACTTTGCCAATCCGGATATGGTCGGGCACACCGGTGTGCTGGAGGCGGCAGTGGAAGCGGTGCAATCCGTAGACGAAGCATTCGCCCAACTGCTCGAAGCAACCAGTGCCGCCAAAGGAACGTTGTTGATCACAGCAGATCATGGCAACATCGAACAGATGATCGACTATCAAACCGGCGAACCGCACACGGCCCACACTACAAATCCGGTACCGCTGATAGTGGCAGACTTCAGCGGCAGCCTGCCAGCCGGCGCTAAGTTGAAAGACGGCTCTCTGGCCGATGTCGCTCCCACTATCTTGTCCATCATGAAGATGCAAGCGCCGCCGGAGATGACCGGGAAGAATCTCCTGGCATAGCATCTCTGCTGCCAAAGCAGCTCGGTCCACAACGATTATTAATCACTGTAACGGGCGGCCGACGCTTACCCTGTTAGAATTGGTGCGAGCGGCGATTTGTGAGGTACCAGGCGGCATGTCGAGCCCAGCATCCGGATCTGAGCTAATCAAACTTTCCCCGGCTGCCAGACTCTCGCGCTTACCAGCTTATATCTTTGTTCGCCTCGACGAGCTCAAGGCAGAGGCCCGCAAAAACGGCAAGGATTTGATCGACCTCGGTCTTGGCAATCCGGATGCGCCCACTCCAAGCCCGGTTGTGAATGCCTTGCGCGACGCGGTCAGCGAGCCAGCTTTCCACGGATACCCGCCATTCGACGGAATACCGGAATTCAAAGCAGCAATCGCCGGCTGGATGAAGCGGCGCTATCAAGTCGAACTAGAGCCGGCTAGAGAGATACTACCATTGGCGGGCTCGAAGGAAGGTCTGGCTCATCTGGCGATGGCTTATCTAGACCACGGCGACCTGGCCCTCATCCCGAGCCCGTGCTATCCGGTGCACCAGCGCGGGCCCGTCCTGGCTGGCGCCAGTATCTTTTCACTACCGCTAACCGCGGAGAATGGCTTCGTGCCGGATCTGGAGGCGATTCCAGCGGAAGTGGCAGCCGCAGCCAAGCTTTTAATCATCAACTATCCGAACAATCCGACTGGCGCAACCGTAAATGGAGACGTTCTCGAGCGAGCGGTCCACTTTTGCAGACAGCATCAAATCTTGCTCGTGCACGACTTCGCTTATGGTGAGATTTACTTCGAGCCGGAGAGACCGCACAGCCTCCTGGAGTTTTCAGGAGCAAAAGAGATCGGCATCGAATTTCACACGCTCAGCAAAGCTTTTAACATGGCCGGCTGGCGAGTCGGTTTTGCTGCCGGTAACGAAACTGTTATCAAGACGCTGTATGCTCTAAAAACCAACATTGATTACGGAGTGTTTGCGGCGATCCAAACGGCGGCGATGGCAGCGCTCTCATTACCGGATACTGAAATCGAAACGATTCGCAACACTTATCGTCAACGTCGCGACTTATTAGTGAGTGGACTTAAGGCGATGGGCTGGCGAGTCAATCCACCGCAGGCGGGAATGTACGTGTGGCTGGCTCTGCCGAGATCGCTTGGCATGTCGTCGAGCGAATTTTGCGAGCATTTGCTGAACGAAACCGGCGTCGTCGTAACACCGGGAATCGCATTTGGAGACGGCGGCGAAGGTTATGTTCGCATATCGTTGGTAGCACCGGTGGAGCGTCTCCGAGAGGCGTTGCGGCGCTGGCAATCCTCCCGCTTGAAGCCGTGAGCGTGTTTGAGTATCACAAATGACGTATTAATGTATATCCAATCTCTGTAAATTCTTAGAGTTGATTTTCAAGTAGTTTGCTCTCGCTCCGTTTCCTGTTAGAATTGCGGCGGCCTCAGGTTGGTAACAGTTACTAACGAGCTAGCCTGTGAGAGAATCAGACTCTGTAAAACACGGTCAATTTTTCACCGGGTGCAGTAAAGAAGGAGAAGTTCAAGTTTATGATGGCGAAAATTCAAACAATCGCTCTTGCCGCAGCTAGCTTCGCGCTTGTGGCGTCACTGACAGCGTGCAGCGGAAGCGATACATCCTCTACCGGTACATCCACCGGAGCTACCCCACCAGCAACCACCACCCCTGGTACCGATACTGGTGCTACGCCTGGTGCGACAACCGGAACTCCGGCGCCTGGTGGCACCACCGGCAGCACCCCCTAGGAGCTGACCGTAAGTTCGGTTCTTAATAGCGAAATTAAAAGTCCGCTCTTTGCGATTAGTTCAAAAGGAGCGGATTTTTATTTGTAAGCTTGCTAACTTGATAAATGAGAGCATTGATCGGCAAAAGAGGTCAGCTGTTATGAATATCGTGGCAAAGTCACTTCTAATTGCCGTCTGCGCAGGCAGCGCCGCCAACGCTCTTTGTCCGGAGATCAGCTTGGCACAGACCGCCGGCAGCGGGCAGCCTCAACCGTCCTGGCCAGGCAATCAGTCTGTTCCGAGCCAGCAGCAAAACTACTTGGAGCGCGCACCGCATGCATACGCGTCGCCCGGACAGTTTAGCTCCACCGCAGGCACACAACCGTTTTCAGCACAGCCAGCCGGACAGGGCGCTCCGCGCTGGTCCGGACAAAATCCGCTGGTAGGCCCGCCAATTAGCTTCGTGGATGTCGGCAGCGGCCGGTTCGGGAAGCTGGAGATAGATCTGCAAGATGGTCAATTCATGGACGGAGCGGTCGGCAACTTACATCTGATTGCGCGCAACATGGACCTGACCAGAGGAACGCTGGCCGCTCTGGAAATCGATGTCAAAGGCGGTCGCTTCGAAGACTTCACCTGTGACCAGTTGTCATTCACGACAGCTAGCGCTTCCACTTTTGATACCGGCAGTCTGCTCAATCACCGCATGTTGCAGTTCAGCCAGCCGGTCCAGGCCGCTGTGACAGCCGTCGTCTCTCAAAGCAACCTCAACCGCTTCCTCAACTCGCCAACAACCTTACAGCGCCTGTCCGTCAATGCCGTGCAGGGCGGCGGACTGCTCGGCAACCTTTTGGGACAGCTCGGACAGGCCGCACCGGTCGGATTGACTTTTACCGGCGGCTCGCTGGCGCTTCAACCAGCCAATCGAATGTTTATCACCATGCAAGGGAAAGCCGGCTTAGGAGAGCTTGCCGCCGCTATCCCGGTCGAGCTCGGCACCAGACTTGTGCTTCAGGACGGCTGGGTCAATCTGGCCGATACTCATCTAACGTCCTGCGGCAATGAGATTTCGCCAGAACTTTCCAACATGGTTCTTACGCGCGTAAACTCCTTGTCGAATCTGGCGACCAGATCCCAAGATATTCGCTTTTCCTTCACAGAACTAAACGTGCTTGCCGGAGACAGAATAGTCCTTAAGGGTATTGCGCAGATTCTTCGGCTCCGGTTCGGACGGGAATAACTGTGATTGCGCTTACAATAGATGATGGACGGGTATAGTCCACTTTAGTGATGGGCAATGTTATTGGGATGCCAATCCCTAGAAAGCGAGCTTTGAATGTACCGCCGACGCGATAATCGGCAATGGGACCAGCTCCGACCGATAAAATTCACAAGAAACTTCACGAAAAACGCTGACGGCTCAGTGCTAGTCGAGTTCGGCGACACGCGAGTTTTTACGACGGCAAAGATCGAAGAGCGGGTGCCGGCCTTCCTAATCGGCAAGGGCGAAGGCTGGATCACTGCCGAGTACTCTTTGTTGCCAGGGTCGACTCTGGTGCGCTCAGTGCGCGAAGTTACACGTGGCCAGCCGTCCGGACGAACAAGCGAGATTCAGCGCATTATCGGCCGATGTCTGAGGGCGGTGGTAGATCGCCGCGCGCTGGGAGAGCGGACTATTACAGTCGATTGCGATGTGCTGCAGGCTGACGCGGGGACACGCGTGGCCAGCATCAACGGTGGATTTCTCGCCCTTTATGACGCTTTGTTGAAACTTCGAAAAGAGGGAGTATTCGACGAATTACCGCTCTCCGAGCACATGGCAGCCGTCAGCATCTGCCAAGTCAACGGCCAGCTTTTGCTGGATCCCAATTACAATGAAGACTCTCAGGCTGAAATGGACAGCAATATAGTGCTTACGGAATCAGGCAAGATTCTGGAGCTCCAGATTACCGCCGAAGGCAAGCCGTTTGATGCGGAGAAGCTGGCACCGATGATGGAGTTGGCATCGAAAGGCGTCAAAGCGATTATTGAGGCGCAATACCAGGCCCACGGCGGACGCTAAGCCTTTCCGGCCGAGCCAGTGTAAAACGAACTTAAATTTATCTAGAACCTGCTGACAACATGGCAAGTCCTCTAATATAGTGGTCAAGAGTTTCTCTTCACAGTACGCATCAACCTTGAAATCTAAGGAAAACCATCGCCAGTTCGATCCCGTCCGTGAGACCTTTCGCGATGTCACGCCCGGAAGATTGTTTGCCTCTTGCTGGCGAGCATTTTGGCGCATTTACGCACTGCAGGGGCTATCCGGAGCGCTGCGCGTCGTTCCAATTATCTGGGCCATCATTGTAGCGGTGCGCGGTTTCGCTCGTTATCACGCTAACGAGCATCAACGCATGGAGCAACAACGCGCTTCCGGAGACGATCTCGAAGAGACAATCCTGACCGGAGCCGAGTACGAGGAATACCGGCAGCTTGGCCGTTGGTTGCGCAATCGGCTTTATAAGCTGGGCCCAACCTTTATAAAAATTGGGCAGACTCTCTCTACACGGGCCGACCTCCTTCCCTTACCAGCGATGCTGGAGCTGGCATCCCTGCAAGAAGACGTCGAGCCGTACCCAACCGAAATCGCCAGAGAAACGATTGTCAAGGCACTGGGAGCACAGCCTGAAACCCTTTACGGATATTTCGACCCCAAACCGATCGCAGCGGCCAGCCTCAGCCAAGCCTATCGGGCCGTGCTCAAGGACGGCCGAGACGTGGTCGTAAAAGTTCAGCGCCCAAATCTTCCAATTACAATCGCCCGCGACGTGCAAACGCTCGAATCGATCGCCGACGAAGTGATGCGTTATCCAAGCCTCTGCCGCCATACTAATTGGCCCGGAGTGGTCGAGGAATTCGCGCGGACCACCTTCGAAGAAATAGACTATATAAGAGAAGGGCGCAACGCGGACAGATTTCGGCACAATTTCCGCAACAACACACGCATTCATATTCCTAGAATCGTCTGGCGGCTTACCGGGCGGCGCGTTTTGACGATTGAATACGTCCCGGGTGTAAAAGTGACCGACACCACCACCATGGAAGCGATGGGGATCGACAGGCGGGAAGTCACCAAGTCCGGTGCAAACTTCTATCTCAGGCAGCTGCTGGAAGACGGCTTCTTTCATGCCGATCCCCATCCCGGCAATATTCGAATTATGCCGGACGGTCGAGTCGGCATGTTCGATTTCGGTATGGTAGGCATCGTATCGCCCGAACTCAAGCGCAATCTGGTCAACTGCTTCTTGCACGTTGTGCAGAGGCAGTATTCCTATTTGGTAGACGACTTCATCGCCATGGGCTTCCTGCCCGAAGACGTCGACAAGGAATCGCTGACCAACGAGCTGACACCAATCGTGGAAGCACGATTTGCCGAGGGGCTGAACCGCGTTCGCTTCCGCAAGATGCTCTTTGATTTCTCGGAAGTGGTCTGGCGCTATCCTTTCCGGTTGCCGACCGAATTCACCTATATCATGCGCGCGCTCTTGACTCTGGAAGGTGTCGCGCTCACAATCGACCCTGAGTTCAACTTTATCGACAGCGCATTACCTTACGCGCAGCGCCTGGTGCTCAGGAGCAGCGGTCAGGTTTTCCGACAAGCGCTCCTTAACGAAGTATTCTCCGATGGGCGCTTCAATGCTCATGCAGCCATAAATCTATTTAAGGCCGCCGCCAGATTGTCCAGCGGAAGCACGGAGTTTCTCTCCAGGCCAGGCTAGTCTAGGCTTCGCGCTGCTTGCAATCGAGCCGATCGTGAGTTAACCTTATGCGCGGTTCCTTTGGAGCCTCCGCCTTTCGCCGTGGGAGTATCCCCACTAATATGGCGACGTGGTATCAAATACTTGCGTCAAAGTGTAAATCTTCTTATAAGATGGATTTCACAAAGTCACCCTTGCTGGGTGCAGTTGCGCAAGCCAGTCCGGGTCTGAGTCGAACCCGAACACAAATTTGAGGCCGCACGAAAGTCATGTCAGCAACAGTTTCACAAACAGGCGCCTACAAACTCATTTGTGTCGCCTGTTCTCATGACTGCGAACCGGGAGCGAAGTATTGCTCTAATTGTGGGCTGCTGATTGACAGCCGCCACCTTGCCGGCTACGTGCAAGAGCAAGTCACCGAGCAGCTACCGCTGGCAGTGCCTAATTTCGCGCCGGTTTCTCCCCGTCACGTGCGGGCGCCGAGCGAGGATTTGCGAGCAGAAGCCGGAAAGCTCATGCTCTTGCTGGCCCGCGAACGGCTTTTCCTTTATATGCACTGGCTAATTTTCCTGGGCATCAATCTAATCGGCTTCTGGATAGCACATAAGTGTTACACCGAATATTTAGGAGATGACCTGACCCGAATCATGATGGGCTCCACTCCGATTCTCTATATCAACAGCACGGCGCTGATCTGCATCGTGCCGATTCGAGGTACGCGCAAAGAGATTGCACGCTTGAAAGAGAAGCTCAATTACCTCAAGTTTCAAATCGAGTACGGGCATCTGCTGTAGAGCTGCCGCTTGAGCTGTCCACGTCGTCAGTCCGCGCGAACGGCTCAAGCGCTATTTAGAGCGACTCCAGCGTAGGTTCGGCTTGCGAGCGGCCAGAGCCTCGTCCAACCTTCCGACTGGTGTATTATGCGGAGCGTTGCGGACCAGATCTGGCGAATCCTTGGTTTCTTGATCGATCTTCAACATGATGTCGACGAATTCATCGAGAGTCTGCTTGGATTCGGTCTCAGTCGGCTCGATCATCATCGCTTCCGGCACCACCAGCGGGAAATATACAGTCGGAGCGTGCGCGCCGTAATCCAGAATTCGTTTGGCGAGATTGGTAGTGCTTACTCCTCTGTCCTTCTGCCAGACGCCCGAAAGCACAAATTCGTGCATGCACGGTCTTTCATGCGGCAGATTGAAGTTGCGCTTCAGGCGCTCCTTCAGATAGTTGGCATTCAAGATCGCATCGCGCGAAACCTGCTTAAGACCTGGACCGCCGTGGGCAAGGATATAGGTATAAGCGCGGACGAGTATTCCGAAGTTGCCGTAGAAACCTTTGACTTTGCCGACCGACTGCGGTCTGTCATGGTCGAAGTAAAAGCGATCGGCTGCCTTGGAGACAACCGGCACCGGCAGAAACGGTTCGAGCTTCGGCCTGACAGCCACGGCACAACCACCTGGCCCGCCGCCGCCATGCGGAGTTGAGAAGGTCCTGTGCAGATTGAGGTGGCAAACATCGAAGCCGGTGTCTCCCGGTCTAACTAGACCCATAATGGCATTCAGGTTGGCTCCATCGTAATAGAGCAGCCCCCCGGCTTCGTGCACCAGAGTTTGAATCAGCTGAATCTCCTCCTCGAACAGCCCGAGCGTGTTGGGATTGGTCAGCATGATCGCCGCGACATCCGGCCCGAGAACGGCTTTGAGCGCCGCCGGATCTACCAGTCCGCGCTCGTTGGATTTGATCTCGATCACTTCGAATCCGGCTAAAGCTGCGGTCGCGGGATTGGTACCATGGGCAGTATCAGGCACTATTACTTTGGTCCGTTTGAGATCATTTTGAGACTCGAAGTATTTCTTGATGATCAGCAACCCGGTAAATTCCCCATGGGCTCCGGCAGCCGGCTGCAGCGAAACAGCGGGCAAGCCGACAATCTCGGCGATTGCTTCCTGCAAGTTCCATAACAGCTCGAGCGCACCTTGGATCTGGTCCTCCGTTTGATGGGGATGCAATTCGCGGAAGCCATCGAGCGCGGCCATCGCGTCATTGACTTTCGGATTGTATTTCATTGTGCATGAGCCGAGCGGATAAAAGCCGGTATCGATTGAATGATTCAAATGCGAGAGCCGGACGAAATGCCTGACAGCCTCGAGTTCGCTCACTTCCGGAAGGTCCGGTGGCTCCTGTCGCAACGCTGCTGCTGGCAGCAAGTCGGTTAACTTTGCCTCTGGCACCCCGGCTTTAGGCAACGTTTGCGCGCGGCGTCCCGGTTGAGATTTCTCGTAGATTAGCTTTTCCATTTGAGACTAGTCACTCCTGTTGATTTCAATGGCCGATTCGCTGGCAGCCGAATTCGGCAAATCCATATTAATGCTCGTAGATATCTCTCCAGCCCCCCAGGTCCAGTTCGGCGACTACCGGCAAGAATTCAAAGAGTCTTTCGGCGAGGCCCAATCTGCCTTCCCGCTCGAGGATGGCTTTTATCTGCTTGTAGATTGGAATGAGCACGCGCACGTCGTTGGCAGCGTATTCCATTTGAGAAGCAGTGAGATCGCTGCGGGCCCAGTCGCTCGTCTGATCGCTCTTGTCCATCTCCAATCCTAATAGCTCTCGGCCAAGATCTTTCAAGCTATGTCTGTCGGTATATGTTCGAACCAGCTTAGAAGCCAGCTTTGTGCACCAGATCGGATTGACTTTGGCGTCAAGGTAATACTTCAGCACTGCCACATCAAATCTTCCGAAATGAAAGAGCTTAATCGTCGAGGGATCTTCCATCAGCTTCTTGACGTTGTCGGCCGGACGCTTTTGATAGCGCACCAAACTGACAATGCCCTCATCGTCACAAATCTGAACGAGGCACAAGCGATCGCGCGGAATGTTCAATCCTCTGGTCTCGGTGTCTACCGCCACGACATCCTTCTTAAGATAATGAGCAAGCCGATCATCGGGCAGATCACCATCGTACAGATCGGGCTTTCGAGTTTGCACCAGCGCCTCTAATTTCAAGATTCGCTCTCCTTTCGTGAAGGCAACCATGTAACGACGCATTCCAAGCTGTCGGGCCGCCTGCTAAATTATAAGCTCTGGACCGGCATCATTCCTTGGCGCAAACAGGCAAGCAGACCGGACCTTGGCTGCCAACAGAAGCCCAAAAGCAGCTCCTATTCATATTTTTGAGCAGGCAGCTCCAATCCGAATCTAAGGTCAGACAGCTAATTATCCGGGTTAGAACGATTAAACATAACTCGAAATGGGTACAAAAGTAGCTGATATCGGGGAAATAAGAAGGTGAGACTTGCATAGTTACAGGCCTAAGGGAAGATCGTCTAACCGGCATAAAGCGAGTTGGCTACTGGCGTTTCTCTTGCTTGTCAATCAGCAAGTCTCACCGGCGCTCGCTTTCCGTCTACCGGAAGGCAGCTGGGCAATCCAGCGGCGGCTGGGCGACAGTCAAGCCGGTAAAGCGAAAGGCACTGGTCACAAATTCAACCTATCCTATATGCCGGTGCTGCTAGATCTGGCCAAAATATTGGGTAGATTCCAGCCGCCACCGCACATGTTTTTCTTTATCGAGAACGAATCGTTTTCAAATTACCCCGGCATCGACTTGCGCAGTTTGCTGCTCTCTCATGCTGGTCTTCTCAAGGTGCCCGAGGCGGCAGATGAGTCTGATTCCGGACTACCGGCGCAAGATTCGGAAGCCCCCAAGCTGGCCGTGCCACCGCTGGAGCCCAAAGCTTCCGGGGACGGCAAATCACAGATGAACGATGGCTCTGTTCCGAAGCTTGCCGTGCGGACAATCGGCGGCTCCTCCGATTCGGTGCCACCGACTCAACCGCCGGCACAGGTAACCTCTCCGGACAAGATCAAGCTTTCCCTGCAAGGCAATGAGCTCTCTGCCAGCCCCTCCCTTTCATTCGACTTTCACGGCATCTCGAAAGCGGTCGATCAGTCGGCCGATCAGCTCAGCATCATGCCAGCCGATCTACCCCAGCTCCGCACATCCTTTCCGACCTTAATCGCATTCGGAGAAGCAGTGCACAACGCCACGCCGTTTCTATTCTGGACTTGTCACGGGCAGAAAGCGAAAACAACGACCACGGGCAGTGGAGAAGAGCGGGGCGGAGCAAACGTCTCGTTTAAAGGAACCTTTGTCGCCTGTCGAGACAAAACGAGAATCAGCTGGATCAGGAATCGCCATATCGGTCTGCAACATGGTCGCGTGCTGGCCACCAATCGCGGCGGCGATCTCGGAGTCGACACCGCACTCGGCTCGGTCAGCATCGACCCGGGCGCGTCAGCAATTGTCGAATACGGCGAAGAGAAAGTCTTACGGGTCATGGCGCTCGAGTCATCTGCACCGGCGCGCGTAGTGGTGGACGTCAGGAAGCCGAACGGCACCATTGACTCGGTTAGACTATTGCAAGGCGAAGCGCTGGTGGTTGGTGAGCACAGCGTCGACAAAGAAGCTATCCAGGGCGCCGACGGCGTGCATTTAGTCGAGCCTAAGGAGCTCGAACAATCGATCAGAGCTCGCTTCGAGATTCAAGACCTGCTGAGCAGGGAGATTCTGCTCGATCAGACGAATCCGGAACTGAACGCCGAACAGCGGTCCGCCTTGACTGAGCTCCGGGAGCGGCTCAGCAACAGGAATATGGCCGATCGGCCACAAGCTCCCTAACGGCAGGAAGCCAGATCGCTCGGCGTATGCAACTACCGACGGTGCCGGATGCAGCAGTCGATTACTTAACCAGATATGATGCAGCTACTTCTGGCTGCGCAAGAGGCAATCTAAGGCTGATAGGCCTGATCGAGCAGTTCGACTAAGTGCTGAGTCTTTAGAGCGAGACCGGCTGATTTCAAGCCGGTTTCCAGTTGCAGCATGCAGCCCGGATTGGTGGTTACGACCGTATCGGCCCCGGTTTCTTTTAGATAGGCTACCTTTCGCTCGAGCACCTTTAAGCTGAGTTCGGTATGAGTCAGATTGAAAATTCCGGCGCTGCCGCAGCAATGCTCGTGTTCTTCCAGCGGCACGACAGTCAGCCCGGGAATGGCCGCCAACAAGCGCGCCGGCGCCGCTCGAACGTTTTGCGCGTGGGCGAGGTGGCATGCAGCATGATAGGTAACAGTGCGCTCGATCCGGCGAGGCTTCGTAGCGAATTCGCCGGCGGCCAGCGCCTCGGTAACATCCTTGATGCGAGCAGAGAGACTAACGGCACGTTGCCGCCACTGCTCGTCGTCGCCGAGCAGCTCGCCGTATCCCTTGAGCATCGCGCCACAACCGGCGGCAGTGACGACAATTTCGCCGGACTTGTTCTCCAGAAGCTCGATATTTCGTTTCGCCTGGTCCCTGGCTATGTCGATCTCGCCTGCATGAAAGGCCAGCGCACCGCAGCATGTCTGCTCCGGAACCTCGACAATCTTTCGCTGAGCGGAAAGCAGTCTTGCGCAGGCATGATTGACTTGATTGTAGAAGATGTCCATTACACAACCAGCAAAGAGCTGGACCGTCCCTGTCTTCTGGCCCGAGAGCCACGACTGCCTGGGCAGCGGCACGTATTTCGGTACGGCCGGCAAGAAGGACTGCCAGCGAATCAAGCGTCCGAAGGCCTTTCTCAACCAGGGCATAGTCGAAACGAGCTTCTGCCCTCCAGCCGACTGCCACAACCTGAGCAAGTTGCCCAGCGCGCGCAGTTTTCCGTAATCAGGTAAGACCCTGGAAAAGACGTAACGCATCAAACGCCGAGCTCGACGATTGCGCAGATTGGCCAGGTGCGGTCTGGCCTGATCGAGGATCGTTTCATAACGCACGCCGGAAGGGCAGGCCGTCTGGCAACCCAGGCAGCCGAGACAGGATTCAATGTGCTCGGCCATTCTCGGTGTCAAAGGCTCGCTGCCGCTGGCATACAGATTGAGAAGGTAGATTCGGCCCCGCGGAGATTCCATCTCTCGTCCGGTTGCCAGATAAGTCGGGCAAGCAGGCAAGCACAATCCGCAATGGATGCAGGCATCCAGCAATGCCGGCTCGATCGCCGGCGTAGCTCTCGGTCCCGGCATGATACCAATCAGATTGCCGGCCGCTCCGCAAGCGGCGCCGTCACTTGCCAGCTTCTGCTCGGCACCACCAGAGGTGCGCTTCTCGCCGCTGTCCGCTCCATCGCTGACGGTCATCACCCCTCCTAGAGAGCAACCAGTGGATTCAAGCAGCCGGAAGGATCGAAACGCGCCTTAATGGCTTTCTTGAGCGCAACGGCGTGATCGTCCTCGTTTGGCAGCCTGGTAACGCGCCAAAGGTAGTTCTGGTCGGCACAGGCTGTTACGACCGCCTGCTCAGCCTGCAAGGACCACCGCCTAATTTTTTCGGAAAGTAGAGGCAGCATCTCTGCTTGTTTGGCATAGAGCTGCAATCGACCGCGACTGGGGCGACCTTGCCAGAAAAAATCCAAGCTCTGCCTGGACAAAACCGCCAGCAAGTCGGCCATCTGCTCAACCGAAAGCGACAGCTCCAGCTTAGGCAGTCCGCTCGAGGCGGTCAGACTGCTCAACTGGCGCCACATGTGCTCGAAAACCGGTGCAGTCAACGCTTCGAGATCAATTTTGACATGCTTCAGGCAATTTCGAATCTCCTTTTCGATCTCATCTACAATTGCCGCTTTGCCATGCAGCTGAATAAGCACTGCATATGGTGCAGATCGCAAGCTCCCAGCCTGTGCCGGAGTTAACTGAATCGCCTCGCCAATGTCCGCCGATAGCAGTTCCAAAACACTCTTATCGACTAACTCCAGGCAGGAAAGAGGAACCCCCGACCTCATCAGCAAGCCGAAGGCCGTAAATGCATCACCAAGCGCGGTGGCATAACCGACGAGCGAGCGGCTGCATTCCGGTCTTGCGAAGAGGCGTAAATGCGCCCGGCACACCACGCCAAGCCACCCGTGAGACCCAATAAAGAGCTTTTGCAAATCGTAGCCGGTGACATTCTTCACAACCTTGCCGCCGCAGGAGATCAAGTCGCCGGTGGAAAGCGCCGCCGAAAGACCGAGCACGAGATCGCGCGGACCTCCGAACTGATGCTCCAGGCAGCCTCCGTCCCCGCTGTTGATCAATTCCGCCACCGTTGCTGCCGGAGAGAATGCGGCAACCGGCCACCACTGTTTTTCTTGAGCGAGCAGTTTATCCAGCTGCGCAACCGTGATGCCGGATTCGACGCTAATCACCTGATCTTCCCGGCAATGCTCAAGCACTTGCGAAAAATGAGAGAGATCTACAAATAAGAATTGTCTTCCGTTGAATCCAGCGGGAATCGCGCATGGCAAGCCGATAATCACATATTCACCTCGGCGCCCGGCTAGCTCCAGAAGGCGCGAAAGTTCGTCGCAATTGCGCGGGCTGACCCGTTTGCAAGCGACATCGCTCCCATCGTTGCCAGCCACTTTCGTTATATCTTGCTCGTTCTCAAGCATGGTATTTATTCTAAGACAGATCCCGATTTTGATGCTGCATCGAAATCGTCAAGCGCACAGTAAGGGCAGCGGATGGAAACATCTCAAAAGGGCCGCAAACTAATCGTAGTCTCCGGTTATTACGGCTACGGCAATCTCGGCGACGAAGCTATCTGCGAGCAGCTGGTAGCCGAGCTCCTGAGGCTTGTGCCGGCAAAAGATATCCTTGTGTTGTCAGCGAATCCGGAGGCAACTACACGCGCCTTCGGGGTGCCCGCAGCAGCCAGAGCTGACCTGGCCGGTTTACTGAGCAGACTTGGCCAAGCGCGCTTGCTTGTCAGCGGCGGCGGCGGATTGTTCCAGGACACCCGCTCGCCCGGCTCGGTCGTTTTTTACGGCGCCCACATCGCCATTGCAAAGGCTTTGGGCGCGCAGTCTATCGTCTACGCCCAGGGGGTGGGTCCGCTCAAGACCGCCGCCGGCAAAGTTCTGACCCGCCTGGCGTTCAAGCAGTGCAACGCCATCTCGGTGCGCGACAGACAATCACATGAGCTCATGCAAGCCTGGGGGCTCAAATCGGAGCTGACCGCCGATCCGGTCTGGTGTCTTGCGCCCACGCCGCCGGCACCGGCAGTGCAGGCAGCACTTGAGCCGCTCGCAGCTGGACGAGATGCCGAGCATCCGCTAATCGGGCTCTCTCTGCGCCCAAGCACGCTTTTCTCCGACCAACACAACAATTGCTTGCTGGCGGCGCTCTCGGCTGGTCTGCCGGCCGGTGCCCGCCTGCTTCTTTTGCCGTTGCAACGTTCTCAAGACGAGCCTGTCCTTAGCCGATTTCTTGATGGCTGGCAGAAGCTCGGCCGGCAGGCGGTACTCCTGGACACGTCCGAGCTGGTCCGCCCGAGCCAGTGGCTAGCTGTCCTGGCGCAACTTGATCTGCTTGTATCGATGCGACTGCACGCCTTGATCATGGCGCTTGCCAGCGCCGTGCCTTCAGTGGGGATCGCCTACGATCCGAAAGTTTCAAAACTATTAACGGAGTTTGAGCAACCAATCTTAAATCTTGCCCAGGACAACCCCAAAGAAGACTGGCTGAGCGCGATAAAACAAGCATTTTCCAAACGGGTCGAGCTGTCCTGCCTGGCAGTGGGAAAGTCCGAAAGTGCGAAAAAATTGGCTTGCCAGAACTTTAATCTCCTCAGTAGAATTCTAAGCATGCAAAGTGATCCATAGGACTCACAGGCACCCAATTCTCTATCAGCAGACCGGGAGCCGAGTACTTATGGCTGAAGGTTGGGAATCCTTTCGAGCTTATCGCCTGAGAGTTCCAAGCCGGAGGAAGTTTAGGCAGGCTGAAAAAGCCAACCCAGTGCATGTTGTCGCAGCCGGGGCCCTTGAGCAAGTACAATACAAGACATAAGGCACCGCCCATAATGTCAACCTTGTCAGCCACAAATAAGTCACGCCAGACAGTACTGGGTTATCCAGTCGATATCGTAGACGAGCCGCTCGCGCTAGAAGTGGTGGAATCCGCTTGGCGCCAGGGCCGGCGCTTGCAGATAGTCACGCTCAATGCCGAAATGGTGGTTGCTGCACAACAGGACCGCGAACTGGACCGGATCATCCGCCACGCTCATCTGATCATCCCCGATGGCGCCGGCATCGTTTGGGCGCTCAAACTGGCCGGCACGTCGGTCGAGCGCCTGGCCGGCATCGACCTGGCCGTGTCCGCGCTACACCGCGCAGCGATCGCTGGCAGACCGGTCGCTCTGATTGGCGGCAAGGAAGACGTCGTCGAGCAGGTTGCAAATGTGCTGCCGAAAGTACATCCCGGGCTCAAGATAGCCGCCTATCACCACGGCTATATCAGCACAGACCAGGAAGAAGCGGTGGTCGAAGCGATCGCCAAAGTATCTCCGGAGCTGGTATTAGTAGCGATGGGAGTGCCGAGACAGGAATACTTTATCGACCGCTGGCAAAGCGCCTTTCCAAAATCCGTGATTATCGGAGTCGGCGGCAGTTTCGACGTCTGGGCCGGCATTAGCAAACGGGCGCCGGTCTTGATGCAAAAGCTCAATCTCGAATGGCTCTACCGCCTGGCTAGCGAACCCTGGCGCTGGCAGAGAATCGGCTCGTCATTGCCGAATTTCGGCTGGCAGGTCGTCCGCGAGCTTCTCTCCAAGCGGGAAAAGCGCAAGTCGACGGCGCGTGAAGACTGACGCGGCTTGATGCTATTCGGTCAAACCTTAACGAAAACTGAGGCGCGGAACTTGCCGTTGCGCGTTCTGGCGCATTTAGGTGATGCCGTCTTCGATTTGTTCGAGCGTGAGCGCGCCGTGCACAGCACCCGAACCGCCCGGCAGATGCACGGCAAAGTTGTCTTACGAGTGACCGCCGGCGCACAATCAGCTCTGCTCGAAGCGCTCACGCCGGCGCTCAACGAAGACGAAGTCGAAATAGTCCGCATGGCTCGTAATTTAAAGCCTTCCGGCTATCGCAAGAGCGGACAATCTGCCTATCGAAAGGCAACCGCCTTCGAGGTTCTGCTCGGCTATCTCTATTTGGTCGACCGGGAGCGCTTGCGCCAGATCTTGGAGTCGACAGTGCCGGCAGCTAGTGCTCAAGACACAAACCAAGAGTCTTAAGGATTTCAACGGCGAAATTAAGATATGGTTGTAATGCGGTGTTCTTGTCTGAGATGGTGCTAAGTTAGGCCTGCGGATGGCTGTCTGGTAGCCGACTGCGAGCAACTTTAGCCAACCCGGGAAGAGCAAGTTGAACATCGCTGCAGACGATATCTATTCAAGTCTCGTCAACTTTTGTGCCGACGGTCTGATTGTAACGAGCCCGGACGGCTTTCTGACCAGCTGCAATTCGTCGTTGCTCAAACTTGTCGACCGGCGCCTGGAAGACCTCGAAGGTCATCAGCTCGATTCGATCCTGGACTGCTCCTGCCTGCATCAGCCTGATACTGCAGATGGTGACAGGCAACCGGGATTGCAGCTGACCCTAGCTGACTCGGCCAACTCCGGTTTGCACAACGCCTCAATCATAAGCCGCAACGGGATGGACTTGATCGTACCGGTCAGCCACATCGCCATCGCCGGCAAAGACGGCACACCAAGTGCTTTTCTGACCGTCGTCTACATCGTGCAAGCAAGCACTGTTCAACAAGCCCAAACCGAGTTTGTCAGCACCGTCAGCCACGAGCTGAGAACGCCGCTGACCAGCATCAAGGGCTTTGCCGATACTATTTTGCGCGCCGGCGACAGGCTAGATGTCAGTCAACAACGCCGCTACGTCGGTATCATCAAAGACCAGGCCGACCGGCTGACGCGCCTGGTAGAAGACCTTCTGGCAGTTTCGCGTTTGGAGTCCCGCAAGTTGCAGCTGACGATTCGAGCGATCGACCTCAATGAAGCGGTTCAGCGGGTCTTGCGCAATCTCGCCGACAAGGCCAGGCAGCATCAAATCGTAACCAAGATTCCGCCCGGCTTGCCGCCGGTCTGGGCCGATGCCGACCGGCTCGAGCAAATTCTTACCAACCTGGTCGACAATGCCGTCAAGTACTCGCCAGCACGCACTACCGTGCAAATTTCCGCGCGCGATCTCGTCGATTCCGGACCGGAAATGGTTGAAGTCTGTGTCGCCGATCAAGGCGTAGGAATACCGCCCGAGCACCTGCCTGAGATCTTCAATAAATTTAGCCGGCTGGATAATCCGCTGGTCAGGCAGACGGAAGGAACCGGGTTGGGGCTCTACATCACGCGGTCACTCGTACTTGCGCTCGGCGGGCAAATTCTCGTGGCCAGCAGCAAGGAAGGCACCGTCTTTACCGTTGCCCTTCCGGCCGCCACGCTCGAAGAGCAGGCAGCAAGAGGGAGGGGCTAGCGATGATCCTGCCCACCCCGGTCATCATCGTCATTCACCAGGCACGCTCGGCCGCGGACTATGCCTCCGTTCTGGAAAAGACAGGGGCGAAAGTGCATCCGGTCGCCTCCTTCGAAGAAGCAAATGAATTGTTGTCATTCGTGCATCCGGACCTGGTTCTCCTGGCAGCCAGCATGCCGGAAGGCGACGGGCGCCTGTACTGCCAGCAGATTCGCGCCACCCTGGTGCATCCCCGGCCTGTGCTGGTTTTGCTTCACAGCTCGGACGACGTCAATGAGCGAATTCGCTCATTCCGCTATGGCGCGGACGACGTGCTCGGCGATCCGATCGATAAAAACGAGCTGGCGATCAGAGTATTGGCCCATTTGCGCCGACGGCAGGAGGAGCTGTCGAATCAACTGACACAGCTTCCCGGTCCTAACATGATCAGGCGGATGCTCGAGCAGTGCCTGGTTTCAGATAAAACCTGGTCGGCGCTGTCGGTCGACTTGAACAACCTGCGCATCTACAACGAAACATATGGCGACCTGGCCGGAGACCAGCTGATCAAAGCGCTCGGCGCAATTTTGATGGGTCTAACCGGAGACAACGACTTTGTCGGACATGTGGAAGCCGATGATTTCTTGATGATCACGCAGCCCGAGCGGCGCGATGAAGTGGCCGAGGCAATTTGCCAGCAATTCACCACCGTCAGCAAGCGCTTCTATCCACCCGACGATATCGAGCGAGGCTATCTCGTCGCCACCGGTCACGGCGGTATTAGGCGCAGAGTACCTTTAATCTCGCTATCCATTGGTATCGTATCCAGTACCAGCCGCCGCTTTCAAAGTTATGTCGATGTGCTGACAACTTCTCGCGACTTTAGATATGCCGCCAAGCAGCGGCCTGGCAGTCGCTGGCTGGGCGATCATGCCCAGGTGCTTGGCACTGCGGGCTCCGAAACGCAGCGGGCTCGCATCCTGGTAGTCGAACCGGACGGCGCGATGGCCTGCTTGCTGCAGGAGAATCTCTCCCTGGAAGGTTATCTGGTGCAAGTCACCAGCTCAGCCGGGGACGCTCTTTCAATCGCTCGCGACAGCCCACATCCGGACCTTATCTTGCTCGAATCGAATCTAGCCGATCGCCGTATGGACGGCTGGGAGCTCTGCCGTGCGCTCAAGGAAGACAAAGAGTTGAAAACGATTTGGGTCGTCATGGCCACATCGCATCCGGACCAGCTGTTGGCGCTCGAATCTGGCGCAGATCTCTACCTGCCCAAGCCGTTCGATATGAATTCACTCCTTTCCGAAGTAAAGCATCTGCTGCGGTCACGCCTGAGAATTCCTGACCTGCTCTAAAAGAGGTCGTCGATCGCTCCTAGCATCGAACCGATTGCGTATGCTTGGTCAAACTATCAAAGACCGTTCAAATCGGTCAGAATCCACTCGACAGCCTCACCAATGCTCTTAGCCGTGTAATCAGGCTCGACCGGCCACTGGTAATTGCCGGCGAGTACATCCCGGCCATAACCTGTTTCAACCAAAATACCCTTCATTCGACAGTTGCGCGCAAGCTCCACATCGGTGGACTTGTCACCGACCACGTAAGCTCTGCCGGCGTCGAAATCCTGATGCTCGCTCAAGGCAAATTCGACCAGCCCGGGAGCAGGCTTACGGCATTGGCAATCAATCGCCAACGGCGACACCTTCCCGTCCTTAAAATGTGGACAGTAATAAACGGCATCCAAATGAGCGCCTGAGCCAGCCAGCAACTCGACCAGGCGGGAATTGAGCGCCTGAATATGCGCTTCGGGATAATAGCCCCGGGCGGCCCCGGTCTGATTCGTCACAAGCACCGCCGCCACACCGTGTTGATTGAGCCGCTTGACTGCGTCGGCAGCTCCGTCAATCAACACCAGCTTTTCGAGGTCGCGGATATAGCCGACCTCCTGATTGAGCGTGCCATCACGATCGAGAAAGACGACCGGCCGCTTTAAATTGGCTGATAAAGTCATGGTGAGATTATAAAAGGAATTTATTACTATTTGCTACAGTCGCAATCAAATTCGCTCGAAAGCCGCTTCGATAGCTCATCTGATTCGTTTCAATCCGGCTTCAAAGACTATCACAACCAATCTGTTCATGCTACGATTTTGAACAGGCTGACGTCTTCAACGGCGGGCACATGAGACTACACGACGACAACGCGTCGTTTCGCTTTAACCAGGACGGACTCCGAAAATTTCTCGGAGACCTGGAATGCGACATTATGGAATTGGTTTGGAAACAACAGAAAACCAAACCGACTCTAACGGTGCGCGACATCTATGATGCCCTGCGCCAGCGCAGAGAGATCGCCTATACAACGGTAATGACCACAATGGTGCGGCTCTCCGAGAAGGGACTGCTGCGGATCGTGGACAAAGCCGGGCTGGCAAATTGCTATACGCCAGTGGAGAATCGCGAAGAATTTCTCAAGAAGGCCGTAGCGATGGTGCTGAATATCTTCTTGAAAGACTTTCCAGAAGAATCGGCCTCTTACTTGACTCAAGCCAAATTAGACAAACTGGCCAAAGACAGCAAACGCTCTCGCTAGTGAAAGCATCGCAAGCAGGTTCGGTCTTAGAACGACCTGCTTGCGCCGCCGCACTTTTGAGCGGCTCGGCTAATACTGGCGCTGCCGCCAATCGGCCGGACGATGGTGGCGCCGAAGTTCACCGGCGCAATAACACCACTCGGGCAAAGTAGCCCGCTCATTTCCGCTTGCCCTGCTAGCAGCTTACCGTGTAAGAGAAAAGGGCAAGACTTTCGTCTTGCCCTTTTCGAATCTATACCGGACGCAAGTTTACTGATTGTCAGGAACCGGCGCTCCCGGCGGTAAGATACCAGGAATCTTTTGGCTGTGCTCGGCACGACCAGAAGTCATGTAACGCTCGTCGACCACGGTCGGTTCGACTTGCAGCATGTTGGTATCACGCGGACCTTCAACCTTGCTGATCTCTTCCGGCAGCTTCATCTGGCCCGGGTTACCCGGCAAGATGATCTCTGGACGGATAGCTACGATCAATTCGCTCTCATTCTTGTTGAAAGCCTTCGAGCGATAGAGCGCACCTAATACCGGCACTTCACCGATCAGCGGTGTCTTGGTCAGTTCACGTCCGCTGTTGGCAGATACCAAGCCGGATATGAAAAGCTCTTGACCCGGCTTCATCTCAACGATTGTCTGCGTCTTACGAGTGGTGAAACCAGGAATCGGAGTGCTGCTGCCGACGAACAACAATTGGTTCGTGAGCGAGAGGATTCGTTCTTCCGGAGCCACTTCAATGTTGATATTGCCGTTCTCCATCAGCACCGGAATCATATTCAACTTCAAACCAAACGGCTCGAAAGCCACCGTTTGAGCAGAGGCACCTTGTTGCGGTGCCGACTGCGGAACCGGAATCTCACCACCGGCCAGGAACGCCGCGCGTTCGCCGGAGATAGTGACGAGCGTAGGCTCAGCCAATACACGCGCTCTTGAGTGCGATATTATCCCTTGCAAGGTCGGATTGACCGACCAGCGCGAGCTACTACCCGAGTTGAAGTTCGAGGTCGATTGATAGACGTTGGCTAGACCGGAGGTGGTAAATGATGCACCACCAGGCGATCCCAGCAAGGACGATTGTCCCAACAGCGTCGGCGGCGTCACGAACGCTCCCTGACCGATCGCCGAGATGTTAGTGTTGATTACCTGGTTGCCGAGCAGCTGCGGAATTATGTTGGCAGCAGTGAAACTGACCGGGGCGCTAGTGGCGCCATACTGAGCTGACTTCTGCATACCTTGCTGCAGGAATCCGATGATATTCTGCTGCGCTGGCTGGAAAGTCGTTACCGAGTTAATCGGGAAACCAAGCTCGTTGAGGGTGGTCTGCGTAGCAGATGTGGTGGGAGTGCCAGGAGCGAACGGAACGATCGGGTTGATCGAGCCAGCTGCGAACGGAAACGGGGCACTGCCCTGTGTACCGTTGGTACCAGGCAAGCTGCTCAACAGAATCGGACCGGCAGCGGCGCCGTTCAAGTTGTTGCCGCCCAATCCAAATGCGAAGCTCTGGCTGGTGAAATTGAGACCCAATTGTGTTCCCAGTTCACGGGCAGCAGCCGTATTCATCTCCAGGAAAGTAACGTGCAACACGATCAGAGGTACTTTGCGAATTCTGACCAAGCTCGTCACGCGCCCGCCGTCACTGATGATCGTCTGCGCCGTCGAAATGTTGTTGTTGTTATTGCTGAAGTACGTATACTTGTCGACCGAACTGAGAGCTGACAACACCCCGGTCTGTCCGCCGGTAGAGCTTCCGCCTCCAACGCCTTGCTCACCGACACGAGCATCAACTAAGCGGCCGTTGGCAACAGTAATCTTCATGCCGCGATCGTCCATGAACATATTGGCGGCAGTGAATGCCCGAATTACAGATTCAGGATGATCGACGTCGCCGAGCAGGATCACTCGATCGGCGCCACCGACGCTAAACGGCTCGACGATAATTCGCGGGTCGATTTCACGGATTGAGGCCTGCAACTGAGCATAGTCTCTCGACACCTTCACATCGACCGCCACCGAGTTGCCGGCGTCATCCCAAAGTACCAGAGTAGTTCCACCCGGTGCTTTACCGAGCAGGACTATTTGGTTCTCAGCGACCACGATCGGCTCGGCGATTGAAGGATCGCTGATAGAAGTACGCAAAATTTTGTTCTTCAACTTAAAGGTTCGCGACTGCGATACCTTCAAGTCAAGCACATTACTCGGTTTGAACTCTTCGAGATCGACGGCACCGCTCACGACAGGCGGAATCGGCGTGGAAGTGGTGCCCCCACTTTGCTCGCCTTGCGCCACAATCTGATCCGGCATCAACTGTGCTACTAATTGCTTTTCGGCGGCATTCACCGGGCTGACCGCCTCAACCTGCGGTTCTGACCTGAGAGAGCCCGGCGGAATTTCACTCATAGCCACCAGGGTCGGTGACTGCTTTGCCGGCTCGACTGCCGTCTCCGAAACGCTGCTGTTTTCAGGCAATGCTGGATGAATAGTAAGTGCGGCCGCTGGCGCATGCGCTTGAGCGCTGCCGTTGTTGTCGTTCGACTTGAAAAACAGCATCACTTGTCCACCGGAGCCGCGAGCGGCGAGGCCCTGGGCGCTGACTGACAGCGCGCTTGGTGGCACTGATCTCTTTCCGGATACCGCAACGGCATGTCTGACCGGAGCCGCCGCCAACTTCGCCCGGCTTGCAGCCGGGGCTGCCTTCGCCGACGTCGTAGCTCCAGCTAGCTTCTGCCAGATAGCCTGGGTAGCCGGGTCGGAGAGCGCCGGTAGCATGTTGGCCTGCATCAGTGCGATTGACACACTGACGGCTAAGTACAACTGCGGCTTTTTCATTGAAACCATCCTCATTTCTAGCCTCTTTAAATTCATGTCTCAGCTCTCCCGAATACCTTACTGACTGTCAGGAATCGGGGAGCCAGGCGGCAACACACCAGGAAGTTTCTGGTTATGCTCAGCACGTCCCGAACTCATGTAACGCTCATCAATAACTGTCGGCTCGACTTGCAACATGTTGACATCGCGCGGTCCTTCTACCTTGCTGATTTCTTCAGGCAACTTCAGCTGACCGGGGTTGCCTGGCAAGATCACTTCCGGCCTTACCGCTACCACCAATTCGCTTTCGTTCTTATTGAACGCTTTGGATCGATAGAGAGCACCAAGCACCGGAACTTCACCAAGGATTGGAGTCTTGTTCAACTCACGTCCGCTGTTGGCCGATACCAATCCGGAGATAAAGAGCTCCTGACCAGGCTTCAGCTCAACAATGGTCTGCGTTTTCCTGGTGGTGAATGCCGGAACATTGGTCAAAGTGCCGGGCAGGTTGAATGCACCAGCCAGTGAAATCAATCTCTCTTCAGGAGAGACCTGCAAATTGATAGTTCCATTTTCCAACAAGGTCGGAATCATATTCAACCGTAGTCCGAACGGCTCGAATGATACTGAAGACAGTGATTGTCCGGCAGTCGCTACGTTTTGGGGAATTGGAATCTCACCGCCGGCCAAGAACGCCGCTCTTTCGCCAGAGATGGTGACGAGCGTAGGCTCAGCCAGTACTCTCGCTCGCGAGTGGCTGATTACACCTTGCACGCTGGGATTGATAGACCAGCGAGACGTGGCGCCGGAGTTGAAGTTGGCAGTAGAGGTGTAGACGTTACCCAAACCGGCCGGCGCGAAGGTCGCTCCGCCTGGAGCTCCCAGCAGGAACGCTTGTCCGAGCAAGGCTGGCACCTGGTTGAAGACAGCTTGTCCAACTTGAGAGATCGGCTGGTTGATCACCTGGTTGCCTAACAGCTGCGGGATCACGCTGGCGGCAGTAAACTGCACCGGCGAGCTGACCGCACCGTACTGAGCGGACTTATTGAGAGCCTGCTGCAGGAAGCCGATGATATTGGGGATGCCAGGAGTCAGGGTTGGGGTCGCGGTCGAGGTGATCGTGCTACCGCTCAAGACCGTGTCATTGAAAGTCGGCGGCGTTATGTTTGCAGACGATCCAATCGGTTGACCGAGCACCGGCGTCACCGAACCTGCTCCGAACGGGAATGGAGCGCTGCCTTGCGTGCCATTGGTACCGGGCAGGGAAGTCAGGAAGAAGCCGCTTCCGCTTGGCTGACCAACCCCATTTTGACCGCCGACGCCGAACGCGAAGCTCTGACTCGTAAAGTTGAGACCGAGCTGGACGCCTAATTCTCGGACAGCAGCGGTATTCATCTCCATGAAGGTGACGTGCAGAACAATCAGCGGAACCTTTCTGACTCGAATCAAGCTGGCCACTCTGCCACCATCGCTAACGATGGACTGAGCCCGGCTGATGTTGTTGTTGCGGTTGCTGAAATAAAGATACTTGTCGACTTGCGATATAGCGGACAAACGACCGGTTTGGCCACCACCACCGGCGCCACCGCCACCGACGCCCTGCTCCCCGATCCGGGAGTCGACCAAGCGACTTTCGGCCGCGATGATCTTCATGCCGCGATCATCCATGAAGGCATTAGCCACGGCAAAGCCACGGATAACCGATTCCGGATGGTCGACATCTCCGCGCAGAAGGACTCGGTCCGAACCGCCCACGCTAAACGGTTGCACGACAATTCGGGGGTCGATCTGGCGCAGCATCGATTGCAATTTCGAGAAATCACGGCTTACCTTCAAGTCGACCGCGACGGAATTACCGGCATCATCCCAGAGCACCAGGGTGGCGCCACCGGGAGCCTTGCCAAGCAATACCAATTGATTTTCGGACACAACGACCGGCTCGGCGATCGAAGGATCGCTAATAGATGTGCGAAGAATTTTGTTCTTCATTTTGAACGTGCGCGACTGAGAGATTTTCAGATCGATCACGTTGCTCGACTTGAATTCTTCGAGGTCTACCGCGCCACTCACCACCGGCGGTATTGGCGTGGACGTGGTGCCACCGGTTTGATCCGATGCCTGCGCAACGATTTGATCGGGCGCCAACTGAGCGACAACTTGCTTATTCGGAGACGCCTTAATCATCGAAGACACAGGCACGTCGTTCATTGCCACCAGAACTGGTGCTTCCTTGGACGGCGCACCAGCCACCGGCAATGATGGATGAATCGTGAGAGCTGCTGCCGGCGACTGAGAGCCGGACCCTGCATCCTTGGTCCTCAAGAACAACATGGCTTGCCCGGCCGCGCCACTAGTGGCGACACCATGAGCCGTGACGGCTACCGACCTCTTATTGACAGCGCTCGCGACATGATTTACGCGCACCGCCCCCTTCGTCTTGGCGACCGGATGCGATGCCGTTATGTGAGCAGGCTTACTGTCAGTTGATCCAGCAAGCTTTTGCCAAATGGACGGCGAGGCTGGTTCTGAGAACACCGGTAGTAAGTTGGCCTGCAGAAGTGCTAAAGAAGCACTCAGGGCTAAGCACAACCGCGGCTTTTTCATACAAATCTTCCTCTTTTCTAGCCTCTATCTCCGACGTAACTCGAAACCTTTGCAGTTACCCAAAGAAGATTATCACGACTTTGTTCGAATAGCACGGATCTTTTCAACCCCATCCTCTTGAATCACTCCCGGAATCATCATGCAATCACAACTAGAGGCCACTTGGTTACTACGCATGGATATCCAGACCATTCACGATGCTTATTCAGTACGCTAAAATCCTCTTGGGAAGCCGTTGTTAGTAAATTCAGATTGCCCTTTTGAGGCGCCCTTCATTCTACATCGACACCAATTTATGACAACCACATTTGGTGACACTGTTTAGTTAAGAGCATCTTCATTGTCAAGCGTGAAGGATGATCCTTCACTTTGGTGCCCGGATTCTAACAGCAAAGTAGTATGTGCGAAAGCCAGATTTTATCTAGGTTCTAACATTCAGACGGTTATCAGACTTCGCTCTTGATTATCGGCTACGACGCCAACGAGGTCGCATGCATATAAGTGGAATACACTGAGAAAAATGCAACTTCCACTGCGTAACTTTCAATCCGGAACGTTACGCACGAGCAGGTCATTCAGCTAGTTTTCATGCGGGTTTCGATCAGCTATAAAGCGATCGACCACCAGCTTTTCGTCTTTAGAAAGTATCAAATTCAGTTGCAAACAGCTGCAATTGCTTCACAGATCTTTTCGTTGGGGCACCTGACAATGAGCGCGGAATTGCCAGCACCACTTTGCATCAATCAGACGCATATTCAGCTGGATCTCAAACCTACTGTCTGCTTAATTTTTGGATCGACTGGACGGTTGCAAACAGAACGCTTAACTTACCGTTTTGGCGATCTGATTCGATTCAATGCAGCATCAATACAAATTAGGAAAGATCCCTCAGCTCGCTCGATTATCGGTCAGTCACCCCGCGAGCGGTTGAATCTGGAGCCTCAGATAAAGCGCCGAGAGACAAACCGCTGTTATCGAAGATTGACGGCTGCATGGTATATTCAAATAGATATCTATACCTTAGCTACGAGCTGCAATTGAATAGCTCGTAGGTATTAGAGTGAATTGGCAGTTAAAATGAACATACCTTCCCAACGAGAGAGCGACGCAGTGGTTGAGAACAACAGCGATCAAGAAAAGATACTGGTTGTCGACGACGAGGCTTCGATTCGCCGAATCCTGGAGACCCGCCTGAAGCTGGCCGGATACAGCGTGGCGACAGCCGCCGATGGACAAGAGGCTTTGGAGCTCTTCAACAGCTTCCAGCCGGATCTGGTGATTCTGGATGTGATGCTGCCGAAGCTCGACGGCTATGAAGTCTGCCGGGAGATCCGCAAGACTTCCGATACGCCGATCATTATGCTCACAGCCGTTGCAGACGTGTCCAATCGCATTCAAGGGCTCGAGATTGGAGCCGACGACTATGTTGTTAAACCGTTCAGCCCGAGCGAACTCGAGGCCAGGATCAAAGCGGTTCTGCGGCGCACTGTCGAGAAGCATCAAGACACCAGCCAAAGCAAAAGTTCTAACGTCATTACGGTCGGCAATTTAAAAATCGACCTCAACAAGCGCCAGGTCACCCGAAAGAACGAGCGCATCAGACTGACCGGTATGGAGTTCAGCCTGCTCGAGCTTTTGGTAACCAATAGCGGTAAGCCATTTTCACGCAGCGAAATTTTGCAGCAGGTCTGGGCATACCCGCCTGACCACCGGATCGATACACGGGTCGTCGACGTCCATATCAGCCGGTTGAGATCAAAACTGGAAGAAGATTCTTCCAATCCGGATCTGATCTTGACAGCCCGCGGAATCGGCTACATGTTCCAAAAGATCTCCTAATCCAACCAAGAGATCGCCTGATAGAGAAGAAAGGGCCGGGATGTATTCAATCCCGGCCCTTTCTTCTTTGTTGAACGAACTTATGTGCCCGACTTCCAGGAACCCATGTACTCAATCATTTCCGGGGTCAGCTTGTCAATCGAGATACCCATCGACTTGAGCTTGAGCGAAGCAATCTCAGTGTCCACTGATTCGGGCAGCACGTGGATGCCCGCCTTTAACTTCCCCTTGCCTTTGACTAGGTGCTCGAGCGCCAGCGCTTGATTGGCAAAGCTCATGTCCATAACGGAGGCCGGGTGTCCTTCGGCACAGGAGAGATTGACCAGCCGGCCCTCAGCCAAGACGTACACTCGATTGCCGCTCTGGAGAACGAACTCGTCCATGAACGGGCGAACTTGACGCTTGCTCTTAGACATCTTTTCAAGAGCAACCAGATTGAGCTCGAGGTCAAAGTGCCCGGAGTTGCAAACGATCGCTCCATCCTTCATCTTCTCGAAGTGCTGGCCGTCAATGACATGCCTGTTGCCGGTGACGGTAATGAAAAGATCACCGACCAGGGCAGCTTCAGCTACCGGCATCACGCGGAAGCCATCCATCGTCGCTTCAATCGCCTTAACCGGACAGATTTCAGTTACGATCACATTGGCGCCATGCCCGCGGGCTCTCATGGCACAACCTTTGCCGCACCAGCCATACCCCAGGACCACAACATTGCGTCCTGCCACCAGGCGATTGGTAGCGCGGATAATACCATCGAGCGTTGACTGTCCGGTGCCGTAACGGTTGTCGAACATATGCTTTGTCTTGGCGTTGTTAACGGCGACAGCCGGAAAAGGCAGTTTGCCGTCACGCTCCATCGACTCCAGTCTGGTGATGCCGGTGGTAGTCTCCTCGGTCGTTCCGACAACTTCTGAAACTTGGTTAGCTCGCTCTTGCACGAGCGTGACAACCAGATCAGAACCATCGTCAATGATGAGCTGAGGCTTGTGGTCGAGCGCCTTTTGAATGTGCCGATGATAGGTAGCTATATCCTCGCCTTTGATTGCATAGACGGAGATACCATGATCGACTACCAACGATGCCGCTACGTCATCCTGGGTCGACAGCGGATTGGAGGCGATTAAAACACAGTCTGCACCGCCTGCCTTCAGCGTGATCGCTAAATTTGCCGTTTCAGTAGTGACATGAGCGCAAGCGGAGACACGCAGCCCCTTGAGCGGCTGCTCCTTGGTGAATCGCTCGCGGATCAAGCGCAGCACCGGCATATCAGCCTCAGCCCACTCAATCCGTTGCTTGCCGAGGGCGCTCAAGCCTGCATCCTTTATTTCAGACATAACCATGGTTTTATTGCTCACTACCCAAACCTCTTATATAGATGATCAATTGGACTGAAGCTCAAATGGTATCACCTCGATAATCGCCACTTGATATCTCCGGCTGACCGAAACCTTCTCGGTCGCCCGCATTCAGCGCCGGGAAGGACTCCTTCCGGCAGCAGCAAAATTTAAGCACTTGACAACACGTATAATTCCCACTGTCGCCAGCTAACCGACCTATCCACAACCAGGGCGGCGATGCTAGTTTAAGCAGAGTTCAGATCGATTCTTAAAAAAATCAGGCGAATCGAGAATCGAGTTAAAAGATAGTTTTCAAGGGCACATTGCAATCAGCAGGGATGTGTCCCGCTGACCTCACGAGTAAGCAGAAGCAGTCTGATCTGCAAACGCACGACTCGCTCAGTCCAAGACTAAGGCGAGTCTCGCAAGAGGCAAGGAATCATGTTGGAATCTCTGAAGGCTAGAGTGACTTTGAGTCTAATCCTGACATTCTGCTCTGTCGCAGTCGCGCCCAGCCAGGCAACCTTGTTGAGGGGCTACGTCAACCGCTCACAAGAGCAATCACAGCCACCGACTCCAGGCAAAACCCAAGATTCAAGTTCTACTTTCTGGCAAATGCCAGCAGACCTAAATTCATTCCCGCAAGCGTTCGAAGGCCGCTGGCGATGCGTGACCATCGTGACCGATTCGACGCTCGATACGGTCGAACGCGGCAACGAAATGATCTCTGAGATTCAATTTCAACGCTCGGCCGATGGGAAAGTCTCGGCGCAATGGAATCAATCGGGCTGGCGGGAGGCTGCCGCCGCCATTACAGCCTGGAGTCCAACCGAGGCTCAAATCGATCGCACCGACTACTATTTTGGCGAGAATGCGGATGGAACCTGGGGTGCACGCTCAAGAGATCGTTTCACCCAAGTCGATAAATGGAAGATTATCGGCCAGAGCTATGTCGATCAGTACAAGAACGGACAGTATCTCGGACGGTATCGCACGAAATCGATCCTATACAAGACCGAGACTCAAACGACTCTTGGCGCATTAGCCAACTGACGTCACTTTAGCGCGAGCTCACATCGGCGGTTAACTCGCCTGCTTTAGCTTTCACGAGCGTTCGCAAGCATAGCGTTCCACTTGCCAGAAGCAGCAAGTTCACGACCAGAAAAGGGATCCGCCTGATTGCGCTCGAAGAATCCAGAGTAAGAAGCACCCAGCTCAGTAACGGAAATATAATCAGAATACCCTTCCAAAGCAGGTAAGGCGCCGTGCGTGCTATGGCACCATCGCTAGTGCCAGCCGGCTCAATCTTCACGAGCGTAAGCGCTGCCGGCAGCAGCAATAACGTATCATCATAGATATGTATATGTGGCGAGAAGATCAAACACAATAGCACCGTCAACGCCACCACCCAATTGTCAACTTCCTGATCTTTAGCTTTCAAGGAGACCTTCCAAAGGCAATAGATCGCCGCCAGGGCCGGCAGCATCAAGACGGTGCTTGACACCAGCGCAAGCCTTGGCTCTAAAAATGAGCTCAGCAGCCCCCTTACACCGATCATGTACTGCGGGTAGACCCCGGAATAGTCGGCAGTCGTCTCAGCATGAAACAGGATGCTGGGATAGGTGAGCACATTCTGCCAACCGACAACGCAGCAAGACAAAACCAACAATCCCAGCTCGAACAAGGCAGCAAATGCCACCAGCTTGAATCGGCGACCGGATAACGCAGCGGTGGCAAGCAAGGCAGCATATTGAGGCTTGATGGTGCTCAAGGAGAGAAAGGCACCGGCAGCCGGGGCCTTTCTCTCAAGCAGAAATAGAAAAAACATGGAAAACAAGGCGAGAATCAACCAGCTCGCTTGACCGACGACGATGGCAATCCACATCGGTGCGGAGCACAAACC
Source organism: Candidatus Obscuribacterales bacterium (assembly GCA_020050835.1). Taxonomy (GTDB): domain Bacteria; phylum Cyanobacteriota; class Vampirovibrionia; order Obscuribacterales; family Obscuribacteraceae; genus JAGVKB01. Next base: position 55,846 of record JAGVKB010000148.1, on the reverse strand, counting down.
GGCAAGGACGGTAAAAGCGATCTGCCGGGGAGCAGCGCGCATTCGGCGGGACATGAAGACGACCAGGGCGGTGATTCCCAAAAAGGTCAGCGAAAACTGCCAAACTCTTTCGGCAACCTGATACGGCCAGACCGAAAGTGGTGCCAGCATCACGAAAAAGAACGGTGGATACTGAAGGAAATGACACTTGGCTGCCCGGGTCGGAGCAAGTAATCGATTGAAAACTTGCAACTGCTGCTCAGGGCTGTAGATGCTTTCACGAGCCGACGAGCGCACCAGCTCGCCGGCCATGTAATACATCATGAAGTCCGGGAAGCGGCTCCTGGCTTGCACCGGCTGCTGCTCGACGCCGAGCCAGACCCGCGATTCATAGAGGAGCCCGCACAGTAGCACGCTCAACAGAACCGCATACCCGAAAAGGAGCAATCGCTCGTACCGCTTACGCGTTTCCCCGACCTCCTAGACCCTGATTAAGGTAGGCAAACAGGACTGAAACCCAGTTTCGACTACTTGACCCCGACGGCCGCCTTCGGTCGGGAAAGCTTCCGCAACTGCCCGAAAGCCTCCGGTCCCCGATAGACGGCGGTCCGACCGAGATCGCGCTCGATTCGCAACAGCTGATTGTACTTGGCTGTCCGTTCGGAGCGGCAGGGCGCACCGGTTTTAATCTGTCCGATCCCGGTTGCGACAGTGAGATCGGCGATCGTGAAGTCTTCGGTCTCACCGGAGCGATGACTCATTACGCTGCCATAGCCATGCTCGGACGCCAAACTGATTGCATCGAGCGTTTCGGTCAATGTGCCTATTTGATTGGGCTTGATCAATATCGCATTGCCAGCACCAATTTCGATACCACGACGCAGGCGCTTGGTGTTGGTGACGAAGAGGTCATCGCCTACCAGCTGCAGGCGAGAGCCAAGCTTGTCGGTCAACAACTTCCAACCGTCCCAGTCTTCTTCCGACAGCCCGTCCTCAATGCTGACAATTGGATATTTGTCGACCAGCCGAGCGTAATACTCCACCATCTCGCCGCTTGACAATGAGCGCTTCTCAGTTGCAAGTTCATATTTGCCATCCTTATAGAACTCGGTCGAGGCCGGATCCATCGCCAGCGAAATTTGATCGCCGGGACGGTAGCCCGCCTTTTCGATCGCTTCGATTATCAGCTCAAGTGCCGCTTCATTCGATTTGAGCGATGGAGCGAATCCGCCCTCGTCACCAACCCCGGTGGCAAGTCCCTTTTTATGTAGCACCGCCTTTAGTGAGTGATAGACTTCGGCGCTCCAGCGCAACCCATCGGCAAAAGTGCTTGCACCAAGCGGAACTATCATGAATTCCTGAAAGTCGACGCCGTCTTCGGCATGCTTGCCACCATTGAGAATATTCATCATAGGAACCGGCAGAACGCAAGAAGATATGCCACCAACATAACGAAAGAGTGGCATCCCTAGCGCGTTCGCCGCCGCCTTTGCTACCGCCAGGCTAACCCCGAGGGTGGCATTAGCACCAAGGTTGGCTTTATTGTCGGTGGCATCGAGCCGCTCCAATTCTCGGTCGATAGTTGTCTGTTCAAGAGCATTTGCACCGATCAATGCTTTGGCGATCGTTTCATTGACGTGATGAACCGCGGTCAAAACTCCTTTACCCAGATAGCGTTTCGGATCCTTGTCACGAAGCTCTACAGCCTCAAAGGTCCCAGTGGAAGCCCCTGAAGGCACCGCCGCTCGGCCGGCGGCACCATTTGACAGCACCACTGTCACTTCCACAGTTGGATTGCCTCTAGAATCTAGGATCTCCATTGCGGATATCTCTTCAATATGCGTCATTTGAGTCTGTTCTCCTTGATTAAAAGCGCTGCCTAGCGGCTTAGCGACGAATTTCTCCTGCCGATTCCAGGTCTCGGGAATCCTCAGAAAGTAGTAGACCCTCTGCAGTGGAGAAGTTAAATTCGCCTCGCAGGTAATTATTCATGGTGGCACCACTAGCGTTTGATCGCCGTTCAAGTATAATCCTTTTAACTGGGATGTTGTTTCACCGAATGTGAGTCCTCAGTGGTTTGCTTAGTAATAATGTTCGGTCCGAAATTTTGCGAGATGTTGATGACTTCCAGTCGTCTGCTCTCCAACATTTTGACGCGCTCAGGGCAGATAGCACGAGCCCAGAGAGCTTTATTGCCGTTGTGCTCTCAGCACCTTGTTGAACCTAGAAGTGGCGGACACCGATGGGCAAGTTCTACGGGGGAAATTTCCAGGCTATCCAGGAATACTTCCAACAGAAATTTTGCCGATTTTGCAGCAATCCCTTTACTTCGGAAGGCATTGAGCTTCTGAGGGAGGAACCAGGAATTCTGGTGGTACGCGTCGGATGCTCGGTATGCGGGCGCCCATTGGGCGTAGCGATCGTTGGCACCGGACCGAAGACCGGCCAGACGAAGCAGAAGTCTCCGTTCGACTGGAGCAAGCGCGACAACGAAAAGTTCGCCAATCAGCCGGCGATCACATACGACGACGTACTGGCAGCCCACGAGTTTTTCTCCGGACTCGGACCCGATTGGTCCAAGCACTTACCAAGAACCGGTCGTTCCACCGGCAGCTAGCGGCAGTCAAGTGATCTCGAAAGCAAATTGCCTGCGCCGTTCGGAGCAGGCAATTTGCTTTCGGGCGTGAGCTCATGGCGATTCACACTCCCCGCTCAAGCAGTCCGGTCAGCTCGCCCGCCTTTGAGCAAACAAAGCAATGCCATCAAGTAGAACCAGGCGGCGACCAGGCACAGCGCCTTCACCCCCCAGAAATTGGAGAGATACTCGAGCATGCCACCGACCACCGAGCCGAACAAATTGAACGCCAGCGCTTGAGCAGCATTATCTACCCGCGAGAAGAGTGCGGAGAACAAGAAGCCAGCCACACACAAGGGCAGAAGCGTCACCAGTGTAAGCAACGAATAGCGCAGCACTTCCGGTTCACCGGCCAAGGCTGTGACCGGCAACAGATAGTCACCGGCGATGGACAGCAAAAGCAACAGGTAAATCAGCCATTCTTTGCCGACAAAGAAGCGACCGAACTTCATTACCAAAAGGTTGGAGCAGAAGATCATCAACAAGATGCCGTTAATAGCGACAGCCGACGTCAGCCAGGTCGATCCATAGAGCAGAGAGAGGAAGGAGATTGAATGCAGCTCAAGCAACAAAAATGCCGCACCCAAAAAGAACATCTGCCAGTGGAGCAGATTGCCTTTACCTACCAGCACCCGGCGGGCGGCCAGGAAGCTTGCCAGCACTATCTGGAAAATGATCAACAAGTAAGGCACGTCCAGCACATCGGGGCGTACATAGAGATAAGGCCAGTCATCAGTCAAAGAGCGCTCGCCCGGGTCGATCTGCGGTTTGTCTTTTAGCTTCCAACCCGCTGGCGGCTGAACTGCCCGGTCACGTACAGCCTGCCCCAGCACAAAAAAGAGATGACCGAATCCTTCTTTACCTTCAATCAACAGCGGCTCATATCCGACCGCTTCGCTGATCGTTTTATACAGCCGGCGTTCCAGCCAGGGCGTAACCGCCGAAAATGAGACCACCATAAGTCCATCCGGTTGGAGCAGGTTAAGCCCACTTACAATTCCTTCTTGCGTGTAAGGATAACTATCCAAACGCACGGAAGAGCCTTGACCAAGCACGGCATGCGAATCGAGGAAGCTATATACGATCAAGTCATATTTTTTCTTGCAACGACCGATGTAATGCCGAGCATCGTCGCAGAACAGGTGCACCGAAGGTTGGCTGTAGATCGGATTGTACCTCCGGCCCAGCTCCAGAATAACCGGGTCGATATCAACCGCGTCAACCTCAGTTGCCCCGTGCTGAACCGCTGCCGCAACATCCTGCCCGGTACCAGCCGCCAGCACCAGCACGGAGCGGCCAGGCTTGACCTCAGCCGGCAAGGAACTCTGATCGCCCCGATCGAACGTCACCGTAGGACCCCATTCTGGACTGGGCTTTATCTTCTCCGGCAAGGAATATTGATCGCGCCTGATCTGGACGAAGCCTCTTAAATCCGCCGGAAAGGAGCTCAAGGCGAGCTCGGGGGAAAAGAAGTATTGATAGAAGAGACGATTGACACCGAGCTCCAGACCCAGAAAGCGTCCGGTCTCTTGACCGGATTCAGCTTTATCTCTATAAAGCCTGAGGTCTAATCTCTGATATGGAGACCAGAAGGTTTTTGCCGCTTTCTCTTGATAGACGGTGAAGGCTTCGCTCAACGCCATTGAACTCACCGGGCAAGGCAAAGCAGCCAGCACGGCCACTAGACAAGCAGCTGCCAGCCAGACCAGGCGCTTCCGTCCTGGCGCAAAAAGCGCCAGCGCTCCGGCCGTCACCAACAGTAGCTGCCAGGGCGGAGAGCCCAAGAACGAGAGCAAAGTGAAAAGACAACTGCCGAGCAACGCTCCGGCCAGGTTGACGGCATAAGACTGCAAGGAGGCCGCTTGATTGAAAAGCACGCCCAACCGTGCGCCTATGCACGCCGAAACCAGAAACGGACCGGCTAAAAGCAGGAGCAAGACAAAGGAGAACATGACGAGATAAACCGCTCCCGGCATCCCTTCGACCGGCAGACTTTGCCAGTTGAAGACGGAGGCCGAGGGGAATCCCCAGAAGCCGACTTTGAAGAATTCCGCCAGTTTGGCCACGCCGACAAAGAAGACCAAAGCCCAGGGCGTGTAGCGAAAGACCGCATCTCTGTTAAGAGCGAATCCAGCTCCCAAACCGACAAAACAGGTGACGAGCGGAAAGGTGCGAAAGACGGCAAACGCTCGGAAATCCGCCGACAGCCAGCGTATAGCAAGAAGCTCGAAGAAGAGGGAGACGACACTGAGAGCGAAAAGCTCAAGTAGCGTACGCTTGCTCAAATTCATAATCGCTGGAAAGAATTACCGTTTACGCGAGACAATAGGGGAAACTGTCAATCTCTTTACGTTATCATGCTTGGAACTGAAATCTTTACCGTCAATCGCCTGGCCAAAGTTGACTCTTTGTTCAATGTCGGTTGGGCATTTCCGAACGCCTATGAGGTCGGGATGACAAGCCTCGGCTTCCAGCTCGTCTGGTGGCTTTTAGAGCAGGACGCCGAGATTCAAGTCAAACGAATATTTACCGACTGTCAAGAGACCGGCTGGACTGACAGCGAACTGGTCGGTTTTACACTTTCCTGGGAACTCGACTACGTCAATGTTATTCGCCTGCTCAAGCAATTAGGCATTCCGGCCAGCAGCAAGGATAGACAGGCCGGCAGCCCGCTCGTCTTTGGCGGGGGGCCGGCGCTGTCGGCAAATCCCGAGCCGTTCGCCGATTTCTTCGATGTTGTGCTGTTAGGCGATGCCGAAGCGATAGTGCCGGCGTTCATCGAGACCTGGAAAAGGGTGCGTCATTTGTCCGATCGCCGGCTTCAACTGATCGAGCTGTCCAAGATTGATGGCATTTATGTGCCATCGCTCTATAGATATAAACTAACCGGCGACGGCAAAGCGATCGATTCGATCGAGCCGGCGGAGGACAATGTACCAACCCGCCTTACCAGGCGGGTTTTCACTCCACCACCGGATTATGTCGCACATTCCTTGATGCTCGCCCCTGATACCACCTGGGGTGACATGTTTCTGGTCGAAGTAGCGCGTTCCTGCCCGCAAGAATGTCGATTTTGCCTGGCAAGCTACCTCAGCCGCCCGTTTCGCGCGGCGCGGGTCGAGACAATCATGGAAAAGATCGACATCGGACTGAAGCACACCAAGAAGATCGGGCTGCTCGGCCCCTCGGTTACCGAGCATCCGCAGTTCGATCAGCTTGCACACGAACTGCTGAGGCGTCCTCAAACCGAAATCTCAATCGCATCCGTGCGAGCCGATTCGCTCAATCCGCTCATTCTAGAAATGCTTCACAAGCTCGGACACAAGACAGTTACGATTGCAATTGAATCAGGCTCGGAACGTCTTCGCACAATTATGAAGAAGAACTTGACCGAAGAGCAGATCGAGCACGCCGTCGACTTAATCGAAAAAAGCGGGATGTCCGGTTTGAAGTTTTACGGCATCGTAGGTCTGCCGGGCGAATCAGCCGAAGACCTGGAAGAGACCGTGCGCTTGTTATTGAAGCTCAAGAAAGCACACAAGAGACTGCGCTTCGTTTTCGGTTGCAGCTCATTTGTTCCGAAAGCCCAAACACCGTTTCAATGGTCTGGTCGCGACCGGCAGTCGGCAGCGAAGCTGGAGTACCTGCGCAAACATGTTTGTAAGGCCGGCATCGCCATGCGTCCGGAAAGTCATAACTGGAGCGATGTTCAAGCGCTGCTTTCGCGCGGAGACCGGCGGCTGGCGCCGATGCTTCTGTCCGTGGCCGAGGGCAAGGGCAATTTAGGCGCCTGGCGCGCAGCTCTGCGCAATCGGCCGGAGGGCTGTCCAGACGAAGACTTCTACGTCTTTCGCAATATCCCTTATGACGAGACTTTGCCCTGGTCTCATCTGGTCGACGAGCCGAAAGCCGCAATGTTGGTTAGACATAGCGAGACCGCCGAAAAGCTGTCAATTGGTAAACCGGACGGATAGAGCCAGGCGCATAAGCCGCCTTTCGCTCAAGCATTAACCGGAAAATGAATCTATGAAATAATTGCTTCCAGGTAAGAACTTCGCTTGGCCGCTTCGGGCGCTCAGCTACTTACATCCAAACTGCCGACAGGAGTTGTGCATGGAAAAGCTTCATGAACTGGAACAACTGGTGGCACCGATTCGCGATGACCTGCTGTCGGGTGCCGCTGAAATCGCCCTGAGAGCAATCACAGCCTTTCAGACGATGCTGCAGGGCACCGAGCAGATGAGCGTAAAGGAGGTCGAGCAGCGCTTGATAAGCACCGCTCACGCCTTGACCGAAGCGCAGCCCGCGATGGCTCCACTCTTTCACTTGAGCAACAAAGTCTTGCTCGCCGTGAAGGGAGCAAAATCGGTAGTCGAAATTCATGAACGATGCCAGGATGCGCTCATGAAATTCGAGAAGCAGCTTTGTGAAAGCGCCGAAGCGATCGCAGATCTAGCCTTTGATCTCATCCCGCCCGGCGAATTGATTTTCGCGTACTCTTTCAGTTCGACAGTGGTAAGCGCCCTGGTCAATGCACGCTCGAAGGGTCGCTTTTTCAGAGTCGTTTGCACCGAGGCTCGCCCGGCCCTCGAAGGACGGAAGTTTGCAACAATGCTTGCCGCCGGCGGCATTGAAGTGATGCATACTTTCGACAATGCACTCGGGCTCGTCTTGCCGCAATGCCGAGCTGCATTTATGGGCCTGGACTGCCTGGGGCGTCCCGGCGTGGTCAATAAAGTCGGCTCATGGCCGCTCGCCATGGCCTGCAAGGAGCTGAACATACCGATTTATGCGCTCTGTGGAACAGAAAAGTTTGTAGACGATGAGCGCGTCTTCGAGTTCGAAAAGCATGACCGCCCGGGAGAAGAGGTCTGGGAAAACGCACCCAAAGGCGTGCGCATACTAAATCGGCAATTCGAGTTGATACCTTTGTCCTGGCTCTCCGGAATCGTCACTGAAAATGGCATTCTTACCGAAAAGGACATCGGCAGCTATGTTTCCAAGCTGGAAGTTCATGAAGCGCTCAAGCTAGAAAGCTCAGCGTTTCTCTAAAATCAGGACGAGAATGAGAAAGCGCCATCTATTAATGACATTCAAAGCCAGTTTGTTTGGATTGCTTGCACTGGCACTCGGCGGCGGAATGCCCGACGGCGCAGAAGCAAAGCTCGGCGAAAGCTATCAGACATACAAGAGTAAAGTAGTCCAGTCCTGGACTCCCGCTGCAGAAGACACAAACGCTCGCGGCTCGAATTATCGTTTTACACTCAAAGTAGCCCCCGAGCAAGAGAATGCCTCATCAGGCTATGCCGCTGGACTAACAATCACCGTCGTTAACGGTAAAATCAGCGGGCAGTCTATGGCAATCAGAACCGGGAGCAATCAGATGGTGGGAGCAGCGATGGCAACCGCCCACGGCTTTGCCTTTGCTTACGAGTCGATCGGTAAACCGATGCCGAAAGACAAGGCCAAGACCGAGGCTGAATTCAAGGCGTTTTCGGAAGCAGTCGGTCAAGCCTTCATGGGCAAACCACAAAACATCAAGTATCCCGGGTTTAACAGCCTGATCACCGTTGCCCGAGACAACTTGGGCAATTTAATCATTGCAGCTACTCCAGGCACGCCAGTCAATCAGCCGGGCAGTTCGGACAAGGCTGCCGGCGGAGGAGTCACCAACAAGGCCGGCTCTGCCAAGTAACGATTCAGCCAAACAATTTAGTTCAAAGCGAGGCTTTGCTGTAGGCAGCCTCGCTTTGTTTGATTAATCAGAAGCGACAGGACATCTTGAGCGCATCCAGACAGAACCTCATATCAAGCGCTCACTGGCCGATTCTGCAAAAATCCGAAAAGCTTTAATTGATGCGCAAAATGCTTGCCATGCCGCATTGCGAAGTTGTTGCCAGAATACAATCTATGAATTTTTGCTCGCTTGTTTGTAGAAATGGGGGTATAACAAGGATAGGGAGGAGGCTTTATGCAAGCACAAATTACAGAAGTCTCGTCGCGTCCGGTTCGTAAACGATCCAAGAAACCTAAAGTCGCAGCGCTGGCAAATTGCCCGGTGAATGGGGCCGGTTGGTGCCCATATCCATTCTCACCGGCTCAACTTGAACGACGCCTCAGGCAGAAGCTCGAGTCTGAAATAGCTTCGGCATCCAAAACGGTTTCGACTTCCAATACCCGTACGCGAGCAGTTAGCGCCAAGTCTAAATAGACACACGCTCTAAGAGAAATCCTGAAGCCGAAGCCGCATTCTTGCGGCCGGGAGATCCGGCATTGGCAGAACCAATCCCACTCCTTGCTGGCCCTGGACGTTCTGCTTTGGGCTCCAGACTGACTTGTCAGCAACCGGATTCCGGCTACAAAACCGGTCCTTGAACCTGCGTGCCTTGCCAGAGGTCATCTTCGACTCTGCCGGCCGGCGCTTCCGCCTGATAGGTGTCGATCAAGCGGATAAAGTAAGGCTGCAGCTTCAGATTGACTCTTCCCAACCGGTTTGCAACGTCGAACACCTGAGCGGACAACTGGCTGGCTCCTTGCGCTTGCACGCTCGAAAGATGGTCCGACAGCCGGAGGCAGCGCTGCTCGCAAATTCTCATCGTAATATACATTCGGACCGCATCACGCAGCAGGTGCGGGCTCTCCTTCAACTTACCGGCCGAGGACACGGCCGGATAGGTCTCGTCGCGACAAAGCTCCACTTCGCGGTCAAAACGCCGAAACTCTCGATTGTCCGTAACCAGGTCCGGCAACTTCGAACTGGTTATTCTAAGAACGTCCTTTGCTTTCGCAAGGACGTTGAGAGCCTCCGCCAGCAAGTTCTGGACGTCCTGCTTGGAGTAGCCCGGGGCCGCTATATGGGGCGCAGCTTGGGCCGGTGTCGTGCTTGCACCCGGACCGGAGCTGGGGGCACTGCCGGAGCCGCTGTCAAGCGCTGGGACCGGCTCGGCCGCCAAACTGGCAGCGGGCACCGAGATCAAAGCCGCAATCGCTGCTGAGATAAGACCGATGCGCATCGTGCTCGACATGATAGAACCTCTCGCCATTGGCGACTATTGTAGGTGATCGTCTGCCGCTCAAACCACGCCGGTCGCAAGCGACGCTATAATGACCTTCCTTTCTCAAAATCTGCCGAGGAAGTCACGAGCCTGTTAATGCCAAACCTTTCAAAGCCGAGCGATAGTCCGGACGCCTGCGCCAAAACGATTGTGCGGGCAAACTTCTGCCATCTAATTGCTGACCCGTTTAAAACGCCGGACGACTCGGGGGCGCTCGAATCCTACCCGGATGGCGGGCTGCTCTTCGACAACGCCGGTCGTATTCTCCAGCTGGGAGAATTCAAACAGGTATTGGCCGGCTGCCCGGAAGCCAGAGTAGTCGATCACAGCGGCTCAATTGCGCTGCCCGGCTTCGTCGACTGTCACATTCATCTGCCCCAAGCGTTGATGATCGGCGCCTTCGGCGAGGAGCTTCTAGATTGGCTTACCAGGCATACGCGCCCGGAAGAAGCAAAGTACAAACATCCTGATTATGCTTACAACGCCTGCAAAATCTTCTTCGATCAAGAGATTTCACATGGAACTACGACAGCGGTAATCTTCGGCCCTCACTTCGAAGAAGCGATTGAAATAGCCTTTGCAGAGGCTGAGCGGCGCAACTTTCGTGCAGTGCTCGGTTTGACGCTGGAAGACAAGGACCTTCCGGCTGAACTAGCCGTGACTCCGGAGACTGCATATACACTCTCCAAGCGGCTGATCGAGCGATGGCACGAGAAAGGCAAGCTCCGCTATATAGTGACGCCACGATTCGCGCTAACCTGCTCGCCAGAGATGTTTTCCGTCTGCAAGCGCCTTTTGGATGAGTTCCCGAGCGTCTACTTTCAGACTCACCTCAATGAGAACCACCGAGAGATTGAGCGCATCGGCGAAGTCTTTCCCAACGCGAAAGACTATCTGGACGTCTACTACCAGTTCGGATTGCTGGGCCCGCGCTCGTTCTTTCACCATTCAATTTACTCCGGCGATGCCGAGATCGACCTTTTAGCAAGTACCGAAAGCCGGATAGTTCACTGCCCTTCGAGCAATATGTTTCTGGGAAGCGGATTGTTCCCGCTCAAGAAATACATCCAGAAAGGTCTTAAGGTTGCGCTCGGAACGGACGTCGGAGGCGGAACAGGTTTTGGCATGCTGAAAGAGATGAGCACTGCCTACAACATCCAATCGATGTTGATGTTCGCGATGAACAGTCCTAATCTGTCCGTGAAATTGACCGGTATCAAACTGCTCTATCTAGCGACATTGGCCGGAGCCGAGGCGCTCGGGATGCAAGCCGAGATCGGCTCGCTCTTGCCAGGCAGAAAGGCTGACTTGGTAATTATCGATCCACAGCTAGACCCCTACCTCGAGATTCGTTTGAAAACTACGAGCTGTCCGTCCGAGCGGTTGTTTTTACTGGCAGTTTTGGGAAGCAGACAAGCAATCAAAGCGGTGCTGATCGATGGCCAAACCGCTTATCGATGCGAAAGAAACGAAAGTCGCCGGCTGCTGGCAGAACCGGCATCAGTACCCAGTCAGCACTAAATCTGCCTGACAGATCGCCGGGCCTGACACAAAACTTTCACGAACGCGTCACAAGTTTCACACAACTTTTCTATAGAGTTGATTCAGCAGCAACTCAATCAGGAGATCACGCGACGATGGATACGCGCAGTCACTCGTCCGGCTCAGCACAGCCACTTAGTTTAATCAACCATAAAAAAGATCTGGCGCTGGTGGCACCATGGACCACTTACAACGACATGTTCAGGATCGCTTGCTTTCAACTGAGGCAGATCCAGGAAAGCGATCGACTGGCTCCCAACGACTTGCGCACCATCTTCCTGGATGCAAGCTCCGCTGATGCTACGATTGAAAAGTTGATCAACCTGTTCGAACGGTTCTACGAGCAAGGCTGCATATGCGAGCGCAGCGCCGACATGCCCTATTCATTGCCGGAAGGATCCTCCAGCCGGCAACTGGGGACGAAGTTATTTCTGGAAGCGCTCGAAGCTTTCAGCCTGGCCCTGGAGACGATGGCGCTAATTCCGGCGACCGCGCTCAGCAATTATCTCGAATTTAGAATTGCCCGATTCAGTCAAGCCGAACTAGAGTTGGAGCTGGAGCTGGCAGCGAAAAAGTGGGACCCAAGCGTCAAATTGAAACTCGATGAAATTCGCAATCGGTTGCAATTCTGCCAGACTATCAATGACGCTGGCGTCACGCTGAGAGTCCGAGCCGTAAAGATCTTACTTAAACTGGTGCAGTCGGCCGGTTCCTCGCAGAAAGCGCAACTAATTGAAAAGGCCAGCATCTTGCTGGACCAAGCTGAGTCATCTGCGCCAGCCGTGGCCGGTCATCCTTCTTTTTCGGCCTTGCGGGCAAACATTCCGGTCCTGAGACACCTGCTTGCGATAGACTAACGGCTTAGCGCTTCGCCCAGGAGGTGGGTAATGCGTGCCGGCATGCCGAGCAATCTGACTAAATCCATCTTTTTGATTGCTTTGACTGCACCAATCAACTGGGCAATGAGCGTCAGCGCCGCTGAAAGCTTACCAAAGGCTCTCAGCCTGAAGTTAGGTTACTTCAATGGTCCGGCTGCAACTTGCTCTTCAGCAACGCCTTGCCAGCCGGTCAAACCGGAGATCGAACAGGAGTATTACTCCTATTTGAACGAAGGGTTTAAGGCGCTGAAGAGTTGTAGTGATAGCGGCAAATCTGCTGAGGCGGTTCAAAAGGCAACATTCGATTACTACGATGGCGTAACCGCTCGAGATAAATTGTTTGGACCATGCTACGGGCGCTGCACCAACTACGATCAACCCGAGATGCTATGGCATGCGACAACCGATACAGCCCGCAATGAGAAACTCAACGCCTTGATCGATCTGCGCTATGTCTACTACGGTGCCGGCACGGTCCTCAAGCAAGGCATGGACGTGACCAAACAGATTGAGGATGGTTTGAAGCGCTATCGGCGCTAATCAGGTCGATCAAGGATAAAGCCCGCGCAAGCGGCGTGCCTCGACCACGCGATCCAGCGCCAGCTTCCAGGCAGCAGTACGTAAACTCACCTTCTCGAGCGCAGCTGTCTCGAATACCCTGTCGCAAGCTCGGTTGACCAATTCATCGAGGCGCGCGTAAACCTCGTCGTCACTCCAAAACAGCCGCATCAAGCCCTGCACCCATTCGAAATAACCGACGGTGACACCAGAGGCAGCAGCCAGAACATCGGGCAGTACTGTAATACCACGCTCGTCCAATATGTCATCCGCATCGGGAGTGGTGGGAGCATTCGCTCCTTCGACTACGATCCGGGCTTTGATCTTATCGGCATTTGAGGCGTTGATTTGATTGGCGACAGCGCATGGAGCAAGGAGATCGCATTTCAGCTCAAGCAGCTCTTCATTGGTAACCGACTCGCCTTCCTGGTAGCCCTTTACGCTGCCGTGCTTGGCAATGTGCTCTTGCAGAGCCAAGAGGTCGAGCCCCTTGTCGTTATGCACACCGCCGGTGACATCGGACACCGCAATTACATTAAAGCCTGCATTGTGCAGACTCTTAGCCACTACCGAACCGACGTTGCCCAAACCTTGAATCACCACGGACGGTGCCTGACCAGACCAGGCTACATGCTTAATCGCTCGTTTTGCGCAGAAGGATACACCGTGACCGACCGCTTCGTTGAAGGCGAGCGAGCCACCGATTGACTGTGGTTTGCCGGTGACCACTGACGGTACCGTATGCCCGACATTGACGCTGTATGTGTCCATGATCCAAGACATCGTCTGTTCGTTAGTGTTCAGATCGGGACCAGGAATGTCTTGATTCGGTCCGATTAACTCGATGATTTCTGAAGCATATCGTCTGGTGACACGTTCAATTTCACCCTGGCTTAACTGCTGGGGATCCAGCTGAATTCCGCCGTGCGCTCCACCGAAGGGCAGATTCATCAAGGAACATTTCCAAGTCATCAGCATTGCGACAGCCGCGACTTCACCCAATGTCACCTGACCGTGATAACGCAGTCCGCCCTTGCCTGGTCCGAGGGTAAGATCGTAATGCACTCGATAGCCGGTGAATGTTCTGACCGAACCATCGTCCATTCTGGCCGGCACTACAACCATGAACGCTCGTTTCGGGTGACGCAGTGGAGCTAACTGATTGGCATCGAGCTTGATAGTTTCAGCGACTTTCTCGAGACGCCGCTGCATCATCAAGAATTCTGACGTCTCCCATTCATTGCCGTTGCCCTCGAAGAGCGCATCCGACGGCTCCTGAGAACCACCCTCTTTCGATACCTTGCCCGCTTGATTGCGGGTCTTGCTGTTATCTCCCAATTGCGACATCGCCCCTCTGCTGTTAAAAATTCCCGGTTGCCGGCGATCGCCCCGATTCAGGGGACTAGCGCTGACCCAACTCTGGACGCGGCTGCCTGAGCCGCGCCGAGAAAAACCGTTCGAGCTCGGTCAATCCAATTCATCGGCCTGACAGTACCAACGGCATCTACGAAAGAGCAAATCGAACATTTCAATGAAACGACACTTGCGATTCCAACCAAAAGATCATAACGCGATTTACGGCTTTGTAGTGTTTCGACTGGCATGATTGGACGTCTTAGCCGAATCCCTGCTTACAGTTTGGCAATTACCTTTTCGTGGAGCGCATCGGCTCTAAGCCGAACCTTTTCATGAAGCTCCTGCGCTTCGCTTAGGCTTTGGGCACAGAAGATTTCATCTTCCAGTCCCTGAAGATTGATGAGCACATTGTAATAAGCCCCATCGGCCGAAGCTCTGGCCATCAAGCCAGCCACGCCGGCATCGCTTACGGAGTTGGGATTTCCTCTTTCGACCATCAGTTCAGCCAGTTCGACCGCCTCCAGAGAGCTCGCCATCACTGAAAGTGGCACTAGCGTAGCCTGCTTATTGGCAGCCAAGATTGCCGCTAGCCTATCGGCTTGGTTCTTTTCGGTATCCTTGGGCAGCCGTCTCGCTGCGATGATCTGATTGAACGCATCAGTGTCAGCATCGACCGCTTCCAGACATTGCGATTTTAGTCTTTGAGCGCGCACAGCAGTTTGATCCATAAAGGTTTTTGATGATTCAAACTCCTTTTTAGCGTGTGTGAGATTTGCCACCATCGCGCTCAGTCCGGCCGACAAGCCGGCCGACAAGGCTGCCACGCTGCCGCCCCCCGGTGCTGGCGAGTCGGTTGAAAGCTCGTCTACAAAATCGGATACAGTCAAGTTCTTCAGTCGCTTGCTCTCCTTTGCGACGCGAAACTCAATAATCTTTCTTTCGGCGCTGAACGGCGAGAGCTCACCCAGACCAAGCGATTGCACGGCGATTTGAATCAGCTCGGCATCAGGCACACCGGTCGATCGCCCTTGTTTAGCCAGATAATGCCGCCCGGCTTCCAGCATCGGCTCAAGCGGAGTCAGCCCGACCAGCTCGCTGCCGGTTACGCGCATACCCAGCCGCTCCGCCTCCAGGCAACACTGATCGAAGGCATCGTGAATCGCAGTGATTTTGTAATCAACCAGATTGATTGAAACTTGCGCACGCTGATACTCGTCAATGTACCAACCGACGGCTTTGCATGCCTTGAGCGCTCCGGGGACCATCACGGTCGCACCGCTGGCATCTTTGACTATCTTGCCCTGCTGGTCGCGCTTGGCTCGGCCGCCCTCTCTAATGCTGAGCGCAACTTCGTTGGCGAGTTTTTGAGACTTGGTATTGAGATTGACGTTATAAGCGATCAAGAAAGGGCGGGCACCAATGACGGTAGCACCGCTTGCTGCATTGAACTGACCCGGACCGAAATCGGGCTTGAAGCCGTCTTCTTTCATGCGCTCGGACAGCCCCTCATACTCTCCCTTGCGGACCTCGGCGAGATTGCGACGCTCGGGGCTCTGGGCCGCTTCGGCATAGAGATAGACCGGAATACCGAGTTCGGCTCCCACGCGCGCACCCAATCGCTTGGCAAGCTCGGCGCAATCTTGCATCGACATAGCAGATACCGGAACGAACGGGCAAACATCAGTCGCTCCCATTCTCGGATGCGCCCCTTGATGAACACGCATGTCGATTAACTCGGCTGCCTTGGCGATCGCTTTGAATGCCGCTTCCACCGCAGCCTCAGGCTCGCCGACAAAAGTCATGACGGTGCGATTGGTTGCTTTGCCGGGATCAACATCGAGCAACTCTACGCCTTCGACGCTGCGGATGGACTCGGCAATCGCATCCAAAACCTTCTGGTTGCGACCTTCGCTGAAATTGGGAACACACTCGACAAGCCGCATCAGCTCCTCCCTTGGCAAATGTTTTCATTAACACGAAATTCTTGCTCCGGCTATCTTACCGTAAACCGGAAGGATAGACTGCGGCTGCTGTTTCAGGTGCAGGCGAGCTACCGATCCAATCGGTGTGACGCTTCAAATGAGCTTCGTCTTGCTCTTCGGTCCGTAACAGTACCAGAGCGTGAAGGCAAGCATTAAGACCGAGGCCGCGCCCCAGAGCAAACTCCAGAAAGCCGCCGGCAGAAAGGTCATGGCTGCCATGCTTCCAGCATCCGATGAAGTATCCACGCCAAAGCCGTACATACCCAGCGAAAGTTTGACAACAATCACGACATCGGTCAGCGCATTGAGCGAAGTCTGCACGGCCAGAAACAGCAATACAAAGTTTGCCAGCGCCGGTTTCAGCTTCAGCCCGGACCAGATTAAACCGCCGCCAATCGCCGCTGCCCAGATGAAGCTGCCCACGGCTTGCAAAAGCCGGCTGAAATCCCCGAAAGTCTGGCTGACAAAAAACACGCTGGCCAGGCTGATAGCCGCTCCCATTAGGATTAGAACTGCCTTGGCCGCCTTGGGATAGCGACCCAGAAAGATCAGAACGCAGCCGAAAAGCGCCGTGCCCAGATAGCCGGCTTGAGTGTAGATGAACGGCATGCCACCGGAGCAAAAGGTCAGCCCGCCGTGACCATTACCATCAGAGACAATCGTCATCCCATGCACAGCACCGCCGGTGGCCAAGCAGGCCACGGCATGACCGATTTCATGAACGGCCGTCACGAAAGTTCGCACCGGAAAGAGAATGCCCTTGGCCCAGGGCACATCCCAGAGAGCGATGCTGAGAGCAGACAAGACCAGCAACCAGATCAAAGAGCTGTAACGGCTTGCCGGCCCTGAACTAGAGCTGGCTGTAATATTGCTGATTTTAGAAAAGTCAGCCACAGGCATGCTCCCCTTACCAACTGATTTCCATTCTATGACGATTGACCTTCTTCCAGTGTAGGCGTCGAAGAGATCTTCTGCCTCTCTCCTGGAGAGTCAGCGTCGGCCGGCATCGATTGTCAGGAAAAACTCGGAGAGGGTGGGATTCGAACCCACGGTACAGCTTTTGACCGTACAACTTCTTAGCAGGAAGCCGCTTTCGACCACTCAGCCACCTCTCCACGCAAGGAGAACCAAAATATATCATACCCGGTCGCCTCGCCGCCTGAAGTCCTGATGAGCCTGGGGACTAGAAAATTCCCAGGATCACCAACTTCACCCAGTAATAACAGATTGGACTGGCGAAGATTAGACTGTCACCGCGATCCAGGAATCCACCATGGCCCGGAATCAGCTGACCCGAATCCTTCAAGCCGGCATCCCGCTTCAAAAGCGACTCGCTTAAGTCGCCAAGCTGGGCGGCCACGCTGCCGAGCGATGCCATCAATGGTGCCTGCCAAAGCTTGGACTGAAACGGATGGCCGGGGAAGAGAAAGTTATCTGAGACATAAAAGACAAGCAATGTCCAGGCGATCGCACAGAAGAATCCGACCAGAGCGCCTTCGACGGTCTTCTTGGGACTTACCTGCGGATAGAGCAGGTGCTTTCCGAACTTCTTTCCTGCGTAATAAGCAAAGACGTCCGTAGCCCAGACAATAAAAAGACTCGCCCATACGTATGCCAAACCGGGCTGCAAGAGTGGATTGGCAATATGCTCACTTCCCAGCGGTTTGAGATTGCGCAAGAGAACCAAACAGCTTGGCATCCATCCGACATAAATAAACCCGAGCACAGTTGTAGCGATATCAGCAATCGTGGCTGGCGGGTTCTCAGATCGAAATAGCAAGCGAATAAACGAGATGCAAACGCCGATCGTTAGAAGCAAAGGGAAATGATCTTCTGAAAAACCAGGCGGAAGGTTCAGCCCTGGCAGCTCCGGCAGAGCGGCCATGACGAAATAGGCGATGATCATGCCCCTGATGATGCGCGGCGAAGGATGAATGCCCTTGGCTCGAGCCATCGCTATGTACTCTTCGCCGGCCAGATAAGCGGCAGTGCCGAGGGCAAGGGCCAGAATCGGACCACCCATCATAATGCTTATCATTCCGGCGCCAAAAAGCAGCCATCCATAAAGGACTCTCAAATCATGCTACTCCAGTCGAGCACTTCTAAATTATAAAGGCTCAGACTTTCTCGGAACTGCCCGTCCGGCTAAGCTCGCTTCTGGCGCCCGACCCTTCTTCCTTTGAGGCGTCGTCCATCGGTTGATTGATGGTCGGCTTGGGACGCTGTCTTCTTGCCATCAATCTGGCCGATACGAATGCAGTCAAGGGAATTGTGCACACTAAGCCGAGACTGCCAGTCAAGGCTGCGCAAATCTCCGTGGCGACCAGGTCCAAATTCAACAGTTTGGTCGAAGGCATCTGGGCTGCCAACAGCAAGAGCGGCAGAGCCGAGCCGGTATATGCCAGCACCAGTGTAGTTGTCATCGTGCCCATAATATCCCGGCCGACATTCATCCCGGACTGATAAAGAGCCTTGACAGAGAGATTCCGGTCCGTTCGGCTAACTTCCCAGACCGACGATGCAATCGAGATGCCGACATCCATAATTACGCCGAGCGCGCCGATCAACATTCCGGCGGCCAGCAGACCGCTATAAAACGACAGCGGCTGGGCGATCATACTGCTTCTCAAGATCTGCGCCTCTTCACTGGCAAGACCGATCAGCGGACCGGCTTGAATCACAACTTGCGCCGAGACTCCGGCTACCAGTACGCCACCGACCGTACCGACAATGCCAGCAATTGCTTTGCGAGAAAAGCCAGCCGAGAAAAGCATCGTCGCGACGGTCGAGCCAAAACAGATCAGGGTTGCCGTAAAAAGCGGATTGACGCCTTTCAAACTAAGCGGCAGTAGCACGAAGGAGATAAGCCCGATGCACACCACCAGCCCGGTGAGCGCTTTCAACCCTTGCTTGCCACCGAAAACGAGGAAAGCGACCAGGAAAGCGACTAGCAACCAGAGCAAGACATGCTCCCGCCGATAGTCAGAGATGTTGACCTCCGGGCTGCCACCATTGGTGGTGACAATACAAAGAATCACTTCCTGTCCGGGCTTGACTGTTACGTTGTAGGCAGGATTGTCGGTTATCTCGTTGGGGGTAATGAACGTCGAGCCGCGGAATCGCCCTTCGAGCACTTCCACTTCGGCCATTTGATGCCGGCTTACCATACCGGTCTTACGCAACAACTCCTGATCGACGGAGGCGGTCGTGACGGCACGCACCTTTCCGACCACGAACTCTTCATCGACTATCGCTCCGGCCCTGTCGTCCCTGCCACCATCAGTTGTATCACTGGCGCGACAAGCGGACGGTGACTCCAAACAAGCGTTCGAGAACGGCGAGACAGCCAGAATCAGCAGAGTCAGGAGCAAACTAAAAATGACCGGGCCAAGACGAGGCTTCGTCACCAACGATTCCATGATTACATATCCTCTTCCGCCTTAAGCGATTCGAGCGACAGCTGCGTAAGCGGCGCCTGCCGTTGGAGATGCCGGTATGCAGCCGGAGTAGCCATTCGTCCGCGCGGGGTTCTTTGAATAAATCCGCGCTGAATCAAGAACGGCTCATAAACATCTTCGACGGTATCGCTGTCCTCACCGATGGTAGCTGCGAGCGTATCGATGCCCACCGGTCCGCCGCCATAATTGTCAATCAACACCTCCAGCAGCCGCCTGTCGGTCGGATCCAAGCCGGAAGCATCGACTTGATAGGTCTCGAGCGCTTCTGCTGCCAGCTGCGCATCGACCGGCGAGCGCTGCTTGTACTGCGCGAAGTCTCTCACCAACCGGACCAATCTGTTGGCAATGCGCGGCGTACCGCGGCCGCGCATTGCGATTACTTCGATACCGGTGTCGGTCATCTCGACACTCAAAATCGACGCCGTCCGGCGCACTATCTTGCTGAGCTCTTCGAGACTGTAAAACTCCAGCCGGCAGACAAAGCCGAAACGATCGCGCAAAGCATTGGACAGCATGCCGGCCTTGGTGGTGGCACCAATCAAAGTGAAGCGTGGAATCGGCAGGCGCATCGAACGGGTAGCATGCCCCTTGCCTGAGGTCAGGTCGATTACGAAATCTTCGATCGCTGGATAAAGCAGCTCTTCAGCGACCCGGCTCAGCCGATGAATCTCATCGATAAAGAGGACGTCGCCTTCTTCGAGCTGATGTACCAGTCCGACGATATCTCTCGGCCGCTCGAGGCTCGGTCCGGTCGTCAAATGAAGTTTCGTGCCCATCTCATTGGCAATCACGTGTGCCAGCGTCGTCTTGCCCAGCCCGGGCGGGCCGTAAAAGAGCACGTGATCGAGCGCCTCCGCTCGAGACTTGGCGGCAGAGATAGACATCTCCAGCATCGATTTCAGCCGGCTCTGCCCGATATAGTCGACCAGATTAATCGGTCTCAAAGACAGGTCCACGCGTTGATCGGACGCAGACTCTCGGGCCGACAAGACTTCGGAGCGAAGGACTTTGCCTGGACCGCCGGCGGCTGGCCTCCGTTCAGCTCGCCCGCCGCCAGTCTCACCGCTAGTTTTGGAATTGCCAGACTGGCTCGGAATGATTGTCATCGTCCTATTATTACCTAAGGTCAGCAGGTTCTTTACAAATCAGCATCGGTCAGTCGAGAAACTTTAGGACTGGACGATTAAAATTTGTCAAGGTCTTGCCAACAGGCCGAGCTTATAATTGAAAGATGACTTACTATGCGCCACCGTCCGAGCGGCAATTCCTGAGCGCTGCGCAGGGGAGTAGAAGCTTGTCGGGTAGAGACAACAAGCCGGACCTGTCGGTAGTGGTTCCGGTTTATAACGAAGAAGAGAATATCGACCGACTTTACGAGCGCCTGACCGAATCGCTCGTCAAGCTGGGCAAATCCTTCGAATTGATTTTTATAGACGACGGCTCATCGGACGACTCCTTCCGTCATCTCGAGGCGATCGCCGCCGGTAACCCGAGCGTCAAAGTCATCCGGTTTGCACGCAACTACGGGCAGACAGCCGGGCTTGCAGCCGGGATTGATTATGCCAGCGGCGAAGTAATCATCCCAATGGACGCCGACCTGCAGAATGATCCAGCCGACATCGGACTGCTTCTAGCGAAGTTGACCGAAGGCTTCGATGTCGTCAGCGGTTGGCGAAAGGACCGCCAAGACGAACTTTTCACCCGACTGATCCCGTCTTGGATCGCCAATAAGATTATCTCGGTAATCAGCGGAGTGCGGCTGCACGATTACGGCTGCTCATTGAAGGCTTATCGCCGCGAAGTGATTAAGGACGTCCGATTGTATGGCGAAATGCATCGGTTCGTACCGATCTACGCAACCTGGATGGGAGCAAAGGTTGCTGAGATCCCGGTCAGTCACCATGCCCGTCAATTTGGCAAGTCAAAATACGGAATCTCGCGCACCTTTAAAGTCGTGCTTGATTTGATGACCGTAAAGTTTCTCTCCGAGTACGCAACCAAACCAATCTACGTTTTTGGCGCAGCCGGGTTGTGGTCATTCGTGGGAGCTTTCGCGAGTTTCGTCTGGATGGTGATCTTGAAGTACTTCTACGCCACGACATTTATTCAGACACCGCTGCCCGTACTTACTGCAATGTTCCTCATGCTGGGCATGCAGTTTATTTTGATGGGGCTGCTTGCCGAACTCGTCATGAGGACCTATCACGAATCGCAGGGCAAGCGGATATATATCGTCAAGACAGCGCTCAATGTCGACCCTGATTAGGTGGGCGCTACCAGTTCGACCGGTGCCGCAGGCGATTAAAGCGCTAATATGAAAGGGTAATGGGCCGCTGGAAATTTATCAGCCGCAGCTTCTCAAGCAACTAAGACTTTCTAAATCGAAACGAACTCGACAAACATTCATGGCGCCCGACTCAAGTGCAAACGTCAAACCGGTTCATCCACATCCGGGAGCTGCTTTCTTCTGGTGGTTGGCGGTAGCGAGCGCAGGATTCTGGGCCCTTTTGTGGACGCTCACTGCCCCACAGTTTCTGGGCGGACCGATGCAATCCGGCGATATTGCCGGGGTCGATATCGTTGCGCCCGCCCAGCTGGCGATCGCCGACGAGCAGGCCACTCAGCTCGCTCGAGACACTGCTCGCCAGCAGGTTTTGCAGGTCTTCAAACGCGATGCGAGCATCGACCCGCTGATCAGACAAAAGCTCCTGAAACAGCTCAGTGCCGTAACCGCGCTGCAAAGCGGAGCAAGTTTGCCGTTTGCCGAACGGTTGAATCTGACTGCCGACGAAAAGGTTTATCTGATTGCCTCCTCCGACAGTATCTGGGAGCGGATTGAGTGCGTCGTCAACCAAAAGACCGGCGAACAATCACAAACAGCGGCGCCACCAAGCATGCTCGTTGCCGAGCAGCAACAGATCCGTCCGGCGCTGGAAGCCAGCATAGTAGCTAAACTCAAGTCTTCGGAAACAAGCCACAATCATAAGGTCGCTGGCAACGATTCGAAGACAACTATCTCCGATTCGCTTGGCTTAGTAAGATCGGCACGAGCTTTCTACCAGAATTTAGAGGCCGCCGGCAAGCACGATCTGCTCTATCTGGCCGTGACAGTAAGTCCCAGGGATTGGGCCGCCAGAGGCTCGACAATCGAGCAAGCGACTATGCGATTGCTCAAGCTCGGCCCGCTCTTTCCAGATACACCGCGCTCAGATTGGGAGCGCACCGTGCTTGAATTCTTGCCAGACAGCTGGAGCGACAAAATCCGCTGGACTTGCGCAAAAGTTGTCGCTTCAACCCTCGAGCCTAATGTCATAGTCGATGCCGCAGCCACCAAACGGAAAGCCGACGCAGCAGCAGCAGCAGTCCAGCCTGTGTCGCGAGCTATCAAGCAAGGGCAGGTATTGGTTGCCAAAGGCACGATTATCTCTCCACAGGCGGCAAATCTGATCAACGTACTGGGCATTCATCGGGCCACAAATTGGTCGCTGATTCTCAGCCTGACCTTTTCACTAATAGCTGCCTGCACCTGCTTCGCTCTGTTCTTAAACATCTACTCGCCGAAACACCTGTATTCACCGTCGGCTTGCGGTCTGATGTTTACCGTTTCAGTAGTAACTTGCGGCGTGGCGGCATTTGCCGGACAAATCTTTCCGCAGTTCGTGCCGGTGCCCGCCGCTGCTTTGATCTGCACGATATTCTTCGGACCGAGAGTTGCCACAGGCATTGTCATCTTGTTGCTGGTGTTCTTGCGAGTTGACAATCTGATCGACAACAATCAGCTGATCGCTCTTGCCACCGCTTCCTGCATGGGGCTGGGAGCGAACATCAAACGGCGCCACGACTTGATGTTCAGAGGCATCTTAATTGGAGTGATGCAAGCGGGAGGATTCCTCTGCGCGTCTCTCCTGTCTCATTCCATCTCGTCTGCGACGGCACTGGGGCAGCAAGTATTGCTGCAGGTGTTGGGAGGGCTGTCTTCTTGCATAGTAGCGATCGGCAGCCTGCCATTCCTCGAAGACATCTTCGGCATGGTTACGCCTTTTCGCGTCACCGAGCTGACTGCTTCCGACCAACCGCTCTTGAGAAGACTGGAAGAGAACGCACCGGGAACATATCAACACAGCCTGGCCGTGGCAAATCTGGCGGAAGCCGGAGCAAGAGCTGTCGGCGCCGACGTTAACCTGGTGCGCGCCGGCTCGCTCTATCACGATATCGGCAAGATGGTCAGACCGCGTTATTTCATAGAGAATCAACTCGGAGACACTAACCCGCATGACGCCATACCGCCCGAGGAAAGTCGCGACCGGGTCCTGGCTCATGTCACCGATGGACTGGCGCTCGCCCAGAAATTCGGGCTACCACGGGCAGTGCAGGACTTCATTCCCCAGCATCAAGGCACCACACTCATGGCTTACTTTTATCACAAAGCCTGCTTGAGGGACGGCGCCGAAAACGTCGATGCCAGCTTCTATCGCTATCCCGGTCCGAAACCACAGTCCCGGGAGGCAGCGATCGTAATGCTCGCCGATGTCTCCGAGGCCGTCACGCATAGCATGAACGATCCGACCCAGGACGAGGTCGAAGCCACCATGAGCAACGTCTTTAAGGCCCGACACGACGACGGACAGTTCAGTGAATCCGGCCTGAGTAAAGACGAGCTCGAGCGCGTCAAAAAAGCCTTCGCGCGAGTCTGGCGAACTCTACACCACGAGCGCTTGAAGTATCCATCCACTACCACCGGACGAATGCCTGTTCCACCCGAACAACCGCCAAAAGCGCCGGCTTCGAGCCAGCCGATTCAAAAGGTTCAAGAATGAAATTGAAAGATGCAATCCGGGCGGATCTGCTAACGGGACGCTTAACTTCGCCGCCACCAAGTTTCAAAAGGCTATTTTGCGAATTCCAGTCGGAAACGCCATCTTTCAGTTCGTCTTTAAGCCCGACGGCAGCAATTAAGCTTTGCCGTCACACCGGCAGCCAGCTAAGAGCAGGCTAATCAGCTGGACGGCGGCGATAGAAGGTTACGGCCGTCTGCCCGTATTCGCGCCTGTCAAAGCTGATCAACTCCTCATGCTCTTCCGGTAGAACATCAGCCCGGGAATGCTCGACCGCCAGTACACCATCAGGCGCCAGTAGATTGTGCTTCTGGACACTTTGCAGGACAGCGAGCGTCAGGCGGCTTTTGTAGGGAGGATCTGCGTAAATAATTTCAAACTCACCGGCCGCCAGCAACGGAAAGACTTTACGCACATCGGCGCAGATCACCTCCCCTTCGAAGCCCAGGCGTCTAAGGTCTGACTCTATCCCCTTTGCCAGTTTCCGGCTCTCCTCAACAGCTATTAATGAAACAGCTCCGCGGCTTAACGCTTCTATTCCCATTAAGCCGGTTCCGGCAAAAAGATCGAGGAATCGCGCCTGCGGGACAATATTGCGCAGAATGTTAAAGAAAGCCTGCCGAATCTTAGATGCGGTCGGTCTGGCTTCCAGACCGCTCGGTCCGTCGATCACTCGCCCGCGTGCGCTCCCGCCTGTTATCCGCATCGTCTTTCCCTCGACCAAAAGTATAACCGCGCAGCCGCCAAACGAGCCAGAGAAGGTCGATTGTTCACAATTGAAAGCAGCCGCGCGGACCAGCGCCAAACGGACAAACGCTCGAGCGCCTGCTTCGAAAGCGGCAAGGTCGACCCGCAATCCGAGCGAGAGGCAACGGACGGCGGCATGCTAACATGGGAAGTCGTTGTTTTCTACAGATCACGAGATTCTAAGACAAATACATGACAGCTAGAAGCATAGCCAGAGAGCTAGCGGTTATAGTCTTCCCGCAACTGCCGAAAGACAGACAGAAGCTAGAGAAAGGGGAGATCTCTTCCCTGGTTGTGAAAGCCGTGGCGATGCTTTGCGATTATGCCAAGCAGAATTTATTGGATGCCAACGCCCTTTTGCTCAAGGCTTCGGAATCGCTAGCCGAAATCGAATCAGAACATCCGCTAAATTCTGAAAACATTGACGAGCTGGTTGCTGTCCCAGTCACCACCGGACAGTTGCGGCAACAGTTAGACTTGATCGAGCGCACGCTCTACTTCGTCTCAGAAGCGCTAGATATCCCTGAAACTCTGGTTCAAGTCGGCCAGACGACTGTCAATACCACCTGCAAGAAATGCAAGACGACTGCTGAACATCACATCGAGCATTCGAACCCCAGCGAAGTCAAAGAGTTTCTCTACCGGTTGGTGGAAACTTACTTCGATAATCGCGAGCAGATTGATGAGTTTATCAAGCAAGCGCGAGCGAAATGGAAGATCGAGCGCATGGTCAGCATCGATCGCGACATCGTGCGACTGGCTTGTGCCGAAGCATTCTACATGCCGGACATCCCGGTCAACGTCTGCATTAGTGAAGCGGTCGCTCTGTCTCATCGATTCGCTGACGAGCGAGCCGCCAAATTCATCAACGGCATTTTGGGCGATCTGGCAGAGGTTGCTTCGAGTTTCAGGCGCTCCGGTGTCCTGACCAATTTGGAAGCAACACAACCAATGCCCGAAATTCAACCGAAGTAAGCAAGCGATGGCAGACAACGAACAATCACAACGTCCAGGCTGGTGGGGTAGCACACTATCCAAGTTGAAATCAGCGCTTTCTCGAACAAAGGAGGCGGTCGTCGATTCAATCGTCGACCACACCGAGACACCTCCTGTCGAGCCATACGCCGATCTGCCAAGAAACCCGCAAGAATCTTCCGGAGCAGTCGCCCTTCAAGAATCGGTGATACCGGTAGCGCCTCTACCGCCGCCCCGTGAAATAGACGAAGACTACCTCGAAGAGCTGGAAGAGAAGCTAATTAAAGCCGATCTTGGCTTATCAACGGCAGAGTTGCTCGTAAAGGATTTGCGTCGAGACGCAAAATCCAAGGGTTGGAATTCACACGACGTAGAAGCATTTCTCAAAACCGAATTCAGAGCTATCCTTTCGGCTGCGCCGGCTCCAGCACTCAAATACAAAGAAGGTCAGCTCAACATCATCCTGGTGGTAGGAGTGAATGGAACCGGCAAGACTACCAGCATCGGCAAACTTTGCTGGCGCCTCAAAAGCGAAGGCAAGCGCGTTCTAATGGCAGCAGGCGACACTTTTCGCGCCGCAGCGGAATCTCAATTGGAAATTTGGGCCGAGCGAGCCGGTGTGGATATAGTGCGTTTGCCGGACGGGTCCGACCCGGGCGCCGTCGTGTTTCAAGCGGTGCAAAAGGCAAAGGACGGCAGCTATGATGTCCTGGTGATCGATACGGCCGGACGTTTGCACAATAAATCCAATTTGATGGCCGAATTGAAAAAAATACGGTCCGTTCTGGACAAACATGCCGCCAGTCATGAACTGGAATCATTGCTGGTAATCGATGCATCGACCGGACAGAACGGCATGCAGCAAGCGAAGGTTTTCACCGAGATTTGTCCGTTGACCGGCGTAATCTTGACGAAACTGGATGGCACCGCCAAAGGTGGCATAGTGTTCAGTATTGCGCGAGACTTGAAGATTCCGGTCAAGCTGATCGGACTGGGCGAGAAGATCGATGATCTCAGAGACTTCGAACCGGAGCTGTTTGTCGAGGCTCTGTTCTAAGCAAACGGAGTTGCATGATGAGTGAACGCAAGGCCGAGAAGGACAAAGTAGTCTATGCGCTCAGCAGTCCGTCTCGTTGCCACAATTGCGATCGCCGATTGGATATCGGCGAAATAGTAAAGTTGCGCGAAGAAAACGATGATAAAGAAGCTTACTGCCGCACCTGCTCGCAGCTAGACAAGCTGGAAATGCTGCCGGCCGGCAACGCCGTCATTACTCGCCTGGCAAGGAAATACTCGTCGGTCAGTTTTGCAATCGTAAAATGGTCGGAAATTTGGAAGTGCTACGAAAGGCAAGGAACGCTCGTCGAGCCGGCAGCCATCGACAAGGCCGAAAGTGAAAGCGGCATCAAACTTGCCAAGCGAGAGCATTGCAAGTAAGAATCTTGGGATTCCACCTTCCCGGCTCAATCAGATAGATTGAATAGACTCAAAGGCATCCGGATTCTCCACACTGGAGAGATCTCCTAATGGCTCGCCCAGATACTTCTTGCGAATGCTGCTCCGGAGAATCTTTCCGGAGCGCGTTTTCGGTAAAGCCTTCACAAAGTACACCTTATCAGGGCGCAACGGTCCACCCAGACTCTTAGCCACTTTGTCGAGCAGCTCTGCCGACAGCTCAGCGGATGGCTGGGCTACCGGCACCGGCACCACGAAGCAGACGATCGTCTCGCCTTTGACTTCGTGCGGCACGCCGATTACTGCAGACTCGGCGACTGCCGGGTGTTCGATCAAAATCGCCTCTACCTCACCCGGCCCGACTCTTTTGCCGGCTACCTTGATGGTGTCGTCTGACCGACCAAAGAGAAACCAATTGCCGTCCTTGTCAACTTTCGCCCAGTCACCGTGATACCAGACATTAGGAAAGCGACTGAAGTATGTGTCTAAATAGCGGTCGGGATCTTTCAGGAATCCCTTGGTCATGGACGGTCCAGGTTTCTTGCAAACCAGATGGCCGATCGCATCTCGGAGCGGTTTGCCCTCTTCATCAAAGACATCCACATCCATCCCGAGTCCAGGCGCACCCAGACTGCACGGCTTAAGTGGCATCACCGGCAGTGGCTGCAACAAGCAACCGACAATCTCCGTGCCACCGGAGATATTGATGACCGGGCAGCGTCTCTGTCCGACTTTGTTGAAAAACCACATGTAACTGTCAGGGTCCCAGGGTTCGCCGGTCGAACCCAGCAAGCGCAAACTGGAGAGACTGTTCTTGTCCGTCCACTCATCGCCTAATGGTCTCAGCACCCGGACGACAGTTGGACTGATACCGAGCGTGTTCACCTTGTACCGCTCGACTATCTCCCAAATTCGATTCGGCTGCGGATAGCTCGGCGCCCCCTCGAAGACAACCATTGTGCCGCCCCAGAATGTAACGCCGATCATCTCCCAGGGGCCCATCATCCAACCGATGTCAGTCACCCAGAAGAAAACATCATCACTCCTGACATCAAAAGCAAATCCAAGCTCCTTGGCAATTTGAGCCAAAGCGCCGCCGTGCGTGTGCACCGTCCCTTTCGGCTTACCAGTCGTCCCGGATGTATAGAGATACATAGACGGATGCTCGGCTTCCAGCACGGCAGTCTCCGGAATTTCGGTCACGGACTCAATCGCTTCTTGCCAGTCGAGATCTCGACCTTCGACCCAATTCGTTTGACGATTAGAGCGTTTGAGCACCACGATGTGCTCCAGCTGAGGCAATGACTCGGCAGCCTTGTCCGCGTTAGGCTTTATGGCAATCTCCTTACCGCTGCGAAATCCGACGTCGGCGGTAAACAGCACCTTTGTCTCAGCGTCGGACAGGCGAGCAACCAAGGGCGCATCACCAAAGCCGCTAAAAATCGGAACGGCAACGGCGCCTACCTTCAAGCATCCGAACAGGACAGCGACCACTTCCGGCACCATCGGCATATAAATGCCGACCGAATCACCAGCGCCGATACCCAGCTTGACCAAAAGCGCAGCTACACGCGACGAAAGCTCATGCAGCTCACCATAAGTAAGCCTTCGGCTCGAACCGTCATCTCCTTCCCAGATGATTGCCAGGTGATCTCGACCGACACTAGTGCGGTTGCCAACAGCACGACCGGTTGCAAGCTGCCAATCGAGGCAGTTCTTGAAAATGTTCAGCTGCCCGCCCAAAAACCAGTTTGTCCACTCAAAGCCTTTGGACTGATCGACCAGTTTGTCGTACGGTCTATCCCAGACAAACCCCATGTAATCCAGCGCTGCCTGCCAAAACCATTCGATATCGCCGGTCGACTTGGCCACCAGCTCTTGCCAGTCCTTAATACCGTTCTTCTTCATGAAATCGGTCACACGGCAGTTCAGGTATTCACCGGTCGGCTGCCAGATTACATCCGTCATGGTTAAGCTCATAATGTCACTCGTCAAGGCTGTATAGGTAGGGGAAAAGTTATTATACTTGAGCCTGGATGAACTCGGGATCATGGACTGGCAGCCGATGTTTGTAGGAATAGCATGCCTCCTTGTCTTCCTCGCCATGGCGGGGCTGATGTATGCGCGCAAGCTCTCGACTTTGCTAGCACTGCCTTTGATGGCAATACTCATTGCAGTGATTGGCGGAATACCGCCCGAGGATATTCTTTCAAAAGTCATTGGCAAAGGCGTAGTGCAACTGAATGTCGCCTACACAACCACCATGATCGGCGCGATGCTGGCTGAACTGATGAATAAGCAGGGCATTGCAAAAGCGGTTGTACGCTGGGTTGCCGAATTCGGCGGCGACAATCCGTTCATCTTGAGCATCTTACTTACGGCAGTCACAGGACTTCTCTTTTCGACTTTGGGCGGACTGGGTGCCGTCATTATGGTGGGAACGATAGTACTGCCGGTGATGCTGTCGATTGGGCTCAACAGCGTTACCGCCGGCAGCCTGCTTTTGTTCGGGATCGGAATCGGCGGGATGTTCACACTTTCGAATTGGCAAGTCTACATGGACTTGCTCGGTGTTTCCCAAGCAGCAATAGTCAACTTCATCATTCCATTCGCTGGCATCATGAGCGCGCTTGTTTTGGTCTTCCTGGGATTCGAGCTGAAGAAGTTGTCGAATCTTCCGTACATAGCCGGAGCACTGGCGTTAATGGCGGGGATATATTTTTTGATATACAGCACAGCTGGCTCGGCGGCTGGAGCGACAACTCCGAAAGCCGACCTCTCCTCTATCTGGGCCAGCGGAGCGCTTTTTGCGGGATTATTGC
This sequence comes from Candidatus Obscuribacterales bacterium, assembly GCA_020050835.1. Classification (GTDB taxonomy): domain Bacteria; phylum Cyanobacteriota; class Vampirovibrionia; order Obscuribacterales; family Obscuribacteraceae; genus JAGVKB01. The sequence goes on along the minus strand of JAGVKB010000148.1, from coordinate 25,569 downwards.
TCTATGCTTTTGTTCGACACAAGCAAAACTGTACCTCTTTGCCCGGACTTGCGTTGCTAACGCCATTTTTGCCGCTGGCATATGTCCTAATTTTTCACTGGGACATCATTCCGGCCTTCCTGGCCGGTCTTATGTTCGGGACATTGATTACCTGGCAACGCAATTCCATCAACTCCTTTACTCGCTGCATCATCGAGGGGGCAACTAATGTGGTACCCGCAGTTATAGTCATGATGGGCATCGGCATGCTTTATGTCGCGGTGACGGCAGATCAAATTAAACAAGCGATGGCACCGCTGTTGCTTACGGTCATCCCCACTCATGCTCTGCCTTACATAATATTTTTTACGTTGGCGGCTCCGCTCTCTCTTTATCGCGGACCTCTCAATATCTGGGGCATGGGCAGCGGGCTGGCGACACTGATCAAGAAGGCAACCAGCCTGAGCCCGCCGGCGATTTATGCCATGCTCATGTCGGTCGGCCAGATTCAAACAGTCTGCGACCCGACCAATACGCAAAACATTTGGGTAGCCACCTATCTCGGCATCGATACGAAAACAATTCTGGTTAGAACGATACCCTATGTTTGGGTTGGCGTGGTTACCGGATTGTGCCTGGCCGTATCACTGGGTGCTGTTCCATGGTGAAGCAGATCCGGATTGGGATAGACGTAGGCGGCACCTTTACTCATGCCGTCGCCGTCGATGGTGAAACCCTATCACTGGTCGGCAAAGCGAAGGTGCCGACTACTCACAGCGCTAAGGAAGGGGTGGCGCTCGGCATCGTAAACTCGCTCCAACGGCTGCTTTCAACTGCTCAAATCTCTCCCGATGACGTCGGTTTCATCGCTCACAGTACGACTCAAGCTACCAACGCCTTGCTCGAAGGAGATGTCGCTTCAGTCGGTGTAATCGGCATGGGTAATGGAAGCGGAGCCTGGCTTAGCAACATGTCAACCAATGTCGGTAAGATTGAGCTGGCGCCCGGCAAATTCCTCACCACGTACCATCGCTTCCTCAATACTTCCAAGCCGCTAACCGACGACGAAATAAAGAAGGCGATTGACGGGCTTTTGAAAGACGGAGCCTCAGCTATCGCTATCAGCGAAGCGTTCAGCGTCGACGAGCCGGACAACGAGCTGAGAGCGCTGGCAATCGCCCAAGAGATGGGCCTTTATGCCACCGCAGGCTCGCAGGTCAGCCAGCTGTACGGCTTGAAGATTCGCACTCGAACCGCAGTCATTAACGCTTCGATGCTTCCAAAGATGATCGAAAGTGCCGATATGACGGAGCGAAGCGTCAGAGAAGCAGGCATCAAGGCGCCGGTGATGATTATGCGCTCGGACGGCGGAGTTATGGACATCGACTCAATGAGGAAACGTCCGATTCTGACCATCTTGTCGGGGCCGGCGGCCGGAGTAGCGGCAGCGATGATGTATCTGCGCATATCAGACGGCATATTCTTGGAAATCGGCGGCACCTCGACCGACATCTCGGCAATTCGCAACGGAAAGGCATTGGTAAAGTCAGCCGAGATTGGCGGGCATAAGGTCTATTTGCGCACTCTCGATGTGCGTACAGTCGGTATCGCCGGCGGTTCGATGCTACGGATGCGCGATCAGAGCCTGGTCGACGTGGGCCCGCGCAGCGCTCATATCGCCGGGATGAGTTATGTCTCCTTTTCAGCTCCGCTGGCTAACCCCCAAGTGCACACAATTCAGCCCAAACCAGGAGATCCATCAGATTACCTGGCGCTATCAGACGGTGCATCCGCGCCTTCGGTTTGTTTGACACCGACTTGCGCGGCCAATCTCTTAAAACTTGTACCGGACGGCGACTGCGCGCAAGGAGATGCCGAGTCGATAGCAACCGGCTTCAAGGCTATCTGCCAGGGGAAGTCAGCCGAACAGACTGCCGCTGAAGTCCTTACCGTATCCACCGGCAAGTGCTGGCCGGTAGTAAGAGATCTGATGAAGGACTACAAACTGGACCCCGAGCTTACCACCTTAGTGGGCGGAGGCGGCGGCGCGGCAGCGTTGGTGCCATTTCTGGCCCAGCACCACCAGATGAAACATTCTCTAGCCAACAATGCCGACGTCATTTCGGCGATCGGAGTGGCGCTCGCGCTGCTCAGAGAGACGGTCGAACGCCAGATAATCAATCCGGACAGCGAGGCGATCTTGCGAGTCAGACAGGAAGCACATGCAGCAGTGCAGAGGATGGGTGCTGATCCGGCAACGATCGAGATACAAGTCGAGGTCGACAGCAAAACCAATATCGTACGCGCCACCGCCTGCGGTGCCACACGCCTGACTAATCCAGCCGACTTGAAAGAAAGGCTATCGCCGGAGCAACGCAGGCAGCTCGTATCAGAATCAATGCGAGTAGAGACCGGCACCGTCAAATTCACCTGCGAAACCGAGCACTTTCAAGTGTTCGAGGCAGCAACAATCGCTTCGCATCTGGGCGGTCTGTTGAAATCTCGTCACCGGTCTTTGAGAATTCTCGATGAAACCGGAGTAATCAGGCTACAGATGAAACACGGCGACGCCCGGCCGACTACGGCAGGCTCGGTCGAAAAGACGATCGCCTTTCTAGTCGAAGACTATTCGGAATACGGCGATGCCGGTCGCATCATTCCTTCCATCATTTTGCTGGCCGGACCGCGGATAATCGACCTTTCCGGACTGCCGGATCTGACGCAGGTACTAGCTGTCGCCAAAATCGAACTGGAGACTCTTCCTCGCGACGCCCAGACAATCGTGCTTGCCAGCTTGAACTGATATTTGGAAGGTCAACCCTTGTAGATTACAGTACCGAGCAGGATTGACACAGCCCCCGCGGTGCCAGCCGGAACGCGACTCACGAGACGACTCCAGAGAACCGTCCTTTACCTTTTGCCGCCCTCTCCAAAGGGATTTTCGTACTCGCTATTGTCCCAAGTGCCAAGCGGATTTAGAGTGTTCAAGCCTTTGCCAATCTGATCGAGCAAACCACCCTTTTGCTCCGACTTCAATACATGCTCTCTGGCGGCTTCGCCCCTCTGTCGCTGGTTTTCCTTCTCTTGCTTCAAATCTGCGAGCTTGTCTTCGGTCTCCTGTCCAAAATTGGCGGTCTTGCCGTCGGGTCCGGTATACGAAACCTTCATCTCGCCAAAACCATACTGGACTTTGAATTGAGAGTCTACCTTCGCAAGGCTTTGGTAAAAATCGCGTTTTTGAGCGTCGTTGAAACCGCTTTCAAGCAACAAGTAAGCGGCCTTCTGTTCGACATGACCAGCCGATTTGTCCGGGTCCTTTGCCAGGCTGTCACGGAATTGCAAAGCTGCGTTGTAACTATCCACCATAATGACCATCCTCCTAGTTAATGTCGCCGAACCATACTAACCTGAAGGGCGACTGGACTCGGTACGTACCTGCTACAGTCCATACTAGCCCTGATCCCGGTCAAAACTGGGCCGCAAGTATGGCAAGTTCGGGTCACGGAGATCGCTTGTGCCGGGTATATACTGGATTATACATTGTTGAATCGCCACGGTAGAAGCCAGTCGATGGTCGAGGAAGAACACAACAATCCGAAGAACTCGTCGCCTGATCATCTCTTTGTCTTCGACGCCGGAGCGAAGGGATACAAGCTATATCTCCAGAATCTTAAGAGCGGCACCTCCAGTGGCATAAGTTCGGTCTTCGGAACGGCCGAAGACTTATTTGCCAAACCGTTGGAAATTCAGGCTCCGCCAGTGTTCGACACTCGCGACTCCCAGCCCGAAGGCTCTGATGCATTCCAGTGGCGCGCGATTTACTTCGCACATGCAATTAGATTTCTGAGCCGGGAGTACCTGTTTCGCCACTTCCATCGCTGTCGGTCCGGCGAATTTGGTGCTACCGTCCAGCAAAGCGCCAGAGTCAAGCTTGCTCCCGAGGCTGCCAACACTGCCATAAAGCAGCTTGCCTGCGCGCACATTTACATGACTGACCTCGAGCAAAATCAGGTCAAAACAGACACTGCCCGATGGCTGGACGAATTTTTCGCCGGCTGCTTTGCAATCATCGACAAGATATGTGAGGGACCTAATTCGCAAGAGCTTCTAAAAAACGTCTACAATGCGACTTCGACCGAAAAGATAGCGCAACGGGCTAGCACTGCTGTTGGTGCCACTCTAAAATTTGGCGATATTGGAAATTCTGATTGGGACGTATTTCGGATCGATCTTCTGGGAATGGGTCGATTACGCTACGAGATCTTCGAAAAATCTCTGACAACTCCAATGGAACAGCTCCGGGAAGAGTTGTTGGCAATGTAGTCGTTGTGTCCTTTCGTCAGTCATCCTCAACTACCGGGAGACTCGCAGAAGACAATGGTTGAGCCAGTCAGCGCTCGATTTAGCAAGTAGATCGATCTCATACACGGCAGATTGTTTTCACGTCCAATCTGGTCGGTCCGTAGCTTACATGACTGAGCGGAATACCAACCCGCACCACACTGGGGACATCCAGCTGATCCGCGCAGGTCAGCGCGAGCGTCGCGTCGATTCCGGGAAACGAAAATCTTGCCTGCGCCAGATCTAAAGCGATTGACCGCCGCATCATATGCCAATCCAATGGCGCAAAACGCAGTTTTCCTTGGAATTCGTTGCGCACATTGGTTCCATCTGCAAAGGACCAATCATTTTCGCCCGGTAGCGGGCCAGCACCATGCCTGGTGATATATGTTCGGCTGACATAGGTTACTCTCAGAGCATCCAGTCCGAAGCGCGGAGCAAGATAGACTACATTGGCTAGACCGGTGCTGGAGCGCGTCAAATGAGGCCATAGATCGATACGACCCTGGTCAAGCATCAATCCCTGCGCACCCTCGAAGATGACGCGCTCGGCTTCCGGATAGCGGCAGGAGACTGTCGAGACCGCCAAGAAATCATCGACATCGCGCATGAAAGCCGCGCGAATCTGTCCAGAACTTTCCAAGAAAGATCGAACTTCGAGCGATTCGGGATCGATGCCGTGCTCTCGCAAGCGCGCCGGGAACCAATTTCGCTCAATCTCACTCAGTCGGACTAGAAATTGACTCGCGTTCGTCGTATCTCCGGTCACTGTACTTATCGAATCGGAACGCAGACAACGCACGACTGTCTCATTGATTCCGGCACCGCAACTGCCGTGTCGTCCTTTGCCTCGCCTGCTTTCCACAAGTTGATTGATGAACATATCATAGGGAGTGGTGACAAACGCTTCGGCGTCTACCGTCAACACCGGAACAAGTCCCAGAGCGCGGAGTTGCTTGTATTCGCGCATAAACAAGAGCGGATTGACGATAAAGAACCGGCTCAAGAAGGTGGGACAGCCGGCAAACGCTCCCGAACCGATATGGCTAAAAATATGGCGACGCCCATCCGGAAGCACAACCGTATGCCCGGCTTGAGCGCCGCCATTGAATCTGACCACCAGAGAATCCGTTGGATTGTTGCTGGCGAGATAATCCGTCATCAGGCCCTTACCCTCGTCACCGTAATTGGCACCGATGATGACTGCGCCAGTTCTCATGATCGCTCACCTCCAAATTGATACTTTCGCGACTCTCCAACCAACGAACTAAAACTAAGTAGTCGGCAGTTCTTGTCCGCTAGAGACGAGTTACACCTCTGCCACCGGCAACAACTACTGGCGACATGGCCTTCAACGATTTCCTAACCACCAGCGCGGTGTCGCCGGACCAACTGCTGGCGACACGAGCTACGTCAGCGCCCTGATTGACCTCAACTGTCGAAACTATCAATTCCGCCAGTTTGGTGTGATCGCTCAACAACATCGCCCGTTGTCCTAATAACTTTCTCCAGGCCTCCGAGGTTTGCTTCGGAAAGGACCGGTAGTGGCAGCCTTCCTCGATCATTATGTGAAAGACTTCCCACGACTTAGTCGTCATCGCCAGGAGATCAGCAGTTGAAATATCCTCTTGCAAGCCACCACCGAGAAACTTCTGCACATGCCTGGCCAAGAGCATTGGTGGTGGTGGCTCGTCACCGACTGTAAACAGGTAACCCTTCTTGTTGCGCTTCAACATCGCATCGCATCTGGTACGGGTCGCAGCGAAATACCAGGGCAGGTTGTAACTCTCAAAGGAGTTTCCTCCACCATTGCCCTCGATGTAGAACTTGCTCAGCTGATCGACCAGCCTAATATCGGTCTCGAATTGAGTTACCTGCAGAGGCGCCGTGTCAAACCAAGCGTCGCCGAAGGCCATACACATGAGATGAGGATCCGTGACCGGTTTGCGATCGTAGATCTCTTCAATCAGAATTCCCAATCCATGCCGGATCAATGTATCAGCCAGCATTCCCATCGAGCCGGTTTCATCGACCGCCACGATTATCGGCGTTGAAAGCGGATTGAAATCCGAATCACAAGACTCTCGAACTTTGATCTGCTTGGGATTGAGATCTTTGTGAATGGACGAGCCGCGAAACAGCTCTGCTGCAGACTTGCTTCCTGTCGAGGCGACATAAGCGGCCCAGTCTGCCGGGCTCCATCTCGAAGTACCCATGATTAACCCTCCTTGTATAGAGCTTTTCTGTCCAAATTCCAGTTGACAAAACTAGGTTGACCGAAAGCCGACTCGAGAACTTCATATTTCCAATCGGCATAATCTCGAGTAGCGCTGCCGCTTGACGGCAAGTACAACCACTCCGCTAAGACTCTAGGCAGACTTTCGTCCAGCAACAAGCTGGCGCCGGCGAGATCGCCCAACAACTCGCGTCCGACTGCTTTGATTGATTCAAGATCTGCGCGCCCATCTGCCCGCCTTGCCCGGACGATGTCTTCCGGAATCACCGCCAAGGACTGGTCGTTGAGCGCCACCAGCTCGGCGCCAATCGGAGCCGCATACCACCAGCCTCCCAGCAGCATTCCCGAGTGCCTGAGCGGCGAGACAAAAACAGTATCCACCGAGATTGCATTGTGCGCAATTCCTAACCATTCAAAATAGCAACTTAAATTGTACAGAACATTCAAAATCCAGCCGACATGCTCGATCGGCACAATTCGTCCTCGACAATGTACAAGCACATCCGCCAGTAAAAGCTGATCGGGTGTTTTTCTAACGACTAGCACACTGGAATCAGCGGTCTTGAATACATCGACGATTTGAGGAAGGGAGGAAGCCATTTCGACCGCCATTTGCCCGTCTAGAAATCGCAAATTTTGAGTACGCAAACGACCGACCCTGAATAGATCTTGGTACTCGCTTAAAACTTCATAGACTACGTAGTGATCGCTGATGTAGCTGCGACCAAGTTCGAACACCCTGGACCTTTCGAAGACGATCGATTTGATGGAACCATCGACACAACGAAATCTCTTGAGTCCAGGCAGCTCTTGCTCAATCTTCTCAGCAGGCTCTTTCCAACTGCCATCAAGCAGCTTTCGCCTTGCTCGATCGTAGAGATCAACAATATGCGAGAACACTTTCGGAGCAATAGATTGATGATTGGAATCCGGATGCCAGATTCGAACCAACTGACGGTACTCCGCCTTAGCCTCATGGAGCGAGCAAGTGAACAGTGACTCCGGTGAGGCTACCGCCAAGAGCCTGTCTGCCGTTAATTGATCCAACACACGCATTTCACACCTCCACCGCCCACGACAGGGACGGTCAAGCGAGTAACCGGTTGCACCCGGCTATGACACCAGCAGCAGTGCCCAGCAAATTGACGATATGTACCGAACGCCTATCCGCCGGGCCCGTTCCGGTTGCTGCCTGGTTGGTTAGCGACTACGAATCGCATGCGTTCTATCAACGCTTTTACCCTCAACCTTTAATCGTTATCCTTACGTTTACTATCTTAAACACAAACAGTGTATCTGTCAACCAAGATCTATTGACACGATGTTCAGCAGTTCAGATTTTGGCGCCACTAAGCGTTATTTGTACGATTCCGATAGAACTTCAGCGGCTATCTATTGGTGAAGATACTCGGCCATCGACTTTGCTCTTTCGACTGCTCTTGGTTTTATCGGTCTTCTCGGAAATCGCTTTACTTTCGCCTGTTTTATGATGTGATTTACCAATCGCACTGATTGGTTTAGCCGCCGGCTTTTCTGCCGCCCTTCCTGCCGGAACGCCCCTTTTTGACGCGCCATTCTCGTTTGGAATCTGCTCGGTATGGGCCTTGAGCACCGACGGCAATGAAGGATCGACGACCAATACGTGACGACTGTTGAATCCGAAGTAAAAGGACACCAAAAAGGTATCGACTACTAAAAGCGTAGAAATAAAAATCCCCTCGGCTTTCACAGTCAATCACCGGTGAATTGCATTGAATCGTTGAAATCCTGATTCTCTACGGCGGTTCGTTTGTAAGTCACAAGTACATCGGATGGCTTGTACTCGTCCTGCACATGAGGTCCTTTTACAATCTGCACAGTCAAGATAGCCGCCGCATCACCGGTGTGCTTGTTGTATTGCTCGCCAAGCGCCTTCGCATCGAAGGAGACCGTGTTATCGCCTTGTTTAACGAAGCGAGAGATATCAACGTTCTTGCCTGGACCGAAGAAGCTGTCTACCGCCTCACCATTGACTCGAACAGTAATGTTGTAGCCGACATAATCGGACCCCGAAGAGGAAATCCAATACTTAGTCTTGCCCTTCTTCTCCTTCTTTGACCCGCTTTCGCTTGCAGAAGCAACCGGTGGATCTTCAGTCTTTTGTTTGGTGACAACAGCAGTTGTAGTTGGTGTGTGCCTGGCAGGAGACGGATCGGCAGCGCCAATTGGTGGAGGGAGTGCACCAGGAGTTCCAGGCGGAACAGTTAGCACCGGGGCCATTTTTTGATGCACCCCCCAGTAGTAGCCGCCAAATCCCGAACCGATCATTAAGAGACCAACTACCAAGAGATCAATGAAGGCTCGGACAATGCTGTTGTCTTTCTGGGCGAGCGGTTTCTGCGTCATCTCAAGCACTTGCTCCTAAACATTTACCTGGAATGCATCGAAGTCCATCCAGCTTCCTGAGATTGTTCCCCACGGGAATAATTTCTAGTCCCCCTCTGCTCGTATCTATCTAAGTACAAAGCAGCTGCTAATTTGCCGACTTAGCAACCAACCAATCAGGCAAGTAAGCATAGAAGAAGTTAGAGATCTTAAACGAGTGGAATATCGTTTCTGGTTCGCAAGATTGCCCAAGTACAGTAATCGAATGCCGGCAAGAGCAACTCAGTCCAATTGTGTGAAAACATTTGTAGGGGCGGCTCTGGCAGCCGCCCACCGAGTTACGCGCACAGGCAGATTGCATCGAAGCCTTCTTCCGATCGCCGCAATCCTTGCCTATACGAGCTTTCTAGGATTGGGCTTGCCGGCAGCTTGCCAGGGAGGTCCATTCGGACAAGCTGCCAGGCTATTCAAAAGCTTCGAAGTAGAAACAAATACCTTCAGACTCTGCAATCAAGCGGATTCACTCCTGAACTCAGGCGCATTCGCACAAGCTCGAGATGTTCTGCTTAAGGCGGCTCAAAACGACCGAACATCGTATTCATCCTACGTTCACCTGCAACTCGCCAGGTGTTACAAGGCGCTGAAGAACTATAACCAGGCAATTGCAGAAGCAGAGACGTCACTCCGGTTCAACCCGAATTACTCGGATGCTCTCTATTGTATGGCTCAAATTTACTTTGATCTGGACAAGTACAGTCAGGCACTTTCCTACCTTAAGCAGTATGCCAGAGCTTCCAGCCAAAGTGGCGCGGATTCAAGCACTCAAAAGTTCATTCGAGAAACCGCTGCATATAACAGCCTGACAGCTGGCATCAAGTGCCTGCAGTCAGGACACAACCAGGATGCACGCCGCTTTCTGGACCGCGCAGCTGCGCTCGATCCCACACCCTATTCAGCAAGCATCCATGCCAACCTTTCGTTCGTATTACGCCATACCGGTAATCCGCAAGCAGCCATTGAAGAAGGCAAGAGAGCCTTGCAATTGGAGCCAGACCAGAAAGAAACGATCTACAACATTGGTATAGCCTATGAAGACTTAACCAGATTCGATGAGGCGATTCAATGGATAAAGCGCTACATCGCCATGGAATCCGCTCCCCAGCAACGAGCCGACGCAAGCTCCCGCATAAAAGGAATCGAAGACGACAAAGCTCAATTCAACGATCCGGTCAACAAGCTTCCTGATTATCTCGACCTGGAAGGTGGACAGAAGTGGCCGCGAAAGAAACTACCGCTTAAAGTATTTATCGAGTCCGGGAAAGGTGTTCCCGGCTATCTTTCAAGCTTTCCGGCTTGCATCCCTCGATCGCTCGACGCCTGGTGCGAAGCTTCCGGAAGAAAGCTCAGTTACACCCTGACCAGGGACAAAGCGAAAGCAGACATCCGCGTAGAATGGACGAACCATCCGCTCGATGCGACTTCATCACATCCAAACGCTCAACCGGTTGGACTCACTCAATTCGAGTCAGACACATACGGTCAAATCGCGGACGCAACAATTCAAATTCGCACGGTAGACCCATTCAATCCTAAAGATGGAATGGAATTGGGAGAAGTTGCATCAACCTGCGTGCACGAAGTTGGTCATGCTCTCGGATTGGGACACTCCAAAGTCATCAATGACGTTATGTACTTTCGCAATAACTCACAGCAAAACGGGCTGCCATCCAAGCGAGACCGAGCGACGATCGCCCGGCTGTATGCAGCTTATCCGCAAGTCCAATTCACACCAAGCAAGGAAACCGCAAGTCCCTCAACTCCGATTACGTTCTTGCCTCCGCCAACCTTCATGCCGCCCAAACCACCTAGCAACGAAAAGCTGGAGCCGCCACTGTTCATACCGCCTCCGGTCCATCCGAAAGGGGAGAAACTACAGCCTCCAACCTTCACCCCGCCGCCAATCAAGACAGCTCCGACCGGAGACTCGAAACCAGGCGTACCGGGTATTCCCATCTTCACTCCGTCGCCTGACGACAAGAGCGGAAGCAAGCCAGCCGCCGGCACCAAGCCGACCGATCGCCCCATCTTCGTACCACCGCCGGCGAGATAACCAGCACTAGACACTTCAGCAACTGTATAGAAGCACCGGGAGCTTTCCCAAAGCACTCTTAAGATGGGCTCACCCGAGAGCTCGACTTTCGGCTGCCTGCTTCGGAGGTGTGTTATGACAGTAAGTACACTCAGATTGCTTGATCTCATGAATAAATCCATCGGCATTTTTATAGACGATTCTCTCCAATGGATAGCCAAGCCGTTCACGCCGACCGGCTGGAAAGACGAGTTCAAAGACATTCAGCAGCTCGGAGTCAGCGGAGTCCTCAAATCATTCATAGCCTCCATCCCGAGGTTAGCTCTTTACTATATTTTGCTGGCGCCAGCAGTAGCCATGCCACTCTATAACACTCTTCTCTTTCACCCTTTTGCAGCCGGTAGTTTCGATATCGCCACTATTGATGGTGTGCCCTGCCAGAATCTTTCCTTCCCCGCTCCTCATGGCACAAAACTTCACGCCTGGTATTTCAAGCAACCCGGCGCGAAAAAAACCATCCTTCTTTCTCACGGCAATGCAGGCAACCTGACGGATCGGATCGGCTTGGTGAGCCTGCTCCTCAAGGCCGGGGCTTCTGTTTTAATTTACGACTATCAGGGATTCGGAAAGAGCCAAGGCAGTCCATCTCTAGAAGGCATCTGCTCGGACGGAATGGCCGCATACGAGTACATGGTGGAGCACCTGTCAGTCAAACCAGCCGACATTGTGCTGTTTGGTGAGTCAATCGGCACAGGCGCTACCTGCGCGATTGCATCAGAAAAAATGTACGGCGGCATCATCTTGCAATCACCTTTCACAGACTTACCGACAATCGCCAAAGAAAAGCTGAAGCTTTTGCAAGTCTATCCCGACTGGCTGTTTCCAGCGACCAGACTAGACAACTTAGCGGTCATGCGGCAGCCGCATCCGCCACTACTGCTGGTTCACGGCAAGCAAGATAAGATTGTTCCGATCGCTCATTCTCTCCAGCTGCTAGACCAGTCTGCCGAGCCGAAGACAATGACGTTGCTGCCGAATGCCGGACACAACGACATCTACAGCGTAGATTCCAAACAGTATTTGCAGTCACTGAGAATGTACATCGCCTCGCTTAAGTAATGCCCGCTAGACTGCCGCATCAATGCCTTTTCCAACCACACTTGATTTTTGGAGCGAGCGGAAGTAGTAAAAGCCGGACAAAAGCAAGAACAGATTTAGAAAGGCGAACGGATTAATAGATGACTCGCTCCATTGCCGAAAGACATCCCAATAGACAAATAATCCGCAGCTCAAGATTGGATATAAAAGAAGCAGGCTTGTCCAGACTCTAAGGCTTACCGGCTGCAACTTGACGGCAGCAAAGAGATTGACAGTCGGCAGCGTTAGGCCAGCTGCGACGGACAACAGCAAGCAGTCGTAGAAATGCACATGCGGATTGACAACCAGAGCGAACACGACCGTCAAACCCATTGCCCACGGCAGCAACTGCTTGTCGCCCTTGGAAGCGGCATGCCAGACCCAAAGCAAGGAGAGGCTAGCAGCCAGTGCCACAAAGCTCACCGGCAGAACGACGGACTGGGGCAAGAAGGAGCTCAGCAACCCCCTCAGGCTGACCATTTTCTCGGGGTGAACACCGGCATAGACACTACTCGATTCGGCGTGCATTAAGAAAGACGGGTAGCCGACTACATTATCCAAGCCATAAATCAAAATGCAGGCTCCAAGCAGAACAGCTTCAAAGAAGGCTGCCGCAATTAAGACCTTCCAACGTTGGGCGCCGAGCACCGGCAGAGCGAGAAAAGGAGTGTACTGCGGCTTGACCGTGCTGATGGCCAGGATCGCACCGCAGATAACATCGCGCCGCCGCTTCCACGCCAGGCAAAAAGCCGCGGCGAGTGCCACTACCCACCAGGCTAATTGCCCCATTCTTATGGTCATCCACGCCGGCAAGAAGACGCAGACAGCCAGGAGAAAAAGGGCAATCTGCCGCATTGAATACCGGCCGGTATCGTGCAAGATGGTCGATAGCCCCCAAATGCCCAGCCCAATCGAAACAGCACACCACGCCAAAAAGGCCAGATTGATCGGCAGCACCGTCATCGGTGCCATGAACAAGAAGAACATTGGTGGATACTGGATAACACAGACCTTGTCGACATGGGCCGGTGCAATCAGCCGGTTGAAAGAATCCAGCTGAACCGTGGCATTGTAGATTTCATGACGCAGATTAGACATGGTCAGTTGACCAGACCAATAGCAGTTTACAAAGTCGCTGAAAACAAGCGTTTGGTCATGAAACGAAACGAGCAGCTCATTGGCCGCGGCAATTCTTGCCAGCAGCAAAAGCGACCCGGCAAGCCAAAGAACGAGGAAACAGATATAGCCGAACGCTGCCAGGTTGCGATATTTATCGAGATGCTTCATCAACCGAAATTGTCAGGTGTATTCGTTGAACGAGCAGGGAAACTAATACAACTATAGACGAAAGTGCTGTTGGTTCGAGGGCGAATATGGTAGAGATTCTACTGAGGTACGATTCGACCGAGCCAAAGGGGATTTCGTGCAGCTTGCCGGGCTGAATGGAATATTCGATATGCAGAACGAAAGACATCTCCCGCCGGAACTGCTAAAGGGCATCGCAGAGTTCAATCGGCAAGAATTCTTCGAATGTCACGAGACATTGGAAGAGCTATGGCATGGCCAACCGGAGCCGGACAGGCAGTTTACCCAGGGTGTGATTCAGATTGCCGTCGGATACTATCACCTCTTGCGTAGCAATCGAGCTGGAGCGCGCAAGCTCTTCCAACGCGGGCTGGCACGCATATTGCCGTTTCAACCGAGTTACCTTTCACTCGAGACTACCGAGCTAGCCTCAACGGTTGCAGCGACGCTGGCGCTGCTGTCAACCACAGCCGACGATGCTCCGATTGAATATGCAATTCCAAAGATTGAAGCAGCAGAGCGCTCTGTTTAATTTTTTTACGAATTGTTAGCTGAGTGGCAAATAAAGTTGATGCTCTGGTAAGCGCGGTTGTTCAAACTTCTTGTACCGGCTATTATCAAAGCCAGGACCATCCAGCTCCAGATCTGATCCAAACTCGACGATCGGCATGCTGGAATGGCGGTTTCCGTCCGAACGATACCGGCATGCAGCAGTGAAACAATCGACCAGTATTTTGATCGTCGATGACGACCAGGCAAGCGCCATTTTGACTGCCGAGATTCTGCGTAGCTCCGGTTATACGGTAGTTACTGCCGCAGACGGTTTCAAGGCGATCGCCTCCTGCAAAGTGCGCATGCCGGACTTGATCTTGCTTGACACCCATATGCCGATGCTCAGCGGTGTCGATGTTTACAACCGCCTTCGCAACGAAGAGAAAACGCAAGACATCCCAGTTATCTTCCTGAGCCAGCCGCAGGACGAAAATGATGAGAAGATTCAGAAAACCTTGCAGGGCGAAGACTTCATCAACAAGCCGGTGCAGCCAAGCGAACTTTTAGCGCGTGTCAAAACGGCTTTGCGAGTCAAATCGTTAAAGGACGAGATAAAGAAAAAGGAAGGTCAGATCAAGGAGCTGTCCCTGGTCGACCCCTTAACTTCTCTGCGCAACACCCGTTTTCTTAACGAATTCCTGAAAGCGGAAGTCTCTCAATGCGATCGTTATGGAGTTGCACTTTCAATCGTCGTGCTCGAGCTGGACCGGAACAAAGAGCTGCTCAAAATCTATGGAACGAAGGCAGCCGACTCTCTGGTTGCACAGATGGCAGCAGTGATGAGCCGTCAGAGCAGGCAGTCTGACATTCTTGCCAGAGTGGGCAGTTTCGAATTCGCCGTTGTTCTGCCGCACACCACCAGGGAAGGGGCGATTGAAGTAGCCGAAAGAACTCGCAATACGGTTGCTGACAGCACTTTCACCGTTGGCGAGCACACTGTAAAGCTGACCATCAGCCTGGGCATCTGCCAACACGTGCCGGGAATGGACACTGAAGGCAAAATCCTCATGTCACATGCCCGCGAAGCTCTATCCCAGGCTCACGAACAGGGCGGAAATATAACGCTAATGGCTCATTAGCATTTGTCGATTAGTATGTTGCAGTACGGTTACAACAATCTGACTATTTACTTTGTTGCAGGGAAGCGCGCGTTGCGGAGAAATTTGCAGCCGGATTTCCAACGGTCCGGAACTTACGTGCTAAGATATTCTGCGTCGGGGCGTGGCTCAGCTTGGTAGAGCGTCCGTTTCGGGTGCGGAAGGCCGGAGGTTCAAATCCTCTCGCCCCGAGGTCATTTACTTTGCGCAGTCGGGCAGTAATCTCCCTCGCGCTCGGGTCCTCGGGTTATATTCGAGTCGATTAATATGGGGCAATCAGATGCTTGCATATTTGCGTGGCACTATTCAATTCAAACAGCTAACCGGTGGAGCAGTCGATCGCCTCGTTTTAGAAGTTGCGGGAGTCGGATTCGAACTGCAAGTTTCGCATCGAACTTTCTTGTCTCTCGGTCAAGCTGGCGATTCAGTCACGGTTAACACCGCCTTAATCATCAGAGAAAACGAATGGACCATCTTTGGATTTAGCAGTGTTGACGAACGGGAGATGTTCAATCTCGTCCAATCCGTCAGCGGCATAGGTCCGAAGCTGGCTCTGGCTCTAGTCGGAACGCTGGCTCCCCAGGAGCTCGCCGATGCCATTTTGTCAGAAGATTACAAGCTTATCAGTCAAGCGCCGGGCGTCGGTGCCAAAGTCGCTCAGCGGCTTGTGCTCGAGCTGAAGGCCAAAATAGAAGATTGGAAACTTCGCAAGGGGATTTCAATCGCTCCTCCAGGCAAGGGGAGAAGCGCGGCATTCGAAGAGGTTCGCGAGATATTGGCGGGACTTGGCTATACCCTGACCGAAATCAACATGGTCCTGAAAAAGGCAGAGGACGAGCGCGTCGAGGACGACGTGGAAGTTCTGGTCAAGCACAGCTTAAAAGTCCTGGGCACCGTCCCTAGCTAGAGCAACAGAAAGAATGGACAGAATGCGTGAAAGGCTTGTCTGGTCCCTGGCAGGCTTAGCCTTATCCTGCGCGATCGCTGTCGCCCCGGTTCTGCTGATACATAAGAGCTTCAACCATCTGGGGGATCATTGGCAAGAGATTGCTTTCTACGCACTCTGCACTATTGGTGGTGGCATAAGCGGTGCTTGTGGTTTCAACCTCAGGGGCGGAGCTAATGAAGTGAAACAACAACGCTGGATGGTTTGGGGCACGGCAGCATTTTTCTTTCTTTATATTGCCTGCTGCGCACTATGCCGGAAGATACACTTCGGCGATCTCGATGGAGAATGGTGGCGAATAGCCGGTCTTTTCCTATTTATCTCGGGATACGCGGTTCGAATCTGGGCGATCGCCGCACTCGGCAAATTTCACAGCGGATTCGTCACCATCCAGCCGGAGCACGAGATTGTTCGTATAGGTCCTTACAAGTGGCTCCGGCATCCCAGCTACCTCGGTGGCTTCATTGCACTTGCCGGCATTCCATTCATTTTCGGTTGCTGGTTTCCCCTGCTGGCTCTACCAGGTGCTTTCGTTGCATTGCAGTGGCGAATAGACGATGAGGAAAGGCTGCTATCGCAACAGTTCGGCGAACAATTCGATCAGTACAAAGCGGATACCTGGCGCTTAATTCCCCGTATCTATTGATTGATTAGAATCAGGCGACGGCTGCTCTTTCAATCGATGAGCCAAACATAATTTACTTTTTCCGCTGCCAAGTGGCGCACAATTCCGGCCAGCACCTACAATACGGCTCAGGCGCAAAACCACCTACAGCCACTTCGATACCGGGGTATCTGCAGGTAAACACATCTGTACAGTTTGATTGTTAATAAATGCTGTGAAATGCGCGCATAAGACGATGTTGCCAAGAAGATATTAATTGCCGGCAACGTGCCAGTAACCCGCCAATTAAGGAGAGCCGAGCGATGAGCGAACCGGTATTGACAAAAGAAGAGCGACGCAGCCTGCAACTTTGGTTTCGGCAAGCAATCGCCGAAGTTGAAAAAGCCGAGGTTACTACTCAGCTAATCAAACGCCACGGGCTAACTGAATCCGATGGTCACCGCTCCATCGTTTCTCGCCGGAGAGCTCCACGTAACCTCCAGTCCACCCACCACAAAGAGCTGGTCGCCCAGTCATAACTCGTTCAGCTCAATCCTACATAGAAGTAGGACGGCCCGTCCGATCCGGCTTAAGGATTTCAGCATGAAAGACTGTCCGCTTTAGCCGGTCAGTTCTTCGCAGTCGATTTACCTTTTAGTTCTAAAAGCTCTTGAAGATTTGTCGGCGACAGATCCGCTCCCCCATCAAGGTGACTGGAAAGCATCGTTTCGATCACCATACCGGTGCTCTAAGCACGCCATCTGTTTGTCTCCTTTCAACGGATGGCAAAACACAGTTTCCAAACCGACAATGCTAACAGAGCATTCAAGCTGGCAAGCACCGAGACCAGACCGGCTGCTCGTGTCTTTGTTTTGCTGATGCTTGCGCCGGCGAAAGGTTAGATTTGAACTTTTCCAGATAGTTCCACGTCTCCTAGATTGGAGCGGCAAGCGGATACAATTTAGTTATCGCGACGGTCAATTCTGCCGTTCGGCTGGGAGACCGGTGCTAATGCGCCGCTGGCTTACTGCCCGCTCCCGTTACAGCCTGGACGCGGCGGGGAGGAATTCATGAGTCCAAGGCCATATGTGCCGCTACATCTGCACACGGAGTATAGCCTCCTTGACGGCGCCACCCGTGTGAAGGAGCTCGTAAAGAAAGCCAAAGCGGAAAATATGCCGGCTGTCGCCATTACAGATCACGGTGTCATGTATGGTGCGGTCGAACTCACCAAAACTTGCCACGAACTGGGTGGCGTAAAGGCAATTATCGGTTGCGAAGGATATATCTGCGACGGTGATATTAAGGACAAAAAGACTAAACAACCGCTCTATCACCTGACGATTCTGGCCCAGAATCGCACCGGCTATCAGAATCTCGTGCGATTGAATTCAAGAGCTCATCTGGATGGTTACTATTACAAACCGCGTATCAACAGAGACATGCTCGAACAATACCGGGACGGGCTGATCGTCCTGTCCGGCTGCCTCGGGTCGCAAGTCAATCAATATCTGCTCAACGACAACTACGAAAAGGCCAAGGAAACTGCCTCCTGGTACAAAGAGGTCCTTGGAGACAATTACTTTATCGAAATCCAGGACCACGGCTATCCAGAAGACAGAAAGGTCAATCGGCATCTGGTGCAGATTGCCAAGGAGCTGGAGCTCAAGCTTTGCGCCACCAACGACAGCCACTTTACGAATAAATGCGACGGGCGAGCACATGATGCGCTGCTTTGCATTCAGATGGGTAAGGTCGTGACCGAAGCGAATCGCATGAAATTCAGCGGTTGGGAATACGTCAAGAATGGCGACGAGATGGCCTATCTGTTTCGGGACCACCTGGACAACGAGCAGATTGAAGAATCCATCAAGTGCACGCTTGAAATAGCCGACCGCATCGATTCAATCAAACTCGCCGGTGATCCCAGATTGCCCCATTTTCCCGTTCCGGCCGGACACACACCGGAGAGCTATCTCAATCAAATAGTTTGGGATGGCTTGAGAGAGCGGTATCCGGAGATTACTCCGGAAATCGAAGCGCGCGTCCATGAAGAACTAAAAGTGATCGAGGACATGAAGTTTCCTTCGTACTTTTTGATCACTTGGGACTTCATTCGTTTCGCACGCAGCAGAGGCATTCCAGTCGGTCCCGGTCGGGGATCGGCGGCCGGGAGCATCGTGGCATATTGCCTGGGCATTACAAACATCGATCCGATTCGATACAACCTGCTGTTCGAACGATTTCTCAACCCGGAGCGTCGATCGATGCCCGATATCGACACCGACTTCTGCATCGAGCGGCGCGACGAAATCATCAAATATTGCTACGAGAAGTACGGGCAGGATAAGGTTGCTCAGATCATCACCTTCAACCGGATGACCAGTAAAGCCGTGCTAAAAGACGTCGCGCGTGTCTTGGAATTTCCATTTTCCGAATCCAATAAATTGGCAAAAATGGTGCCGGTGGTGCGCGGCAAACCAACGCCGTTGGAAGAGATGACCACCGAACACCCGGAATTCAAAAAGGTCTACCAGACCAGCGCCGAAGCCAAAGAGGTAATCGATCTCGCCCGCAGGCTGGAAGGAGTCAACAAAACCTTCGGTATGCACGCCGCCGGAGTGGTCATCTCGGATGTGCCGCTCGAAGAGATCGTGCCGGTGCAGCGCAACAATGACGGCGCCGTGATCACGCAGTTTTACATGGAAGATCTCGGCTACGTCGGGTTGGTCAAAATGGACTTTCTCGGACTGCGCAACCTGACGATGGTCGACAAAGCAGTCAAAATCATCAAACAGACACGCGGCATCGAGATCAATCCAGACAAACTGCCTCTTGATGACGAGAAGGTCTACCAGACAATAAGCAATGGAGACCTCGCCGGCATCTTTCAATTAGAAACTTCTTCCGGGATGAGACAGGTCGCGCGGGACATGAAACCGTCCTGCATGGAAGACCTTTCAGCCTTGATCGCGCTCTATCGCCCCGGTCCGCTGGACACCGGGATGATCGACAAATTCATCGACTGCAAGCATGGCACCACCAAGATTACCTATCTAACGCCACACCTGGCACCGATCCTGCAGGATACTTACGGACAGATAGTCTATCAAGAACAGGTCATGCAGATCGCTCAGCAATTGGCCGGCTATAGCCTGGGCCAAGCCGACCTCTTGCGCCGAGCGATGGGAAAGAAAAAGCCCGAGGAGATGGAGAAGCAGCGCGAGCTGTTCGTAGGCGGCTGCGCCAAGAACGGTATCAGCAAAGAGATCTCCGATCAGCTCTTCGACATGATGGTGCAGTTTGCTGAATACTGCTTCAATAAATCTCACAGCCAGGCGTATTCATTTGTCACTTATCAGACCGCCTATCTGAAAACGCACTTTCCGGTCGAATATATGACCGCTCTTCTGTCCAGCGTCAGCGGCGAGCAAGACAAAGTGCAAGGCTACATCGCTGAATGCCAGGCGATGAGCATCGACATACTGCCGCCGGACATAAATGTATCAGGACCGGACTTCACCGCCGACGGTGGCGCCATTCGCTTTGGATTGTCGGCCGTCAAAAACGTCGGCGAATCAGCTATTCAGGAGATAGTGAACAAGCGCGAACAGGACGGCAAGTTCGAGACTTTGCATGACTTCATCTCCCGAATCGACCTGAGAGTCGTCAACAAACGGGCCCTGGAAGCGTTGATCAAGTGCGGAGCCTGCCTGGGTCTAAATGTTACTCGCAGACAAGCGCTGGAAAACATCGACTCCCTGGTCGAGTCCTCAAGCCGCAGGCAGGTGGAGCTCGCGTCCGGACAGATGAACCTGTTCGCAGGACTGTCCGTTGCCACCGCGCCGGTTCTGCAACAGCTAAAAGGGGACCCCACTGAGTTTCCGGAAGCCGAGCTTCAAACCATGGAGCATGAGCTGCTCGGCTTCTATGTAACCAGCCATCCTCTAAAAAAGGTCTCGAATCGGCTTCGCTGGCTGACTACCCACTCCATGAAAGAGGTGCGCGAGGCATCCGACGGCACCAATGTCATCCTGGGCGGGCTTGCTACAGCTGTCGAGAAGAAGCTTACCAAGCAGAATAAGCTATTGTGCATCGTTCATCTCGAGGATCTGACAGGCAAGGGTGAAATCGTCATCTACAGCGAGACGCTGGAAAAATTGCCGCAAGAAGTGCTCATCCCAAGATCGCTGCTCTTGATCAAAGGAAAGATCAAGAAGAATGACGACGACATGTCAATCCTCGCCAACAATGTCCGCCGGATCGCGGACGCTTCGCTGGTAAATGTCTTTCTGACCGAAGAGCAAAGCTTCTCTGATCTGCATCGACTGAAAGACATCTTGAACGCGCACAAAGGCGATGACCCGGTGCTTCTACATTTCCCGCAAGGGAATCAAAGCCAGACGATACTGGTAGGCAGCCAGTACTGGGTTGCGGCATCAGAAGAGCTCGTAGCCGCGATCAATGGAGCATTCCGCCCCGGCATCAATGTGCTGATCAGCAAAGTGTCGGTTTAGATATCGACAAACTAACCTGAACAAATTTGCTCAGAGCTATTCTTGTCAGTCGCGCCGAACTATCTGTGTCAGACTATCCTTGCGAGCTCATTTAAAAGCATGAAGGCTGAACAATGAAAAGACTCTTGACTTTAATCCTGCTTGCTACAGCCTCTATATGTTTGCCTTCTGGCTGTTCAGGGCGGCAAGAGGTTCAGCTGGACAAGATCAAGCTGCCACCGGGATTTCATATAAGTATCTATGCCGATAACGTTCCAAATGCGCGCTCGATGGTATTGAGCCCTAATCGCACCTTGTTCGTCGGGACACGTGAAGACAACGGCAGTGTTTATGCGATTCCAGACCGAAACAAAGACTACCGTGGAGACGAAGTCATCACGATTGCCCGCAACTTGTTCATGCCAAATGGAGTGGATTTACATAACGGCTCGCTCTATGTCGCCGAAGTAAATCGGATTCTGCGTTTCGACGATGTCGAAGCAGACCTCGCCAATCCGCCCAAGCCGGTAGTAGTGACAACCAAGCTGCCATCCAGCGTGCATCACGGCTGGAAGTACATTCGCTTTGGTCCCGATGATCTTTTATATGTTCCAATTGGAGCTCCTTGCAATATTTGCGACCACGGAGATCCTTTCGCCAGCCTGACCAGAATGAATGCGGACGGCTCCGGCGCCGAGATATTTGCGCGCGGCATTCGCAACACGGTCGGA
This sequence comes from Candidatus Obscuribacterales bacterium, assembly GCA_020050835.1. Taxonomy (GTDB): domain Bacteria; phylum Cyanobacteriota; class Vampirovibrionia; order Obscuribacterales; family Obscuribacteraceae; genus JAGVKB01. The sequence continues at coordinate 3,692 of JAGVKB010000148.1, read as the reverse complement.
TTCGACTGGGATCCGCAGACCAAGGAGCTCTGGTTTACTGACAACGGTCGTGATTGGCTCGGCGAAAATCGGCCGCCCGACGAGCTGAACCATGCACCGACTTCCGGTATGCACTTCGGCTATCCATATCGACATGGTAAGGACATCGTCGACCCAGATTTCGGCAGTAAGGGCGGCGCCGCCAAGACCACGCCGGCAACCGTCGAGCTGGGCCCGCACGTAGCGGCGCTCGGCATGCGATTCTATACTGGCAAGATGTTCCCGCCCGCTTATAAGAATCAGATATTCATCTGCGAACACGGCTCCTGGAATAGGAGTACACCACTGGGATATCGGATTTCGCTCGTCCGTCGAAACAAGGGCGAAGAGCCTAAGTACGAAGTCTTCGCGGACGGTTGGTTGGAGGGAGGCAAAGTCTGGGGGCGGCCAGTAGACATCTTGATTGCTCCCGATGGTTCGCTGCTTATCTCCGATGACAAAGCCGGTTGCATCTATCGCATTACCTATGCCAATCCTTGAGTGAGAGCCTCACCTCCCGGTGCACCAGCCTCGCCGCGCAAACATCACGAAGCTCTCGGCTTGAGCCTGTACAACCAGTCCAGCTGCCAAGAATAGTTTCAAGCAAGTCTGTTACTGACCAGACTGCAACACAAGTTCAACCGGAAACAATTCCGGACAACCGGCGTCAGAAAGTTTTCTGAACTGCTCGCCACGGCTTGCAGACAGTGTCCTCTCCGCAGTGCTTCACGCTTTGGCTGGGACATGTATAATCAATCCATGTAAGTTTAATGGACTCACAGTGTAATATCTGCCAGCTCTGTTAAAATTACTCATTCTCAAAGTAGTAACAAGGAGGTTTAGTTCGCACCAACACAACGCCCAACTTCCAGAACGGCTGCGTCCAAAACTGGGCTCAAGGTAAGCGTTTCGTGTACCCCTCAAAATACACATTACTGAAATCCAGTCTACATGCGTATTTTGTCAATCTCTTCGGCAACCACAACAAAGCACTCGTCCGAACAACGAGCGCGAAAGGGGGAAGAAACATGTTTGGACCACATCTCATTTTAGAAGCCTACGGCTGTCCCAAGGCCAAATTGGCAGACTTGAATCTCTTAAGCAAAGTTCTGGATAGTTATCCCGAACAGCTGGATATGACAAAAATCATGCCACCATACGTTTTCACGTATCATGGCGCTGTTCCGGATGATTGGGGCGTAAGCGGTGTCGTACTGATCGCCGAGTCGCACATATCCATTCACACGTTCCCGGATAAAGGGTTCGTAACACTGGATATCTTCTCTTGTCGCGAATTCGATATCGATGAAGCAATCAAATACTTCAGCGAGAACTTCGAACCGACCAGCTATGAAAAGCAAGTGTTGATGCGCGGCAGAGAGTTTCCTCGCAGCGCGGGCAGAGCCGGGCGGATCATCGAATCCGAACGACTCAAACTGGCCTCGTCTCTGTGATCGATTAAGAGTCCGGCGAAGCCGTGGTATCATCCGTGATACCACGGCTTCCAACTTCACCCATTCAGAGGCTGCACATCAATGTTTATCTCAATCAATCACATACCGGTTAGAAAAGGGCGTGAAACCGATTTCGAAAGGATGTTCCAGGAGCGGGAGCGCGCGGTCGAAGACCAACCCGGGTTCCACAGCCTGGATCTGCTAAAGCCGGGAACGCGCATGCTAATGGGCGGCAAACCAGAGCAAACCGACAACGAGTATCAAGTACTCACTCGCTGGGATTCGGAAGAGTCCTTCAAAGGCTGGGTTCACAGCGAGGCTTTCAAGCGGGCTCATTCGCGCGAATTTGACGCCACCATATTCGATGGCAAGAGCTATCTCACTCTACACCAGGCCGTAGTGGGAGTAAGCGTCGAAAGAGAAAAGAGCGTCACGCGATAAGCCGACCGAGATCGCAGCAGACAAGTCGTCCGCCCATCCCAGCGGTGGATGCGGCTTTTATTGCTGAGAACCAGCTTGAGCAGTCGCTTTTACGGCTTCATCGGCGCTCTCGGCCGAAATTGTCCCGCCGCCGCCGCGTCCCAGTAGCTTGCGTGTCATCGCCATCGGAACCCCGGCTATTTTCTTGCCAACTCCGCCGGTTCCGTCTTTTACCTTGGTAGCGGTTGCCGCAAGTCCATGACCGATCGCCTTGGGAAAGCCGGACATCTTACCGCCCACAGTTTGCGATCCTTCAACTACCTTGCCGCCAGTGGCCTTGAGCCCGCCTCCGATTGCCTTCGGTACTTCGGCCAGCTTTCCGCCAACGGCCTGAGTGCCGTCCTTCAGCTTCTCGCCGGTGCTCATCAATCCATGACCGATCGCCTTTGGAGCGACGGCTAACTTCCCACCGACCGCTCCGGTTCCGTCTTTGATCTTTTCACCAGCAGACTTCAATCCCTGGCCGGCAGCCTTCGCACCAGATGCTATACCATCTCGCATAAACTTAGTGCCGTTCATCATGCCGCCACCGACCCGCTTGCCGCCATTCACTATCCCTGAACCAGCAGCCTTAGTGGTAGTGGCAATGCCGTGCATAACTTCTTTCGGACCAGACATCAACCCGTCATCTTCTGAGGCGGCAGGCTCGCTGCGTAGCGCCGTCTTACTGGCAGGCCTACTGTCAGGCGCCGGCTCCAGCGCACTTTCCGCGCGCTCTTGCCTGCGCTCCTTGACTGGCTTTGGCGCCTTCGCTGCCTTGCTGACTCGCTTGGCAGGTTTCGCTTTCACCATTCGACTGTTAGCGGCCGAGGGCGGCTGCACGTACAGATACGGATCCAGCACTGATTGCGGACCGGCATAAGCCGTAGTAGTCGCCGCAAGAAGCAGGCTCACAGCTATTAAAACTGATGTCCCATTCGCAGCTTTCATCACTCAATTACTCCAATTCACAATCTTTGCACCCTGACAATTTATAACACAGGCTCAGACCTTGACTTCCGCATCTGAGGGGTTGTTAAGATTTCAGCTCTGGCAGCAAGTTTCATAGTATGACAACACAGCTCGTCCAACTCTAGCTATAATTTTTAAAGTTGCTTCGTGCCGGCCAGCTTTGCCCGGGAAGAACGAATCCGCGATACGCTTGCTTGTCAACCGAGCACGATGGATTCTACAGGATTGAAAGGGACTCAAAATGCCAGACCAAACAAATCCAGCCGTCTTCTGCGCCATCTTGGTGTGCTGGGTTCTACTTTGTGGATCATTCGGAGCGTATAAGGCGTTTTTCGAAAAGCCGCCCGATGAAGCTGAATAGTCTTCTGGTCTAGGCTACACCTTGGCTACGAATTGACACTGAGTGAAGGCTAAGGAGATTCAGGCCTTTCCGTCAATGCTGCTTTTCAACCAGCGTCTTGCCGGGTTCTTTCTTTTGACCTTCGGGATGCGGCAGCTTAACAATCTCCACCGAGCACTGTGCGTGCGACACCACCGCTTCCGATACGCTGCCCAGCAGAAATCGGGTAAAGCCTCGCCGCCCGTGCGAGCCCAAAACAATCAGATCGGCCGGCCATTCTCGAGCTAGCTCCAGAATCTTGTCTTTGATGTAACCCTCAAGCACCTCAAATCGAACGTTGCCTTTGCCAAATCTCTCCTCGAGCAAGCGCGCGCTCGATTCCACCAGCCGTTTGGTCGAATCGACCAACTCCTTTTGCGCCTCTAAGGCCAGCGGTACATAGCTGGTAT
>JAGVKB010000067.1 GCA_020050835.1 Candidatus Obscuribacterales bacterium | reverse complement strand
TTGCGGTTGGGGTTGAGGTGGTTGTTCCCAGCCGCCGCCTTGCGGTTGGGGTTGAGGTGGTTGTTCCCAGCCGCCGCCTTGCGGTTGGGGTTGAGGTGGCTGTTCCCAGCCGCCGCCTTGCGGTTGGGGTTGAGGTGGCTGTTCCCAGCCGCCGCCTTGCGGTTGGGGTTGAGGTGGCTGTTCCCAGCCGCCGCCTGGCGTGGCATTCTGTTGTCCGGGTTGATTCCAGTCGTTGCCGCCGCCCCAAGAACCAGACTGCCCAGCCGCGCCTGGTTCGTCCCAGGAGCCGCCGTCAGGTGAGCCTGGCTCTGCCCAGCCGCCGCCAAATTGTCCGGGATTGCTCGGTGCATTCAGTGCAACCGGCGGCGTTGGCTGCTGTTGTCCAGGCGGTGCTCCCCAGCCCTCATCTCCTTGCAGTTGACTTTCCTTGGTTTGCCTATCTTCAGTTACTTTCCTGCGAATAGTATCGGCCAGCGTCAACTCATGCTCTTCATGGGAAGAGTCTTGTTTGGGTGCTGCCATCCCGAACTTCGCACCAAGCGATGTAAATCCGCCGCTCTGCCCTTGATCGGGCGCTTCATTGGCAGCAGCTGGCCGTTTCGATAAGCTTTTCAAGCGCATGCTGGTGGCTTGTTGTTCGTCCAAATTGGACGTGCTCATCTTTTTGTTTTTGGCTGAGGATTGCGCCTGTTCGGCTTGTGCCTGCTGCCTCTTCACATGAGGAAAGCGGCTTCCACTGTGCTCCGAAGCTGCCTCCTCCTTCTTTTGTTTGGGCTCCTTGGCTTTGCCGCCGCCAAAAAGATTGCTGAAGATGCTCAACGGTGATCCTTTCTGTTGTGGAAGCTGTTGCATAATCATGCGCGCCAGTGATTCCAAATTGCTTGGAACGGCATCCTCTGGCAGTGGCAGTTCAGCGGCGGCCTGCACGACTTGATCGAGCTGATGCTCGAACCTGGCGCAAGATTGGCAAGAGTCCAGGTGGGCCATCAGCATCTGATCGTCCTGCCCGGCCAGTTCAAACTCGAATCTTTGTTGTATTAGAAATCGGAAGCGATTACAGTTCATTTAAGTTACCAGCAAGGTATTGAGAGTTAGCCTCGACCCAGGCATTTGACGATCTGGACTCGAGCGCGAAAGAGCCAAGCCATTACGTTGTCTGGATTTTGATTGAGCACAGTAGCGACCTGATCGTAAGCCAACCCAAGTTGGTGTCGAAGTATATATACGTTACGTTGCTCTTCAGCCAGGCTGGACAAACAACGCTTGACTCGCTGTGGACCGAGAATAACGGTGGTCTCCCAGTCCATCTGGGCAGAACCATCGGCACTGGGGTCTGTCGTCGGATTGACCGGTTGCTGACCTGAATACTGCATGTGGAATTCGGCGCAAGCGTCGACGATAAATTGAGAAAGCCAATCCCATGCTGCGCCGGCTAATTGTTTGGGATTAAGCTGTTTGAGTGCGGCAAAGGCGTTTTTGAACGCCATGATTGTCAACTGTGTCGCGACCTCCGGGTCGCCTGAGGCCATGAAGGCGATTGCATAAAATCGTTCTTGGTTTTGCCAGATGAATTCATTGCGCGCCTGTTGATTACCCTTCTTCACGTCAAGAAGAATGTTGGAAGATGATTGTGCTTGAGAATTGCGTGGTGGTAAAAGTGCCATGTTTAGTAAGGTTCTCGGAAACAGTAAATGGGATGAGCTAAGTTAGCTAATCCCCTGGAGTAACAACAGTTGAGATTGCCTGCCCGCCTCCTTCCCAGTTTACATAATTTCGAGATAAATCGTGATCCCTTACAAGTCATGCCCCAAATTTTTGGTTTTACCACATGTTATGGCGTTCAAAATGCACTCAATAAGATATGCCGGATGGCTTGAGTGTCGGCGCTCAATGCTGAATGTCGGATATGTTGACTGGTTCTTGACTGCGCCCTGCGTCGGCTGAGCGCCGCTTTTGTCAACAGTAAATGAGCGGATGACACGTTCTTGCCTTACCATTGCTCCGTTATACTGCGAGTGATTCCTTTGCGGCGACACCCTGATGGCCGAGTCCCCTATTTACAAGTTTGAAGTCCAGGTTCTCAATTCTGAAGGTATAACGCTGGATTCGATTGCGCGCAATCCGCGTATCTACAAGCCGCAGGACTTGCAGGTCGCCTGCTACAACACAAACATTATCTGCAAGAGCGGCCAACCGGAAAGTTCGGTGGTGGCAATGGTCGAATATGTAGTGCTGGAGTATTTTGTATTGGCCCATCGAACCGGCCTTTACAACCGCCAGAAGCAGCTTTGGGAGTCGATTACGAAAGTGTCCTCGGCGGCAGTGTATCAGTTGAAGCAAGGTGTTTTTCGCAAACAGCCGCTGCCACAGTTCGACTTCCACTTTCTGGATCATCGCGGGCGCATACTAGTGTTTGGACATTTGGCCTTTCCCGCTGACAGCGGTGAGCGCGACAATCGGGAGCGACATCTGGCTGGTTTTCTGAAGCGGGCCGAAAAGTTTGGTCCACTGGCCGGGCTTTTTCTCTGTTTCCCGGAACCATTTCCTCCGGCTGTGCAGGCGAAGGTCTCGAAGCTGACCGGCGCCAGCGATCCGGTCGGAAAGTACGAGTCGGTTCTGCCGGCGCCTTGGTCATGTCCGCTGGACCTGCTGTCGATCGCCAGCATTGAAGTGGAAGAGGACCAAGCGCTCGTCTCTAAGCCGAAGCTCAGGCTTGTTCATCCGGACTTGACTGCCAGTAAACGAATTCGAGCAGCATCTATTAGCGAAGAGGTTTAACCGTCGAAGGATGCTCGTTCTGACCGTAGCTCGTCAGAGCGGTATATTGCCGTGTTTTCTCGCCGGTCTTTCCACGCGCTTGTTTTTGTGAACGGAAAGAGCAGCGATCAAGACCTTTCTCGTCTCGGACGGCAGTACTACATCGTCGACGTAACCAAGTTCGGCTGCGACATAGGGATTGGCGAAGCGAGCTCGATACTCCGCTACCAATGTCTTGAACTGTTCCGTCCCGCTTTCTTTGGATAGCTCCTTCCGGTAGAGCAGATTGACCGCTCCTTCGGCGCCCATCACGGCGATTTCAGCGGTCGGCCAGGCAAGATTGAGATCTCCGCCGACATTCTTGGAACCCATTACGTCGAACGCTCCGCCGTAGGCCTTGCGAGTAATGACTGTCAGCTTCGGAACGCTCGCTTCGCAGTAGGCATAAAGCAGCTTGGCTCCGTGCCTGATGATGCCGTTGTGTTCTTGAATGCGTCCCGGCAGGTAGCCGGGAACGTCGACAAAAGTCACGATTGGAATATTGAATGCATCACAAAATCGGATGAAGCGCGCTCCCTTGATCGATGCGTCGATGTCCAGCGTTCCGGCCAAAGCAGTCGGTTGGTTGGCGACAACTCCTACCACTGCACCATTCAGCCTGGCATAGCCTGTGATGAGATTATTGGCGAAGTGTGGTGACAGCTCGAAAAACTCGCCATAGTCAAAGATTTTATTGATTACTTGATACATGTCATACGGCTTCACCGGGTCGTGCGGAACCACGGCATCGAGCAAATCTTGTCCTTCCGGCTCGGCTTCCGGAGTAGATGGCAGCGGCGGCGGGCCCGCGAGATTGTTGCTGGGCAGATAGGAAAGCAATTGTCGAATCAGCCAGAACGAGTCTTCTTCGTCGTCTGCCAGCAATTGAGCGACCCCACTTTTCTCGTTGTGAACTACCGCACCACCGAGCTGCTCGAATGTGACTTCTTCTCCGGTGACGGTGCGCACTATCTCCGGTCCGGTAATAAACATGTAGCCCTGGTCTTTCACCATAATTGTGAAGTCGGTGACGGCCGGGCTGTATACCGCCCCTCCGGCGCAAGGTCCGTAGATAACTGAGATTTGAGGAATTACTCCCGAGCAAAAGACGTTGCGATAAAAGATATCGGCATATCCGGCCAGGCTGCTGACTCCTTCCTGGATGCGAGCACCGCCGCTTTCGTTCAACCCGATTACCGGGCAGCCTGTCTGCTTGGCCAGATCCATCACTTTGCAGACTTTGCGAGCGAAGACCTCTCCCAATGCGCCCCCTAGGAAGGTGGCATCGTGCGCAAAGATAAACACCGGTCTGCCGTCGATGGTGGCTTGTCCGGTGATTACGCCGTCGCCGACAGACTTCTTCTGCGCCATGGCAAAATTGGTGCAGTGGTGCTGTGCATAGCGATCTATTTCGATGAAACTGTCGGGGTCCACCAATTTCTCTATGCGCTCAGCGGCCAGGAGCTGTCCGCGCTCGTGCCGCTTGCGAACGGTTGCCTGGTTAACGAAGCCGGCTTGCTTGCGGCGTTCTAGCAATTGGGAGTTAGGGTCCAGTTTCGTTGCATCCATGTTTTGTCCGGTCTCCTTCCAGGAGTAAAGCTATCTACGCGTAAATGAATGTCGATCGCCAGAACAGCTGATTTGAAAGATTGTGCCTTGATTCTAGCGCCGTCAGCAAACGGTAGATGATATCACCAGCGATGACACTGCCGACTGCCAGCTTGACCGATACCGGTAAGCGCTTTTGGCTTGAATCCTGCTTGTAAGTGGGATTACATGTTGCAAGCAGTCTTGCAAGGTTGATGCCGCCAGTGGTGCTAGCCAATCTCGAAATCGGCAGCTTGCAAGCGGGATTTTTCCAGTTGGTTTTCATCGTCCTTTGCCAGTCCATCACCGGCAGACAGGCAACAAAACGGGTTGTCAGCTGCTGCGGCAGGTAGATGTTTACCCTAGCAAAAGTTGAAGCGCCGGTCCCGTAACTTTGCTCATCTGTTGACTGGAAAGTCTCATTTGCCAAATCTTGCGACGCCAGGCATCGCCCGGGCGCTTAGTTCTTGTCTGGGTTTGAGAACACTCGCAAGGCGGTCGCTTAGTCTTCGAGATAGCCGGCCAGTTTGCTGGACCAGGCTGGTTGTCTCAATTTTCGAAATGCCTTGTGCTCGATCTGCCGGACCCGCTCGCGAGTGATATTGAAAAGCCGTCCCACTTCTTCGAGAGTGCGTTGACGGCCGTCTTCCAATCCATAACGCAAGTGCATGATGTCGCGCTCGCGCGGTGTAAGCTGGCTCAGCATGCGATTTAAGTCTTGACGCATCAACTCTTCGACTGTGGTCGAGTCCGGGCGGGAGGACTCATTGTCTTCGATTAAATCACCCAAGTACGTCTCTTCATCTCGGTTCAGCGGCATCTCCATCGAGATCGGTTCGCGGTCCGCCTGGATAATCTCTTGGATCTTGTTGACCGGCAGCTCCATGGCATCTGAAAGCTCGGACTCGGTGGGCTTGCGGCCAAGTTCTTGCGCTAAGCGGGCGCTGGTTTTCTTCATCTTGTTGATGGACTCGACCATGTGCACGGGCACGCGAATCGTGCGCGATTTATCAGCCAGACCGCGACTGATCGCCTGCCTGATCCACCAGGTGGCGTAGGTGCTGAATTTGAATCCCTTGGTATGGTCGAACTTCTCCGCCGCTCTTATCAACCCGAGATTGCCTTCTTGGATCAGGTCTTGGAAAGGCAGACCGCGGTTGACATACTTTTTGGCAATCGAAATGACCAGACGCAGATTGGCTTGGATCAAGCGCTTCTTCGCGTCCTGATCTCCCTTGGCGATCCGTCTGGCAAGCTCGATCTCTTCGTCCGGCTTAACCATCTTTACTCGCCCAATTTCGCGCAGATACAGCCTGACCGAGTCTTCCGTGAAGGCATCGCCGCCTTTTACCGGAGCTTCTTCAGCTTCTTCTGTGTCATCGGCCCCGGCTGGCTCCTCTTCCTGAGTAAACACGCCGGTTTCTGCCCAATCATCTGAGACTTCGTCGCCTACCTTCGCGCCCAACTTCGCTTCTCCTATTCTTGTAGAATCCTCGATGGGTTCTATCCGGTATTTACCCACTTCACGCATTTCTCTAGCAGTCAAGAGTGTAGTTAACTTTTGTAAAATTGAAACTCTGAGACCGTTGTTTCTCAAGCTGTCGCGGTACCGGCGAGAGCATAGAGTATAGCTGAGCGAGCAAGCGTCCGACTCGGCCGCTTGCTCGCTGCCGATGGCGGTGCCGGCAGGAGCGCAAGTCAGTCGGTTTGTGCTCCCGATTTGAGATTGCTTACTGATTCTCCTGCATTCATACTAAAATCGAATCGATAGGCCCTGCAATTGAATCCGGCTGAAGGGCGGTGTTAGTCGCATGATCAAAGGCAGCTTGAAAGATGTTAGTCTGCCCGGGCTCCTCCAATTCCTTGGCAACGAGGGTAACAAGAGTTTCCGGCTGAAGGTAGAGAGAGGCTCGGCATACGGTGATTTGATCCTGCTGGATGGCTATCTGATTGCTGCCAACTACGGTCTCTTGAGCGGAGAAGATGCGGTCTGTGAATTCATGACGTGGGATGACGGCATTTTTTATGTCGAGCGACTGTCTCCGCGTTTTCAGTCGACGATTGAAAAGAACATGAATCTCAAGCTGAGCCAGGTCTCCTTCTTTTCGGACCATGCTTCCTTTCTGGTAGAAAATAATATCGGTCTCAATACAATGATCAGACCTTCTCGCCTGTTCGGCACGCCGGAGTGGCAGGAGTCTTCCAAGCTTCAGCCGCTCCAGCGAGAGGACTTTTTGATCCTGGGCTGGTTGTCGGGTGGCAGGACAATGCGCCAATCGATGCGAGAGTTCGCCTTCGACCTGGTGCAATGCACCGGCATACTTTACCGATTAATTTTGACCCGCTCAGTTGAAGTTGTGCGTGCGAGCGGTTCGCAGGAGATTCCCGGCGCCGCCGGAGATTCTTACAGAGAGGAAAGTACACGCGCACGAATCTCGCAGGAGATCTTGCTGGCCGAGCCGCCGATCTCGCCGGTGGTGCCGCCTCCGCCTTCGGTGGAGACCTCGCTGGTGGATACTCTGCCTGTTGCTGTTAGCGCGCTGGCTCAGCCGGTCACGCAATCGTCCGCGGCAGTTGGTCAGGCCGAATCAGTGTCACCGACTCAGCGGACGACCGTGCTGCCGATTATCTCAATCGATGTCGAGCGCTTGATGAAAGCTACCTTTTCTATTACTGAGTTTGGCTTTCTGGCCTTGAAAAATCCGGCTCTTGACGAGCAGATCCGCCAGCTTCTCTTGAAGGTGGAGGCCGGACAGTGTATCGAAGCAGTGGTGGAAGAATCGACGCGTAGCCCTTCGGCGCTGCTGTCGACCTATCGCTACTGTTTGGACCGTGGCTATATCATCAATCCGGACCCGGTGCTGCAGATGACCGCTGATCTGCTTTTGGGGCGGGTAGAGCTCGATCAGTACTTGCTTCAACGCCGGCGGGTGACCGGCGAGGAGTTGCGCGACCTCTCCGAAGCTGCTCGCAGCGAGGGTGTAAAGCTTAATCAAATGCTTGTTTTGAAGGGATTCTTATCAAAGGAAGACCTCGACAATGTAACTAGAGAGCAATTACGCTTTGCCATGCGCTAGTGCAATTTGGTATATTCAGCATTTGCTGGAATTCAAGATGTCAGGAGAAGTTCATGACTGCTAAGTACAACGCGCGAGAGAAGAAGCGTCGGCGCAAAGCCAAAGTAGAACGTAAGAAGGCCCAGGTGCGTCAAGCGATCGCTAAGTCCAGAGAAGGAAAGAGCTAAGGCTTTTGTCCACGACAGTCAAAGAAACGATTCGAATAATGTCCGGCATGCGCCCGACCGGGCGGCTTCACCTCGGGCATTATTTTGGTGCTTTGATCAACTGGCTGGAATTCCAGGAGAAGTACGACTCTTACTTCTCAATTGTCGATTGGCATGCGCTGACTACTAAATATCAGGCCAGCCGGGAGGTTCCAAACCATATCACCGAAATCGCCCTGGATTGGTTAGCGGTCGGGATCAATCCGGAGAAGGCGACTGTCTTCGTGCAATCGGCTATTCCGGAGATCGCCGAATTGCATCTGTTGTTCTCAATGATCACGCCGCACAGTTGGGTTGAGCGTGAACCGACGCTCAAGGACATGGTCAAGATGCTGGCGTCCAATGAGCAAGAGGCCTGGGATAAGGTGACTTACGGCTTGCTTGGTTATCCGGTTCTGATGACTGCCGATATACTCGCTTTCAAAGGCTCGCTCGTCCCGGTCGGCAAGGACCAGGAATCTCATCTTGAATTCGCCCGAGACATCGCTCGACGATTCAACAGTATCTACGGTACCGATTATTTCCCAGAACCCAAGCCTAAATTCACTGAAACGCCTCTGCTCAAGGGTGTCGATGGCCAGAAGATGGGCAAGTCTTATGGTAATGACATAAAGTTGGCAGATAGCCCCGAAGACACCTTGAAGAAGATCAAACAAGCGGTGACCGACCGAACTCGCATTGCGAAATCGGACCCGGGTCACACTGCCTTATGCGAGGTGCCATGGCCGCTCTATCAGATCTTCGTGAAAGACAAGCTTGAACAGGTAAAGCAGGAATGTGAAAGTGCAACTGTCGGCTGCGTCGATTGCAAGGTCCGCCTGGCCGGAGTAATTAATGACTTCCTGGCACCGGTAAGGGCCAGGCGAGCTGAGCTGGCGGCCGATCCCAAGCAGGTACGCGAGGTAATCGAGTTCGGCAATGCCAAAGCCAGGAAGGTGGCGAGGCAGACTCTATCTGAAGTCCAAGCGATCATGGGGATGGTGCGTTGGGGCTAGCGCGGATGCATCCGGCGGTCTTTCTTTTGGTGTTTGATTGGGAAGCTGTTGACCGTGCCAAGTAATCGGTTCTCTTCGGCTCTTTGGCAATGGCAGTCTTTGCTTGTGCTGCTTTATGCAGTTACTTTGCCGCTTTCGCTTACGGCCAGTTGGGTAATTCTTTGCACTGGCTTAGCGGTCTGGGCCCTGGAATCCTTGGGGCAGCTGTTCGGCCGCTCGACCGCTCTCTGGCCAATCGCTAAGCCGCCGCTTCTCTTTCCGATTTGCGTCTTTGCCTTGACTGTCGTTGTCTCCGGGCTGGTGGTGGGCGGTTTAACGGAAGCCTGGCAGTCGCTAGTCAGCCTCAGGGCTCTCCTGATTTATTTCTGGGCTTACAGAATCTTTCAAACCGACCGAACTAAGGTCTGGCTGGCGGTGGCGGCTCTTCTGGTGGTCGGGGCTCTGGCCGGGATTGCAGGCGCGGTCGAACAGCTCTTCAACCTCCATCCTTTTGGCTATCAATATCTGCAAGGCACGGGATTCTTGGGTAATCCGACCAGTTATGCCGGGCAGACGCAGATTCTCGCCTTATTGTCGCTCGGTCTGCTTTTGGCTGGGGGCTACCGCCGCTTTCGGCTAGTGTTGTCCAAGCAGGCGGTCTTTGCCTCTCTGGTTGCCGCCAATCTGGCCGGAGTGGTCTTCGCTGGTGAACGGAACGCCTGGTTCGGCGCGCTGGGAGCGGCGCTGGGTATGACCGCGCTCATCTCCTGGCGGACTCTTTTGAAATGCTTTCTCTTTCTGGCGGTATTGTCCGTGCTTTGTTGGGCCACCGTTCCGGTTGTTCATAACCGGATTGCCCAGATGCAGAACTGGCAGCAAGATGTGAGCGTTCGCGTGCGGCTCGAAATTTGGCGAGAATCGCTTCGGGTCTGGCAGTCGGCGCCGGTTCTGGGATGTGGAATTCGGCACTTCCCGCATTTCAATGTTCCGGAAGCGATTGTTCCGGGGCATTCAAAAGATCTCAATCATGCTCACAGCAATTACTTTCATATTCTTTCCACCACCGGATTGCTGGGGCTGCTGGCGTATCTCTGGCTCTGGTTCAGCGTTTTAGCGACTGCGGCCAGATTGTACGTTAAGACCAAGTCCAGCCGTACAGCGGAAAGTTCGCTTGGCTTGGGCATCTTTGGTGGTGCGCTTGCGCTTATGCTCGCCGGCGTTTTTGAATACAACTTTGGTTCATCTCAGATTCGGTTGACGCAGTGGTTTGTGCTCGCCATGCTTCCGCTGACCGATCGGCGCGAAGCTGCCAGTCTGTCGAATCAAAGTGAAAAGAACGATTACGGCAGCACCACGCCCGAGACGCTGGTGTAAGCTCCGCCATAAGGATAGCCGCCACCGCCGTAGCCAGAGGGCATAGGTGGTGTACCGATCATTCCCGAATTTTGAGCAGCGATCTGCTGGACCAGAAGTTGATAGGTATTCCAGGGATCATCTGGATAGGGATGCAGGTAGGCATAAAGGTCGTCGCCGCGCGCATCGCCCTGGTAGACAGGGTTTGAATAGATCGGAGCGATGCCGTACGCGGAATCATTGTTGTACGGTCCGTACATTTGCGCCTGCGCCCCTTGCGCTTGGACCAGTCCGGCCAAAAGGCAGGCTGCCGCGCTTGCTATAGTTTTTTTCAACAGATTTGCCACCTTCGACTCCTCCGGGAGCGCTTTGATTGGTCTCGACGCTCGACTGATTCGGAAAGACAGATTGCCTGAGCGGGAAAACACTATAAACTTAAAATGCACCGCCGAGAAGAGCATTTTTGCGGGAATTCCCATGCTGAGCCGCCATCGGGCTGCGGTAAATACGATAAATCAGCTGGCTGGTAGCCCTTGCACTTTCAAACTCTAACTTTCAGCCACTGGCCAGACTGGTATCGCCAGGTCATCAAAAGTCCCATAATCATGATCGAAGAAGCCATGGCGATCCAAGCTCCCAGCGGTCCGAAGTTCAGCTTGAGGGCAAGCAGGAAAAGGATCGGCAAGCGAATCAGCCAATTACAAAAGAGGCTAATCCACATTGCGCTGCGCGTATCGCCGGCGCCTTGTAGCGCCCCTCCCAAGATCATTGCCAGGGCTAAAAATGGCTCTGCCAGAGCGTTGACTTTAAGATAGCTGACAGTGAACTCGACAGTTTTCTGGTCGTGGCTCATCAAGCCGGCCAGCTTTTCGGCTCCCAAAAACAGCGCCAAGCCTAAAAAAATCATCAAGCCGACGCCAATTCCGGCTACCGACCAGCCGGCTTTGACCGCTCTTTCGTCTTGATGCGCGCCGAGATTTTGACCGACGATCGACGAGACTGCCATTGAAAGCGCCATCAACGGCATGAATAGAACACTCTCCAGTCTGATGCCTATAGTCCAGGAGGCGATTGCTTGGATCGGAAAGGCGCAGCGAGACAGAATGAAGAAAAGGACAAACACTGAAGCTGTGTAGCCCAATCTTTGCAGAGCCGACGGCACTCCGATCCGCGCGACCTTTTGCATCATTTGCCAGGAAGGCGACCAGAGCTCGCGCAGACTAGCCTTGAGCGGAGATTTCGAAAGCCGGTAGAGAGCGAAAGCGGCCGCTACTGCATTGCCTGCGATCGCCGAATAAGCGATGCCACTTACTCCCAGACCGGCGACAGGCCAATTGCAAATCACGGTCAAATAGTCGCCGGCGATGCAGATTGTGGTCGATACAGCTACCACTGCCAGTGGTGTCTTGGCATCGCCAATTGCTCGAAAGGCGGCGTTGATAATGGAAAGCAAGCTGAAGGGCACCAGAAATACGCCGAAGATGCCTAGATAGAGCCGTCCCTGCGCAAGCATGCTTGCTTCCTGACCGGGCTCCATCGCCATCGCGGACGAATTGCCGAAAAGCGGCAATACGAATTGGGCGACAAACAAAGAAACCACCGCCAGTAGCGCGCCCAGGACGAGCGAAAGGGTGAGCGACTGGGCGGTACCGGCGACAGTATCTGTGCTGTTGCCGGCGCCGTAGGCACGCGAAACAATTGCTGTCGTCCCTACGCTGATGGACATGATGATCACCATGAAAATGAACAGGAATTGCTCGGACAGACCTACTGCTGCCTGGGTGGCCGAACCCAACGTGCCGGCCACTAAGATGTCCACCAGCCCGGTGATCGAGCCGGCCACAGTGGTCAGCACCAACGGCCAGGACATAATCCAAATCGCCTTCCAGAGGCTACCTTCAATCAGCGGCGCCTTGTTCATCGCCGCTCTTTGGCTCTCGGTCTGTCCCTGGTTAGACATGCGCGTTGTTACTTGATAAGCGCTTTGATGTTTTCGACTGGGCGGCAAAGGACTGCTTGTGAGCCACGTTCGACGATTGGGCGCTGAATCAAATCTGGATGCTTGATCATGAGTGCGATCAGCTCTTCGTCACAATGAGTTGATTTGGAAAGTCCCAGCTCGCGATAAATCGGTTCGCTTGCGCGCAAGAGCTGGCGTGCGCTCATCTGCATTTTGCTCAGCAACTCCTTCAGCTTGAAAGCGGTGAGCGGCTCCAGGTAATAGTTGACTTTCTGAAAGTCGAGCGCGCGTTCCTGAAGGACCTTGTTCAGCTCGCGGCATTTCGTGCAGGTTGGCTTCTCGTAGACGGTTATCTTGTCTTTCATCGCGTGCCTCGGTCTGCAGGAATTCTCCGCTGGTTCTACAAAGCAGCGGCAAGCCGCTTGGAGCGGTCAGTTTAGCATATCGAGCGAGAAGCCGGTGTTGCCGCTAGAATGAGGGCGAGCCCTTGGATTGACCGTGCTCTAGCTGGCGGAAATCGCTCCAGCGTGAATAATCGTCACCATGATAATGATGCCGGGTCGGAACGACCGGCTCTTCGGCCGGCTGTGTAGTCACCGGCTCGCTGGTCCGGCGTGCCGGGACGGTGCTGGTGCGGGCCGGCCGTTTGCCGAGCGGCTTGCTGTCCGGTGGCTTGGCGACGCTGACTGGTTTTGGGGGAGCTTGTTTGAGCGGAGTAACTTGAAATTTACCCGAAGACGGTTTTGCCGGGGCCGTTTTGACTGATGCTGGCGTAGCGGTTACCGGTGCAACTGCTGGCGGTTGCCTTGGTGCTGTCGGTGCGGCCGTTGTGGCGGTTTGAGGTTTGGAGAAGTAGCCGTTGGTGGCGGCCCAGATAATCGCCCCGGTGACTGCCACCATTAGTGCTACCAGACCGGCCAGGGCGAAGATGATTGAATTCTGCTCCCGCGGCTGCTCGCTGCCGGACTCCAGCGACTGTGGATTTCGACCGGAACGGCCGGTTTGCCGTCCGGTCTCGAGATTGGGATAGCGGCCGGCGCCGGTTCGTCTCTGGCCTTGGTTGAATTCACCGGACGGTCTCGAACCAGTGGGTGCAAACTCGGAGAGTGGGCGACCGGTAGGCGTCCTCGACTGGTTCTCACCGGCCGGCAAGCCGGTTGCAGCGGAAAGTTCGCCGCTTGCCCGCCCGCCTGGCCGGACGAACTCGGAGGTGGGGCGCGAGCCTTGTCTGCGCCAGGTGTCCGGACCGCACTGTTGAATGATGTCGTACTTCAGCTCGGCCATTGAGCGATAACGAACGGACGGCTCTTTCCGCAGGCACTTCATCACGATCGCCTCGACTGACTCGGGGATCGGCAGACCGGGGAGAGCTTGAGAAAACGGCGGTGGCGATGCGCAAAGGTGTTGAGTAATCGTCTCTACGATATTGCTGCCCATAAAAGGTACTCTGCCGGTCAAAGTCTCATACATGACGATGCCCATCGCATAAATATCTGATGACGGGCCGAGTTCTTCACCTCGGCATTGCTCGGGGCTCATGTATACCGGGCTGCCGAAAATCTCCCCGGTCTGGGTGAGCTTCTGAGATTCGGAAGGCGTTCCGGTTACCAGCTTGGCGATCCCAAAGTCCACCACTTTGATCTCCGTCTGTCCGGACCGATCGCTTGGCAACATGATGTTGGCTGGTTTTAGGTCCCGGTGAATCATCCCCTGTGAATGTGCGTGCTCGAGCGCATCGCAGACTTGATCGAAAATGTTCAAGGCGCGCTCGACCGGCAAGACTCTGCCCTTGCCGATCGCATCGGCCAGAGATAAACCTTCGAGATACTCCATCACGATATACGGCTCGCCGCTGTTGGCCACGCCGAAGTCATAGACGGTAATTACATTGCGATGATTGAGCCGGCTGGCAGCTTTCGCTTCATGGCGAAATCGTTTGACGCTCGATTCGTCGGTGATAAGCTGAGTCCTCAGCATTTTGACTGCAACCAGGCGATCCAGCAGTTCTTGACGCGCCTTGTAGACGACTCCCATGCCGCCTTGTCCGATCATCGCCAGGATGTGATAGCGATCGGCTAGCAGCGTGTCGAGCAGCGGATCCGGAGCGGCTTTAACCGAGACTCCGACCCGACCGGCATTCTCAGCCGAACCGGGAGCGCCCAAGTTGGAGCCAGGTTGGGAGCCATGATTGAAGCCGTGGTCGTCTGCGGGCACCGCTGGCACTCCTCAAGGAACCAAGTACCATTTGTACTTTCCCGGCCCAGGCAGTTGTTAATCGCCGCATGAGTTCAGGCAAATGACCCGGCGGCTGAGATGTTGTTTGATCTCAGTCGAACGAGCGTTTGTTAGAGGTGTGTGATGGCATTGGGGCAAGCATGTGTAATTTGCAGCAGGCAGTCTCTGGGCGGCTCAGCGGAGGGCGAAGTCGTTTATATGGATGAAAGCTGGGTGGTTCGGCACTCGAGCGAGACTAATTTGCTGGGATATCTGCTTGTCGAGTCCCGCCGTCATATATTGGATCTTTCCCAGGCTGATGCCTGTCAGGCAAGCACGTACGGTCCGCTCCTATCGTCAGTGATGAAGGCGATGCGGGCAGTCCTTCCTTGTGAGCGAATCTATACTTTTACGCTGGCGGAGGCTGTTCCTCATTTTCACGTGCACGTGATTCCGCGCACGGCTACCTTGCCCAAGGCATTTCGTGGTCGAGGCATCCTGAGTTATCCATTGCAACCAGGACCGGACAAGAATTTAACCGCTGAAATCTGCGCTCGCTTACGCCGCGCCCTCAGAGTCTGCCTGGTGCGATAAGAAGTCGCGGCGCCGCTTCAAACAAAGTGCAAGCTTCGCTGGTCGGCTCGCTTGCTTATGAAATGGCGGCTTTTACCTTTTTACCGAAGTGATCGGTCAACCGCTTGAGCGTGGGAGAGATATCTTCTTCGGGCAACATCGCATCAATGAGATAGAGTTCATTGCTCTTCTCGGCTTCCTTTAGCGCTGACTGAAAGTCAGAGCGAGTAAAAGCTTGAGCACCTTGAGCGCCGACGGCGCGGGCGATCGTGACATAGTCCCAGCGCGGTAGCTTGTAGTATTCGCGCTGTTGGTCGACAAAACGCAGCATGGCGTAGGTGGCATTATTGAATACGATAACTATCGGGTTTAGACCGAGTTTTACGGCCGTGCTGATCTCCATACCGGTCATTTGGAATCCGCCGTCTCCGACCAGAACTATCGGGCGCCGATTCTTGTCTGCCAGCTGCGCGCCGATTGCTGCCGGTACGCCAAAGCCCATGCTGGAGTAATAGCCAGGAGCGATGAAGGCGTTAGTCTTGAGGCTCAAACCAGCGTACAGACAGTCTCCCACGTCTGATACCACTATGTGTCTTTCGCTGATGAACTGATTGAGCTCTTCAATCATGGCGAGTACGGTGAGCTCTTTTCGCTCTTTCGCCGCGGAAGTATCTTCCGGGTCAATCTTGGGGATGGTGAAGCGCTTGGTCGGTGTGAGCTTGCTGGCGGTGCGGGCGGATAATTCGGCAACCAGCGTGGACAGATCTAAACCGGTGTAGGAATGATAGCCGACCGTAACCTCCGATGCAGTGGCTTGAATCAAGCGCGCCGGATCGAGCTTGGCTGTATAGCCTCCAGTCTCCATTTCGGTCAATACTACACCCAGGCAGAATATGCAGTCTGATGACTCTACATACTCTCGCACTCCGGGATTGGCAAATTGACCGAAATAGGTGCCGATGAAGTTTTGATGAGTCTCAGGGAAAGACGCCTTGCCCAGGATGGCGGTGACAACCGGAATATTGAGGGACTCCGCTAATGCCACCACTTTGTCGACTAGTTTGAAGCGACGAGTCTGGGCGCCGACAAACAGTACCGGTCGCTCGGCGCTGTTCAATCTATGTAAAATTTCTGCCAGCGCTTCTTCCAGAGCCTGGGCGGTGCCTTCTACCGAAGGTGGTGCCTTCTCGCTTGTAATGATCTCGTGATTCACCATATCGCGCGGGATTTCGATGTATCCCGGCCGGGATACTTTCAGGACGGTATCGACGACCCGGTCAACCTCTACCTGGGCGGAGCTTGGATCGGTAAGAATAGTTTGCGCTTCGGTTACTTCGGCAAACACATTGCGTTGAGTCTCAAAGCTCTTCACGCAGTGATGCAACTGAGGTTTTTGCTGCCGGAAACGGGTTTCCGGTCCGCCGCTGATCACCAGGACAGGCGACTCCTCGGCATAAGCCAATCCGACAGGATTGACCATATTGAGCCCGCCGGCGCCGTAGGTTACCAGAGCTACACCGAGCCCCTTCAGTCTGGCGTAGCCGTCGGCGGCGTAACCAACCGAAGGTTCGTGCGTCATTACGGCGGTTTTCAGCCCAAAACGCTCTTGCGCGGCGTAGAACGGCAGAATGAAATCGCCGGGAATGCCAAAAGTGGTTTCGACGCCAGCGTCCGAAATGCGCTTAAAGAGGTAGTCCGCAAGCTTTACTTTGGCCATGACATCCACCTGGTTGAAAGAAGGAAAGCCCGGCTTGGCAAGCCGAACAGCACGGGCGATATCGTGGAATTCTAGCGCATGAACTGTTGAATGCGAACGTTGCTTCCTGTTCGTATAATATGTAGGAGCTGTTGTAGTTTGACAGAGCGAGGCTATTGCTCGCCGGCAAGACTAAAACGAAAGCGAAGCTGTCAAAAGACTATGGACATTGTCGGGTGGGAAAGAAAAAAAATTCGCCAGCCACTGCTGAGAACAAGCGCGAGTACCGGCGTGCGCGCTGGAAACATTTCGTTCGTTATTTCGGACTATTCACAGTGCTTCTGTTGAATATCTCTCTGATAGGAAGCAATATTCACCTAGCCGCCAATCATCGGATGGATTTGAAGCATCTGCTCTTGAGCTATGTGCTGCTCGTGACGCTCGATGTCATTTTTCTCTTGCCGACTATCTTTGAGGTGGACAAAGTAGTGGTTACCGATGAGTTGCTCATAATGAGCACGCTTTTGTGGCGGGCAAAGCTGCCGTGGGCGACCGTCAAGTCTTGTGTTAAGCCGGCCTGGCTTGCCTATGCAATCGTCAAGACGCAGCGGTGTTTTTATTTGATTAACAAGAGAGATATGAAGGAATTCGCCGACCTGCTCGATTCCATCCAGTTTCAGCTGGATAAGGTACAGAAACTCAAGACCGGCTAGAAGTAATATACTGTGAACTGGCTCGCGGGGCGGAATCAGGTAAGCATGAGTAAGAGTAAGATTCGCGTACTAATTGGAAAGCCTGGGCTCGACGGGCATGACCGTGGCGCGAAGGTAGTAGCTAGGGCGCTGCGCGATGCCGGGATGGAAGTAATTTATACCGGATTGCATCGCTCGCCGGAGGAAATAGTCGAAACGGCCATTCAAGAAGACGTTGATGCAATCGGACTGAGCGTTCTGTCTGGCGCCCATATGACAGTCTTCCCGCGGGTGGTCGAGCTGCTGGCTGAGCAGGGTGCTGATGACATCATCGTCTTCGGCGGCGGCATTATTCCGGAAGAGGACAGGCAGGTGCTGCTTAAGAAAGGAATTCGCGAGATCTTTGTGCCTGGCGGCGCCACGCAGCAGACTATCCAGTTCCTGAAGACTCAGGTTAAGCCGAAAGGCAGCAGGCTGCTAGCCAGGAAGGACTAATTAAATTCCGTTATTAGAAGGTCTAAAATCTTGTCCCGCTGGGTATATCGATCCAGATGGAGCGAACGGACCTTAAAAGTCAAGAGATTAGATTAAATTTGCGGCTCTAACTCTTGAAAGCCATGTTATACTTCCGGTCTAATGGTAATGAGCCGCTCTGTCAGTTCTAGGAGAAAAAGCAGAAATGGCCGATGACTTCCGAGATCAATCAGCTGAAGAGTTGAAAAGAAATCAGATCTCCAAGCATGCCGAAGAGGTCTCCTCGGTGGAGTCTGCCGTCTTGAAGTCGTTGGCGCTGTCCTGGGACACCGTGATGGAGCATGCTGTCAAGCCGAAGATTGCTCAATTATTCAAACCACGTGAAGCCAGAGAACAAGGCTACAAATGTGGAATGGATGTATTTAACCGCCTGGCGAAGAATGACGAGGTCGATGCTTACGCGGACATCTGTTAAGAGATCTCTTGAAAGTAGACTCGATTGAAGTACTTGCAAACTGCAGGTGCTTTTTTGTTTCTTTGCTCGCTTGGGCGGGATTCGGGCAATCGAACGCTTTGCCTGAATGGTGCTGGGTCAACTGCTGGTAGAATGAGGAGGGCGCTGCTGGAAGCTCCCTTGCCTTACTAGATCCGAGGCTTAAATGTCCTCAAAGCCGGCACAATACAGGAAGGGCGACGTAGTCCTGGTGTCCTTTCCGTACACCACAGACGACGGTCAGACTCAAACAAAACGAAGACCGGCTGTCATTATCTCCAATGATTACAACAACTCCAGGTTGGATGATGTCTTGCTGGTCCCGCTCACGAGCAATACCACTCGTGCTGCCCGTGAGCCAACGCAGGTCGTCGTGATGATGAATAGCCCGGAAGGTCAATCCGGTGGCTTGCGCCTGGACAGCGTGATTGACTGCACTGTGATCGCCACGATTCCGAAAACCCTGCTGGTCAACAAAATTGGAGTATTTCCGCAAGAGGTGATGGAACGAGTGGACCAGTGCCTGATGATCGCCATGGCGATCGGTCGCCCGATCGGCCAGGCTCGCGATCCCGATCCTAAAGATCCTTTGTCAATGCCCGATCAAGGTGGATTGCAAGCCGGCTAGACTGCCAGTCTTCAGCCGGCGCTCGGCTCAAGCTGGCGGGCTGCTGCCGCCCGCGCCCGCAGTATCAGCCGCAACTGAATCAGCCGGTTGTGAGTAGAGATAAAGCAGGTAGACCAGCGGGCTCGCCAGTACCAGGGTCAGGATAACGATATCATGCTGGAAGAAGGTCGGTCCGTGGGCCGCCAGTACTCTCAGGTCTCCGGCTATCATGGCGCTGGCGCCGGCCAGAAAGTAAGCGAGCAGATTTTGCTTGCCAGCTCGCTTAATCAGAGTCCAGGTGCAGACAAAGAACAGTAAGTAATTAACCACGTCAATCAGATAATCCTGCCAGTAGCGATCCGTACTCGGATAAATCAGGCTAGCGGCCAGGCTGAAAAGCAGATAGCCGCGCACGCTCTTGAAGTACTTGGCGTAGATTCCCGCCATGACCCCAGCCAGCAAAACAGATTGAATACCGCGCGTGAAGGCATCCATGATTGTGTTAGCTGCCGGGCTGAGTACATTTGCGAAAGTACAGAAGCCGTCGAGCGGGGCGAGCGTCACCACCGGTGATATCTTTGCATGCACGGCAGAATAAACTACCTGCAGAGCGCGCGAGCCGAGACCGGCCGCATAACCTGCCAGGATGGCATCCAGCCAGAAATCTCGTTGCACTAATATGCTGTTGCCGGCCTCACCGCCGAGACCGGACCTCAGGACTGCCGGAACTGTCGTGCGCGGAAACAAAAGCCGAAAGGAAGCAAGCGAGAAAGCGCCCAGCCCGACCACCATGGCGATCATCTGCACCGCGGTCATGATCTGTTTTACGCCTTGCGCCACGAAGTAAGACAGGAGCGGTGTATCGGTGCCATAGCCTACATACAACTCGGGCAGATCGTTTATCGTCTCGGGAATTACGAGCAGAGCCATCATCAGTCCGAAGATGATCGGTGCGCGCCAGCGGATAGCGCCAGACCTCGCCACGCCCACTATCCACCAGATTATTGACAGCAGCACTATCAATCCGGCTGTCGCCACCACATAGCTTGCAACTTGATCTTTGTTGGTCTGGCGCGAGCGCTCGAAGAGCCATTTGTCCGGCAGATCCCAGTCTTGATCGAAATCGGAGATGCTGTCACCGACCAGCCTAACCGTGACCTTGAAGTCGGCACCCGGTACATTGTACTTTGGCGATTTGAAGGTGACTCTGTAATCGGTGCGAGCTTTGTGTTCATGGCTGCGAATCGAGTCGAACTCCAGCGGTTTGAGCTCCGGGTGCTCGGTTGCGAGGTACTCTTCTGTTTTCCTTCTGGCCTCGTCCTGCGACAATCTGGCCCCGGATGAGTTCTCTGGTTTTGTCACCGACATAGATAGAGCTCTGCCCAGGCTATCCAAAACGACCAGATACTCTTCTGGGTCCAGCGGTTTGAAAAATCGCACTTGCCAGACCAGCGGGAAGCCCGGCGAGCTAGCCAGCTCGTTCGTCTTCGCGAACTTGACCTTCTCGAAGAGATACTGAAGCTGTTGTAACTCCTGGCTGCTTTTGCCGCGCGTAAGCCAAGCAGCGTCCATTCTGGTCTCGGGAGGAATCTTCTTATTTATCAACTCGTGGCGCGCTCGCTCGATTGCCTCCTGCCGCGAGATAGTCAACTTCGCATCTTGTTCAACCACTGGAAAGAAGTAGCCGAACTCTAATAGAGCCGCCGAGATTGCCGCTATACAGAGCGCCTTTCGCCAGCTCCCGGACAGTCGCTCATATTGATAGGGACTCTGGGGGAAGATCTCCTCGACCGCTTCGCTTACCTGAGCGATTGGAATCTTGCTGTTAAAGTGTTCGTCTTCTGCCGCCCAGCCGCGGGTTTTGACGAGCCAGGCGCCGGCGGCCAAGGCGGCAAGGAATGGGCAGTAAGCGATGAGCGAGCTTAACTTCAAGGAAAGGATAGTCGAAGACATGAGCGGATTGACGCTCAAGAAGGCGTCGAATACGAAATGAGAGACGATGCAAGGCAAGAGTCCGTACTTGCGCAGAATGAATCCGTAAAGTAATCCGACCGCAGTTAGCTCCAGACCGCGAGCGTAAGCCGGCTCCTGTGGGTAATTGCTGTGCATAAAAGCCCAGGCGGCGGCTTGTAAGAGATTGGACAACCAGAAGTGCTTGGTCAGCCTGGCAAATATGCTCATGCCGAGGACTCTGTAAGTAAGCTCTTCCGAAAGTGCCGCAGACAGTCCGATATAGATCGCCGAGAAGAATGGAAAGACAGTCGAGAGGCTCTCGACGTTCCGCACTTCCAGCGGCGACCAGAAGTGCAACGGTTGACCGAGCAGGTAGTAGTAAATGATCCAGCCCAAATGGATACCAAACATGGCGTGACCGGCTATTAGCCCAGTGATTACTTGCTTTGAGCGCAGTCCGGTAGCGGTGATTGTCGTCTCGAGTGCAACCTTGGCTGGGTAAGCCATCCGATAAAGCGCTTCGGATGCACCCACGAGTATTAGAGTTTGCAGCGCTTGTCCAAGCGAGCTCCAAAGAGCCGATATGTAGATGTCTAAAACGTAGCCGTGATAGGACATCGTGGTCGTGTAGTTGCGGACGCTGTTCGGCATCGAGTTGAGCGACTCGAGATATTCGACCACCGCCACGACCGCTGCCATGGTCAGCGCAAACCTCCATCTGATCGCTCCTTTGGTGAACATCCAGACGAAAGCGAAAAAGGTTGCGACGTTGAAGATGGCATAGAAGATGCTGGCTATCTCTTCGAGCACTTTGTTGTAGGAGCGCATCTCGCTGAATTTCCGCAGCCAGGTTTCGGGAATGTACAAAAAATGATTGAACGCGCTCACTTTGTTTCCGGCCACGTAAATGTATGTTCGCAGTCGAGCGCCTTTGAAATCTTCTTGCTGGTTCTCCCAGGTGAAGTAATGGTCGGTTCGATGTGGCTGAGCCAAGGAGCCGTCTTCGATCAGCTTGTATCCGGAAAGTGAAAGCCCGATCTCGGTTTCGACGAACTCCTTCCCGAGCGCTCGGGCATCGGCATGGGCGATCGATGGCAACGAAAGCTCGTTTTCGATTGCATGCTCGAATGACACCACCTTTCCGAGCGGGTTGATAGCCGTGCTGAACTCTTCGAGGTTTAATGGTCGGCAGAGTCGTGAAGACCAGTACCAGATTGGAATCTTGTCTTTCATCAAGGCGTTGGCTTCTTGCAGACCTAACTCGTGCTCGAGAAATGTCTTTGCATCGTCGTCATAGGAGAAAACGGTTGACTCGATTGCACCGTCCGATTTGTAGCCGACAGTGTTTGCCCAATCCTTAGTGATGGCAAGCACCTGCGAACGCGAAATTCGGAGATCAATTGAAGCTGAGGGAAAGACTTCGGATGATTTCAGAAAGTAGCTGATGATGCCTGCACAGCCTAAGGCGAGCATCCACCAAATGAAGTGGCTGGGCTTGTTGTCTGACTCAGCCAAGCGCCACCTCGGTCTTTCTTTTCAGAATCATGAGCCGGTGCTGTCCGCTTGCTCGTGATACCTCGCGAGCGACCTTGAATCCGGCTTGCGCCAGCAGATATCGCCAGTCTTCGCGCGAAAAGCGGTTATGCAGCCCAAACAATTTGTAGGCGGTTGGCCGGTCGACCGGGAAGTCGGGTAACTCCGGCTCAACGTTCCAAAAGTTCAAATACTCTTCAAGCGGCTTTCTTGCCCAATCATAGATCCAGACGAATCCATCCGGTTTCAATGTGCGAGATACTTCAGCCATCAGCGGCAACGGATAGTCGAATTGGTGCAGGAAGAAATTCATTGCAACAACATCCATGGTGGCGTTGCCAAAAGGCAGTGTTTCGCCCAGCACCATTTTCTCCAACCGGGGGCTGACCGAAGACCAGCCGAGGTTGTCGGCAACTTCCAGCATCGCCGGACTGGCATCCACTCCGAAAAGTTTGGAATCAGGTAATCGCTGATGGATATCGTAGAGAAAGAGGCCTGGTCCGCAACCGAGATCAACGATCCTCGGTTCTCCTGGTAGCTCGGGCACAATCTCATTGTCGAACGCGTCCCAGATTCGCCCGTCGAAACGTGCTCCATGAGTGTCGACCATAAGTTTCAGTAGTTGGGATTCAGTGAGCAATGACATGATTACTAGCGTCCCGGGCGAAATCTGGCGACTACCGGCTTGCCGACGCCGCCGCCGAAGAATCTCAACGCGCTGCCTTGATTGATGCCGATCTCTAAGAAGCCATGGCTGGCTAGCAATGCTACTGGCTCACCATCCTTGCCTCCGCTGTAGCTTTCCGCGAGCGTGCCGCACTGCGTTCCAGCTACGCTAATACTGGCGTTCTGTTGAATTTTGTCGGCTGGGATATTGGTTACCAGATTACCAAAGCGGTCAACGTACACAATCTCTCCTTCAATCGTATCTTCTGTAATTATGATTCTTGGCTCCGGCAATTGCACGAGCGAGGCGATGTCAATCTGTCTTGCCAGTTGAAGCGGTTTCACCCCGGCGGCCAGATGAGCGGCCACCGGAGCAAAGATGTCTCGAGCGTGGAAGCTGTTCGAGACGTCTTCCAGCCAGTATTCCGCTTCTGTCAGCTCATAGGCGGTTGGGTTTTCGATCAGCTTGAGAAGCCTGGAAAATGTGCCGTTGTCAGGTCCGACGAAACTGCCTTCAGCTCCTTTCAAAAGAATGGAGCGGCGCAAGCTGCCGACACCGGGATCAACTACGACTAAATGAATAGTTCCAGCTGGAAAGTATCGGTAGCTGTTGGCAATCAGCCAAGCAGCTGATGCTCGATCGAAAGGTTTAATCTCATGGCTGAGATCGATTATCCGGCAAGCAGGCGCAATGCCAAGAATCACGCCCTTTAAGATGCCGGCGTAGCCGTCAATCAATCCGAAATCAGTTGTAAGAGTGATTGGTTTCGGGCCGGAGCTCATTATCAGGTTGCCTGCAAATTGGACGAAACATCTCCGCAGGTGAGTATCTCACATGATTTGCCGGCGAAGCCCAATTAGAAATCACTGCCGCCGGTGCTACGCTTGGCGCGTCTTTCCGGCGGCAGTTTTGGCACTTTAATCGAGCTTGAAATTCGCTTGAACGCTTTGAATTCTCGAGCCTCTAAGTCGTCTGTGGGCAGGCAGATTAATCGTGCGCCAAGACGAAAGCGGAGGCATAGTCGCCGTCGTGGCTCAAGGTTACTTCCCAGCTGGACAGTCCGAGCTGGCTGGCCAGTTGTGCGGCTCGGCCGTGGAGCGTCAGAGTTGGGGCGCCGGAGCTTAATTTGACCACCTCAATCTCTTTCCAACCGACTCCTCTCCAGCCTGTGCCCAGCACCTTTGACGCCGCTTCCTTCACGGCAAATCGGCCAGCCAGACGTTTGGCTAAAAGCGCTGGGTGACTTTCAACATAGGTTAATTCGCCCGGCGTCAGTATTCGCTCTAGGAATCTTCGCCCGAATCGTCCGTATGCATCGGCAATCCGAACAATCGAGCAGAGGTCGTTTCCAATCTTGATCTTGGTCATTTCAAAAGTCTAGCCGAAGTCGCAGTCCAAACCTCGGGTACCGTACAGGTAAACCTGCTCCGGCTCAGGCAGCGCTTCGTGCAGCTCGGAGACGGTCTGTCGTAAGCAAGGATGCATGAAATCAGGCGCAATCTCCAGCAGCGGCACGAGCGCGAAGGCGCGCAAGTGCAGAGACGGATGGGGTATTTTCAATCCGGACGATTCGACTGCTTGTTGGCCATAAAACAAAATGTCCAGATCGATAATCCGACTGCGAGTGCCCGCGGGCAAGCTCTTGCAATGGTCGGCGGTTTTGTGCATTTCATCCAGGCGAACCTCGATGTCCTTGCAGACGTCCAACAGATCCTCGCTGCTCAAATCCGTATCGATCGCCGCCACGGCATTGACAAACCACTCTACATATTCCACGCCGATAGGCTCGGTTTCGTAGAGACTCGAGCACTCGACAACTTCGATGCGCGGGATGTCCTTTAACAGCTGCATCGCTTGCTGGACGAATCCTACCCGGTCGCCTTCATTTGAGCCCAGTCCGATGAATGCTCGAATGCGATTGTTCTCGTTACCCGGATTTTTCTTGGCTTTCACGAAGTTTCCCCGGAGCAATGACGGCCCTGGAGCGGCTTGGTTGACCGTTCTGTGCCTAAGAAAGTGAGCTGTGCTTGAGCAGTAAACGCTAGTTTCAAATTATATCCGCAAACTGTTTTAGTCAGGTTGCTCTTGACTTAAATCTGCTGCCCGGAAAAAGCTGCTGGTATAGACCGCTTAGGACCGGTTGTCGGCAGTTAGCAGTCAATTCAAAAGCGCTTTCAGAACTGTTTCGGTGTCAGCCAGCGAACGAAACAGGTAATCGGGATTGCAAGC
Source organism: Candidatus Obscuribacterales bacterium (assembly GCA_020050835.1). Lineage (GTDB taxonomy): Bacteria > Cyanobacteriota > Vampirovibrionia > Obscuribacterales > Obscuribacteraceae > JAGVKB01. Next base: position 69,836 of record JAGVKB010000067.1, on the reverse strand, counting down.
TTCGATTTGCCTCCAGGGAGTTTTCCCGGTCGCGACTGCGACCGAACGAGCGCCAAAGCCCTGAGCGCAGCGAACGTCATTCACGCTGTCTCCAATAATCACCACATCTTGCGGTTGAAACTTGACTTTGAAGAGGTCAGCTGCCCGGTTGGTGGCTATCTCCGGAAGATTCATCCGATTTGCGGAGTCGCAGCCGTAAGCGCCGGTGTGAAAGTGGCGGTTGAGCGAGAATGGTTCGAGTTTCAAACGCGCACCGGCTTCAATATTGCCGGTCAACAGAGCCAGATGTGCTGTCTTGATCGCCATGAGAGCAGCCAGTAAAGCTTCTACGCCCACGTGCAATTGAAATGTTCTCGCATTGGCTATCTCTTCTTTCAGAAGCGGTAGATAAGTTTGATAAATTAGCGGCAGTCCGCCTTCGATTTTTTCGAGTGACAATCCGTTGGACTGTAAAATCTCCCGGCAAATCTGTGGGTCTGTCTTTCCGGACAGCGGTACTCCGGTACTGTCTATCTCTTGCCGGCAGACTGCGCTCAATGCCCGGGAGAGCGCCCGTCGACCGACGCCGTCTGACAGGAGCATGGTTTCATCAATGTCAAACAAGATCAGCTTGGACATGATGCCAATTGTATTCTGTTCCAATCGCAATGGATATCGAATCAGCTTCGCAAAATTTTGGCGGTCGATAACGGTGCAGCCTGGCAGCGGCAAGACCGGGCAGATCGTTTCTGTGAATTCTGGATTAGCCGCGTGTGCTCAGCCGTTTTGACATAATCACGTCGTCTGTGGCCGGACCCGAGCGCCCGAGCGCCGTATATACCTGCGCGCGATTCTCATACGCTTCGGCATAGACCGAATCCCTGTGCAGCGCCTCATTGAAATCATAGAGAGCAGCGTCATACTCAGCGAGCTGGAGAAATGCTTTGCCGCGCTCATTGTAATACTTGGGTGAGTCGTCCTGTTTTAAGGCTAGATCGAAGTCAGCGATCGCCTCGTCGTACCGCTTCATTTTAGACAACGCCAGACCGCGCTGGAAAAGCCATGACGGACGCTGGTGTTTGTTGCTGAGCGCCTCGTTCAGGTCGGCAATTGCGTCGGAATATAGTCCCAGTGCGATTTTGCTTAAGGCTCGCTCGAACCAGGATTTCTTGTCGCTGGCGCTCAATTTAACTGCTTTATCAAAAGACTTGAGTGCTTGCGTGTGCAGAGCCAAAAGGCTGTAGGTAAGACCGAGGTGGTAGTAAACCCGATTGGTTGGCCGGATCGATAGCGCCTTGTTATAGAGTTTAAGCGCTGCCAGATAGTTTCGCTGGTTGGAGTAAACTGTTGCCAGGTTGTAGAGGCAGGCGTCGCAATTCGGGTTCGCCTTGATGCCGGCTTTGAGAGCGGCGATGGCATCCTTGAGCCGATCTGAGTTGGCATAAGCGATGCCTAGATTGAGCAAGGTATCGCTGCCGGCCGAGCTAAGCGCCTTCTTCTCTCCCGCTTCCACGATCAGGCGGCAGTAGCTGTCGCGTCGTGCTTGATCGACCGGGTCGGGCTGATCGATCAAGCGCGGATCTTCCCTTTCTACTTCGTCTTCGCTGACGGTTTGCCACTGGCTAAACTCGCAGTATTCGGACTGCTCCAAATCTGGTTGATAGTAGGCAGCGTTGTCTTCTGCTTGATCGGGCGGATAGGAATCGAAAGCATCGCGAGTAATCGAGTAACCGCTCGTATAAACTCCCGTAACGACAGTTCCATTGCCAGCTTGCGGACCGATTGTGCCGCTGGTAGCGCCTTGCAGGATCGGAGCGGAGCCGCTGTTTACGCTATCGGTTTGTGAGCCGGTGATCGGACAAGAGCTGCTTTGGGTACCGGCGTCGCCTGCGCTAAATGAATCACTGCCGAATTGTGCTAACGAAGCCTGCGGAAAGAGTGCCGCGGCCGAAAGCAAAAGTGCAGGCAAAAGGCGGCGCGATTGACTAACGCCAAGCATGCTTGGCGCGGAAGATTTCTTCATAGTAATACCTCTAAAGCGAGGAGAGTTTCCATAGAATTAGCACGAAGGCAAAGAGGAATCACTGGGATTTTGCCTAGGTTTCAGTTAAATATCGAGCGACTATCAGTCGTAATGGTAAGACGACCGGTCTTCAATCTTGCAAGCTGTCGAGCGGTGCTCTTTCTGGTTCGGTAATCACGCGCAGCGGAGAATGCCCGTCGAAGACTCTTACCTGGTTGCGGCCGCAGTGTTTGGCGACATAGAGAGCCATATCCGCCTTTTCGATCAGCTCTTTGGGATCGGCGGATTGCTCGGGGAAAGTTGCCGCGCCGATCGAAACTGAGATCTGTCCCAGTCCAGGGACGGGAGTCGAGTTGACTTGCCGGCAGAGTCTGTCGGCGATCAAAGCGGCTTCAGTCAGCGGCGTCTCCGGCAACACAACTGCAAACTCTTCGCCGCCGTAGCGCGCTGCTGTGTCGCCGCTTCTAAGAAGGTTTTTGAGCGTCCAGGCAACCTGGCGGATAGCGGCGTCGCCGACGGGATGACCGTAGGTATCGTTGATCACCTTGAGCTTGTCGAGGTCGATCATCAGAAGCGAGCAAGGAGCTTGTTTCCGTTGCGCTCGGCGCAACTCTTTATCGAGCCGATTCTTCAGGTAGACATGATTGTAGAGTCCGGTCAAGCCATCGGTAATGGCCTGATGCCTGACCTGTGCGAACAGCTGCGCGTGGCTGATCGCAATCGACACTTGATCGGCGATAGCAGCGACTAGTCCGACGTCCTCCGCTTTCCACAGGCGTGTCTGATCGCATTGGTGCACCATCAGCAGCCCGAGCAGGCGATCTTCATTGAGTAGCGGCGCGGCTATTAACGAGCGCGAACCGACCAGGCTCAAAAAGTAGCGGAACGGCAAAGTCCGGCTGTCGTCAGCCACGTCTTCAATCACCGCCAGTGGTGAATCCTTAAGTGTAGTATTATCCCGGCTGTCGCTCGCTTCGCCCAGACGGCTGAGGTCTATGCCGAGCACTGAGTGTGTCCTAAGCTCCGCTACTGTCGCCGGGTCGAAATCAATCTTATCGCCGTAAATGTTGAGGCCGATCATCTGCTCGAGCCCTGTCGAGTGATACTCGTGCGTGACAACGAGCGGTCCCTCCGCTCTTGGTTGAGCTATTTCGCAGCGACTAGCCGACAGCGCTTCGCCGAGCTCTTTGGTGACGGTATTAAGAATGGTGTCAAGGTTGAGCGAGCTGCGCACGGAGCGCACGATGTGATTGATCAACAGTTGTTGATCCGCCATCGATTTTGTTTGCTTGTAAAGAAAAGCTTGCTCCATTGCGAGCGCGACGTGTGTGGCCACCGAATCTACGAGCTCGAGCTCCGGGTCGATCCAGGTTCGTCGCTCGTCGCATTGATGGACCAGGATCACTCCAAGCGGTTTCTCTCGTGTACTGATTGGGCATGCCATCAGCGATTTGATCGAGCGCCAATCGTCCGGATAAGTCTCGACATCCTCGAACAATGGTACCAGGCTGGAATCGTCCAAGACATCCATCGACAGGATCGCCCCTTGCGCGAGGATCGTTTTGAGCATGCTGTCACCGGTGATCACGATTGATTGATTCTTGAGCGGTGTGCCTTTTCGCTCCGGATTCCACCAAACGTAATTGAACACCAGGTGCTCGTCGGCCAGGTCGGTGTGCGAACGAGCATTGATTAGCGCAATGCAGCAGCGGCTAGCCGACAGCGCTTGACCAAGCTCGCTGGTGGTGGTGTTCAAAATCTCGTCGAGATCGAGCGACTGGCGGATGGATTCTGTAATCCTCTCCACCATTAGCTTGTGTCCTTCGTTCAATTCCAGATTGATAGCCATCTGATTGAATGCTCTGGCCAGAAGACCAAATTCATCTTTGCCGTCGAGCTTAACGCGTTTCGACAGGTCGCCCCGGCCGATTGCCAGCGCCTCTCTAACCAGTTCGTTGATCGGTCCGATGAAGTGTGCGGAGAATTTAAAAGCAAGGACAACCGACAGCCCGACCGCGCAGCCGGCCAGGAGCAGCATCAAGATCAGCCAATCGTGCGCCGGTCCATAAATCTCGGCGGTCGGCACACCGGCGATTACCAGCCAGTGAGTGTCGGGCTCGCGGTCGAAGGCGTAGGCTCGCGGCGTCGGGTCTGCTATGCCGACTACTTCCAGCGTTCCGCGCCAGGATTTCTCGGCGGCGGCGACCACCCGCGCTCGCGAATAATCTTTGCCGGACCATTGTTCGTTGTGCAATGTTCTGGCAATCACGCGATTGTGCTTGTCCACTACCACGATCACCGAGCCGGCTTGCTCACCCAGTCCCTGGAAGAGCTCAAGCACGACATGTGGATTGACCGAAACCAATAGCGCTCCCACGATGCGATTGTTGCTGGTCACTGGTGCGCCGACTATCACCGCCGGCGCACCGGTCAACGGGCAGCGCCCATATTCGGAGACGGATGGTTTGCCGTGCTTGATCAACGCTTTAAAGAACTCCGTGTCGGCGGCATCGCCAAGGTCGGCCGCGTCCGTCTCGACGCTGGCGGCTAGGATTTTGCCGTTCAGATCTACCAGGCAAAGCGCATCCCAGTCGTGTGCTGCGTGACCGGCGGTGGATAAGATCGCCTGTTCGGCGGCAAGACTTTGCTGTTTGAAGGCCGGCAGGCAGGCCAGCGCCTCCACTCCTTGCTCTTGCGCTGCTATCCAGTGTGACAGTGCGCGAACGCTTGCCGCCGCCTGGAAGGTTGTGGCGCGGCGGGCCTCATTTTTTAGTGTCTGATATTCCTTCCACATGATGAAAACGCCGATGATCAGCAAAGGCGTTGCCACTGCCAGACAGAGAAAAACCAGTCGGGCTCTGATATTCAAGCTGTCTCTTTGTCCGCGTGCCAATTCCTGGAATGCTCCCTGCGCAGAATTAGTTCGTTCGTGTGTGCCGAGCTGTGTGCTCAAGCACGCTTACATGACGGTTTCCTGGTGGTGCATGGAGCGCTTTCGGCGATTACCAAGGCGAACAATGACAACCGTAGCCTTCCAGCGAGGCAGATGATGGAAATCATAATTCTTTTCTAAGAAAATGAAATAACATAGTTGTATTGCTGCTTACACCATCAACCGATTCAGTGGTGGAATCCCCCAACTTTAGAATATGGAGAGCTCATTTTGAGCAGCTCATTTCGAAATGTAGCCCTGCTTTCGAAGAGGGTTGTTGTTTTGCTTGAGGGAAGCGCATTTGTTGCCATTCGATTCCAGAATGACGCCGCACTTGCCGTTTCGTCGGCTTATAATCTAACTGAGCTTGAGCAAAGGAGATAAAGAGGAGATGGTGCGCCCGGGTGATTCGACCGAGAGCGGCATAGATCGAGCTGCGTCCATCCTTAATCGGAGGTCGCTTATTTTCGGTATGTCGGTGACGGCTGCCGGCCTAGCAATTGTCATCCTCTGTTTAGTCCCTTTGTTTATGCCCTATGGCTCACCGAAGTCGCTCTTCCCGGATCAACTGCAGGAAGGCTTCTTCTTCGATTTGATTGGCTGGATTGGTGGCAGTTGGCTATTCAGCTGGATCTGCGCGCTCAATTGCTGGCAGAAGCTGGCACGACTGGGACAATGGCTGGGGATTATCTTACTTTGCGTCAATCAGTCGATCATGATCGGGCTCTGGGTCGCTTTCTTGGAGTACGATAACTTTTTTACGTCCGGACTTTGGCTGGCGCCGATGATTCTGCAAGTATTCTTTCTGGGATACTTCTTCGGGCTGTTTATTCTGCCGACTTTGACTTCAGCCGGCAACAAGACGTTAACCGGCTTAGGCACGCTTGCCGTACTACTTCCCTGGCTGCTCGGGCGGGATGCAATTGTGACCGGAACACAATTCCTTTGCGGATGCTTCTTATCTTTGATCGCTTGATTGATGCTGCATTTCGCGTTGCGGCGAGCGAATCTTAACACCTAATCGCTCCTCCAGTTTCGCGATCGTGTCGAAGGCCAGGTCGATGTCCAGAGGCACTTTCCGTTCGAGGTCGAGCGAAAGCCCTTCACGCATGGCAAGCAAGATCTCTTCGCCGGCTTCTTCCTTTTTGCCCTGGCGCAAAAAGACGTCCACTTTCACCATCCGCGCCACCAAACAATAATCGTCGAACTCAAGCGCTCGTTCTGACAAGTTGAGAGCTCCGATGATGTCTTCTTCAGCAAAGGCCGAGCAGGCGGCTGCCGCAAGCAAGCTGGCTTTTAGCTCACCGTCGACCCCGGGGAAGTCTGAGCTCAGCAGGAAGGCTTTGCGCGCAGGGGTGTACTCCCGGCGCTTGTAGCTCAAAAGCGCTTCCAAAAACGCTGTATAAAGCGCATTGGGGTAAGCGACTTTCAGTTTCCTGAGCTGTGTTCGTGCTCTTCTGCGTAAGCCGGCCCGGTCGTAAAGCAGACCGACACGGCAGGCCAAGCGAGCGCTGTCCGGTCGCAAACGGTAGTCGCGCAACGCTTCTTTCAGTTCGTCGGATGCCGTCGGGCGTGATAATTTGGCAAACAACATTCGGATGCGCTGGCTGAGCATTACACACAGATACAGGGCGGCGGCCAAAAGATGAATCGCGACGCAAGTGGCGCGCTGCTCGGTCGGGAGCATCGTGTAGAGAATCTGCCAGCGAGGGCTGCCAAGCCCTACCGCCGAGAGCGCGGGGTCGATCAGGAGATTCAGCCCGAATACAAATGCCACTGTGTAACCAACCAGTGTGGCCAGGAATGGGTGGGGGCGAAAGAGGAGGGCTGGCATAACCGAGACGGCCAGAACCATTTGAAAGGCTGCTCCGGCAAAAAACACTGGAATCAACAGCTGTGGCGACGGTAGCCCGGCCGGTTCGACCTGGAACCACATCAGCCCGTAGGACCAGCTCTTTACATAACCTCCCAATAAATCGCAAGCGACGATAGTCGAGCGCAGATCAAGAAAGTTGAGCAGCGGAAACACCAGAAAGATGACGATTCGCCAGGCGTAAGCCCGGTCCTCGTCGGTGAGATCTTCGCGGGTGAGGCGGTCGCGCTCGGTCCACAGCCGCCAGAGGGTGTTGAGCGCCACCAGTGCTGTCATGCCAGTAACGCACCAGAGATAGATGTCGTTCATAACTTGAAAGCTTCCATTCGATTGCAATCTGATTCCAGGCTGCTGGTCGGCATCATTTTATCTGTTCGAGCGCAACGGGCTCGATTTTTTCAATGTCCACCGTTTTCAGTTCGGCGTCCATTATCTCAGGAGCGGCTCTTCCAATTTCCAGAGACTACCCAGGAAGGCTTGTCATTATAGTGTGGTCAATACTGACAAGCCTGAAAGAAAATTATTGCTTCGGTAATTGTTTCGTTTTGATGGATAGCAGCCGTGCCGGAACGGTGCTTGGCAGCGACTTGTCAAGCCACTCCAGGAGCAGGGACATTTTAAGCTCTGCTTCGGCTTCGTGAAATTGACCGGCGTTGCCAAGCAGGACTCCGCGGTAGTAATGGGGATCGGCTAAGTGTGGCGATTCCACGACAGCTTGATTATAGGTTTTCAATGCTGCGATGGCGTTTCCTTGTTTGGATTGGCAGTTGGCCAGCTCCAGCAATATAACCTCGCGCTGTCGCGCAGGCAGCGAGTTCAGCTCTGCCAATCTTTCGTAACATTCAATTGCGTAATCGAGGTTTCCCTTGCGGTCCGCCGTGGTCGCCTCCAGAATTTTTACTGCCGGTGATTCCGGGGCCAATTGTCCGGCTTTGCTAAGAAAGCGCTCGCTAGTACGAAAGAGTCCCTGTCCGAAGCAGGACCAGGCCAGATGAAGCCAGTTCTCGGCGGACGGATAGCGAGTCACCTGCTCCTTTAGTTGTGTTACTTCATCTCTCCAACTGTGGTTGACCTTGCCGATAAACCAGAATTTTGGCAACTCGCCGTATAGGCACCAGAAAACCAAAGCCGCCATGGTCAATTGAAAAGCGCCGATCGCTAAGACCAGTGGGGAGAGCCCATAAGAATAGATATTGATCCAGTCGCCGTAGAGTCCGGTCAAGGAAAGCAGTGCATAAACGATAACAGTGCCGCCGACGGACCACAGTGCCAGATAGACCAGCATTGCCACTATCGGCGGTGAATTGCTTAGCAATGCTAAAAGCCCGGCCGCCACTCCCATCAGGATCTGGACAAGATTTCCGGAAAAGTAGAGCCAGATGGTTTGATCGGGCGGAAAGCTTTGCCCGGGAACGACGTAGCCGGACTGGAAGGCGTAATGAAACTCCTTTATGGTGCCGCCAAAAAATTTAATCGCTGCAACATGACCGAGTTCGTGGCAGAGCACTACGACCGGCAGCAAGACAAAGATCACCGCTTGCTGCAGGAGTTGGCGGTCGGCGGCGGTCAACTCCGCATCCCAGAGCGAACCCCAATGCTTGTAACACTGCCCGGCCGTTACCACCATCAAGGGCAGGAAAAGAAGGTTCAAAGCGTCCAGTGGTGCCCAGTTCGGTGACATGGGGCAAGCCTAGCACAGTTTGGCTGTGGCTTTGCCCGCTTGGCTGGCAGCTGTTAGTTGACTGCCTTTCGGTGACGTTCGTTACTGGAGAAAATGTCAAGCAAGGATCCCTTGTCTGGAACCCTTGCCGTTGCTTTCTTTTACCAAATCTCAACTAGCCAGGCTGGCAAGTTGCCAGACTTCAGTCAGTGCTCGCAATGATTCTGCCACAGCTCTGTCGCTCGGGTTAACCAGGACGACGTCAGCCAGTCCAGTTGGGATATTGCCTCGCACACCCTCGGACAAGAGCACCAAGATCGGCAATCGCGAATTATGACGGCGAGCTTCCACCATAACTGACAGCAGTCCGAGATTGATCTCTTGAACAGCGATCACCAGGGCTGAAAATGGCTTTTCCTGAGCCATTGCCGAGGCGATTTTCGGATTGCCAGTGGCCAGTACGTCGTATCCGAAGCCGATTAGCTTCTCGGTCGTCTTGTTTCGAGAGTCAGGTTCGGGATCGCAACAGAGAATCTGACCCAAAAAATGGGAATGTGTTTCAGCAAACATAACTCACCTGGAAATTCTTGAACCGCCGCACAAGCGCAACTTAATCTCTGATTCGCGCACAGCGACAAGGAGATTAGCCCGATATTATTCATCATATTCTTGACTACTTCGGTCTAATGCTAGCTATCCCTATAAATTTGTATGGGTTATCTATATTTTGCGGGCTGTTTTAGGTTCTTCGCCGGTCGCAGGCGGTGAAGATGAAAGTTAACCGGCAAGTTTTAAAGCAATAGCCGGCCTTCTTAACGTCCGAAAAGCTTCAATAGTAAGATCGACAAGAAATAGAGCCCGACCAGCGCTGACATCACTATTAACATCGAGAACGCGGTTGGATCGGGTGTGATCACCGCCGCCAGCACGGTTGCTCCAAAAACTGCATAACGCCAGATCTTGAGGAGCATTCTCGAGTTGACAAGCCCGGTAAATGAGAGAGCAAAGATGATGATCGGCAGTTGGAAGCAAAGCCCCATGTATAGAAGGACAGTCGACACTAAGGAGATATAGAAGTCCAGCCGTTGATTGAGCATCGTCATTCCTTGCCCGAATGAGCCGAAGAAATGCAGCATCGGGGGCAGAACGCAGTAGTAGGCGAACGCTGCGCCGGCGACAAACAGGACCGGACCGCCGATGACGATCGGGGCGAGCACCTGCCGCTCGCGCTTGTTGAGGCCAGGTGAGATGAACCGGCTCACCTCCAACAGGAGGTAGGGGCTGGCGATCACCAAGCCGCTATAAAAGGCGACCTTGAAGTAAACCAGAAGAGGCTCTTCGAGCGAAAGCGCTTGGAATTGAATATTGCCGGCCGGCAATTCCAGCCAGCGAACGATCTCCTTGGCGACGAGCAGCCCGATGCCGAAGCCGATTAAAATCGCGACCAAGGAGCGAATCAAGCGAATGCGCAGTTCGTCGAGGTGCTCGACAACCGTCATCACCGAGCCTTCCGACTCGGTCTCTGGTGGCTTTCCGGCTGGCTCAAGCCGATGTTCCGGAGTTGCAGGTTGATTGACCTGACTGTCCGTATGCGTGGACTCTTCTACTTGCGACAAGGGCTCGGATTCCAATCTATTCACGCTTTCACTTGCTGTCATTTTATCAGCGTCATCACCGCCTGCCCGTTGAAAATGCTGCCTTAAATCGCTGCTCGGCGGCACCAAACAATATTACTCCGGCGGCGATCGCAACATTCAGCGACTCGCTGCAATCATTCATTGGAATCGCCACTGTTTGCGCGCTCTGCGTTAGAATTGGCTGGGAAAATCCTTGTCCTTCGTTGCCGAATACGAGCGCGGTCGGTCCGGTCATATCTGTTTCCCAGTAGAGAGTCTGGGCTGTCGGTTCGCAGGCGATCACAGTCAATCCATGCTTGTTGACTAAATCCAATGCTTGAGCCGAGGCGATCTCGGCCACAATCGGCATCACAAAGAGTGCTCCGGCTGCTGCTCTGACCACCTTCGGGTTGAATCTGTCGACGGTGCCTTTGGTAAGGATCATGCCGCTTGCGTTGGCAGCCAGTGCTGTTCTGATCATTGTTCCTAGGTTCCCCGGGTCCTGAATCGCTTCGGCGATTACCACCAGTGGTGCCTGGCAGGCGAAGAGGTCGCCTTCGTTGCAGCGCGGAATGCGGGCGATTGCTACAATCCCGCAAGGTCCTTCGGTTGTTACCAGCTGGCTAAAGCGCTGATCGTCCACCACTGAAAGTTCCGTTATGCTTGCGGCTTGCAGCTCTTTCAGCCTTTCCTGCAGGAAAGTTTGACTGACCAGCACATCCTTGATTCGGATGCTCTTTGATAATGCCTCGGCGACTAGCTTTGTGCCTTCGATCAAGAACAAGCCCGACTTTTCTCGTTGACTTCTGCTTTGAAGTCCGCGCACCATTTTTAAGAGCGGATTGGAATCGCTGATAATCGTTGTGATTTTCATGACCGAAACTTTATCTTGATAGGGCAGCAAAGTCAAAGCGGTGAGACTTTTGCATCAAGGATGATTGCGCCCGGCTTGAAGAATGTTGCTTACACCAGGTAAAACTAGATGCAGCAAATCCAATCTGTCTGAGTGCCTAACGCTAAGCACCATCTAGAGAGGTCCGAATGACGGCGGTTCATTTCGTTCACAATTTCAGGGAAGCGCTCTTTGCCTATATCGGCTCTGTGCTTCTGTGGTTTCTGGTGTTTGTGGCGTTCTGCTATGCCGGAGATCTGTTCCACCGGTTCATTCAGTTTGCCAACGTCAAATTGGGCGTTTTCGGATTGTATCTCACATTGGGGCTGATTGCGGCATTTATGGCATTGCTAGACGGTGGCCGTCTGTTGCATGCGGTTGTCTCTATATTCGTACCCGCAGGAGCAAGGTAGCTGATGTCTCTTTCTCTGTCGTTTCACAAGGCGCTTACGCTCTGGCCTGACCGCGAAGCATTAGTCGAGTCGCAGAAGCGGTTTACGTACAGGCAATTCGGGCAGCGAGTCTTTCGGGCGATCAAGCTGCTGACCATAAGGGGAGTCGGCAAAGGTGACCGGGTGGCAATCCTTGCGCCGAACGGGCACCAGTTCATGGAAGCGTATTATGCTTGCGCTTTGTCCGGTGCGGTGCTAGTGCCGATCAACTTTCGGTTGGCCGCCTTGGAAGTGTCGGCCATTTTGAACGATTCTGAAGCGATGGTGCTGATTGCGCACACCGATTTTGCCGGTCAGGTCGAAGCGGCGCTGGCAAGCGGTACCAAGGTAAAATCTGTTTTCTGGACCGGTTCCGGCGCTTGTCCGGAATTGAATCTGGGGTCGCTCAGGTATGAAATGGAGTTGGCGAATCAGGCAGACGGAGAGCCGGAGCTGCCTTGCCTCTCTGAGGCTGATCTCGCGCAGCTCTACTATACAAGCGGCACTACCGGCAATGCCAAAGGGGTGATGCTGACCCACGGCAATGTCTCGTTTCATGCTCTGAGCGCTGTCGCTGAGCTGGGTTTGTCGGATACCGATACCTGGTTGCATGCAGCGCCGATGTTTCATCTCGCCGATGCCTGGGCAACTTTCGCCATGACCTGGGTTGGCGCCAAGCATGTGTTCGTACCTTATTTCCGGGCTGACTATGTGCTGGAATGTCTGGAGCGAGAAAGGATAACGGTAAGCAATCTCGTTCCTACCATGTTGACAGCCTTGGTTAGTGATCAAAAGGCAGGCGATTATGATTATTCGAGTTTGCGGATGATTCTATCTGGTGGCGCTCCGATTGCTCCGGAGACGGTCAGACGAATCGTCGCCAGATTCGACTGCGACTACACCCAGACTTATGGTATGACCGAAACGAGTCCCTATCTAACTCTCAGCTGTTTGAAGTCGCATCTGAAGCAGTTGCCTGCCGACCAGCAACTGGCGATCAAGAGCCGTACCGGGCGACCGTTTATCGCCGTCGAATTGAAAGTGGTGCGCGAGGACGGCAGCCCGGTCAAAGCCGACGATCGAGAAGTGGGCGAAATCATAGTGAAAGGTCCGACCGTAACTGCCGGCTACTGGCGAAAGCCGGCGGTCACGGCCGAGACCATCAAGAATGGCTGGTTGCACACCGGTGATCTGGCGGTGATTGACTCGGAAGGCTACGTAAATATCGTAGACCGGAAGAAAGACATGATCATCACCGGCGGTGAAAATGTTTACTCGACAGAGGTGGAGCATGTCATTTACGAGCATCCAGCCGTTCTGGAATGCGCAGTGTTCGGAGTGCCAAGTACACAGTGGGGTGAAGCAGTAACGGCGGCTGTGGTGAGGCGCGATCAGCATGAAGTGACCGAGTCTGAGCTGCTGACTTTCGTGCGCAGCCGGCTGGCGGCCTACAAATCACCCAAGCAAGTGTACTTCGTCGGTGAGCTTCCAAAGACTGGGAGCGGCAAAATAGTCAAGAAGGCTCTTAGAGAAATGCATCAGCTGGAAGAAGACGCCAGCGATAAGGGGGCGGAGAGTTAGACCTCTTATCGCTGTGTCTCACGCGATCCAGCACAGCTGGTCGAAGCGAGCCTCAATCGGTTGATCGAGTCGGGGAGTGCCTCTGGCGCTACCTGGGATCGGTGACGAGTCCTGCAAAGATAATTGAGTGGAATGGCTTGTCGTTCTTTTCTTCGTTGTGATAGGCGACCGCACAGAAGAAGGGGCGGTCCACTACCATCTCTTTCGGTTCCGGACCGGCAGAAGCAACCTCTGCCATCATTACTGCCGTTACGGCTGCTGCTTCCGTACCTTCTTCATTTACATCTACAAAAGTCTTGTGGACAACTTCGTCAATTTTGACCCCCTCGACTTCCGGGGTGGGAATGATCATCTTGTTGAAGTTGGCTAGATCTGAGAAGGCTGATGACATGCCGAGTTTCTCGAGGATAGGTTTCAACTTCACTTCATAGTTGATTTTGAATTTCGGTAATGACAGATTGACTTTCTGTGATTCAACTGCCGTCCACTTTCTCCACTTTTCTCCGGTCAAGAGTCCACGAAATTGATTCAATGTAATGCCAGGCTTGGGCAGGACAACGAACATACAAAAGCGGCTGTCAGTGTAAGGCAATGCGACAGATTGAACTTCTGAGTCTTCGTAATATGGGTATCTGCCGTCGCCGTGCATCATCGGTACTTGCACTGGCGAGCCTGTTTCGGTAAGGCGAAAGTTCTGGGGTCTTGTCAGGTACTTTTTGAACTGCTGATCCCATGCTCCCTTGAAGTACGCTGCATTGGCCAGCACTGACGTGCATCTGTCCGGAAACTTTTTGATGATCGAGTCGATTTTGCCTTGTGTTTTCGCCTTGACCCAGGAATTCACCCGTTTGATGGTCTCCGGATTCTTGAAATCAACTGCTTCGCAGCTCGCATTGAATGTGTTCTTCAGTCGCTGCACAAAGTCTGGTTGGAACTTCATGTCCTGGCGTCCCCAAAATGAGTTGGCCAGCTCCAGCTTTAGTGAGGCACTGGCGCCACGAGCGAGCACGGCTTTGCTGGGAGCGCTTTTAAGTGCGTTCAGGTAGTTTTTGAAGCTAGGCTCAACCGCTGACCAGTCCTTATTCACCGCCAGCGTTCGCGCCATCTCTTCAGCTGTGCTACCGTCTGCACCGGTGACGACCATATCCAGGGCAGTATGGACGCTGAGTGGGCAGATGAACACGTTTTTTGGCTTATCCACAAGCTCGCGGAGCAGGTTGAGTCCAAAGTCAGTGCTGGCTTGGGGAAACAGTCCGCCGGCAGCGGATTGCGCGGTGGCTTCTGAGGCTGGGGCTAGATCAGCGCTGTAGGCAGCGCTGCAAGCGGTTATCTGGATGAATACTAATAGGATAACCAGCCGGCGAATGGTTGAGCTCATCGATACTGTCCCTCGTAAACGGGTAACATTTTACATGAAAGTCAATACTGCAAAGTAGTCCGGGTTAGCCCGGACTACTTTGCACCTAGTGAATTAACCAGTAATGGCCGCCGCCAGAAAGCACAATTCAAGCCGAATAACTCGAATCGACCAGTCCGCCTAATGCGGAGCGGTATCGTAGGTGGTGGCGCTGCCGGCGCCGGCTAGACGGCTACTTTTTTCTTGGCGATCTCGGCTAATTTAGCGAACGCTTCTTGATCGCTGACTGCCAGTTCTGACAGCATCTTGCGATTGACTTCAACGTTAGCCTTGAGCAGCCCGTTGATAAAGCGGCTATAGCTGATGCCGTTCATTCTGCAGGCGGCATTGATACGAGTGATCCACAAAGAACGAAAGTCGCGTTTGCGTTTGCGGCGATCGCGAAAGGCGTTCTTCCAGGCCTGCATGACAGACTGGTTGGCGGCGATGAATAAAGTTGAAAGCGAGCCACGGAAACCCTTTGCGTATTTAAGGATCTTCTTGTGGCGTTTTTGCAGTACGTTACCGCGTTTTACTCTGGACATCTAATTTCTCCTTCTTCCTTGATTGGTTTGAAGTTGTATTACTGATTCAGGCAAGTTTTGCCTGGTACGGATGCCTTCAGGTTGCATCCGTGTGCCGGCCATCGGAGAGGAGAGTCCCTTAGGCATGGCGATTTGGAAGTTCTGACCGGGCGGTCAGCTTCTAGCGAAGGTACTTCCGGTAGGGGAAGTTTTCCAGAACATGCTTTTTCATCTCGGGGGCTACCGCTGCCCATCCGCGCAATTTGCGCTTGACGTTGGCGGACATCCACTCGTTGATGTGACGTGTTCCTGCTTGCTTCCGAAGAATCTTGCCGGTTCCGGTGATTTTGAATCGCCGAGCCGCGGCTTTATTGGTCTTCATCTTGGGCATAATGGGCTGCTCCATAGCGGCGCGGAATACCGCGCCTTCATCGAATTCAAAACCGGTGCCCTGTAATTATTCGGAGGATTTAGCCTCCGGGGCAGCCAGCTTACCTTTCTGTGGTAAAGGCGAGAGGATCATTATAACAGTCTTCCCCTCCAACTTCGGCTCCCTGTCAATCATTGCTAAATCTTTTAGCTGATCTGAAAAACGGTTCATCAAGGAGAGCGCCATGTTGGCATGCTGAACTTCACGTCCTCTGAGCATGATCAACACTTTGATCTTATCGCCGTCATGCAGGAACTTCTGGGCGCTGCGGAGCTTGACTTGATAGTCATGATCCTCAATCTTGTAGCGCATCTTCAGTTCTTTGACATCAGCAATGTGATGCTTCTTCTTGGCTTCGCGGGCGCGCTTTTCTTGTTCAAACTTGTAACGCCCGTAGTCCATTATTCGGGCTACTGGCGGGCTGGCATCCGGCTGAACCAGGAACAAATCCAAGCCCTTTTCTTTGGCGGTAGACAAGGCTTCCCTCGTTGGGATAATCCCCAACTGTGCTCCGTCCTCATCGATCAAGCGTACCTCGCGGTCGCGTATACGTTCATTGAGCAACGGCAGTTCGCGCTTTGTCTCAGGACGGCGAATCTCTCCTTTGTTGGGTGTATTCAATATTTCTTCGTTAACTCCTCGTGTCGGAAAAAAACTGCCGAAGGTGGGACTTGAACCCACAAGAGCTAATGCTCACTACGCCCTGAACGTAGCGTGTTTGCCATTTCACCACTTCGGCGCGACTGGTCATGATTTTACAACAGCATCTAAATTAACGTCTATATTTCTCCGGTCAGCTGTTGTTGGCAACAGCGCCAGCATGATCGGCAGTCGGCTTACTACGTTGTGCCCAAATTAAGGTGGAAACTCCACCTTGAAAGTGAGAGTTTCGGTCTAATAAACCGATTGAAGTCAATCTGGAGGCGCGCTCTGAAACCAGGCAGTAAAATCTGCCTTTGCCTTCGACAATCTCGTTGGAAGTTGTCTGAGCAGCGCTTTAGCCGTCGGCTGTGTACGGAAGCAAAGCGATATCACGCGCCCGCTTAATGGCTAATGTCAGGGTGCGTTGATGTTTGGCGCAATTGCCGCTGATGCGGCGGGGCAGAATCTTACCGCGCTCCGTGACGAATTTCTTTAGTTTGGTTGGGTCTTTATAATCGACGAAATCGATTTTGTCCGCGCAAAAACCGCAGGTTTTTCTTCTTCGGACTGGTGGCTCTTGTTGAAGCCGGGACATTGCGTATCCTCCTATTTCGAATGAGGGCGCGGACTGGAGCCGCCCCGGAGATGAGAGTAAAACTTAAAACGGTATCTCGTCTTCGCTGGCGAAGAGCGCATCGAGATCAGATGAAGAAGCGGCTGCTTTTGGAGCGCCAGCGGCAGCTCTTGCCACCGGTCTGTCCGCTTCCGCTGTGGGCGTTTGCCCGCCGCCGGCGATGGCGACGCTCAAATTGTCAACAGCGATCGCGCTGATTTCAGGATCCCGTCGGCGTTGGCCTTCGTTGTTGGTGTAGTTGCTCATTTGCAAACGACCATCGACGGCGACCAGATCGCCTTTCTTGACGTCTTGGGCTGTACGTTCGGCGAGATCGCCCCAGGTAACAATCTTAACAACGCTGGACTCCACTGAACCATCTTGCCGAGCCGGTGATTCCACGGCGATGGCGAATTCAGTAACGGCCGTATTATTGTTTGGCGTGAACCGCTTTTCGGGGGCCCGAACCACCCGACCGGACACGACTATTTTGCTTAGACTCATAGCAATTTACCTGTGTCTAGAGGTGAGGTCACTGAACGGCTGCTTCTTGTTCGTACTGAACAATCAACGAGCGAATAATGTCCTCGTTCAAGGTCATCATCCGCTTGAGTTGAACGACTGACTCGGATTTCGATTTAAAAATGATCAACACGTAATAACCGTCGCGCATCTTTTGCACTTCGTAGGCAAGACGACGGCGGCCTTTCTTATCGGTCGACAAGATCTGTCCACCAAGCCCTTTGATATATTCCTCGACCGAATTTACGGTTCTGTCGACCGCCTCCTCGTCCAGGTTGGGGCGGATGATGTACAAAGTTTCGTAAGTTCTAACAGCGGTTTCTGACGGCACGATTTAAACCCCCTATGGTCCTAACGTCCTGCATTGCAGGCAAGGGATGAACACTTCTGCCGGTATGCCGGCACGAGCTAAGCTGCCCACAAAAGGCAGGGAAGTGATCTTAACACATATGCGTATTATTCACATAGGCGCTCGGCTGGCGCTGCCATAAAATTGTTCAGCCTCAAGGATATGGCGGCATAAAGGATACAGCTGAAACGAAAGGCTTAAGACCATGATCTTCCACATACGTATAATCCATTTCTTGATTGCAATACTGATTGTGCTTGGCTGTTGCGGCGTCAACAAGGGGGTCGCTCGTGAGCCTTGGCAGATGACTCAGCCGGCTGGTGGACCACCTTCCGGCCCTGTAATGCCTGGTGGTGGTGGGGCGCCGGTTCCGCTTGGGATGGTGCCCAGGATCGGGCCGGACTTCTGGACGAGACAGAAGAGCGTGCTTGCTTATGGCACTTTGCTGAATACCGTCCTTCAACAAGACATCTCCTCGAAAAAGGCTATGTCCGGGGAGAGCTTCACGCTGCTCCTTCCAAACGGGCACGTTCAAAACGGCATGGTACTAATTCCGCCTGGCTCCGTTATTCAAGGCTCCATTCACACCGGTGTACCGGCGGCTATGCTCGACCACGGGCAGCCGGGAAAGGTCGAAGTGAGCTTGCAGTCCTTAACCTTTCCTGACGGTAGAAGTTTGCCTGTCTCCGCCTTGATTGACCGCAACCCGGCTCTCGATCCCAAAGATCCGCAGGCGGCGCAGAAAGTTCACTATGCCGGCGCTAGTTTCAAGGACTACGGCATGATGTTTGGCTCCTTCCTTGGTTCATTCACGCGTGGCGTCGGTGTTTGGAATCGCGCTGCCAATCGGGGAGCCGACTTTACTATCAAGCAAGGAACACCGGTGCCGGTCAGATTGACACGTAGTTTGCAGATTCCCGAAATGCAATCTCCAGTTTGGAATCAGCACCAGGCGCCTTTGCCATACGGACAGGCGGCGGTACCCGGATTGGTCGGACCGGATCCTGATAGATTGCCGGTGAAGCAAGGACAGCCGGTGGTTCCGTCCGCAGGGGGCAGCATGAGTCCGGGGCTTCTGACAGTGCCACAGAGTCCCGCAGTTGGCGGTGGTTACGCCACTGCTCCTGCTCATTCTTTACCGCTTACCCAGATGCCGGATCCTTTTTAAGGCTTATTTGCGCCAGCTCGGTGCAGCGGTTTCATTGACAAGGTGCACTCAGCGGCAACCAGGAAAGTTTGCACGGCGCGATTGTAGAGCTGCCCGTAATTATGCGTCGAAGCTCTTACAAGCCGGGTTCCGTTATACTTTTGCCATGGATCTGTTACCGGAGCTTACACAGGAAGAGCGGCAGCGTTACAGCCGTCATCTCATCTTGCCGGAAGTTGCAATAGCCGGCCAACAACGCTTGAAACGCTCTCGAGTCTTGGTGGTCGGAGCCGGCGGATTAGGCTCTCCGGCGATTCTCTATCTGGCCGCAGCCGGAGTCGGTACTATCGGCGTGGCAGATTTCGATCGCGTCGAACTATCGAACCTTCAAAGACAGATTCTCTACAGCACGAATGACGTCGGGAAGTGGAAAGTCGAGCTTGCTGTGAAGCGAGGAGCAGAGCTCAATCCTGAAGTACGCCTGCTTGCTCATTCACAGCAAGTTGACGCTACTAGCGTGTCGTCCCTCGTTGCTGCATACGATCTGGTAATTGATGGTACTGACAATTTCGCCACACGGTACTTGATTAATGATGCGTGTGTGTTTGCTGGCAAGCCGAATGTTTATGGTTCGATCTACCGATTTGAAGGTCAAGCTAGTGTATTTGCCGGCGGCAATCGACCATGCTATCGATGCTTGTTCCCGCAACCACCGGCAAATGAGGCAGTGCCGAATTGTGCTGAAGGGGGAGTGCTCGGTGTAATGGCTGGACTAATTGGAGTCATTCAAGCTACCGAAGCGCTCAAGCTCTTGTTAGGTATCGGCAGTGCGCTGTCTGGCCGGCTCTTGCTCTACGATGCAATGTCAATGCGCTTCGATACGCTCCAACTCTCTCGAGACCCGGCTTGTCCCGTCTGTGGAGATGCTCCAAGCATAAAGACTGTTGAGCAGTCGGCAGTAAGCTGTGCTGAGCCGGAACGCCCCTGCGGAAGTACCAGTGACCTTTCCGCGAACCAGCTTCAAAGCGAGCTTTCCAACGGCAAATTCTTGATTTTACTAGATGTTCGCAATCAGCATGAGTTCGAGTTGTGTCATATCAAAGGAGCTGTTCATATACCGCTTGCTGAGTTGGTTTCACGAGCCAATGAGGTCGACAAGGAGGCAGAAATTGTCGTCTACTGCAAAGCTGGAACGAGAAGCAGCAAAGCAATCGAAGTATTGGCTGCTCGGGGATTTAATCGTCTTCGCAATCTCAGTGGTGGCATTCTTTCCTGGATTCGGGACGTTGACCCGTCATTGCCCAGCTATTAATTAGCCTCCGCTCAATGCGCAGATGATATGTACTTCCGATGCCGGCTTAAGCACACAGTTAAGGTCGCTCGCTTGCTGCCCGTCGACAAACAATTTGATATGTTGGCGAATTCGATCCTGCTCATCAATCATGCGAAACTTGATCCCTGGATACTGAGAGTCGAGATTGCAGAGGAGATCGTATAGCTTAACTCCGGTCGCCTCAACTTGACCTTGGTTGCAAGTATATGATTGCAATGGGCTTGGTATCAAGACCCTCATTACGCATATTCCGCAATCGCTAATGTGTAAATCTCGGGAAGATATTGTGCTAAGCAGCCCCATGATTCGCCTTCGTCGAAGCTCGCCCAAACTTCTCCCTGCGATGTTCCGAAGTAAAGCCCGACGCTTTCGCTCGTATCGGCGGTCATGGCCTGACGTTTAACTGTGAAGTATGCATTGCCAGCAGGCAGACCTTTGTCCTGTCTTTTCCAACTTTGCCCGGCATCATGCGTTACATAGGTTGATGGCTTGCCCTCAGGGCTGGTGCGCGGCCACACTGTCGACCCGTCCATCGGAAAGACCCAGGCGCAATCAGGATTTCGAGGGTGCAGGACGATCGGAAACCCGATGTCGCCGACTGCTTCCGGCATGTTTAGGCCAATTCGCACCCAGTCTTTTGACGGAAGATCGAGCCGGTAGATTCCACAATGATTCTGTTGATAGAGTCGATTTGGCTTGAGCGGATGAAGAACTACACAATGCGGGTCGTGCCCGTACTCGACATTAGGGTCAGGCATGAAATCAGCTGCACAGCCTTTGTTGAGTGGGGTCCAACTTTTTCCCTGGTCGGAACTTTCGAACACTCCTCCAACTGAGATGCTCAAATACATCTGTTCGTGCGCGCTTGGGTCGATCAAAATTGAATGCAGCAGTTGTCCACCGGGGGTTGCACCGTTCTTTGTCCAGTCAACATAGTTGGGATGAGCGTTAAAACCGCTAACTGATTCCCAAGTGTCGCCGCCATCTTCTGACCGAAACAATCCAGCCGGAGACGTGCCTGCATACCAAACTTCCGGTTCGCTCCAGTGACCTGGTGTGAGCCAAAAGACAGACTCGACCGCACGTGCATCAGCCTCGTTTGCTACCTTGGGAAATGCTGGTGGAGTCTTGATTTCTGTCCAATTTCCCCCGCGGTCATTGGAGCGAAAGATAGTAGGACCGAGATGACCAGTCTTTGTTGCCATCAACATCGTTCTTTGATCGCGGGGGTCGGGCACGAAATGATAGACGATGTGCCCAAGATAGAGAGGGCCTGACAAAGTCCATCGCTGGCGCAAACCCGTGCTGGAAAGAGTAAAGGCACCTTTACGCGTCCCGATCAAAAGTAAGATTCTCTTTTCAGTAGAGCCTTGCATGATCAATTGCGCTCCTCTAAAACGATTTTTCGACAAATCCCCAAATCATAACTGATTCACTACTAGACGATCGAAAGAATTCACCGGGCTACGTTTGAGCAGCAGAGTGGTTCGATGGTGAGTTTTGGTTGTCATTCGAACCGCTGTCCTTAGGGTGGCAATGAACTATTTTTCTTGTTTGCTCGTATAGAGAAATACAACAAATTTTCTCTATACACCATCAGGAGGAAAAAGTATGAGCACAAGTAGTCTGATTAGGCGACATATATTTGGGCTGCCTCTTGGCCGAATCTTTACAACAAGAGAGCTCATTAACTATGGTTCTCGCACTTCTGTCGATCAAACTGTCTGGATGCTAGTAAAGAGAGGAGTAATAGTCAGGTTGGCTCGGGGAGTTTTTGTTCGTGAAGGTTCTGACCTGAAGTGCATTAGCGTTGCAGATGTCGCAAGAACTAAGGCCGAGTCGTTCTGCAAACGCTTTTCGGTTCTGGAATGCCGAAACCCGAACATTGCAAGCGTTGCTGGCATAAATTTCGGCAAGATCCAGTTTGCAGTAGATGGTAGTACTAGCTCATTTCGATTTGGCGGCGTAGCGGTTGTGTTACGGCGTGTATGCGCACGAAAGTTAGCACTTGCTTCTACTCTGACCGGCCAGTTTTTATGCGCTCTTTGGGGTTTGGGCCGAGCGCAATTTGGTATGCAGAAATTTGATTCTGATGTTTTTGGCTGGTTAGGTCGAAGGCAGAGGAAGGAGATTCGTATATCACTGCATTTAGTGCCGGGGTGGTTGGCGTCAAGGTTTCTACATTGGCATCTTCCAGCCACGGCTTTTCGCAGCTAATTCGATGACAGGCTTGTCGTCCGGCGCAAATGCTCGCACACCAGGTCCTGGGCGCTTGTGCTAGATCAATATAATGTATCCAGCTCAGAGCAGGCCTTTCTCTCCTTTTCGGGAATGTTGAAGACCTACTCGCTGCGGTGCTGTTCTTTTGTGCCGGCTCTGTACTCGGAAAGATGGCGCCAGCCTTGGTGCAAGATCAATTGATATGCATAAATCTGTTCCAGCCAGCGGCGTTCACCCTCTGGAAGGTCGGGCCGCTCAAGCCGTCTTTTGAGGCTGGCCGTTATCCCTCTGGTATCTTCGATCGCTTTGCGATAGTTTCGAACCGTCGACTGCCGTGGAACAGTCGGTTGCGCTGGCGGCGGGGCGTAGCTTTCGCGCGGTTGGGGTTGCTGTAACGGTTGCGAGGGCTCTGCTGCCTGCGAGTGAGCTTGCAGCTGAGATTGCGAAGACTTGGCAATCACTTGTTGAACGACTGGATGCTGGATTACGTTCTTGTGCTTATCTGAGCCACCACGGCGGCGCTCCTTGCGCTTGGTGCGATAGCAATCTAAGCAGTCACGTAGACGCGGATTGATGTGTTCGAATACCTTGCCGCAAGTTTGGCACGTCAGTGAGTGCTTGGATCGTCCGCCGGCAGCAGACAGATCGCCTGTAGGCTCGGTCGATTCCTCCTCTTCGGGCTCTTCAATCGGCTCGGGCTGCTCTTTCGTGACTGTAACTTTGGATGCTTGCTTGCTGCCGCGCTTTGGTGGCTGCACAGGAGCTTCTTCTTCTTGCTCTTCTTCCTGCTCCCGTTGGACTTCTACTACTTTGGGCGCTGCTTTCGTGGCTTTCGGTCTTTCTTTCCCCCTGCTCTTAGGGGCCGATTGTTTGGCTCGGCGCTCTTCCAGCTCTTCGAGCACTTTCGGATTGGTAAGTCCGTCTTCCTTAAGTTGCCTGATCAGCTGAAGCTCATCCATTGCTGCTTGCGGTAGAACTTTTACACCGTTGTCGTCGGTGGTTGCCTCGATGTTAAATTCACTGAGATAACGACGGATTGTGACGCTCGTGACATTGAGCTCTTTTGCGGCTTGAGCAATCTTGGTGCCCTCGCTCTGAGATGTTTTACTCATTCAGTTCCTTGATCCTGATCGGTTTTGACTAATAATTGACTTTAAGCGTTACCGGAAGCCGTTTCCTTGACTGTCTGGCTGCGAGACGGAGTTCCCGACTGCCACCAGGTGATCCAAGCAATAAATGGTATCAGGTAGGCACAAGACGGACTAATGATTCATAAGACATCAAGTCCTCCCATAAAAGTAACCTATCTCAGAGCTTTTCAAGGTTAGGAATATGTTAAATCTTCGTCAGGCTGCTCTTGTGATATTCAATTTTGACTGGTCAAATCTTCCCCGGAAAGCGCTATCGATTGAATTTTTCTTGAGCTCGTTGATAGGCTGAACGCAGGTGCTGCCGGCTGAGATGAGTGTACAACTGAGTCGTCACAACATTGGAATGTCCGAGCAGCTCTTGGACTGTTCTAAGATCTGCGCCATTTTCCAGCAAATGCGTGGCAAAGCTATGTCTCAATGTGTGTGGTGACAACTTCTTGCTAATACTTGCTTGGCGAGCCAATCTTTTGACTATCTGCCAGATTACCAGTCGACTCAAACGTTTACCCTGGCGGTCAACGAACAATGGGTCTACCCTGCGAGTGCGCCGTCTGCTAAAACCGTCTTGTGGTAAACGGTTGGATTGCTCGGCTGGCAACTGCCCTAAATACTCATTCAAGGCTTGGATCGCATGCCGTCCGACCGGTACGATCCGTTCCTTGGAACCCTTGCCGGTGCATCGTAATTGTCCTTGTGAGAAGTTGATGTCGAATCGATTGAGACCGGCCAGTTCTGAAACTCTCAGCCCGGAGCCATAAAGAAGCTCGACGATCGCTCGGTCCCGTTTCTTGCTGGCTGCCGTCAGAATCGCCGTTACTTCGCTGACTGTCAGGACTTGTGGCAGGCGCTTTTGAGTCTGAGGGTTCTGCATTGTCTCGCAGGGGTCGCTTGCCAGGCGCCGGCTCTCCTTTTGCCAGACAAACCAGCCGCGCAGGCTAGACAGTGTACGAGCCACCGAACTCGCTTTCTGACCCCGGCTTTTCAAGTGAGCCAGATAGAGCACAATTTGATGACGAGCCGGCTCAATCGTTTCCGCCGGTAGCCAGTCCACAAATCCACGAATGTCGGTGGCATATGCCGTGATTGTGTTTTCGGAGAGTCCGCGCTCTTTGGTCACATGCTCGAGATAAGCCTCCATTGTTTGCCGCAGAATGAGATTCCTTCGGCGTTGGCCGGGGGGCTTCGGATTACTCTTTCGTTCGGCACTCTTTCTGACCAGGGCATCATTGGCAGAAGGAGTTTTATCAGTTGTCTTTGACTCGCGCATGCCAAATATCTTACACCGAGCATAAACAGCCGTCTTTGCTCGTCGTCAACTTCGAGATAAGCCAGGTGGTTGTAAATGCAGTGCCTGTAGAGGTCCGGTTTAGCAAGCGTGTCTGAAAGCCAGTCCGGTGCAAGCGCATTTTCTCGCTCGTTTATCTGATACTCGAGCTATCTCCGAGCAGCGGATGAGCCGAAGCATTGGGTTGTGAAGGCAGCCAGTGAAACGATTTTTGAATTGATTGGGCAATCAGATTGGGTTTATCCAGCTCCGCTGCGACGTGAAATGTAAACGCGCGTGGCCGGTCGTCAGCGATCTCGCCTAAGATCGGCAGCGACGGTAGACTTTCCAGTTTGTGCATCGTAAGTAGGCTCATCATTTTTTGAATAGTGAATCCTCTTGAGACTTCGCCTACTGCTCCGCCAAGCACGCTGGTCGCGACCCGCGGAATGTTTCCGGCTACATTGAGCTTGATCGTGCGGGCTTCGGGATTAATTTCCCCGGCAGCGCGCAAGCGCATATCGTCTCCATTGAATTTAAGCTGCTGAATCTTGAGCGCGCCCTTCTTGATGTCGATCAGCGCTTCGAGATCTTTGAATTCTCCGGTGCGGACAGGCATCACGCTCTGCACCAGGTTGTTGAAATTGAAGCCGAGCAGACCGCTCTGCAAAAGATTGGCCTGCGTGATTTTCTCTTGCAATTGACCGACTCGAGCTACTTTACCGCTGGTAATCGAAAGGCGAGCTTCGCCGTCCAAATTGCTCATCATCTGTTTGTAATCGATGCCTTCGCTGTCTAACAGTAAGCTTGCATCGGCCCAACCGCTGATCTCTCCTGGATATCCGAGCAACTGGCCGACGACCTGATTAGCCTGCACTTTTCTGACATCCGATTGCAGATGGAAACGGTGATGGTTCAGGTCAGCCCAGCCGCCGAGCTTGATTTCGCCGCCGGCAACCTGTGCTCGTCCGTCATGTAACACGACTCTTTGGCTCGGCCGATTATCTGAATTGGTGGTTTCGAAAACGAGGCTGGCATCGAGATCTTTCGTCTCGAGCAAACCAAATTTGGCTGAGTCTATGTGCAGCTCGGTCTTTGAGCCGGATTCGGCAGACTTTCTCAGGTCGGAGCCGTCGAATGACCAGCCCGGCGTCTCCACTTTGCCGGTCACTTCGTGCATGTTGAATTGGGGCAGGGTCAATTTGTCGAATTGGAGGTGCCCGCGCGAAGTTAGGTGGTTGATCGGTCCGGCGGTCGAGAGCTCGCCGGTCAGCGTACCGGCAACACCGGTCAGCTTTTCAGTTGGATAGAGAATATCTAGTACGGTCTGGGCCAGGACCGGATTCGGTGCCTTGAGCGCGCAATCAAGTGTCGGTTGCTGGCTCGACTTGGCATCGGCCCAGCAGTACTTGCCGCTTGCCTGCAGCAGGGAGGAGCCGACGATCAAATTGGCGTTGTTGAGTTGAATGGAGCCGGCCTTGCCTGATTCGACCGTCAACGAACCATCGAGGGTGATCGTTTGATTGGCAGGCTGTGCGACTACTCCAAACGGTGTGACGATGCGCAAGCGGTCACTTGGGTCTGAGCGCAGAGAGATAACCATTGTGCTCGTTTTTGAATCGCCGGTAAGGATTGCGCGCAGGGCGAGCGGTCCCGAAGTCGAGACCTTTGAGCCAAATTGGCTCGCTAGAGCCGGCATCAGTTTGAGCGCGCGTTCCGGCGTCACTTGTGCTTTCAGCTCAGTCTGCCAGCGAGCATCGGCGCGTCTGTAATTGATAATGTGTCCATCGAGAGCGAAACTGTTGCCGCCGACCGAGCCGGCAAAATCCTGGACCAGCAACTCTTCGCCGGAGGCGGCAAAGAGACCGGAGAGATGCTCGAGCGGCCAGCCCGCACTGCCGACCTTGATCGCCGTGTTGTACAACCCTACTACGCCGTCGAGGTCAAATTCATTTTGCGGTTTTGCCTGCCACCATAGATTGCCGTACACTTTGCCGCGTGCGTAAGCGACGTGATAGGTGTCGACGAAATTCAAATACAGCTTGCGAAGCGCTGCCGGCATCAAGGCGGACGATAAATAGAAATGAACGTCGGCCAGGTCGATGCCGGAGGTTCTTAGTCGCACCCGCCTCAAGTCCGCGGTCGAAGAGAGATTGGCGATATCGAGGTTGGTAATGATCTGATTGTTGTGAGTTACAAGCGCGACATCTCTTAATATCAGTTCGTCGTGTTCGTAAGTGATATTACCAGCGGTGCAATGCATCGGTCGGTTGACACCAGCCGCGACATAGTAGAGATCTTGGGGTATAAGATTCAAGCTTAAGGTCGGATTGTCCGGCGACCCGGACATCTTCATTGCCAGCTGTTTGATCTGTCCATAAAGTTGATGCTTAACCAGAAGCGGAATCTGAACCTTCAACATCTGCAACGCGGTATTCAGGTGATCGAGGTCCATGTCCTGCCCTTGAAAGGAGATGTCGCAGCGCGGCTTGTCGAGGCCGTTAATGCTGCCGCTCAGCTGAAATCGCCCTTTGCCCAAGACACCGGTCACCTGATTGAACTTCAAGCTGTTCCGATACCATTGCAGCCGGCCGTTAATGTGATTGGCGGAGAGATTGCGTCCTTTGATATTTAATGAGACGTCCTTGAGCTCGATGTCGGCGTTCAAGTCATTACTCTTGCCATTGCCTTCCACGGTGCCGCTGACAGCAACACGACCGGCGATCATGAGATTATTGGCTGAACCGAGCCCGGTGCTTTTGGTCAAGAACTGGCAGAATTCGCGCGTCGTCTTCAAGTTGGCGACGAGCGCATTAAGGTCGACATTTTGTCCGGAGAACTTGAATCTGGTGGCAGCTTTGCGCTTGTCCCAGAATCCAGAGACGTGGATGTCCTGTCCATCAGAAGAGATATCAGCGCTCGGGAGATCGATCCGCTCATCGAGACCGATCTTCACTTCGCCATTGACTTTTGATGATGGTCGTCCGAACAGCGCTGCCAGCCAGGGAATGTTCTTGAACGGACGGTCGGCAAAGAGATCGGAGGCCGACAAGCCTCTTGCTTTGATGGCCGTGGAAAGCTGGGGATGCCTTTCATCGCCTATCAGTGTGACGGTGAATTCAGCTTCGCCAGTAAGCTTCCTCTGCTCAAGCATTTCAGCCAGCGATAGCTGCGACTCAGCCCGGCTGGACCTGTTGCCGGCGGAGTTTCGGGTCGAGCCTGGCAGGTAGGTCGAGATCTTGCTCAGGTCCGTCACTTTGCCGGCAAGCGCTGCTTCATAAACCGGCTTGGAATGTTGCCAGCCCGAAAGCTTGCCTTTTGAGTGAATCTCGACATTGCCGAAGGAAAGCGATAAATCTTGCCATTCCAGCTTCGCCGGGTCCAACAACAGCTTGGCACTGCTTGTGGCGTTTGCTGCCTTAAGCGTTCCTAGTTGCTGCGTTTTGATCTGCATATGACGAATATCGGCTTGGGCCACGGCTCGAATTCCATTTTCCAGTCGCCCCTCTCCGGCTACTTTCAGTTTGTAGAGTCCATCGATATCAGGAAAGACGGAATAGAACGGTCCGAGATCTCTGGGGTTCAGGTTGGTTGCAGTCAGATCGAATTTGTAATTTTCTCTCCCCCAATTCTTTAGCAGCCCGTTGCCGAATCCGGTTAGGCGAACGCTCGTTGAATACCCAGATTTCGGCATCCGAAAGTCGAGAAAGAATGGCCAGCGTCGCTTCTCTTTCGGAATTACCAGTTTCAATCGCAGGTCGCTTAAATCATCTGGAGCAAGCGCTTTCAAACCTTCCGCTCGATCGCGAATATGGAGCGTGCCGTCATCTACCTCTACAAAACGGATCTCCAATCCAGGCTGTAAGAGATCGCTGAAATTCCAGCGGTTTTTGTCGAGGCGAATCGCCCATACGTTAGGATGCTGCATCCGTATGTGACGAATGATCAGCTTCCTTTCCAAGAGTGGAAGAAATGCCACGCCCATTTCGCTGGCTCCTGATGCCAGGAACGGTGAATCGTCCAGCTCCTTGACTTGAACGCTTTCCGCTGCGATCGCCAGACCATTCAGTCCCAGACTCCAGGTCAATCGACCCAGCCGGATATTCCGGTTGAGAGAGCGCGAGAGCATCTCTTCGACTTGCGGTCTGGACCAATCGATATTGGTAAGCAAGATTGTGCCGGCAATTAATAGAACAAAGAACACCCAGGTCGCAAGAAACTTGACGACCAGAAGCCGATAGCCTGTGCCCGTCGTAGTTTCGACAATCTCTCGTTCCTTGACCTGGATGTTCAGCTTCTGTTCGCCCCGCTAGGTTTTCTGCCAGTCGGCAGTGGGAAGATTAGTAGAAATATCAACGAACCGACGACGCATGCGTGATAAGCTGATTTTTAGAATATCCTGACAACTGCTTCCCAGCAGTTGTATGTAAGAGTTCCTACTCCATGAAAGTTTACTCAGAGGAATCCAAGAGTCTTTTGTCAGCTCTGCTGTTGACCGGCTATCTCTCTGGACTCGCTGACAGCGCTTTCTGTTCCCCACAGTTGCAGCAAGGCTCAGGCTACCACACTGATCCGTCGAAGCCAAGTGTTGTTGTGACGGATGTTGATCTGACCCTTGAGGGTAACGACCGGCGAGCTGAGCTGCTTAAAGCCAGTCTTAAGGAGATGAAATCAGGCAATCTGCCGGCCGCAAGCGATCTGCTTGAACAGCTCATCCGACTTGCACCGGAAGAGCCGCGATTCGCCCAGCTCTTGGCCCTTGTGCGCCGACAGCTAAATGCCGAAAGCTGGTACCGCTATCAGCGACAATTTCGACTCGGCTGGGCCCGCGATCCGCTATAATCCGCGACAGATGCAGCTGAGACGCTGCCAAGCTATTGCTGAAAAAGACTTAGGGATCAACCGTGAGCGACAGACTTTCGAGGGACGAGCTGGACCGAAGATGCCGGCCCATTTTCGAACGCTTGCTGGAGGAGCTCGGCGATCGTTATCACAACTGGCTGGTAGTCGTTGAGCCGGAAAGCCAGGATTATTTCCTCGGTCAGGATGATTATGAGATCCTCGCTCGAGCACGCAAGAAGCATCCCAAGGCCGTCTTTTTTACTTATCGCCTGAGCGACAATCCGGCGGTCGATTTTCTCTGTTGACAGAGCCTCTCTTGAAAAGGAACGTCTCACAGTGCGGATTCCCACAATTCATGGGCGAATAGATGACCTGGGCAGGGTCTTGCTGCCGGTGATTATTATTGCTTCGGATGGCGTGGAAGTGGAAGTGGAAGCGTCCGTCAGTCTGGAATTCGACGGATCGCTGGCAGTCAATGACGAACTGGCGCGCAGCATGGGCTGGCGCTGTCTCGGTGCTCGCCGGGTAGTGGTAGGCTTTGAGACCAGAGCAGTTGATCACTACATCGGCACCGTCCTGGTCGGTCACCAGCCCCAAAATGTCGTAGTGTTGGGCGGCATCAGCAAAATCGCCATCATCGGGCAGCGGCTGATGTCCGGCCGTAAACTGAAAGTAGATTTCGCTAACGGCCAAGTCGTCCTTGAATAGATGCCAGAAATATACGCGATAACGCTGCCGTCAATCGCCCGGAGCTTGCCGCAGCAGGCGAAGCTCTGGCCGGTAAGTAAATCCGCTACAACCCGCTGATTGCTTAGGACAAATGATTCTCGAAAGCATATCGAACCAGCGCAGCGCGACTGCTCAAACTCAACTTCTTGCGCAGCCGAGAGACGTGCACCTCGGTGGTGCCTTCCGTGATGTGCAGAGTCTCGGCGATCTCGCGGTTTGACAGCCCACGGGCGACCTTTCTGAGCACCTCAATTTCACGCGTGCTCAATTTGACGCGCACCTTCTCCTGACTTTCCTGGCGCTCGGTGAGCTCCCGCGTCGAGCTAACGACCGTGTTCAACTGCGTACACAGTTCAGTGAGCTTATCGATGTTTTTACTTTGTGTTTCGACGATCTTATACAATCGTGCCTGGCTCACCGCGATCGAAAGCTGATTGGCGATTCTGACTAAGAGATTGATCTCTCCTGATGTCCAGAGCCGCACATGGTCGCATTGATCCAGGTGGAGCAGCCCCAGCAATCGCCCTTGATACACCAAAGGCACCATCACCATCGACATGATTCCGTACGCAAGCATGTCCGCTCTCACATCTTGAGCCAATGCGAAGGTGTCTTCGCGCATAATGATCAATGGCCGCCTCTCCCCGACGTCCAGCAGCAAGTCGTGATAGCTCGAGAAAATCTCACTGCGCTCCGAGATCGGTTCAAGCTGAGGCCTGGTCACCTGACGCGCTATGCGCATGTGCTCGCCACCATCTCTCAATAAGCAGATAATCGTGCGCGAGACCCTCAGCTCGTCTGATAAGCTCTGGGCCGCTTTGTCAACGACATCATCCAGCTCGAGCGAGCTGTGAATCGCTACAATCAACCGATTGAGAAGTGCTTCTTCCTGCGAGGAGGCTTCAATCCGCTTGTACATCTCACGCAATTGCTCTTGCAGGCGCGCGCGCTCCAGGTTGGTGGAGATGGTGCGTGGCAGGAAACGGTAATACTCGCCAAGCTTGGGCAGATAGTCGCTGGCTCCGTTACGCAATACGGCCAGCGCCAACTCCTGGCTGTCTACTCCAGTAATGACGATAATCGGGCAGTCGGGGGCGCGCTCGTGAATGGTTTTGACTGCATCGCTGCCTTTCATGTCCGGCAGGTTGTAATCCATTACTACGACATCGAAGACCTCCACTTCGAGTTTGCTAAGAGCTTCGCCGGCGGTCTGTGTCGCCTCAACTTCGTAGTCGGGAGCCAGAGAGCGAATCGCCTCTTCGCACACGGCCAAATGCGCAGGGCTGTCCTCGACGAGCAGCACCTTCCGCTTTTCGGACTTTCTAATCGGGGTTCGTGCCGGCTCGCCCATCAATGTCTGAAATTTCCGTAAGTCTGCATCCTGCTCCCATTAAACCCTATTATGCATTTTGCGAACATAAGCTGGGGGATACAAGAATATGAGGCAGCCTATAGGCGGCTAGGTCGAGCCGATTGGTATAAATGAATTGTGGGGAGCGAGCAAGCGACCGCTTGAACGACCCAAAATTCTCAATCCCCCAGATGAGGCAATCCCTCGCACCTCGTAGGAGCAATCAACCCAACGATACCCTTACATAGGCCCACCACCAACCTAAACCCCCCTTGTGAGGATAGGTACGCCTACGAGGATTGAGAAGAGCAGCCAACCCCCCTGGCTGCTCTTCATTTCGTGCGGGTTGCCAGTAACATCCCGGCTCCGGTCGGGTTGAGTCAGCCCAGCGCTTTCAGCAAACAGCGAATCTGAAAACAGCGAATCTGAGCGCGATTGCCAAAGAGCTCTAGGGATGAGCTAAGATATTGCCCATGAAAAATTTTGTCGCAATCAAGGCCCTGGTGCTTACGGTCATCTCCGGTCTCATGCTCTCGGCGGCGGCTGCTCCCGGTGATCCCACTGGCCAGTGGCAGGTGCTCGTCGAAAACGAAGCTACTGCTGGCAGCGCTTCCTTCCCAGCTAAGTGGAACACCGCCTGGAGCGATGGACGCCTCACCAAGATAGTCGATGGATTCGCCATCTCGAAAGACCAACAGCTCTGGAATCTAAAAGTGGTCGCTGCGGAAGGCCAATGCAGCTGCAAGGACGGCAAGTTCCCCTTCAGCTATCGTGTCGATCAGTTAGTCGCTACCAAGCTGAGTGATCCCAAGGCTTCCAAAGTGCTGCTCGGCGACATCGCCCTCGATTCGGCTAAGGCGGTCATGCGCGATCATCAAGCATCTTGCGAAGGCATCAAAGCATTACCTGGGCAGCCAGATTCAACTGAATCTTACGAGCGGAGCCGCTTGCGTCTCTTGTCTAACTGGAACGGCAGTCTGGGTTTAGAGTCTGTCAACGAATCGTTTGCCTACGGCCGCCCGGTTTCGATGATTTCAAATGATTGGAGCGCTTACCGATTAGATAAAGATCCGATCTCCGAGCAGACCAAGAGATATCTGCCGGCCGGCGCCGCCACCGAAGCGACATCTAAGTTCCTCAAATTGCCTGCCGGCGAGCGCGACCCATTCAGTCCGGGCGATTTCAGCCATTTTGTCTTTGTTCCGGCCGGCGGTGGAGTGGCTGTTGAGTTCGGGGTTCCTGGCACCGGCGAGACCGTGCGTAAGCAAGCACGCGTCGTGCGGGTCGAACGCCCAACCGCGCCCAATGAGGAGTACGAGCAGCTGAGACATTCCTTCGTGGCCGCGCATAAAGGCTTGGTTCCCTGGGATAAGGTCGGTTTCTATACGATTGCTCCCGATCGCTCCGCTGCCGTCTATGCTCAAAACGGTAATCTCTACTGGCAGGGATTGACCGGCAAAGCCAAAGTGATTGCTCCGGTCAAGAACGTACGGGGCTGGCAGTGGCATCATGCGGCGCAATAATCGGTCAGTAACAGTTGTCGGCGGCGGACTGGCAGGTTGCGAAGCAGCTTGGCAGCTGGCTCAAAGGGGGATTGAGGTCGATCTTTACGAGATGCGGCCGGTCAAACCCTCACCCGCACACCATACGGAGTTTCTCGCGGAGCTAGTTTGTTCGAACAGCCTGGGCAGTCATCAGACAGCCAGCGCGTCGGCCCTGCTCAAAGAGGAGCTCAAAGTGCTCGGCTCTCACCTGCTGTCGATTGCATACGACTGCGCCGTACCGGCCGGTGCGGCGCTGGCTGTCGACCGGGAGTCCTTTGCCCAGGCGGTGACGCGCTCTGTCCTCGGGCATCCTTTGATCACGGTCCACCGCCAAGAGTTGAATGAAATTCCAAAAGAAGGCGTCACAATCGTGGCGACCGGGCCGCTTACTTCCGAAGGATTAATCGCTTCAATCGTACAGATAACCGGCCAGCAAAATCTGCATTTTTTCGATGCGGCTGCTCCGATCCTAGTCGCCGACTCGGTGGACAGCAGTAAGGTCTTCGCGCAGAGTCGATAC
Source organism: Candidatus Obscuribacterales bacterium (assembly GCA_020050835.1). GTDB lineage: Bacteria > Cyanobacteriota > Vampirovibrionia > Obscuribacterales > Obscuribacteraceae > JAGVKB01. The sequence goes on along the minus strand of JAGVKB010000067.1, from coordinate 36,272 downwards.
GATAAAGGCGAAGGCGAATACTTGAACTGTCCGATGAACAAGCAGGAATATGAGGCATTCTGGAACGCGCTTGTTTCAGCTGAACGTGTGCAACTCAAGGAATTCGAAAAGGATACTTGCTACTTTGAGTCCTGCCTGCCGGTTGAAGTAATCGCTTCTCGCGGCATAGACACTTTGCGGTTCGGTCCGATGAAGCCGGTTGGACTGGTCGAGCCGGAAAGCGGGAAGCGCCCATATGCGGTTGTCCAGCTCAGGCAAGACAATGCTGCTGCCGACCTCTACAATATGGTTGGGTTCCAAACTAATCTCAAGTGGGGCGAGCAGCAACGCGTCTTCAAGCTTATTCCAGGGCTGGAAAAGGTCGAGTTCGTCCGGCTGGGAGTCATGCACCGCAATACCTTCTTGAACAGCCCGGTCGTCCTTAATGCGACGCTGCAATCCAGGGCGCAGTCGAATCTGTTGTTTGCCGGGCAGCTAACCGGTACCGAAGGCTATACGGAGTCGATCGCCACCGGGTTGATTGCAGCCCGCAATGCGGCCAGACTCGTTGCCGGGATGGAACCGGCCGTAGTATCACCTAAAACCATGATCGGCGCACTCTTGCGCTACATAACTTCGGCCGATCCTAAAAACTTTCAACCGATCAACTCTAACTGGGGTCTCTTCGAGCTGCCGGTCGAATTCAAGAAACTCTCCAAGTCCGAACGGAAAGAAAGTTTGTCCGTGCTGGCCTTGGAAACCATTGCCGCCGACCGAGACGAGTTTCAAAGTTACCTTTCCGAAGCGAGCATTTAAAAAAGTTTTGATCACTGGCTACTGCTTGCAGACGCCGATCATCTGGACCGGCTGCCGGCCTCGGTGTACATACACTTTGACGATTTCCTTGTGCGCGCAGTACGTGGTCGTTGATAGATCGGCGCTATAAGGCAAAATCTCCGGGTTGTACTCAATCTTGTCCGGGACCTGTCCATCCGCATCGACGAATCGTCCGGTAATACTGTAGTTGTGATGAGATACCAGCTCGACTTTTGGATCGATAAACTTGCCGATCCTGATGCCACCGGGTGTGAACACTTCGACAATCACTTCGGGCATGATTTAACTCCTTTGTTGCCAAGAATCGAATGCGTCAAAGAATGTGATTACAGCTGCGATGAAATAGTGTAGATCAGGGTAAGATGTGTTAAGAATAAGCATGAACAACTAAGTAGATCTCGACCGTTATTTCTTAGTGGTTTAGTATCGATAATGTTGACGTAATTACCACCAGAGAACCTAAAAGGAGCTTGTTATGGCCTATACCATAGTTGCAGACGTTTGCGAGGGTATAGCGGATTGTATTCCAGTCTGTCCAGTCGAATGCATACACTGGGCAGAAGGCAAGACGAATACCAAAGGTACGAAGTACACGTACATTGATGATGCTACTTGCATTGATTGCGGAGCTTGCCTTTCGGTCTGCCCGATTGAAGGAGCAATTCTCGATGAGTGGAAGCCGGAGCTTCAAAAGCCCTAGTTGGTAAGACCGGCTCGGCGCGTCAGCGCTGATACCGTATCTGATGCCAACCGGCGAAGGTTCTTGGTACCGATAAGCCAACTGTTCGCTTGCTCGTTCAGTTGGCTTTTGTATGCAGCAGATCTGTGTTCTGCTCCCTCTGTGATCAGATTCGAAGCTAACCGTTCCAAAAGGATTCGGCATGCTCTCTCAAACTATTCATTTTCGCTTGCAGCTGCGAGTGCAACTCCGTACGCTCCGCCTCGCTTGATCCCGGCGGCACGAACAGCGGATCTCCAAATACATAGAGCATCGGAGTTCCCCAGAGCGGCCCCATGAATTTGTCCCAGGATGGAAACCACCAGTGGGATCTCGAGCGGCAGACAAAAGGGATGATCGGCAATTTAGTAAGCTCGGCCAGTCGAATGATACCCGGCTTAATCTCATAGATTGGACCACGCGGGCCATCTACCATGAACGCAATGCTCTGGCCGGCCTTGGCAGCATCCACTAATGCTTTTGCCCCCTGCACCGCTTTGCGCTTGATCGACCCACGCACCACCGAGAATCCGATCGCCAGGCAAGAGCGGGTAATGATTTCACCATCGCGGCTGTCGCTGATCAAAATAGTCAATTTATGGCGGGGATTGAGCCCGAGCAGGCCGACCATCCGGCCGTGAAACACCGCATAAATCGCCGGCCGCTTGAGCGTGGTGCTGGATACGTAGTCCTGGGCGCCTGGCGCAATCACCCTGGTTATCTTGTAGCTTTGATCCATCATGTCGGTGCCGTGGCGGGAAAACCACGTAAGCGCGTCCAGGCGCACCGTGTCGAGCGCCGGGATGTGCATCATCCACTTCGTGAGCTTGCCTAGAACAGTCAATCTGGACATAGACAAGAGGATATAGCATGAGGACAAAGATTTAGCTTTTCGAAATATGCAATCAATCGCCGAAAAGGATATGAAATGTTTTCTCATTTTTGCTGTGATGGCCGAGACTTTCCGGTCCGCTGGGCTTTTAGCGGGTGGACTGATTGTCTACTGCTGCCGAGCAAAGAGGCTTTGTAACGCAAATTCACGCTTGGAGCCTTAAGCCCGACCTCGTGACCGGAGCGCTCCGCCCGGCTCAAACCGGCTTGGGCAGTGCTTTGTAGTCTCAATCTCCCGGGAGGTTACCGCCCTAAAAGCCGTATAACCTCTTGAGCGGCTGCATTGCCGCCGCCGCTCTGTGTTATCATTTGCTGTTGCTGAATACCGACTATAACTGAGATGGATACTAAGAAATGGCACTAGTAGCAGAGACGAAGAAGACAGTAATTGAGGGCAACCGGGTTCATACGAAGGATACCGGCTCGCCAGAAGTGCAAGTTGCGATGCTCACAGAACGGATCAATCAGTTGACCGACCATCTGCGCAGTCACACAAAAGACTTTCACAGTCGGCGCGGACTCTTGATGATGGTAGGCAAGAGGCGCAGGCTGCTCCAATATTTGAACCGGGAGAACCCGGACCGGTACCGGACGCTAATTGAAAAGCTCGGACTCAGGAGATAGGGAATTGCTCAGGCGGACTGCTTAGGTCCGCCTGTTTTGCGCTGTCGACTGCCATCCGGGTTTGCCAAGTAGGCATTTGGATTGGCTCGGCAGCCGCGGCGTCTATGAGCGAACGCCGGAATCGCAAGGACTGATGCCATACACAGATTTTGAGGATAAAAGAAGTGCAAGCGGAAATGACGACCAGTGTTAACGAAGTATCAATTCAGATTGACGGCAAGACTGTCTTCTTGCGAACCGGCCGCCTGGCCAAGCAAGCTGGCGGAGCCTGCGAGGTAAAATGCGGCGACACCATGATTCTGGTTACTTGTGTAGCCAGTAAGAATGTGCGGGAAGGGATAGATTACTTCCCGCTCTTAGTCGATTATGAAGAGAAGCTCTATGCTGTCGGCCGGGTGCCGGGAAGCTTTACTCGCCGGGAGAGCAAGCCAACCGACAAGGCTATTTTGACCAGCCGTTTGATCGACCGCCCGATTCGACCGTTGTTTCAGGAAGGCTACCGGCAGGATGTCATGGTACATGCCATCTGCATGAGCGCCGATCAAGAGAATCCGCCCGATACCCTGGCGATGCTTGGCGCGTCCCTGGCAATTGAGCTGGCCGGATTGCCGTTTAGTGGACCGGTAGGCGCTGTGAGAGTCGGACGCGTCAAAGGTAAGCTTGTTGCCAACCCAACCTTCGAGCAGATTGAAGAGTCGGACATCGACCTGGTTGTAGCTGGAACCGAATCTTCAATCATGATGGTCGAAGCTGGCATGAAGATCGTCCCAGAAAAGGATGTTCTGGCTGCAATCGACTACGCACATCAAAATATCAAGCGTCAGATTGAAGCTCAGCGCCAGTTCTTGCAACAACTGGGCGTCAAGAAGAAGGAATTTGTAGCGCCGGAAACGAATCAAGGGTTGGTCGACATTATTGCGACCAATGCCACTGAAAAGCTCAAAGATTCAATGAACGGTGTTACAGAGAAGCTTGTCAGGCAGGCCCGGGTCGACGAGGCGATGGCGTCGGTCAAGGCGGCGATCGAAGCTTTGCCTGAAGGGCATGAGCTCAAGCAGATCTCCTCATCCAAGCTGGCTGAATATCTCGAGCTGCACGAAGCGAAGCTGATGAGAGAGCAGGTGCTGGATACCGGTAAGAGAGCGGACGGCCGCAAATGCGATGAGATTCGACCGATTACAGTCGAAACCGGAATTGTGCCCCGAGCTCATGGTACCGGCTTGTTCACTCGCGGCACAACCCAAGTGCTTTCGATCGCTACGCTGGGAACTACCGGCGACGCTCAACGCCTCGACTCGATCGATCCGCAAACCGAGCGTCGATACATGCACCATTACAACTTCCCGGGCTTCTCGGTCGGTGAAGTGAAACCGAACCGCGGCCCCGGCCGCCGAGAGATCGGGCACGGTGCCCTGGCCGAGCGAGCGCTCCTGGCTGTGCTGCCGTCGCAGGAAGAGTTTCCTTACGTGATTCGAGTTGTCTCGGAAGTGCTCGAGTCAAACGGGTCAACCAGCATGGCTTCCACCTGCGGCTCCAGCTTGGCGCTCGCCGATGCCGGTGTGCCGATTAAGCAGACCGTCGGCGGAATCGCAATGGGTCTAATTCTGGAAGGCGATCGGTTTGCCATTCTCTCCGACATTCAAGGGCTCGAAGACTTTCTCGGCGACATGGACTTCAAAGTCACCGGCACCAGAGATGGAGTGACCGCGCTCCAGATGGATATCAAGATCGAAGGCATATCGCTTGAAGTTATGCGAGTTGCTCTCGAACAAGCAAGGCGTGGCCGGATGCACATCATCGATAAGATGGAGGAAGTGCTGCCGCAACCGCGCCAAGACCTTTCAAGATGGGCTCCGCGCATCATCACCTTGCACATCAATCCGGAAGATATCGGCACCGTAATCGGTCCCGGTGGCAAGATGATTCGTCGAATCATCGAAGAGACGGGAGCGACGATTGACATCGAGGATGATGGCACTGTCTTGATCGGTTCGGTCGATGCGGTCGGCGGCGAAGCTGCCCGTGATTGGATCGTGCGTTTGGTCAAAAGGATTGAAGTAGGGGGAGTTTATCTCGGCCGAGTGACACGCATCATTCCGATGGGAGCCTTCGTCGAGGTACTTCCCGGTAAGGAAGGAATGGTTCATATCTCGCAGCTCGAAAACCGCCGCGTCGAGAAGGTAGAAGATGCCGTCTCGATTGGACAATCCGTGGTTGTCAAGGTAAAAGAGGTGGACGATCGTGGTCGTGTTAATCTGACTATAAAAGGTGTCAGCGCTGAAGAGCGGGCGGTAATTGAGGCCGCTAACCCGCCGGCATAACAGTCCAAAGGTCCTTACATGACCAGGCAAGAGAGGCGACTCGTATCCTTGCAGTCGAAAGCAGCGCTACCGCTGTTAGCAACTGCTTGCTTGCTCGTCTTGCAAGCCTGGTCATTTGCGGTCTGGGCCGGCCAGAAATCTCATGCTCGAGCTTCTCAAAATCATGCCAGCGGCGCCAGCGCTAAGAAGCAGGGCCGGCACCGTTATTCAAGCGATGTCTCTTCCCATTCGGCGGCTACAAGCAGTCGAAAGGAAAAGTCCAGGCGGTCGAGGGCATCCACAAAAGCGCTTAGTAAATCGAAGGCTAACACCGCCTCCAGGCAAGGCGCGAAGCAGTCCGGAAAAGTCAGCGATCAAGATAGCGGCGAGCCCAAGGCGATGCCGCCCAATTACGAAGCGGAGACGAGACTGCTCGCCAAAGCTTATCAGCTAAGGGATCAAGCGCTCAACGAGCAGATGCGCGGCGATCTCGGCGATGCCGTCAAGCATCTAAGCGAAGCGACTGAGATCTCCAACGAGTATTATCAAGGCGAACCGAATCCAGCCGAGTCGCAGCTGTATTTCGAGTTGGCGGTGGCAGCGGAAGCAGCCGGTCAAAACATTCTTGCCGACAAGTCTTATGGCGAAAGTATAAAGCGGAATCCCAAGGCGACCGAACCACGCCTTCGTTCTGCCACCCTGACTGCCAAACTAGGCAACTTGGAGAAAGCGATCGCCGAGGCTCGACTGGCCTCTGGCGCGGATCAGGCCGATCCCAGACCGCACAACTTGTTGAGTCTCTTGCTTGAGCATAAGGGGGATTTTGAGGAAGCGGCCACTGAAAGAGCTAGAGCCAAGGCGCTTTTATTTGCCAAACCGGTGCCCAAGCCTGAGCCTTGTCGGGTCAAAGCAGCCGAGCCTATTCAGCCCACCGAGCCAGCCGACTCGGTGGAGAAATCGGAAGAAGAGCAACCGAAGGAAGGCGACAATCAAGCGCCGGATCAACCGCGTGGCTTACCTTAAGACTGCCAGCCCGGGTGGTTCGACCGTCAATTGATGCCAAAAGGGTGCAGCATGCTGCACCCTTTTTAGCTTCATTTCCGCAATATCGAGAGGCGGTTTACTTGTGAGCAACTCTCTCTTTGAATTCCTTACCAGCAGAGAAAGCGGGTACTTTCTTGGCAGGAACTTTGATCTTCTGTCCTGGTTTTTGCGGATTGTTGGTTTCGCGTGCTTGTCTTTCGCGACGCTCGAAAGTTCCAAAGCCGACCAAAGTGACGCGATCACCCTTGGCCACAATTTCTGTAACGACGTCGGTGAACGCAGCCAGCATTTCCTCAACGGCTTTCTTTGTGTTGTTAGTGCGTGCGGCTATTTCGGCAGCGAGTTCTGCTTTGTTCACTGAGATTCCTCCTGTGCCCCATAGGGATTGGTAAAAACATGAGCATCTAGATGCTTCCCGTGTGACGGTCACACCGTCTGTTGGTTGGCAACTTCTGTAACCGGCTAGGATACAGCACTTCAGGACTTGAAACAAGAGAGTGAGCATAAAAATGTGGCTCTTGATAATGATTTTGCATATTTTCTACCTTTTTGTCGAAGGCAACGGTTGTTGAGGGGCTGATTACGTGAGGACTTCAGTTATATGCAGCTGCTCCGGTTCGATTCTCATTGTTTCAAGACCGGCGGCTTATCCTAAAATGGAATGAAATCGAGATGACTTTGGCCAGCCGCTCCTGTAATCTTTGATCGTTTCAGGGGTTATCAGCAGGGAAAATTCTTTCCAAATAGATAGGTGAAAACTGAGCCAAATTGGGAACAAATATAGTACCCAAATTCCAATGGAGGACTTGATTGGAAGCGAGAGCAAAAGCAATTACCAGCATCGATTCGCGAAGCGCGGCCTTCATTATGGCCAATATCGCGGAGACGAAGAAGGGAATTGGAACGATTGTACTCGATGTCCGAAAAGTCACTCATCTGGCCGATTTCTTCGTGATAGTAGGAGGCGATTCGACAGCTCAGATTAAGGCAGTGGTGGACGCGGTGAATGATGGATTGTCCGAGCTTGGATATCCTCCAAAATCCGTGGAAGGTATGAAGGACGGACGGTGGGTCTTATTGGATTTTGGTGATGTAATTGTCCACGTGTTGCAAGACCGAGAGCGAAACTATTACCGCTTGGAGCAGTTTTGGAATCACGCGCTGATAGTTGATCGCAAGGAATGGATTAAGGAGTGAGCGGCAAGCATTTTATGTCCGCCAAAGGTTAGAGGATTAGTTGTTCCCTGCATAATATAATGGGTTGGATAGGGGTTAAGTATGAGCTTCAGGACGAGACTACAGGCTTTTGTTGATAGTCGCCAGAAGATTCAAATCTGGTATGGCATGGGCTGTCACAATACGGTGACCGGCCGCGTTTTGACTGTCGACCACGATCACATTGATGTTGAAGCTTACACCCATGAGAGCGACGGTCAGATTCATATCCGTCGCATATTGGTACCTCTGCACTTGATCCTGCACATCGACATAACTAGCGCCGAGACTGAAGAGCTGGACGAAGACATCGTCCTGTCGCCGGACAGGAAACTGGACAAAAACTCGCCGCCCCCGCTCTCGGTAATCGATCTGCCTGATGCCCCGCGTGGATACGCCGTGCGCATTCTGTCTCAACTGAATGCCTCATATTCGAATCGGTTCTCCCGAATGTGCTCCGGTCCGGGCGGTATGTATTTCGCGGTGGACGGCAGCGTCTGGTTTGTCGATGGCTCAGGCCAGCTCACCGAGTACGCTCGCATTCGCGGCAACAGTACCATCTCCGGGCTGAGCTTCGATCGCAAAGGCATTCTCTATGTCTCTACGATTCAAGGGACGGTCTACAAGATAGACCCCAACAAGAGCGGCCGCGTGCTCGCGCAGCTGGACGGCAGCCTCACCGGCGGCGGCACCTTCCTGGCGGACGTAGTCGTAGGCATGCGCGATGAAGTTTATATCTCGAATTTCCCGTCTAATACAGGCGGAATTTTCAAAATAGATCGCCTCGGCGAATACGAGGTTCTGGTTGGCGGTCCTGGTCACGGTACGCAAGGTCTGTTGCTCGACCAGGATGGTTTCTTGTGGTGCTTGGAGCATGCCACCGGTTCGGTCGTTAAGCGAACGCTCGATGGCAGGGAGATGGCTCGCGTTGTGGTCGCCGAACCGGAGAGTTTCAATTTCGCCGATGGCTACGACGGCAATCTGGCGATTGATTCGCTCGGCCGGCTTTATGTGACCGCCGGTCGAGCCGGCTATGTTCTTAGAGTTGGTCGCGACGGTCGCACCGAACTGTTCCTGTCCGGATTGATTAATCCAACCGGCATCACATTCTCTCCCGATGGCACTCTTTTTGTGCTGGAGGCCGGTCGCTCAAGAGTGCTAAGAGTTGCCGCTCTGGACAAAGCTGACCGCACCGCGTCGGCTACTGCGCTGAGCTAGTTGCGAAAGTAGACTTTCGATCCGGGCAGCCTACTGGGGCGATACCCGCTCTTGGTCTTTACCGTGCGGAGCCAACCAGAGATTCGTCTTCTTTGTACAGCTTGTCGACCAGGTCCTTGTACTTCTTCAGGACAACGTTGCGCTTTACCTTGAGAGTAGCGGTCAACTCACCGTGCTCGACCGAGAGATCGTGCGACAGCACCGCAATATTGCGAACGCGCTCATAGTCGGCGAGCTGTTTGGAGCATTCGTTGATCTCTCTACGCAGGTGCTGCTTGAGTTCCGGCAATGCGGACAGCTCTGCGTAAGAATTGAAGTGCCAACCCTTCTCGTGTGCCAATTCCGTTGCACCATGCTCGTCGAGTGTCAGGATCGCAACCGTGTGTTTTTTCTTGTCACCAAATACGATGGCTTGCGAGACGATTGGAACCTGCTTCAGAGCCGCTTCGATTCGCTGCGGTGCTATGTTTTTACCGGCCGAGTTGATGATTAGATCCTTTTTGCGATCGGTGATTTTTACGTAGCCGTCACCGTCGATGATACCAATGTCGCCAGTGTGGAACCAGCCGTTTTCATCGAAGGACTCTGCTGTTTGCTCGTCAGCCTTGAAGTATCCTTTAAACACGCCGGGACCTTTGATCATTATCTCACCGTCTTCAGCGGTCATTATCTGCGTCGACCGCAATGCCTTTCCGACGGTTCCAGCTTTGACTTTGCTGGGAACATTCACGCTGACCGGCGCGGTGGTTTCGGTCAGACCGTAGCCTTCCAGCGTAGTGATACCAATCGCGTTGAAAAACTCGATCACCTCTTTCGTCGCCGGAGCGCCACCGCTTACTACCAGTCTCAGGTTGCGACCGATCCTGGCTCTCAACTTCGCAAAGACAAGCCGTTCGGCTAGCCAGACCTTAGCATTCAAAAACGGTCCTGGCATTTTGCCCTCCGCCTTGTGCCGGAATGCATCCTTGCCAACTTCTAGCGACCATTCGATCAGGCTGCGAGATCTCCCCGACGCACCCATAATGCCGGCACGCACCTTTGCATAAATACGATCCAGCACTCGCGGCACAACCAAAATCATCGACGGCTCGACTTCGGACATGTTCTTAGACACATGTTCGATCCCTTCAGCAAAAGCACAAACATCGCCTTGCGCCAGCCAGTAAAACTCGCCGCAAATCCGCTCGAACACGTGGGATAACGGCAAGAAAGAAAGGTAGACATCTTGCGGTGTAATCGGAATCACGGCCGGCAGGTCATTGAGCACACCAAAGATGTTGTCGTAGGTGAGCATCACGCCCTTTGGTGTTCCTGTCGTGCCGGACGTATAAATAATCGTAGCCACGGCCGCGCTTTCCGTCGCTTGCATCCGCTGATCCAAGACTGCATCATTGTCGGCCATGTACTGCCGTCCGCACTCTTGCAACTCTTCGAGCCCGAGCACGAGCCCGTCTTCCACTTTCAGCTCGCTCAAGGACTTGCCGCCCGGAAGAGCGGACAACAAGACAACTTTCTTCAGACCGGGCAGCTGGCCTTTTACCGCCAGCACTTTGTTCAGCAGGCTCTCGTTCTGAACGAAAACAAACTGTGCGTCCGAGTTGTCGATAATGTACTGAATGTCTGATTGGGAGCTGGTCGGATAGATTGGCACTGAGACCGCACCATTTGCCATGATTGCCAGGTCTGAAGCAACCCAGAGATGAGAGGTGTTGGAGAGGATGGCCGCTCTTTGCCCTGGCTCAAATCCCATTGAAGCCAGCCCCGCAGCCATCTCTCTTATCATCTGTCCGTACTCAGCCCAACTCTGGCTGCGGTAAGCTCCGCGCCCTTCCTTGAAGCGCACCGCTTCTAGATGAGGAACCGAAGACACGCGTTTGAAAAATATAGTAGCGAGAGTCTGTTGCACGTTGCAGCCTCACAGGGGCGAGTAATTCTCTGAACAGGCATGAAATACGGGAGATTGTCCATATTATAACGAGCGATCAAGAAGTTCTGGAAGCAGCTTAGTTTCCGCTAAAGCGGCGCGACTCTCTACAAAAGAGTTTCGTATTAAGCCTTTGCCGGATCGGGGCAGACTGTTGGGAGATGAAGATTCGTTAAACATTGCCGTAGCCATGCCGTCCGACCGATTCAAATTGTAGACAAGGGTAGCTGCTGGAGCGGGAGATACCTTGTTCATTTGGTGGCAACGCAATCCAGCCGACGCGAATCAGTCAGCTGGATTAAACCTCAACGCTCAGCTTGCGAGTGCACTCTGAAATCCAGTTCACAACTTCATTTGTAAGATCGTCAATGACAGGATCGAACATCATGTCGTGATAGGCATCGACGAAATGCCTTCTTTTTTTGTGCGGTACGGAGAGCATGTCAAACACTGTGGATATGGCTTGATTGTCCACAATCTTGTCCCGACCGGCCGTGGCGATCAGGACCGGGCACTTGATCAATTTCGCCTGTGGGGCAACTTGTTTTGTCAGCTTGAGCAGCTGAAGCAGCATTTTAGCTGGGACTCGCAACCGGCTCTCCGGATCATTTGCTACCCAGTTTCTAGTCGCCTCGTCTCGCACAAAGGCTTCGCAGCTATAAGGCAGGCAAATCTCAGAATCCGGACTTAACAATGCTTGAGCAATGCCCTTCAGGCGAAACGGCAGCGTAAAAGTACTCGGGTTCCCCTCGAAACCAGGAGAGAACAGTACTAATCCAGCTGGACAGATTGACGGCGTCCCGCAGAGCGAAACGACCCCGCCCATGCTGTTGCCCATAATAAAGATTGGTTTGTCGCCGACATGCTCCTGCAAGTTCTGGTAAACAAGCTTCAAGTCATCCAGCCATTGCTGGTAAGTGGTGAGCTCTTCCTGGCGACGTTTGCCGAACCCTACCTGGTCATAGGCTACAGTGTATATCTGTTTGACTTTGAGTCGGCGAGCTAAGGCTTCAAACCAGCCGCTATGTGCGCCGATACCGTGAACGAGCAGAGCCGCCGCACGGCAGGCGCTGGCTGTACCCCAGGACTTGGCGGAGATGGTTGTTCCCTGAGAGGGAATCTCGAATTGCGCGCCGGTAGGAGTGAGATTTATTTCTGCTGGCATAACGGTTAGCATTATAGCTGCCAACGGGCGATTTAAAATAACTGTTGTTGCAGTTTCTTTAGCGGCAGATGGGAGCAAAATAGGATTGACTCAGTACCCGCTTGCCACCAAACCTGGTTTCAGTGCCAAGCATTTGCTCGGCATTCTGCTCGTTCTGGCGGCTATTCTGGCGGCGATCTATTGGTTCACCCGACCGGTAGAGACGCCATTGACGCGCGCTCAGGCTCTGATTCGTGCCGGCAAGGCGGCGGCGGCTTTACCACTGCTCGAGCAATTCTCTATTCAGCATCCGGACAATTCCGCTGTCTTTCCCTGGTTGGCTCAAGGCTATTTAAACTGTGAGCGGCTCGGGGAAGGCCGGACGGCGCTCGACACTGCATTGCGGTTGAAGCTTTCTGGCGATGCGGTCGTGCCGGTTGTTTTGGCGTATGCCAATTTCTACGAATCCAAAGGCGATTTCGAGGAGGCCGAGGGGTTGTTCAATTCCGCTCAAGCCGCATTGCCGGCTCAAGATTTAATGGAGGGGCGGGCAAAACTTTACCTTGCTTGGGCTGATGCGGACAGCAAGGAGGGGCGCCAGGAGGAAGCGGTCAAGCATTTGGCACCGGCGCTCGAACTGACACCCGGTCTTTCAGAACCGCTCAAGAGCATGGTTCCACACAAATTGGCTGAGACCTATCGAGAATTGGCTGCAGTCGCTGAAACGAAGCGAAAGAATGACCAGGAAGCAATCGACTTGTTGAAGAAGAGTTTGAGCGCGTCGGACGAGCCGGTTACCCGAATGTCCCTGGCTAACATTTATTCCCGGCAAGGGCAGATTGACCAAGCGATCGACTGTTACAAGAAAGTCAAAGACAGCGACCCTAATAACTTGGAGTCACGCCATCGCCTGGTTGATCTATTGCTCCAAAAGAAAGATTTCGTCTCGGCGCAGGAAGCATTGCTCGAGTTGACCGACAAGGAACGCAGCGTCGAAAACTATCAGCTCTTAGCTTCGGTCGATGAGAAGCTGAACAACCAGGCAGGCGCTGTGAAAGCGCTCGAGGACGCTCGCAAGCTCCGTCCAAAGGATCTTGTCTTGTTGAAAGACTTAGAGCGAATCTTATTGAACTGGGCGGTGCTCCTGGCCAAGCAAGGTCGCGTGCAGGAATCAATCTCAGCGCGCGGCCATGGCGCAAGGATAACGGAGATGATCGCGCTGCTCGACAAGAAAGAGGAGATGAAGGAGGAGGAGGAGAAGAACGGACAGGTTGATGAAACCGCCTCGGACCAAGGAAAGAGTCAGGTGCCGAAATGGGACCCGCGCGTGCCGCCGATTGCGCTGACTTCTTCTAAAATCTGGTTGGCCAAGGGCAGCCTGACCCCGGAAGGCGAGATTGCAATCAAGAATATATGCGGGTTGCCGGTTACCGATCTGTCCTTGACCGCCGTCTTCTACGACAACACGAGAAAGACCCGAAACGGCTCGATTACGCTGCCGGTTTGCGGGCCCTCATCGCCGCCGTTCCAACCGGGGACGACTCGCTCGCTTTACTTCTCCTGTCCTAACACTGTAAAGGCAGATCACCAGCTGGCTGTAATCATCTTCTGGCGCGGTCGTCTGCTCAAAGAGCTGCCGGTGGTCAAGCAGCGATAAGCCGCGCCGCCAGGCGTTCTCTGGTCCTCTGTTTGCCGCTCCGGTCGGCGTGCGCGTGAGCGGTCGATGTGAGCACTATAAATGTTAGACTTATAGGCGCGCTACCAATCTGCGCATCCCTTTCCCTTGCCTCCTTTACTAACCATGAGCGCAGAAACGCCTTGCCGTCACGAATTCATCAAAATCTATCAGCGGAAGCTGAAAGGGCTTGAGCGCCGTTTAGTCGCGACAAAGGCCTATCTCCCGATTGGATTCAAAACCGCTGATCTCGGACACTTAAGTGAAGGTAGCTATTGTTTCTGCTCCAAATGTCGCGCTCGGCTGTATCCCCGCAGAACTACGGCAGAGAAGGCAGCAGCGCGCTTGGCGCTGGCCACGGAAAAAGCTCAGCAAGAAGCTGCGCTTATAGCCGGTGAATTCGTGCCGGAAGAGCGGGAGACTACACAGGCTATCGATGTTGAGGAACTTGAACTGGAGACGGTAGATGTTCAGGATATCGAGGCTGAAGGTGTTAAATTAGCTGAGGATGATGAGTCGTGTCAGTTGTCGGATGACGAGTAGTTATGAGAAACATTTTTGGTTTGATTGATAAGTTGTTTGCCCTGCTGGTCGTAGGACCGCCGCTGTATATGGTGTACCGCTTTGTCCGCTGGTACCTGAAACAGCGTGAGCCGGAAGAATCTGTATGAACACTTGGGCCTGGTTGCCCGCTTCGCCCGGTGGAGCTTATGCCGTTGTAGCAGTACGGTGGGGCTTTGGAGGGCGAAGCAGCTGAGTTTATGCAGCGCTATTTCGGCAGAATTGTTCGAGCAGTAATAGTCAGCCTATTTGGATTCGGCGGTGGCGTTGGTTTGTTGGCCTTCATTGCGGCTGTCGTTATTTATCATGATCCGCATCCCTTCGTTACCGCCATCAAAACCGGCTTCGGACTCGGTATGGTCTTTGGTATCTTACTGGTTTGCGTGTTCTTGCCGCTCGATCTTACTGCGCACCTGTTTCTTGCCAAAGGAAAGTACAGAGAGATTTGGGATCTCGAACAGACCAGAGAATTGTTATTTGACGGGACTCTTAAAGAGTTGACCGGTGTTTGCAGGCAGGCACTACTGGCGGTGCCTGCCGTAAAGCGAGTAAATGAAGATCTGGAGCACTTGTTGATCAGGGCTTCGACCGGAATTACCTGGAAGTCGCCGGGCGAGAATATGGAAGTCGAAATCAATCCGGTGGCGGAAAACCAGTGGAAACTGCGTTGTACGAGTAGTTCGATTTCGACAAATGTCGTTTTCGATTACGCCAAGAACTTTGAAAACGTCGAGGCCTGGTCCACCAAGATGAACTCACTGGTTGCCGAGAAAAAGAGGGCGAGTGCGAGCTAACCGCTCCCTTGAATTGTTCAATCTAATTGGGCTCTAGTTTGCCGTTTGGTTTTCAAGAGATTTGGGGCTGCATTATTGTTGTCTTGTAGTGGTTTTGTTAGAATGGATATACACATGCGGGTGTAGCTCAGTTGGTAGAGCGACAGCTTCCCAAGCTGTAGGTCGGGAGTTCGAGACTCCTCGCCCGCTAGGTTTTCAGAGAACAAGACTTCGTCCGGTGGCCTAATGGTGGCCTAATAGGCAGGAATTTCCGGGAAGTTTCAAAAACAAATAGACAAGGACCGGCACCATTGCTGGTATCGTGTTTGACATAGATGGGTTGCTGGCAATGTCAACCTATGTTCGGTAAATATTGGACATATGGAAGGATACGGACGATGATTGCGCTACGAACCATGAGGTCGCAAGTTCGAGTCTTGCCGGGCAGGAATGAAAAAACCCTTAGACCATCGGCATTTCAGCCGATGGTTTTTGATTTTTGGAGAGAGTAAAATTGGGTTGGCGGCCCATCGGCGGCCCATTATAGAGAAACTTCGAGTAATGATAAGAAATGTCCAACAATGGCTCCTGATGCAGCATTCTTTTAAGAAGAAGCAGCAGATTCATTCCTTTCCCCAGGCAAGCACCATATGCGGTGCGCACAATGAATATACTCGCCATTCGAATTTTGTTTCGTTGTTTGACGCTTTCAGCGCGATAGCTTTCTCCGATTAAATCCAGGACAGCAGAGCGATTAACGAGCTGGCAATCAATAACTCAGAGTTATGGCTGACCGATCATTTCCCGAATTTTCCAACTGTGGTTTTCGTCTGGACAGCCCCCGTAAAGTACATGCTCTGGGTTCGGCAAAGACTCATTTAGCATTTCTTGAACTCCCTGCGTGAACGGGCCCGAGCACTCCAAACCAGACTTAGACGGACGCGCCCAGTCTGGGTTCTCGCTAAGTAACTTCTTTGCCCAGTCAAATGCACCTGCATTACTGTAAATGTAACGCCTACAGGTCTTAAGATAGAGCTTGTTAAGATAATCTGCGACTTCCACCGGAGCCTTTCGACATTCCATCAGCCTTAACGAGGTCTGAAAATCGCGCGTTGCACCAAAGTCAGATTCATTCGCGGTGAGAGATTAAAGATGATCTGTATGCGTGGAGAAAGAAGTCCGCCCACTACGGGAGAGAGATCAAGCACGCAACGCGACGACGTTGGCTTTACGCTTTAACGGCAGCCATGCTGCATCTCTCTTCTAAGCTGTCAACAGTTAGACAAAAGAGCCATTTTGCCTAGTCCAGCGAACAGAGATGTTGGACCGGAACAATTCAACTTGAGAGTACCGGCGCGCGTCCTATCTCAATTGTTTCCACTGTGGTTTCAAGACGTATTGGACCTGACATTAGCACGAACCATTTGCCGGCGCATTCTGATGATTCTCGAATTGCTAATATTGGCACTATCCCGAGTGGAGTCCGAGCTGATCGTCAAAAGTGACGATAGGGCACCATCCAGAAACCAGTGCCCTATCGCTTCGAGTTTGGAATTGCTTGGACGTTATCCAGCTATAGTCCTACGTGAAATGAAGGCATCCAAGTCCGCCTTCTTGTACTTCACCAACCGCCCAATCTTCACAAGAGGCAACTGATACCGCCCGCAGCACTTCCATATTGCGAGAGTCTGCTCAGAGACACCGAGATAAGCGGCGGCTTGGCGGCGAGATAAGAGATCAGATTGAAACATGTTGAAAAATCCTGCGTTTTGAATATGCTCTGACATGATAGTGTCCTTGTTTTGAATCATTTGTTTCAGTACTGGCCAATTGCGCGGCAACATAGTTCCGGCTCAGGCGCAGCACTGGTTTGAGTTGAATTTGTGATTGGTTACGAACCAACTCACAATAGACATCTAGAGTGCATGATGGAATCTATTCAACATCATGCCGAGAAAACATCCGCAAATCAGCGGTCGTTTAAATTTAATGGCTTGATTGATTGTGACGTCGTAACGACGACTGCTGTTCCCGGAGCTAGTTTAGAAGTAGCCGACGAAGGGCCCGAAACTCGATTTACAAGCGCCGGCATAAGTTGTCGGTACTCTTGGAGCTTGCAAGCCGTTGGTTCATAGCATTTTGTCACTATTTCCTTCCACTGAACTACTTCGGCAATCATAAGGTCATTGAATAGGCGATTTCCAATTTTGAGCCGGGCCAGAACCTGATCGCAAATCAGCAATGCCTTTGTGCTATTGCCTAATTCGCTATATCTGTCAGAAACAGCCAAGTACGTTGACATTATGGAAAAGGTCATTGGTTCAAGGTCTAGCAGTTGGAGGATTGCCGCTAGAAGGAAGTGACATAACTCTAGATAGCCGAGCCTTTCGTAGATGAAATCGAGCTTGAGCAACAAATCGCATTCGTCACCAGGATAAACTGATTCTGGTGCTTGTGCCATTAGTTTTAGCGCTGAGATAAATGATTCTTCGGCCGAAGGATAGTGCCGTTTTCCTTTGGCGACAAACCTTAAACCCTGCATATATGCGATTTTCCATTCCGGTTTCGGCGCTCGTATTCGTTTGGACATATTCTCTCCTTCCAATTTGCATTGTGTGAATTTTGGTTTTTTTGAACAAACAGTTTGTAGTTATTGGCTACTCGGATGACCTTCGGGCCAATCGTCAGAAGTCCAAGAGTGGCTGATTTCAGATTCGTACTGGACTAATTCGTCATCTGTCCAGTCAGAAGAGCCATCGACACCAGAGTCATCTTGCTGGTCATGCCATGGAGACTCAGGTGTTGGCGGTGCTTTGCTGCGAACGGTCTTGTCGGATGCCGTCTTCTTGTCTCCAGAATCTGGTGAAGTACCATTGTCTGGGACCTCCATTTCTGTTTCGGGCTTCTGGTCAGGACTTTGGAAGCTCTCGGGCTCAACGAATGAGTCGCCAACAGCCTCAGTCGGCTGTTCGGGTCGATCGGGAGGACTGACTTGCGTTGCCTCCAGATGATCTTTCCAGTGGAACTTCGTTGCTACTACCGGGTTCGTAGCCGGAAGAAAGACGATGATCTTGTCTTGAGGCAGCCGGATGACCTCCGAAGAATCTAAGAGCAGTCTTGGCTGTTCTCGTTCATCGACATGTCCCCGACTGTTTACCTTACGCGTGTAGAGAGTGGAGTAGCCGAGATCGAGACTGATTCTCTGAGCAGTAAAGCTATCCTGCGGTCTAAAGAAGATCCTTGTGCCAGGCTGCGTAAACAATAGCTTTGCATCGTCCTCCCGATAAACTTTCTTTAGCTGCACAAAATCCTGAATTCCCAGAACAACTCCAATCTTTCGATTTCGAATTACAGTCAACTTGTCAGGGAATGCGGGGATATAGCCGTAGTTTGCGAACTCATCGAGCAATAAGGTCAACGGATGCTCGAACTCCTGCTGGAGAACTAGATCCAGCACGAAATTGAACATTAAGGCAGCCAGCGGCTTGTCCTCCGGGCGGTGAATTGAAGTTGCAAGATAGAAGGTGAACAATTTCCTTCCCAAATCGCTGGGACAGAAATCTGTTACTGCAGTAAGAGCTTGAACCTTTGGACTTGTCCAGAGATTCAATCGCTGCATTAGACCAGAGACAACTCCAAATCGGAAATTAGGACTCGTGTTCTTCAGGAAAGCAAAGTACTCAAGTCTTGCCAGTTCGCGCTTACTTGAAGTCAACTGAGCGCCGATTCCTTGCGGGCCTAGTCTTAGAAGTCGCCTAATGAATCCAAGATTGGCGTTGTCTCCTTCGCAGGCCAGGTCCTTGCCTCGTCGTTCTCCACAGGTATGCCAGATAAGTGCTGTAAGCAGATGCGTCTCTGATTGTTGCCAGATTTGATCTGCCACATTGTTCGGTAACGTGCTGTTCAAGACAATGAGATTGGCAATGTGAATGGCATCATCGAAAGACTGAACCATATCTAGCGGATTCATTCTGGTGCTAGCCGGGTCATTTTGATTGAAGTAGAAGATCTCCTGGCCGGATAGCGCTCGCCATCCGGCAGTGTTCTTGTACAAATTTGGAATAACACTCCCTGCTGTAGCTTCAGTAACAATCGCGGAAGTTCCAAGCCTTTCAATTAGATTGGGAATGAAAATCCCACTGGATTTCCCGCAGCCGGTCGGACCACAGATGAGGACATGGCGGTGCGTGTGCTCTTCAGTAATCAGCAGGTCAGTATCACCGACCCGTCCAACCAGGAAGCGACCAGATCGATCGGCAAAGTCGGCAGTGACATCGGGAAGATAACCAGCGGCAATTAGCTCGTCTCTCGTTGCCCAAGCTGCACTGCCATTTGTTGTCCTGGGACACTCACTTTGGCTCCGCTGATTCACTTGCTCTACTGCAGCCTCTAAGGCAGAACAAATCTCTTCACATCTCCTTTTACACTCGTTGATTTGCGTGGGTGATTGCGACTCTGTTATCGACACAGTAATCTCTAAGCCTTGGTCGACTCGTCTCCAGCTCATTTGAGCATTAAATCGATATCGCCACATGTCCCGCCCGTGCTGCTCTGAATGAGAACAGTTGGCTGAGATTTGCTGGAGCCTGTCATTGCTGTCATCGATTACATACTGGAGTCCTCTTAGAACAACAACTCCGATTTCAAGAAATGCCTCTTCCGTTACCGGCAAGACTCTGCTTACACTTGCAGCGCTTCTAGCCATAACCTATCTCCTGGTTCCGTCGGCGCTAGATTGCAGAAAGCGATCTAATGCGCCAAACAAAGCTCTTACAAGAGCAATGACCAGCTGCATCACCCCTTGGAGCAAGCATCCAATCAAGTCGAAGAACGGTTTCAAAAGGAAGTCAGGTCTAACGTCAAGTAGCTTGGCGAAGATGATTAACAGAAATGCCGGAAGCGTAATGGCACCTAGAATTTGAGACAGTAAATCATGTTGCATATATACCTCCAAGGTCCAGCTAGGACCAGGTTAGGGAAACTGGGCTTACTTGTTGCCGGCTTAGGGAGTCGACGAGCGATTGAAATAAACGTTCAGTACGGTGGGCTTACTCCCGGTGCATAGGCATCCATCGGAACGCCTGGTCTGTACGTATAGCCGGCATCTCTACTTGCAAAATATGAGGAGCGGCCATCTGCAATCTCAGAGTTGGTCAGAGATTGCTTAGACTTCTCCGCACTGTTGCGCTGCTCCTGTTCCTCGAATCTCTGGTGCAGCTCGTCATAGTCCCTAGACAACCTCTGCCAATCAGCACGACTCTTGCAGCCTTCATAACAAGCGAGTCCAAGTGCAACGGCGAAGGCGGCAATAACAAGTGGCGCACTCTTTTGAAACTGCCCTATCTGTTCCAAGGCATGCTGCCAAAGCTCAAGGTATTTATTTGCGGAGTTCTCAAGCTCTGTCATCTTTCGAACTGCCTCATCTCTGGCAGCGATAGCGTCTGCAAGTTGCCTGCTTATCTCTGCTAGATCCACATCACTAGGTCTTGATTCGCCGGATTGCTTCGAGCCCTCATTGCCCGTCGAACTCTCGGCTGAACTCGGTTCACCATTTTCACCTTCTTCGTCCGGGTCCTGCGGCATCTCCGGTTCGGCTTCGGTTTCACCCTTAGCTAACAATGCTCTATACGCCTGAGTCACAGAATCGATCTTTTCTTGCGCTAGCTTCTTCAAACGGTCCGAGCTAAATCCACTTTGCTGCCATTGCCGACATAGCTCAATAAATCTCTCCTCGATCTGATCGTCAGTTGCGTCTTCCTCTAACCCTAAATCGCGGAGGTGTTTCTTCCGACTACTTGCATCCGATTCCTTCATCGCTTTCAATGACCTCTCGTTCTCTCAAGGAGTTGTGTATCTCCCTTGAGGTTTCATCGACAATTGCATAGCACTCGCCGGCACACACGGGCGAGTACACATTCCAGCGGAGAAGAACAGTTGTTGTTCCATCAGCATTTGCTGTTAGATACACATCGAGAGTTATTAACCTCTCAAGCCTTCCTTCTGGAATTAGAGATCGCATGTCACGCCAACTGTTATCGAAGAACTGAAACGAAGCGCGAATATCTCCGGTCATTGGACTGTCGTCATCGACTCTCCAACTCGTAGATTGCTTTCGATACCGTCTCAATGTGCCCTTAATTGCAGCGAACACCATGGGAAGCGGCAAGCTATACACACGACTTGCAGGTGCATTAGCTTGCTTCGCCCAATTTCTTGCTATAAGATGCGTGAGAATAAAGATAACTATTGAACCAAGTAAGGCAGGAAAAAATCCCGCCTCGAGATTATTGATAAAGCAGAGGTAAAGTCCTTCGATTGCGAAGAACGCAATTATTCCTAATGATGTCGGCACTACTGTTCGCCTCTCTCATTGTCGTCTCTTCTCTTTGACCGCTCATCGCGGGAGGAATCTGTCCGCTCATTCTTGGGACTGTCGGCCTGTTCATGGGCCATGTCGAACATGACGTCACTAAGGTCATCGTGTTCCCGTCGCTGCTCGCGTTCATGTTCGTGTTGAGGTTCAGACCCGGGCCAGGAATCAGACTCCAGACTCTTCGAGCCCTGGCTCCCACTTGACTCCCGATAGAAGCGTTCGCGTATTTCTCGAACGATAGCATCAAGTCCCCAGTCTCGTTCCGTCTGGAACTCTTTGATGAGCTCCCGATCAGCTTTGCTGGTTCCCAGACCAATTTCCTCAGCGCGCTTGTAGTCTTCCCACTTGCTGGGTAATCCGAGATAGTCTTCCAGCAAGCGATCGTATAACTCTGGATGATCTAAGACCCTTTCAGCCAATCGGTCCAAATCGCGCTGAAGTCCGCGCTCGCGTGCAAGGAACTCATTGCCGGCTTGCCGAGCGATATCAAAATCCTCCTTCTCAAGATGGACATCACGTCCTTCTAGATACGAAGAAAGTAAATGTCGTTCTTGTTCTGGAATCTTTCCGGCCAGCAAAACATGTACATGATAGTGATCAGTATGCCGGTGCTCCTCACCAACCCAAACAAGATCACAGCGGAGAGACTTCTCCAGACTGTTCATAACATCGCGAGTATAGTTCTTGAGGTTAGTGTCATTGTCACCAGGCGACAAGATGAGCTTGTGAAACGCAACCTCTTCTCCTTGATGTTCCATGAGTCTGTCAAGCACCTTCTGCGAATCAACCGCATTGTGCTCCCTGTCAAAGAAGACTCTAGGAGATTCGCCTTCAGCACGCTCCCGATGTTCTAGATAAATTACTTGTCGTCGTAGCTTGCGATCAGAATACTTAGATCGCCGAACATACGAGGACTTAACTACAGTGTTGATTCTGGAGTCGGTCTGATATCTCTTCCTACCGGAGCTGCCAGATTTCCCTTTGCCGCCAGTAAGCTTCTGTTGCCTTCCACGGCCAGTCCTGGGACTAGCAGATTCACCACCGCCGCGTTTTGCTTCTTCATCCCGTTCTCGAAGGAACTCAAAAATCATGTTCATGGAGCTGGGTCTCTAGTCAACCTTACGAGATTCCTCCGCGCTCAGCGTTCGACGCGGCCGCTTCAGCACCTCGACTGCGAACCTCTCGCTTTGGTCCCAAAGCCCGGAGTATGCCTGCTTGGTTAACGGACCGGTAGGCAGACCACCCTTCAGGTAAGGAAGAAGAGAGACATATAGAGTCTGCCCAGAGACCAAAACAAGCTTGGCAATGAGGCTCCTGATACGTTCCTCAATCTTGTCCAGCTTTTCTTCCATTGGTGACTGAATGAGATCAGCCTCTAACTTACGATGATGCTTGATGTAATATCTGACTGCTTCTCTTACCAACGCGCCTCGCGTTGTTTTCTTTACCTTCGCCAAGTAATCTATAGATATACGTTCTTCCATGGTTATTGCGGTGCTCACCGGCAACAGCAACTTGTCCTTCTTCCTAGGCATAGAGCCCTCCTTCGCGTGATGATTCGAAGATTGACGTACACCTAAATTGTCAGGTTCCCATTGAATGTCGAAGCATATTTGCTATGACAAAATCAGAGCTTCCCATCCCGGAGTTAAGATATCGAGTGCGGTAGACTGCTATTTCCTAGATACCGTATATAGTGCCCGCTTACGGACTCCGCATTTCCACAGCAGCTCCCAAGGCACCAGCTACTATTTCGCAGCGATTCTATCCAATCAGTTGCTGCTATTTGCGACGAAATGCCGTGCAATATCCGCCTGCCGCGCTGCATACAGGGTTCATACTGTCTTCCTGCAAATCACTGTGTTGTGTACCGCATCCAACATATTACTTTCAGAGAAATAGTATTCCCTGTATCCCGCCACCAGCGCCACTTTCCAGGCATCATATTTCTCCTCTTTATCCTGCCTCCACTTCGTTCCGGGCCCCGCTTCCGCCTCACTGCCAGTTCGGCGGTGGAAGAGAACATCACTGATCGCGTCGAGAGGTTCTATCTTTTTGCGGAGCCGCACAAAAAAACCGGAGTGGCTTGGCACCACCCCGGCTCATCAACCTAGTCGTAATAACCATGTGTCTCGCGATAGATCTCTTCTTCGTCATAGTTCTCCCACCGAAGAAGCACTTTCGCAATCTGTTCATTCAGTCTTTGGATTTCGGCAAGATCTCTGGATTGGTCTCTTTGTTCAATGAGCAATTCAAGAAAATTCATCGTTAGTCCCTCCGGTATGCGGCTTCGTCGCCGTCCTGCACACCCAGAGCGACTGGGCTCCGGAGTCAACCCCGAAGAGCGAAGCGTGGGTTGACTCCGGTGGGCGCCCGGTTGCTACGATAAGGACTAACGGCGGACGCTTCAGCAGGCATGGCCAATGACCATGTATAGGTACCACGCAGTGTCGAAGTACAGAAGCAACACTTATCACAAGGAAGGTGCGGATTGAAATGTCCTTCACTTGCGTCTCCATGCTTGCGAGTGCAAGGAGATTCAATCCGCGCCGACCCATGAGTGGCTTGCCGTCAACTTTGAATAAAGCCACTTGCGGCGGTAGATTCCGGGAGAAGAGTAGAGAAACCTGGGGCTTTTAGCCCCAGGCTTGCAGGCTATCCCCAAGGAACGAATCGCCGGTTGGCTTTCATCGACTCAATGACAATCTTGTCGAGTTGGTCCAGATATGATTCCAATCTAGGCAAAGTCAATCCTTTGTCAATGACTGGTTCGCCCATGTAGCTCTTGTAAGTTGTCGAAGAGCGAGTAAACTCGCAGCCACGGACTTTCAAGATCTTGCGTGCCTCCGCTATGCTTCCACGAATCGCTTGGTTATTGACGCTTCCGTCGTAATCGAAGGGAATCTGTAGAAGTGCCATCAAATCGGCTGCATCCCTGAGAGTTAGCGATAAATCCAAAGCTTCGTCTTTAGCGGCATAGAAAGTAATTGTCATGGCGAGCACCTCCGTGTCAGCGGCTACGTTACCGTCCGGTCACCACACCCCAGCGACTGGGCTCCGGTGTCAACCCCGAAGAGCGCAGCGTGGGTTGACACCGGTGGGCGCCCAGTTGCTAAGGTGGTGACTACCGGCGGCGGACTTAGCAACAGGCATGGCTGGCGAACGTATACAAATGCCTCGAACTGTCGAGCTACGGAAATTAACAATGGTGGTAAATAGGCGCAGGTTGAAAGAAATGTCCTGCGCTTGCGCCTCCACACCTGCAAATAGAGGGAGACTTGTTCTGCATCGATCCCTGATTAGCTCTCCGTCTGATCAATGCCACTGCATGAGGTGCTGCTGTCCAACAGTAAAGTAAGCTCATAAACAACGGAGCAGCAATTGAACTGATGAATCGAACTGGAGCACGAGTTCAAAGGGGGCAGGAAATTCTAGAACCAGGATGACATAAGTTGGTATAAGTTAGAGTTACCGAGTACTGGCTTGAAGTGTTAGTGGCGGCGAGTTACAGAGCCCAAGTTTATCGACAAAAGTTGGAGCGTAAGTCCTAAACTTAAGAAGGCTGGGGAGAATCAGCTGACCGGAACATCGAAAGATTTCGAGCGTTGAACAGTTATGCGCTCCGAGGAACAACTAACTGTCCCTCGGATTAACGCGACGAGCGGCTACTATAGAAAGTCACGCACCAATTATGCGGCAATCAGAGAAACCATCGCAACAGAACACAGTAGTCACTAACAAGAGAAGAGCCTTGGGATTATCTAGCAGCACAAAAGTCAATTTGGGTTAATCGTTCAAGTCGAGTCAGCAGTTACTATAGGATATCGCGCACCACATACGATGTCACGCACATGGATGCAACCGCTCTCAACAATTGGCGAATACCTTGAAATGCGGAAAGGCTGGAAAACGTAAGGGAGAGAAAGACAGGAGGCAACTCCTGTCTTTCTCTAGTCTGGATGTCACTCAGAAGTTCAGGACTGCTGAGTCTAAGACTCCCTGTTAGAATCCTGCGGCTTTTTGCCTACGAGATGGAAACTCAACAACCTAATGACCGGCTTGGTTACGGTGTGATTAGAGTCCTCCTTACTTGTATAGGTCTCGAGGATACAGCGTCCGGTAACCAATACCTCGCGTCCTCTAGTGATTGTCTTGAGCACCCGCTCGCCGATCCCACTCCAGGCATCGACATCAAACCATTGTGTCGTTGGCTCTTCGTTTGCACTAGCATACTCCTTCACCGCCACTGAAAACTTCACCAGAGACTTTCCGCTTGGGAAAGAGATGACCTTTGGCGCTTGTCCTACATGTCCGACTACCGTAAGTTGATTGTTCATTTTCTCGGTCCTCCATTAGGGTGTACTGGGATGCCGCCCAGAAACCACAAGTCGCAGACCGCGAAGCGCTCTTTCTGGCAAGAAATTCGCGCTCGCGCGCCTCGTTAGAGGTTGATTTCGCAGTCCAGAAAGAGTTGTGGTCAGATTCGCATCCCTCAAGTCTCCCTAATGGAGGGGCTTAATGAACACGAAATTGCCAAAGTCGAACGAGTCGGACAGCACTGGGTCAACTATTTCGCGGAAAGGCTTGGTGTCCTAGGGGCGGACAAAGGTAATGAATTGAAGGGACATATCGATGCTGGCTTGAGATGATTGGCAGGGTGAACAGCGGGTGAATAAGTCACGTGAGGGACGGGTAGAAATGGTCGGCGGCATAGTATTTATCGAGATGAAGAGCGAAAAGAGGCGCGCCAATCAGTAAAATGAGGACATCGGAAGCTGAGGTTCAAGCCGAGAAGCTTAGGAGAGTGGTGCATGAAACATGGACCGCTGGACCAAAATCTGAGCTGACAAGGGTAGAGAACAGGAGCAAAAACTATCTTCTTAGCACCGCTCTAGCAATCGAAGCAAGTTATCCCGAGAAGTTAAATGACCGCGGTCGCGTCGCAAACCGTCTGTGAAGCAGACCCACCAGAACAACAATTTGCTATCCAGGTGGGCCGGACTCCAAGCTCAGAAGATTCAGCGATAGGCTATCAGAGAGGCTTGCGCCTTCCTCTTCGCGTGGTGAAGCCGTGATTTCACAGTGCCAATCGAGACGTTTGTCCTGTCCGCAATCTCACAATAATTGTACCCACCGAGATGCATGACGAGGGATTCTCGAAGCAAATCCGAGAGTGAATTGATAGCATTTTCGATCTGTTGAGACAGAAATGGATCGGACTCCATTCTTTGTAATGGAGATTTAGCAGGAGCTATGTATATACCTTCGTGAAATTCACAGACGCTGCTATCCAAATACTTTCTCTCAGTTGCAACTTGCCGATAGAAATCAGAGATTGCATTGCGAACAACTGACCATATCCATGCGGATTTAACCCTGGCAGGAATGCTCTGCGGATTGTTTAGAAGCTTTAGCAGCGCATTTTGAGCGACATCCTCTGCGTCTAAATGATTGAGCATAAGCCGCTTGGTCAACCTGATAATCCGAGGAGCCAGCATCAATATAACTCTGTTTGACTGTAGGGTTCCATCCATAAGTTAATACCTCCGATAACGAGCGATCTCGTGTTCGCCTTCGAAAGAGAGGCATGCATGCGTGGCTCCGCCGACTAAAAATTGAGTCAACGAGCTGTCAAATCCAGAGGCTGGAGGCGGTGGCGCCGCGCATGCGACAGTAGAAAAGGAGGCGGACTCAAGTGACCTGCTTTGCGGAAAAGCTAAAAACATTGCGCTCCACATATGGTAGGAGCGAAAAAATGCATAGCGATTGGACTAGAGAGAGTTGGCGCACAAGCGATGAAACTTCAATCGGACGCGAGTAAAGAAAGCTATGAATGTCCTTGCGAACGCATTTAACGATTCTGGGCGCTTAGCCGGAGGAGAGTAAAGGACACGATTGATGTTATATAGAGTTCTGATCAGGTGCAATTCCGTTCAAGTTTGTTAACACTATCGGCTGCAATTTTCAAGCTAAGCTAAATAAGGTAGTTTGGACTACACTTTGCTGGTTTACAGTAACACGCTGTTCTGCTTCGATGGACTTATGCGTGTTCGCTAAAATGCACGAACTTTTGCTGTGACATTGCTACGGTAACCCGTTATCTCTAGATTGGTAATTTCCCTTGTGTGCGCGATTAGGTGACTGGAAACCGTAGCAAACATAACAAGTTTGTCGGACAAAACAACTGCAAGAATAAGCACAGTAATGCCCCTTTGGTCTCCCTGCTAGCCCAACTGCTGGTGCGACAGCAGAAACAATTTTTCGTGTCTGGAACCCGGCAAGAGGTGGGTTAAATCATGGCGTATATAAAAGGCGCTCGTCTATCAATTGTGACAAACAGCTGGAACAGTAATATAGCAAGAAAAAGGATAGACACTGCTGAAGGAATTCGGAAGAGACTGATGTATGGTGCTCTATTTTCAACACTCGTTATGACTCTCTGGTTCACTAGCTCAGTCTGCGACGCAATCGCGCAAGAGTGTACAGGAACTGCCAGTACCCCTGTCACGGTGACCGACGAAACATCGAGCGTTCCCAACAGCCGGCAGCTGACCAACGGCACTGCCACCGTTGTTGATACCTCTACGCCAGGTCAAGTAAAGGTAAACGTAAATCTGCCCAACTCCGGGGTCACCCCCGGCACATACACTAACGCGAGCATAGGCGTGAATGCCCAGGGAATAGTCACTTCGGCATCGAACGGTGGCGGAGGAGGTGGTGGTTCGCCAAACGCACAGACAGCCGGTAGTACAGCCGCGACAGTACCGAACGTGATTGTCCCAGCCAATGGATTATTGCAGCCGCTTCCCTTCGATCGTACCCTCGTACCAGCTACCAGCGGTCTGGAATACACAGTTCCCACTGGTTCAAGCACTCCGCTTGGCACTTGCGCCGGACCTGACGGCAATGTGTGGTTTACAGAGAGCGCTCAAAACAAAATAGGCAAACTTACACCGACTGGTACGTTCACTGAGTACACGGTGCCCACAGGTAGCTCTACGCCTAGCGGAATCTGTGCAGGACCCGACGGTAATCTGTGGTTTACCGAACAGGCTGGAAACAAAATTGCCAAATGCACTACTGGTGGTAGCTTCACTGAGTATACGGTGCCCACGGGTAGCTCTGCACCTCTTGGTATTTGTACTGGTCCTGACGGTAACTTGTGGTTTACGGAAAGTAGTGGAAACAAAATTGGTGTTGTTACGGTATCCGGCACTTTCACTGAATATGCGATCAGCACATCCAGTTCGCAACCGAGGGGAATTTGCGCTGGACCAGATGGAAATCTTTGGTTCACTGAAACGAATGGAAACAAAATTGGCAAGATAACGCTGACAGGAACTATTACTGAATACACAGTAACGACAAGCTCATCGAGCCCCTACTACATCTGCACCGGTCCGGATGGCAATCTGTGGTTTACGGAAGCTGCAGCCAACAATGTAGGCAAGATGACTACATCCGGTACCATGGTCGAGTACGCAGTGCCTACCGCAAGTAGTACCCCTTACGGAATCTGTGCTGGACCTGACGGCAACTTGTGGGTCTGCGAGAATGCTACAGATCGCGTAGCGTCAGTAACAACCACCGGCACCGTCAGCGAGTACACACTCCCATCGGGCGGGGCCGGAGCCAGCCTCATTTGCATCGGACCCGACGGCAACTTGTGGCTCACGGAGCAGAGCACCAACAAGGTGGGCTCCTGGCGCTATACAACAGGTGGCACGACACCAATTCTGAATTCAATCACCGCCGGTAATTTCATAACCGTTACCAGAGCAGCAACAGGTATCAATATCAGCGGCGGTATTAATACACAGACCAGGAGGCAGTGGTTCCCTGCCGTGATTAACGGCAACATTTCCTCAGTCGGCTTCGCAAATACCTTGCTCACAAGTGGTACTTACGCCGCGCAGACAGGCACTGACGGCAACGTGTACTCGCTGTCCACGGTAACGACATCCGGATTGAGCGGAGGCGAAAATTCCCAGAAGGCACCTACCAACGCCGATATCGCTAACTATGCTTGTCAGCCGGTATTCACAACTGTAATGTCCGTCAACCGTACAACAAACTGCCGGGTATGGGTAGGACTCATTCCAAATTCCGTTGCCGTTCATACTACCGATACGCCATCGCCTAATATTCTGGCATTTCGGTACTCGACAAATGCTTCCGACACGCATTGGAATACTTACACATCCAGCTCCAGCAGTGTCAACACAGTTGTTGATACCGGCGTGTCCATCACTGCGAGTCAACCGGACGTTTTAACAATTGATGCCTCAAATCTTTCGAGTGTCAAATTCTACATCAATGGCAAATTGGTCGATACTCGCACAACCAACCTTCCAAGCGGCTCCGCCACTTGCCAGCCACACATTCATATCACCACTCTCACGGGCAGCGCATTGTCCGCATACATGGGTGTGATGACCCTAACTCACTTCTAGAAGAGCAGTTACGGGCATAAAAGCGCAATTGCACCCAACAGAGAATTCGAAATGCAATCAACTTTGGCTAGAACAAAAGAGCGACTGTGGCTGGAAACGGTGGGACTGATAATTTTAGCCTTTGTCGTAGCAGCACCAGCACATGCCGTGAATGCACCTAACATTTCTCCTGCCACTGGTTCCTTCACCAGCGAGCAGAAAGTAACAATTACGGCAGCTTCTGGAACCATATACTACACAATAGACGGTACGGTACCCACCACCGCGTCTACCCAATATGTCGCACCATTCTACGTGGACGACCCCACGCAGGTTAATGCCGTAGCCTATTCGTCCGGACTATATAGCCCGGTGACAACAGTCTATCTGGACGTGGACCCCGCACTGACACCAGTCCTTCAGAGTGGATTGAGTCTCAGATTACGAGCTGGTCTGGGAGTAAAGACTGCTGGTGGAGTACCTTCGCAGGTTCTGCAATGGTACGACTTATCCGGCAACAGTAATAATGCTGTAGCGGATGCGGACAGCAGGCCGACTTTCCTAAATTCGGGCATGAACGGCATGCCGGCAATAAACTTCAACGGAACCTCGCAATTTCTGTCATTAGCGTCGGACTTCGCCATTCTTAACGGCAGTAGCATGTTTGTAGTAACTAAGCCAACAACTGTTACCAGCGGCGCAAGAATGATAGACATTGGTAGCGCTGGCTTATCAATCAATCTACTATTTCGGGTGGCTAACTCCGGTTCATATGGTGAATTCTGGTCCTACAACGGCCCGTCCAGCAGCTCCGCCCAATCACCCAGCGCCTTGACGGCTGGTGCAATTCAAGTACTTGATGCGGTTCAATCGGTCAACACTGCTACATGCTACTTGAACGGACTGCCGGGAAGTGCAAACTCCTCGATGCCTACAATTCCAAATCTCACACGCTATACCAACTCGATTGGAAGGGCAGGGACTGGAGGAAGTTACTATGAGGGCAACCTCGCAGAGATACTTGTGTACTCGTCTGCGCTTTCTGCAAGCCAGCGCAATGCCATCGAAACTTATTTCCTACAGAAATACCGAGTGTTGGAACAAGGCCCTGCAGCACCTATTATCAGCGTCCCTGGTGGAACCTTGCCTGGACCAACGCAAGTTGTAGTCTCATCTCAACCCGGCTCAACAACGTTCATAACCAGAGACGGAACGACACCGTCGAGCAGCTCCCCGGTGTATACGGGCTGTCCAATGAACGTGACTTACAGTCAGACGCTAAAAGCCATTTCGATTAAGAACGGAGTTCAAAGCAGCGTGACCAGCGAAACGTACACCCTTGATTCTAGTCAATGGCCGGCCCCTAACCCTGGTGATACTACCGCACCAAGCATAAATCTAGAATTGCCCACTCCCACTCAGTAAGCGTGCAAATAGGACACAGCCATGACATATCTCCAGAGACTGGCTTATATCAATTTGTACCGCGCCTTCACGTGGGTGATCATTTTATCGCTCATCATAACTGCCGGTCCTGCTCCTATGGCAATGGCGGCAACGCCGGCAACCAATAATCAGCCCCATTCCCGGACAGGTAAGACCGCCGGTACATCCAAGCGCCACTCAGCAAAACCGTTTACCAGGCCGAGCCCGACGGAGTTGACAAAGCCAGTCGTTCGGGCAACGGTCTTTACAAACAATCCCACCGATCTAGAAATCTTCAACTCGCGTATTTTCTTTGAGCCACTCGTCCCGATGGACGACAGAGTCGTGCCCGCGGAAAATCGAGCGCTAGCGCAAGCATTACTTGCATTCAAGAATCGAAAAGATCCCGAGGATTTCTCCGCCTTGACCTCATTCTTGTCCGCGCATCCGAAGTCGCGCTGGCGCCTTGCTCTGGAAGCAAATCTAGGGCAGCAGTGCTTCGAGACCGGCTACCTTACCAATGCGCTCGAATATTGGCAGTCTGCCTGGGAAAGCTCAAGATTTCAGACACGCCCTGATAGAAAGGCTGTAGCCGATCAGGCAGTCTCTCATTTGCTCATGTTGGAAGCACGGCTTGGCCTCATGAACAGTCTCAAGAAGCACCTTGCCGAACTCGGTCGGAGAACTCTTACAGGATCAGTGGACGCAAGAGTCAAGATAGCCCGTGATGGGCTCTGGTCGATGACTCACCATCCGGAGATAGCATTTAAGTGCGGGCCGTTTGCAGTCAATACACTTGCCAAACTCAGCTCACCACAACATCCTATTGAAGTATGGGAGACAATCAGAACAGCAGCCTCTACAAATCATGGAACTAATCTTGCTCAGCTGCAAGACTGGTCTCGACAGGTAGGTCTTAAACTGCAGATAGCAAAGCGCTCGCCAGGGGCTGCAATCATCGTACCAGCCGTCATGCATTGGAAAGTCGGGCACTTCGGCGCGATTACCGCAGAAGAAAGTGGCCGTTACCGAATAGAGGATCCGACATTTGACGAAGCCGGTAGCCTATGGGTTAGTAAGAAAGCTGTCGAATCTCAATCCGATGGATACTTCCTCATCCCAGCTGGGAAGCACCTCCCTGGCTGGAAAAGCGTAAGTCAGGAGGAAGCCGAGAAGGTCTGGGGCAAAGGAATGGCAACTACCAGAGACCCCACAATGACGAGTTCATGCCCGCAACAACAGCTCTCTGGCGGTGGTGGCGGTGGTGGCGGTGGAGGAAATGGTGGTGGCAGTGGTGGTGGTGGTGGTGGTGACGGGCCTACCTGCGGCATGGCCACCGCTTCCGCATTTAGTATGAATGCTTCCCTTGGCATTTCCGACAACCCGGTTGGATACACACCTCCGGCAGGGCCAGACATGCAGATCGAAATCAAGTACAACTTCAATCAGGGGAATCAGCCGGGTACGTTCACCTTTACAAACATTGGCTACGACTGGAATATCAACTGGGTTTCTTACTTAACAGTCGATGGCTCAAACAATGTCACAGTCAGGGTCCGTGGTGGTGGATACGAGAAATATAACTTTCCGTATGCCACCACTCCAAATCTAACATCCCAATGCCTGATGGCTAACCTGGGTGGAGGTGCCTACCAGCGGAAATGGCCGGACGGCACTGTGGAAAACTTTACGTTGTCAGACGGCACCAACACTTATCTAACGTCGGTTGTGGATCCGCAAGGAAATGCGGCTACAATTTCCTACGATGCAAACTACCGAATCACAGGTGTCACCGACGCTTGCAGCAACTCGCCGACCACATTTGCATACGTTTCCAACACGCCAGGGAATGTGGGTTTTTATAAAGTTGCCAGTATTACTGATGGTTTTAGCCGCTCGGCTTCTTTCGCATACGATTCGACAACTACAAAATTGATTTCCACTACGGATGCTGCCGGCAATGTGTCTCAATTCTTCTACGACACAAGCTCTACTTTCATCAGCATGCTAACCACGCCCTACGGGTCTACATCTTTCTATAAGTACACACCGTCCGGCGGCGGCGCCAATCCACCCGTGGGGCTGAGAGTGACTTATCCCGATGGAAGCAGTGCCGTGATTGAGAATTGGATAGGCGAGCAGAAGGCGACATATTATTGGGACCGTGAAGCGACAGCTCTTTACCCTACAGATCCTGCGAGCCACAACTATCAGCACTGCAAAACAACCAGGTGGCTTTTTGCATCTGCCACAAACTCTGAGGCGCCTGTCGGTAATTGGTCCAGGAATCCCCTGGAGTCCCCGGTAGTTACCACTTATCCGGGCGAATCAGTGCAGAATTTCGTAGGCACGAGCAATAAGCCCACTCAAGTCGCTCGACAGTGGTGCGGCTTTCGCTCAACTGCCACAATTACTGGAACAGCTACACCGGGAAATATCGTTGGCATTAGGGTCACAGATGCGCTCATCGGTCCTCCTGAAACCGTGCAGTACACAGTACAGACTGGCGATACCTTAGCCAGCATCGCAGCCGGTCTGGCAGCAAAAATCAATGCCGACGTGTATATCTCTACATTCGGAATCAGTGCGGCTGCTGCCTCAAATGTCATCACTTTGACGTCTTGGTCTATCAATTCTACTGCGTATGCATCGGCTCCTGTAGGTAGCCCCACGGCAACCATCACTATCGCAGCCGGTCCTAATCCAGCAGAAACTGCAACTCTGGGCGGGAGTGTAACTGCCGGCAATGTCCTTACCATCACCGTTATTGACTCAGGCCTTTCCGGCGGACAGCAGGCAATCAGTTACACCGTTCAGACAGGCGACACGCTTTCCACAATTGCGCAAGAGCTGGCAATGGCCATTAATGCCAATACCCAGCTGCAAGGCATCTCTGTGAGCGCTGTCTGGACTGGACCGAACGGCATAATAGGCCCCATAGTAAGTATCAAATCCGATTCGCCAAACACGACAACGTACACCAAATCAACCAGTATGGGTGCTACGACAACTATCACCCTGGCCGTCACAACAAACGGCATCGTTCAAGCCTGGAACTATCAGCGAAATACATTGGGGTACATGACGCAATCGATTGACCCAATTGGCCGGCAGTTCACCTATACATATGCTGCCAACAATATAGATCTGTTGGAGGTTCGCGAGACAAAGGTATCAGACAATTTCTTGATCGGTCACTGGGAGTACGGCAATCCCTCGGCACCGCATAGGGTCACTCTCTACATCGACGGCTCGGCGCAACAAACACAGTATGCATATAACACTCCATTCGCCGAGCTCACAACCACAACTGATGCCAACGGCAACACAACTACCCGAAGCTATGACAGTAATGGCTATCTTACTCAGGTTGATGGTCCTTTGTCCGGCAGCCAGGACGTGACCACTTTTACATTCTATGGTTACGGGTTGGTCAATACAGAGACTGACTCGGAAGGATACACGCGGACATATTCTTACGACGATCTCAACCGACGTACCTCGATCTCTTATCCGGACGGCACATCCGAGCAAACGATTTATGAAAGGCTAGATGCGGTGATGAGTTCAGACCGTCTCGGTCGTTGGACGCAACGTTCCTTTAACTCCATGGATCAACTCGTCTGTGAAACCGACCCTTTAGGAAGGAAAACAAAATATTGCTGGTGCAGCTGCGGGTCGCTGGCATCGTTGACCGACCCGAAGAATCAGACTACATCATGGCACCATGACATTCAAGGTCGGATAATAGAAAAGGTCTATGCCGATCAGACCAGCATAAACTACGTCTATGTGCCCTATTCACCACGCCTGCAATCAGAGACTGATGCGTTGAGCCAGGTAACTCATTTTGTTTACAACATCGACGATACATTGATGCAGAAAAGCTACACAAATGCCGTGAACGCTACATCTCCGGTAACCATTGCCTATGATCCACTATTCCCGAGGACTAAGCGCACAACAAACGGCTGGGGACTGATTGCGAACAGTTATAATCCTTATGCCACCACCCTTACTAACAAAGCCTACATCTGGATCGGCGGTTATCCACAAACACCCAACGCCACCGACACCATTAGCATTACCTTTACAAACTCCTCGCTAAGTGGTGGGCAATACACGATGCCAACATATTCGGTTCTGTCAGGCGATGCCGGACAGCCTGCACTTGTAGCAACTCATCTTGCCACTGCGATAACCAGCAACTCAACATTGAGCGCAGCTGGAATCTCTGCCACTGCTAATGGCACGATGATAACAGTCTCAGCAGGAAGCACAGTCTCAGTAAATCCAACTGGCACTGGCAGTACTACAGCGACTGCGGGTGGTGGCGGACGGTTGGCACAAGTGACAAACTCGGTCATTTCGAATTCGCCAATCTGTTACAGCTACGATGCATTGGGACGGACGAGCAAGCGCATGATCAACGGCGGCAATAATTCTATTGCCTGGACTTTCGATGCCATGAGCCGGATCACTTCCGAACAGAACTCGCTCGGAACCTTCAACTACGCATATGTTGACGATACTCCTGGCTCTTCCAAGGGGACGACTAGGCTTGCCTCTATTGCCTACCCCAACAGCCAGACTACCAATTACAGCTACTATCCCAACATGGGCGATCAACGCCTCATGCAGATAAGCAATCTCAACCCCAGTGGTGCGGTCTTATCTCAATTCAACTATGCCTACAACCCGGCTGGAGAGATCACGAATTGGCAACAGCAACAAAATGGAGACAATCAGTTTCACAACCTCGGATACGATCTGGCTGGCCAGTTGATTGCCGATCAAGTAGGCTCCGGGTCTGTTCAGCGACCTTTTGGGAGCCAGTATTACTACAACTATGATGTCGCCTCGAATCGTGCAGCCGTGCAGAAGACCACATCGCAGACGGCACGTGTGGGTGGAAGCGTTACAGCAGGAGACATTCTGACGATAACCGTACACGACAGCGCGTTATCCGGCGGGCAAGAAGCGGTCAGCTATACCGTGCAATCGGGGGACACGCTTAGCTCTATTGCAGCAGAGCTTGCAGCTGCAATAACTGTCAACGCGAACGTGCAGGCTCTGGGTGTCTATGCAACTTCAAGTTCAGCCTCGCTCTTTATCAAGTCGATGTCCGCGAACATCACG
>JAGVKB010000150.1 GCA_020050835.1 Candidatus Obscuribacterales bacterium | reverse complement strand
CCTGAGCCGCTACCGCCGGCATAACCTTCTGATTGTTGCGAACGGAAGCGAGAGCCACCGCCGCCGTAGGGCTTCCGGTCGCCTGAGCCGCTACCGCCGCCGTAAGGCTTCCGGTTGCCGGAACCGCCGGCATAACCTTCGGACTGCTGCGGTCTGGAGCGAGAGCCACCGCCGCCGTAAGGCTTCCGGTCGCCGGAACCGCCGGCGTAACCTTCGGACTGCTGCGGTCTGGAGCGAGAGCCACCATAAGGCTTTCTGTCTCCGGAGCCGGTGTATGGTTTGCGATCCTCGAACCGCTTAGGGCTCGAATACTCTTGTGACTTCGCGACTTCCTGTCCTTCGGCAACGGCGCCGTCTTCCGATGCGGAGTCGACTGTTTGCTCGCCTTCGGCCGGTGCCGCTGACTCTGGCTGCCAGGTTGCGACGTCTCTGCGATTCGCGCTCTTGAACTCGGCGACATAACGTTCTTTCTTGCCCAGACGCTTGCCGTGCGCCAGCAGCGCGTACTTCAATAGTTCGCAGAGATAGACTTTAAGCGGCATCTTCGATTCCTGGGCGAGCTCTTCTGCTAGCTCGAGCAATTTCGGGCTGAGATGCATTTGCACATTGTCCGGCTTGCTCTGTTCTTTGGAAGGTCTACTGGACCGGAAGGAAGACCTGCTCGGTTCTTGCTCCGAGCGTTCGCCTGATTCTCCTTCACCGGAACGGCGCTGTCGGAACTTCTCCTGCTCGAACGAGGAAAGTCTCTCTGCTCTTGGTTTTTCGCGGCCCTTCGACCGGAGATCGGCAGAGCGGCCGAAACTCTTTCCTTCGTTCTTTTTCATGTTTCCCTTGTAGATATAAGAATTGGATTGCTAAGTGTACAACGCCACTTGGCATTTTATGTCAGTCTATTGAGCCAGCTGTTGCAATTCGATGATCATGCGGCTTCCAGCAGGCAAGCTGTCTGCCTGCCCGATCGAAAATGTCAAGCGCGTCGTGCTGGTAAGCTTCTAGGAGCCGGTGGCTGAGATTCCTCCCGGTGAGAGGCAGTTAAAGGCTAATTGCCGAACGATCGACACCATCCAATTTGGAATTCACGAACGATGCGACTGGTGATTTTGACTGCTTTCTCACTGCTGGCTTTGCAAACTATGGCTTGTGCGCAGAATGCTTACCCAGGCGGTGGAGCGCCGACCGGTACAG
Organism: Candidatus Obscuribacterales bacterium; assembly: GCA_020050835.1. Classification (GTDB taxonomy): domain Bacteria; phylum Cyanobacteriota; class Vampirovibrionia; order Obscuribacterales; family Obscuribacteraceae; genus JAGVKB01. Next base: position 115,425 of record JAGVKB010000150.1, on the reverse strand, counting down.
CCGGAATCCCGGCCGGCAAGTATGTTTTGACGAATGTTGAGAGCGGTCGAAGCAGTTATTTGATAATCTCCGCTGGTGGTGATGTCTATGTTCAAGCTGGACCGTCTGTTCAGCCGACTGTCGCACCGCAACAGCCGCTGTCAAAATATGGTGTAATGTCCGGTTTGCTCAATCGCTCGGCCGGTCCACAGCAGGGCTGGGGCGGCAATCCGCCTTACGGAGCACCAGTTGGCGCCGGCTATGCTCAGCAAACGCCGAATAATCAAGCGTATTCGCAACCATCTGGCTATCAGCCGCAGGGAGTTCCGGCCTATCCCCAGCAGTCCGGCTACGGACCAACACCTTATGGACAGCCACCCGGAACTTCACCCGTTTTCGGTCTGCCGCCGGATAAGCAGGGTTATTCTCAGTAGTTGTCTAGGAAAGCGCGGCGGTCAGGTCCGCTACCAGATCGCTTTCATCTTCGATGCCTACCGACAGCCGGACTAATCCGTCTACTATTCCGCGCGCTTCTCTCATCTCCTTAGGAATAGAAGCATGGGTCATGGTCGCCGGATGACCGATCAATGACTCAACTCCACCGAGGCTTTCAGCTAGGGCAAAAAGTTTTGTGCCTTGCAGCAAGTCCTTCGCGCCATTGAGCCCGCCTTTGACAACGCAAGAGAGCATGCCGCCAAAACCTTTCATTTGGCTGCGTGCCAGATTGTGTTGTGGGTGAGAAGGTAGTCCTGGGTAAACAACCTTTTCGATCTTGGGATGTTTTTCCAGAAATTGAGCAATCGCCATCGCGTTCTTCTCGTGCTCGCGCATGCGCACGGCTAGCGTCTTGAGCCCGCGCAACACCAGCCAGGAGTCGAACGGACCGGGAACGCCGCCGACGGCATTCTGGTGGAATTTGAGATTCTCGTAAAGCTCCTGGGAAGACGTGATAATTGCACCACCGACGACATCACTGTGCCCACCGAGATACTTAGTGGTGCTGTGAACCACCACGTCGATGCCGAAATCGAGTGGCGTTTGTAAATAAGGGCTGGCAAACGTATTGTCCACCACGCTTATCAGATTGCAATTCTTGGCGATTTCAGCCAGTGCACGCAGATCGGCCAGTTTGAGCAGCGGATTCGTAGGTGTTTCGAGCCAGAGCATTTTGGTGTCTGATCGGACAGCTTTCTGCACTTCCTCCGTGCTGCGAGCGTCCACGTAGGTGAAGGTAAGCTTGTACCTGGACAGAACCCGCTCGAAAAGCCTGTAGACGCCACCATATACGTCGTCACCTACGACGACGTGATCACCGGCAGACAAAAGGTTCATGACGGTATTGCAGGCAACCATGCCCGATGCAAACGCCATTCCGTACGCGCCATTCTCGAGCGAGGCCAGGCATTGCTCGAGAGCGGTTCGGGTCGGATTCTGAGTGCGGGAGTACTCGTAGCCCTTGTGGCTTCCGAGCGCGTCTTGAACGTAGGTTGAGGTTTGATAGATCGGCGTGATAATCGCCCCGGTGGTCGGGTCTGCCTCTTGCCCGACGTGAATCGCCTTGGTTGCGAAGTTCATCGCTTAGCTCCTAAGACTTCTTTACTGTCTTTCTCTTTGCCTTCTCCCTTACTGAGGGATTCGCGCATGTGGGTCATGATATCGGATTTGGTGAGCACTCCGGTTGCCTTGTTTTCTTGAGTGATGACGACGAGAGGAGTTCCCAGTCTGAAGGCACGATAGATTTGGTCAATCTCCGCGCTCTTGTCGAAGTGCGGGAACGCTCTGCCCATCACCGTGGCGATCTTGACCTGGGATGGATCTTTGCGTTCGAAAACCATCTGCATCGCGACGATATCGTTCATCGACCCGGAATTGTGACCGTCTGCACCGATCACCGGCAGCTGGTCGATCTGGTGTTCTTCCATGAGACTGATCGCCTTCTGCACGTTGTCTTCCGGGCTAACGGAGACGATTGCCGGCACTCTTCCGCTAGCCAGCTTGCGCTCCAAGATATCGTTGACATAATATGTATGTCCCGGCGCGGGCAGGAGACCGTTATCTTGCATCCAGTCGTCCGAGAACATCTTGCTCAGATAGCCGCGCCCGCCGTCGGGCATTAGTACGACAATGACGTCATTGGCTCCGAGATTTTGAGCGACTCTCAAGGCGGCGACGGTAGCGGTGCCTGAAGAGCCACCGACGAGAATGCCTTCTTCTTGTGCCAGTCTTCGGCCCATCGCAAATGACTCTTTGTCGCTGACCCGAATCATTTCGTCGATCAGCTTTAGATTTACCGTTCTGGGAATGAAATCTTCGCCGATGCCTTCGACCTTGTACGGCTGCGCCATGTCACCGGAGTAGATCGATCCTTCGGGGTCTACACCGACTATCTTGATGTTGGGATTCTTCTCCTTGAGGAAGCGAGCGGTACCGGATATGGTGCCACCGGTTCCCATGCCGGCCACAAAGCAGGTGATTTCTCCGCCGGTTTGTTCCCAGATCTCCGGACCGGTGGTTTTGTAATGAGCTTCCGGATTGTTCGGATTGGCGAACTGGTTCGGTTGGAAGGCGCCCGGTATATCGAGTGTTAGCCGGTTGGCAACAGAGTAATAGCTCTCGTGCGAGCTGGCCGACACGCTCGTCGGAACGATCACCACTTCAGCGCCGTATGCTTTCAGCAGATTTATCTTTTCTTGAGCGACTTTGTCGGGGCAAACCAATATGCAGCGATAGCCGCGCACGGCTGCGATTTGCGCAAGCCCGGTCCCTGTATTTCCGGAGGTTGGCTCGACGATTGTGCCGCCTGCTTTGAGCAGACCTTGTTTTTCGGCTTCGTCGATCATTTGAAGTGCTGGGCGATCCTTTATAGAACCGCCAGGATTGAACGCTTCAACCTTGGCCAAAATGAGTGGCTTTAATCCAACTGTGACTTTGGTAAGCTTTACAAGGGGGGTCGAACCGATCGATTCCAGGATGTTTTTGTAATACTGCATCCGAAAAGGACCTCCATTACAATAGAGGGATGAGCAATCGACCATTATACGGCGTCCCTGGCTTGTCCGGGCGACTGTCCAAGCTACCTTGATGAGAGGGTGGTAAGCCGGAGGATGTAACATGTCAGAACTCGTACCGGACAGCAAGTGGGTATGGCAGCCTGAAGATCAGTCCAAATGGGATTGGCGAACAAAACTTGGTGAGCCAGGTAAGTATCCTTTTACCAGGGGAATTTATGCTGAGATGTATCGCTCGCGGCTGTGGACGATGCGCCAGTATGCCGGGTTCGGATCGGCTGACGAGACTAATAAGCGATTCCGTTATCTCTTGGCAAACGGGCAGACCGGGCTTTCGGTTGCCTTCGATCTGCCCACTCAGATGGGCTATGACAGCGATGATCCGCTTGCGCTTGGCGAAGTAGGACGCACGGGAGTAGCGATCGACAGTCTCGAAGACATGGAGCGCTTGTTTGAATCGATCAGCCTTGCGCGCGTCTCTACGTCCATGACTATCAACGCCACGGCGGCAATCCTATTGATGATGTATCGTGCCGTCGGAGTAAGACAGGGCGTCAATCCGAAAGAGCTCCAGGGGACGATTCAAAATGACATCTTGAAGGAGTATGAGGCTCGCAATACCTACATTTACCCGCCGGCGGCATCGATGCGGATTATCACTGATATTTTCGAATATTGCGCCAAAGAGATGCCACGCTGGAACACAATCTCGATCAGCGGATACCATATCCGCGAAGCTGGTGCCACTGCTGTCCAGGAGCTCGCCTTCACATTCGCCAATGCAATTGAGTATGTCAAGGCAGCGTTGAACCGAGGGCTGGATATCGATGAGTTCGCTCCGCAGCTGAGCTTCTTCTTTGTCGCTCAGATGGATCTATTTGAAGAGGTGGCGAAGTTCCGAGCGGCGCGGCGCCTCTGGGCCAGAATAATGAAAGAGAGATTCGGTGCCAAGAAAGATAAATCGATGACCTTGCGCTTCCATGTGCAGACAGCCGGTTCTAGTCTTACCCAGCAACAGCCTGACAATAACGTCGTCCGCACGACGCTCGAGGCGTTGGCGGCAGCGCTTGGCGGTTGCCAGTCTCTGCATACTAACTCGAAGGATGAAGCGCTCTCCCTGCCCAGTGAAGCGGCAGCGCTCACGGCGCTTAGAACTCAGCAGATCATGGCGTTTGAGACTGGCATCAATAATGTTGTCGATCCGCTGGCCGGCTCCTATTTCATCGAGGACCTGACCGACAAGGTGGAGGCGGCGGCTGAAGAGTATTTGCGCAAAATTGAAGAGATGGGAGGCGCGATCAGTGCGGTAGAGACTGGCTACATTCAAAAGGAGATTCAGGATGCAGCCTTTAGATTCCATCAGGAAGTGGAGAACAACCAGCGCGTGATTGTCGGTGTTAATAGATTCATAGATGAACGGCCGGAGCCGATTTCTATCTATAGAGTCGACCCCGATATTGAAAACGTGCAGCGCAGGAGAATCTCTGCCTTGCGTGCCAAGAGAGATAAGAGCAGGGTGGAAGAGACTCTGGCTGTGTTGAAGGAGGCTGCTGCCGCTGAGCAAAACCTGGTGCCTCTAATCGCCGATGCCGTCGATGCTTATGCGACTGTTGGTGAGATTAGCAATACCTTGCGCGTGGCGTTCGGCAAGTACCGGCCGTTGGTCACTTTATAAAAGGATGTTCAAGGTTCGTAATGATAACTCTAATTAAGGTTGGACCGGTCTTGGAGAACTGGATTCGACCTGTGGTTTAATCAGGACGATGCTGATTCCAAGAGTTTCAATTGTAATAGTCAACTGGAAAACGCCGAGGCTTCTTGCGAGCTGCCTCGAGTCCGTGTTTAGTGATTCGCGCTCCGGAGAATTCGAAGTTTGGGTCGTTGATAACGCATCCGGTGACGGCTCGATTGAGATGCTGCGGGAGAGATTTAGGCAGGTCAAGGTAATTGCCAATCAGGAAAACGTCGGTTTCCCGAAGGCTTGCAATCAGGCAATTACACTCTCGAGCGGACAATTTGTCTTGTTGCTCAATCCGGACACTCTTGTTGTGGAAGACGCCATTTCACGGCTGGCAGATTTCCTTGAGGCGAGAGACGATTGCGGTGCGGTCGGTCCGAAAATACTCAATCGTGATGGCACTCTTCAACTGGCGTGTCGCAGAGCTTTCCCCGATCCACTTGCCGCCTTCTTTCGAGTGACTTATCTCAGTCGCTTGTTTCCTGGAGTTCCGCTGTTTGCGCGATACAACCTGACGCATAAGAGCCCCGAGCAGTTGCTCGAGGTGGATGGGTTGTCCGGCTCATGCATGATGGTGAGAAGAGCTGCATCCGATCACGTCGGGCTGCTGGACGAAGAGTGGTTTATGTACGGTGAGGAGCTCGATTGGTGCTGGCGCATCAAGCAGTCCGGCTGGACTATTTTTTATTATCCAGAAGCGATCATTTATCATTATCATGGCGCAGCTAGCCGTCTGAGACCGGTGCGGGCAACAATCGCCTTGCACCACGGGTTGCATCTCTTTTACAGAAAGAATATCGCTCCCAAGTACTGGCCTCCATTTAACTGGCTGATTTACTCGGCAATCTGGGCGCGCGCAACTGTTTTTGTGATAATCGGATTTGTCCGCTCAATCGTCGTCGGACATAAGGAAGCCCCGCGAGATCTGTTCGGCGATGACGATGAGCGAGTGGAGAGGCCGCGGACAGGTACTGTTGCGGAAGAGACCGTCGGCAGCGTCAAGTAAGAATCCGCACAACCGGATGGCTGCCGCTGCCTCATTTGGACAGATTCGATTAGTTTTCCTTTGATAGGATTTGAATGATTGACAGCGCCTGTGGTGTCACCGGCTCGATTCTGAAGGAGCGCTCGGCCAGCTTCCGAGCTCTGGCATGATTTCCAAGAGCGAGCTCGATTCTGGCTGATTCAGCCAGAGAAAGCGCATCCTGCTCGGACAGTTGTTCGGCCTTGGATACATAGCTACTTGCGTCTTGCTTGTCCCCTTTTAATAGGTAAAGATTCGAGCGTATTAAATGCGGCCAGGGATCGTATGGTGCTAAAAATGATGCTCTGGCCATCAGGTCATCGGCTTCAGTCCACCTTTTCTGGCGGATGTAAACTCGAGCGAGGTCTTGCAGCGCAGATGGATTCGAGGGATTTTCTGAAATAACGTCTTGGAAATACTGCTCCGCCTGGTCTAGCTGTCCGAGGTCGGCGGCGGCCTCGCCTCTGATTAAGCGGCAGAAGGGTAGCTCCGATGCAATGGTGCCTCTTTGCTCTCGCGCATTTAAGAGAGCGATCGCTTCGCCAGGTTTGCCAATCCGCAGCCGCCCTTGCGCAATCAAACCGGTTGCGAGTTGATTGCCCTGATCGATCGTTAAAACCAGCCTGGCAGTCATCATCGCGTCGCGAGTGTGACCAAGACGCATGTCGAGATCGGCCAGATTAGTCAGTGCAGCCAAGTTTTGCGGGGCAAGGTTGAGAGCATGGTTCAGGAGATTGCGGGCTTTAGTGAACTGTCGCTCCTGAATATAAATGTATGCAAGGCTTACTTTCGATTCCACTAGATCCGGCTTGAGCGCGAGCGCTTTATGCCAATGCTTGCAGGCATTCTGAGAATCACCAAGGCGGAATTCCGTTCCGCCGAGATTTTGCCAGGCTACGGCAAAGAACGGGTCGATTTTGGTGACAAATTCATAGTTGCGCCGTGCCTCCACCAGTTCGCCTTGATTGAACGCTCGATTGCCGCTGTTGTAAAAGTAATTGACTGTAGCTTTGCGTCCCAGAAATGTGATCAATCCAAAAGAGATAACCAATGAGAGTCCAATTCTTGCCCAGCCAAGCAGGAGATACAGAGATTTCAGCTTGGGCAGTTCGTCATGCCTGGCGATCAGTACATTCTGTGAGTCGGGCTGAAAGGCGAAACTGCGCTGGCAAATCGCGTTAAGCAAGGCTTGGAATTCGGCTGGCTGAAATAGGAAGGAAGGAATCGTTTGAGGAGTAAGCTTTGCTCCGGGCTTTGCCTGCACGTACAGCGAGAGTCTCTGAGCCGGAGGAGAGAGCGAAAAAATGTGCGAAAAGATTAACTGTGGCTCGACGCCAACTGCTTTGATTTTCGCCCAGGGAATTAGCTTGCCAAAACGCCACAGTTTTATGCCGTCTTCTCCAATCACAATGCCCTTACTCGCCCAAGCTACCAGATGCATCATGGAGAGATAGCCAGCGAACCACAAGATCAACGCGGAGAGCCACACCGCTATCAGTCGCAGCAGCCATCCAAGCAGACTCGAAGAATTTGGCAGCAAGGCGAACGCATCAGGTATAGCCAGTAAGGTGGCGATTATCACCGAAGTTCCTTGCGCCATCTTTGCCATCGCTTTCAGGTTGTAGGAAAATAGCTGTTCTGCGCCGCTTTGGCTCGGCGGGACGCCGCAAACAGGACCGAGATCGTCGGTTTGCGTATTGAGAAAGTGGTCGTTTAAGGTTGCTTCGCCAGCTCCTTCTCGGCCGTCGTTTCGTTTATGGTCTTCCGCTCTCAACGTTTGTCGGCTCCGACCGCTTGACGTGACCATGTTTCCTGTTGGAAACTAGGCGAATTGATTGCTGGATAACAAAATCCCTGTGATTGATAACCTACCCCTTTCCAGTAGATTAAACACCTGGTAGATTAGGTAGACATTAACCCGTTCATTAAACGCTATGCCAAGCGGAAGCGATTCGTAACTAGCATCTGGAAGCCAAGAGGGGTGAATCCTTTGAGACTTTTGGTGTAACGAAATCAAAACCTGGGCAAAAAAGATTAAACGGCGCGAAATTGATTGGGTTTAATATTAAAAGACGGGCAGTTGGTTGCGAGGTGACAGGCTTGAAGATTCTGATTATTGAAGACGACGTCAATATTGCTCGTCTTATCGAATTGGAATTGGGTTACGAAGGTTATCAGGTCAGCGTAGCTCACGAAGGGAACCAGGGAATTGACTTATTCAAAAAGGACCAGCCTGACCTGGTCTTGCTTGACATAATGCTTCCAGGGCTAGATGGAGTCGAAGTATGTAAGCGGCTCAGGGCTATCTCGAAGGTCCCAGTGATTATGCTTACCGCCAAGGATGGCGTACAGGATCGAGTTTCCGGGTTGGACAGCGGAGCCGACGACTACTTGACCAAGCCATTTGCGACGGAAGAGTTGTTGGCAAGAATTCGTGCCGTCATGCGCCGCAAGCCGCAAGAAGGCATATTGACATATGCCGATCTGTGGATGGATCAGCTCAATCGCGTCGTCAAGCGTGGTGAAAGACAGCTCGACCTGAGAGCAAAGGAATTCGACCTCCTGCGCCTGTTTATGCAATATCCTGAGCAGGTTCTTTCGCGTGAATTCATTTTCGACAAAGTGTGGGGATACGACTTTATCGGTGAATCCAACGTGATCGAGGTGTACATCCGCTATCTGCGCTCCAAGCTGGAGGATGCCAGCAGTAAGCGGTTAATTCAAACGGTCAGAGGTGAAGGATACGTATTGCGAGAAGAAGAGCCGAGCCGCTAACAGCAAGGCTTTGCTCAAAATGCAAACTTTACAACGGAGTTTGCCTCTCCTTAGATAAGTCGGAAATACAAGCGGTGTGGTTCTGCCTCACCGCTTGTTAGTTTGTGTGCCTCGGCGGGCTGATGCCAATCTGTCAGAGTCCTTGATGAAATGATTGGCCATACCCGGGCATCAACATCATCTGTAACCGTGATTGAACGTCCGGAGACATCATTTGAAGAGTCTTGAGCGCCCGGCAGCGCACGTATGGGTTGTCGTCTTCGCTTAACTTCAGGAGAATCTCTTCGGGCATATGCGGGTTCTCAGCCACTCCGTAGCGCACATCGAGATCTTCGTCGTCTGCCAGCACGGAGAGTATCTCCGGAGGCGTATTGGCGTTTTCGGCGACCGCCAGTCGCACATCGGTGTGTTCGTCACTTGAAAGCGTTACAAGCACATCGGTGGGTGTTTTAGGGTTTTCGGCCACGCGCTGCCTGATTGTCGGCATGGAATCTTCCGCCAGCCTGGAGAGCACCTGTCTGGGGGTGTTCGGATTGCCGGCCACGACGCGGCGAACATGGTAGATATCGAATTCTTTGCTTGTTAGCGGAGCGTTTGATGCCTGTGTCTCTTGATTGGTCGAGCTTAGCTTAGAACCCAGTGGGACGGAGTCTCCATCTCTTTCAGGCATCTAGTCTTCTCCTTTTCCAACGTCTCGGGCACCGGGATCCGCATGCCTACTAGATTTCTTATACCCATGCCGATAATTATCAAACGGTCGATTCAGTACATTTAATGGAATCCTTATGGCGTGAGCGATCTCATGATTTGGATTGAATTTCTCAGCACTTGTTGCTGGCAAATTCTGATGAATAGCCATTCTTGACGGCGTCCGGTAGGATTAAATGGGCGGAATGCCCTGTTCGTGCTGGTTTGTATATGTATTCTGGTAATTCTTGTCGGCAGCCCCCTCGCTGGATCGATATCGATGGGATTTCCCCTGCTTAAAGCGGGCAAAAGCCAAGAGGCAAGCCGTAAAATAGATTTTTTGCACTTGTGCTAAATTAACTGTAAAGTTATTATAAGTGTGCTTAACGAACTTTCAGGTCGATAGACGAGAAGCAATCACTGGGAGACCAGGCGACTGGCTCGGAGGTCAACGTTCATGACGACAGTAGATAACTTGACTAAGATCCAGCCTCGCAAGGATTCGTCTTACTTTCTCACGGTTCTTTCTGATGATGGGACCACTTGGGTTGTAAGCCTGCCGCCCAAGCTAAAGATTTACCAGCCGGAGCTCGAGGCCTTGCTCGGAAAGGTTTTTACTGATCGCAGGCTGAGAGCGGAGAATCTTCAACTCGCCCAACAGCTATCGATCAATTGGTGCAGATCTAAGTGCCGGCAAGTGGGACTCTCGATTGAAGAGAGCTGGAGCTAATTCCAGCATTTCGTAGGTACAGTCCGATCTGTCAGAGATTGATTCGAGACGGCAGGAGACGAGTCTTCCCTCGGGTGAAAGCGTTTGCAGATGATGCAGCGGGCTTCGCTCGGGCGATTTCACGGCCGGCCTGTCGGTTTTCTGGGTGACAAGCGGACTTTCCTGAATGGCAGGCTACTCGTCAGTCGGCAGCACAGCGTCTTCTGGTTCAACCAGCGGCGTGACGGAGACGATCTCATCGTCAGATGCAAGTTGTTGCAGGCGAACACCGGTGGCCATACGCCCTTGCGAGCTGATTTCATCGACCTTTTGACGTAAGATGATACCGTTTGCGGTAGCTACAATCACCTCTTCTCCGCGCTGTACAACCCGTAAGCTGGCTAGCTTAGACTGGGCATTCTTGAACTTGGTGCCGATTAAGCCGATGCCACCACGACCTTGTTGCCTGAACTCGTCGAGTTTGACTCGCTTGCCATAGCCGTCGTTTGTGACGACCAGGATGTGAGCTTCCGACGTCGTTTCCAGGATGTCGAAGCCGACTATCTTGTCTCCTTCGCGCAGGGTGATCGCGCGCACACCGCGAGCGGACCGGCCCATCGGACGCAGCTCTTCTTCGCTGTAGCGAATGCACATGCCGTCGCCGGTGCCGATGATTACGTCGTACTTGCCGTTGGAGCGGCGCACCCAGCCAAGCTGGTCACCTTCGTTCAGGCTGATCGCGATGATGCCCGAACGCCGAATATTTGAGAACTCTGATATTGGAACTTTCTTGACGTACGCTTGACGAGTGAGCATCACCAGATACTCGTCGTCTTTGAATTCGGTGACCGGAATTACGGTTGTGACAGTGTCGTCCTGTCCGACTGAAAGCAGATTGACGATCGCCAAGCCGCGAGCCTGACGGCCACCTTCTGGAACGTCCATTACTTCCAGGCTGTAGATCTGTCCCTTGCTCGTGAAGACCAGGAGCTTATCGTGCATATTGGCTACGAAGAAATGCTGAAGGTCGTCCTCTTCGCGCGTCTTCACTCCGGTGACGCCGCGCGTGTTGCGCCGTTGTCTCTTGAAAGTGTCGAGCGGAAGGCGCTTGATGTAGCCCTGGTTTGTGATGAACACCGCCATTGGCTCGTTGGGGGTGAGATCTTTGGCTGACAGCTCAGTGCCGATTGCGCCCTCGATCCTTGTGCGCCGGGCATCGGCGTATTTCGCCCGAATGACTCCCAACTCTTCTTTGATAAGGTTGAGCACGAGTTGGCGATCGCCGAGCAGTCGCTTGAAGTGGGCGATCTTCTCAGTGACTTCCGCGTATTCCTTCTCTACCTTGCCGCGTTCTAATCCTGTCAACCTGCGCAATTGCATTTCCAGGATGGCGTTGGCTTGCAGCTCGGAGAGCTGGAAGCGGGCCATTAACTGTTGGCGAGCTTCTTCGGTCGTATCCGCGCCTCTGATTAACTTGATGATTGCATCAATGTTCTCCAGCGCTTTCAGGTAACCTTCGAGGATATGGGCGCGATCCTCTGCTTTTTTCAAGAGATAGCGGGTACGGCGCTCCACAACGTCGATGCGGTGATCGATGAATTCTTGAATCAGGTCTTCCAGTTTCAGAGTCGCCGGGCGATTCCGGACCAGAGCCAGCGTGTTGACCGGGAATGATTGCTGGAGTTGCGTATGCTTGTAGAGATTATTCAGAACAACTTCGGGATGAGCATCACGCTTGAGCTCGATTACGACTCGCATACCGGTGCGGTCGGTCTCGTCGTTGACATCGCTTATGCCATTGATCTTGTCCTCTCGCACGAGCTCGGCGACACGCTTGGTAAAGGCTTCTGGCCCGACCGTGTATGGCAGCGAAGTGACAATGATGCCCATCCGCGATTGGCGCCCGCCGGTTCCGACAATTTGATCGATCGTTGCCACGCCGCGGACGATGATTGAGCCGCGTCCCGTGGTGTACGCCTCTTCAATGCCTTCGGTGCCCATAATGATCCCACCCATGGGAAAGTCAGGGCCTTTGATGTATTGCATCAATCCTTTGGAATCCAGCTCAGGATTGTCGATTTTGGCGACAGTTCCATCGATTACTTCTGCCAGGTTGTGAGGCGGAATGTTAGTCGCCATGCCGACTGCAATTCCGGCTGACCCGTTGAGCAAGAGGGTGGGAACGCGGGAAGGAAGCACGGTCGGTTCACGTCGACTGTCGTCGAAGTTGGGGCGTGTATCGACCGTTTCAGCATCAATATCGGCCAGCATCTCTTCGGCCAGCGGAGCCAGCTTGGCTTCCGTATACCGCATCGCGGCAGGGGGATTGTCGAGATCGCCGAAGTTACCGTGCCCGTTTACCAAAACATATCGGCTCGCGCTCGGCTGAGCCAGCCGGACCAAAGCCTCATAAATAGCTGAGTCGCCGTGCGGGTGGTACTTACCCATCACATCGCCGACGGTGGTTGCGGCCTTACGAAAACGCTCGTTAGGCATCAAACCGAGTTCGTACATTCCATAAATAATCCGGCGGTGAACCGGCTTGAGTCCGTCACGAACATCCGGAATGGCGCGACTGACAATTACGGACATTGCATAGTCGATAAACGACTTTCGCATTTCGTCGCGCAACTCGACAGATACGATCCTTTCGCCTGGCATCTGCTGACTCAAGGTTGGAATTCTCCTGTTCTTCTACCGTCATTAGTGGATTGCGTTGCGATTCTTGCCGCTCGCGGAAACCGCCGACGACACGAGCCGACTCTTCCGAAGCGCTTGACCGACGTCAACTTGAGCGCTTTGAGAACCCGCTTACAACGCTGCCGGTAAAGTATATCAGAAAAGCACTGCTGAGCTTGTGAGGCGGTTTTCAGACGGTTTACAGGCGGCGTGCAAGGGAAAAGATCGCCTGTCGAATTTGACGGGCAACTGGATATACACCGTAGGGCTGAAAAACGCCGATCTGGATTCGGTGCTGAAGAGTCGGAGCTTGCAGGAGCTAGGAAGTAAATGAAGTCAGCGGTGATTTACCTTTTCAAGGACAAGCGTGTACTTGCTCCAGCTGTTCTCACTGAAGCGGTGATGCCGGTTGCCGACAGTAAGTTGGCAGGCGGTGAGAATATTCTTCAATTTTCTGGCGGAAAACGGATGAATGGCGCTCCGGAAACAGACAAGCTCAATGGACATGCCAATCGGGCTGGCGATCGCGGTTTGCCTAGACTGGCTCGCCTGCTTGGCGAATTGGACGACCAGCGAATCAATCGCGCGCAAAGAATAAACAAGAGCGAACGTAAGCTTTCAGTCGTAAGAAGCTAGATCGGCGTGAATATTCTTCAATAATCGCGTCTGTTAATGACTTACGGCTGGAGACCTTCCGGCCAGCCCGCTTATAATATGAGATTCTCATTGAGCGGAAGACCTCCGGGAGGACTGTAGTGACTTTAATGGAGATCGAAACGACCAGGCTGCGCGGAGAGCGGCTGCGGAAGCTCAGAGAGCTTAGAGAGGATGCAATCACCCCTTATCCGTACAAGTTTGAGCGAACACATCAGGCATCCGACCTGCAAGAAAAGTATAAAGACCTGGCGCCGAACACCGAAACTCAAGACGAAGTGCGAGTTTGTGGCAGGGTGATGAATGAGCGCAACACCTGGATGTTTGTCGATCTCTATGACGAGTCAGGCAAAATCCAACTCTTTTGCCATAAGGAAAGTCTATCGGAGGAAGCGCTCAAGCGGCTCCGCTTGCTCGACAAGGGCGACTTTCTTGGAGCGGCCGGAACAGTTCGGCGTACAAAGGCCGGTGAGCTTTCCGTCAAAGTCACGCATTATGAGGTTCTTTGCAAATCCTTGCAGCCGCTGCCGGACAGTTGGGACGGTTTTACCGACGTCGAGGCGCGTTATCGCCATCGCTATGTCGACATGATAATGAATCCCGGGGTCAGAGACACTTTGCGGAAGCGCAGCCAAGTCGTGAAGTTCATGCGCCAGTTTCTCGATGATCGCGGATTCCTTGAAATTGAGACGCCGGTCTTGCAGATCGAGGCTGGTGGTGCCGATGCGCGCCCTTTCATAACTCATCACAATACATTGGACATCGATCTTTACTTGCGAATTGCCACTGAGTTGCACTTGAAGCGGCTTATCATCGGGGGGTTCGAGAAGGTCTACGAGATCGGCCGAATTTTCCGCAACGAGGGAATCAGCACCAAACATAATCCTGAGTTCACCATGCTTGAGCTTTACCAGGCCTACGGTGACTACAACGATTTAATGGATTTTTGCGAAGAGCTACTTTGTGATATTGCAAGCAAAGTTGTGGGCGCGACAAAATTTCCTTATCTGGATGTGGAGATAGACTTTAAGCGCCCCTGGCGGCGGATAACGATGAATGACGCTATCCAGCAAGTAACTGGAATTGATGTCGAAAGAATCGTTGATTTCGAGGAATCTGTCGCCGTCTTAAGGAAGCTTGGAATCGAGCTCAAGGGCGAGGATTCGCGCGGTGCAGTGATAAACACCATCTTCGAAGAAAAGGTAGAGCAAACACTGACTCAACCAACATTTATTTTAGACTATCCGGTCGAGATTTCTCCTTTGACCAAGTCTCATCGGACAAAACCGGGGCTGGTAGAGAGGTTCGAGCTGTTTATTTACGGCCGTGAACTAGCTAACGGTTACAGCGAGCTGAGTGATCCCGAAGATCAACGGAGCCGGCTCGAGGATCAAGCGCTTAGAAAGGCGGCTGGAAATGAAGAAGCTCAACCGCTGGATCTCGATTTCATCTTGGCGATGGAGTATGGAATGCCTCCGACCATGGGTATCGGTATCGGCATCGATCGCTTGGCGATGTATTTGACCAACTCTGCCTCAATCAGAGATGTAATCGCCTTCCCGACCATGAAGCCGCTGGTCAACGGTTAGCGGCAGTATCCAATCAGGCGAAATGCGATGAGCTTTTTTCATTTCTACGTGCGAGACGGAATGGCGATCATTCCGACTGTGGCGATGACCGAGGATGGCTTTTATATTGATGTAGAGCCTGTCTCGGTTGTGAGTGTTTCCGATCTGGGCAGTCTGAAATCAAAGCTGCTGACCGCGCTCGAAAGTGAGAACCGGCGAGTTCCTACTCCGGACCGAGCCGAGGAGCCAGGCTCTGTCGTGTTGGAAAAGGTAAGTGTGCGGCGTTGGGAAGTGTTCGAGCGGCAATCTGTCCTGTTTACGATTCACAGTTCGCCGGAAGCGATCATTTTGTACGAGACAGGCAGAGGTCCCAGCGGAATGTGGACTCGCAAAACCGATGAGGACAAACGCTTTGCAGCAACGACTCCGCTGCCGGAGATCGTTGAAGCGGTGGTCGCCGCGGTGGAGAACCACCCTGAGATGAGGAAGTCCAGGGTGAGTCTGCCGATGCTCCTGGCTCCGCCGTTGCCACCGCCAAAAGAAGAGTAGTCTCTAAAAAGGTCCGGGAAGCTCTTCGCTGGATGGGCTGCCGTGAAAGTGCTGAGCGAACAACCGGGATGACGAGATCAGACTTCTCGAGCTTACTTCTTGCTCAAACTTTGTTACAACCTGCTCAACACCATAAATCTCCCATTTCGGAGAGGGCAGCTCGCTGGTCAAATCGTATAAGGCGTCCAGCACTAGCGGCAGTGCTGCCGGGTAGGTGGCAGTATCGATCGCCATTGCTACGTGGTAGATGAGATCTTCATGCTTCTCCGCCGGTCCATCCAAAGTAATGCCGTCGTAAATTACCCCATGCTTGAACAGCAGATTGCGCCATGAGTCCAGATGATCCTTCAATATGTTCAACTCTGCCTCGTTTAACGAGACGCCTCGATAGGCTTGCGCTGTCACAAAGGTCGGGGCGCGTTTCAAGAAATCGAGCGCACCAGGTGGAATCGGATTGTTGTCATTTGCGTTCTCTGGCTCTTCGGCTGGCATCGCCTCTTCTATCTCCGTTCGTTTGACGAGTATTACTCGTTGTGCTCGTTTGGCTCATCTTCCTTCGACGGTTCACTTTCTGCCATGCTTACCAGTTCGGCAAGCAATTCGCTTACAACGGTCAAATCCTTGTCGTGGGCTGAATCGGTGGTCTTTTCCCTGTCGCCGATCGATCTTTTTTCGCCTTCGTCCAGCTCCTGATCTGCTTTGCCCTCTTCATCTTCGTCCGTACCAGCAATTATGCGGTCACCGTCATTGTCGTGTCCAGCTGGTTCCTGGTCACCGTTTTCCTCCTCCTGGTCGTCATCGTCATCATCATCGTCGTTGTCGTCGTCGTCGCGCAAAGGACCGGGCAGGATGCTTGGTACTTCAAGTTCGGCGCTTTCGGAATCTTCAAAAGATAAGGATGGGAGGCTCGGGCTGATGTTAGCGTTTTTTTCTGTTCGAGTCGGTAAGTCGTTTATCTTCATTGGTAAAGGCTGAGAATCCTCGTCTAACGATTCATCATCATCGTCTTCGCTATTGTCGTCGTCTGGAACTCGCACAGGGACTTCTGCGCGCGGCGTTTGAATATCTGTGTCAGCCGATTCGTCGTCTTGGAGATCGACTAAATCAGCTCGGTTGGCGTCAGTGTCAACCGCTTCAGTGTCGTCATCGCCGCGTGAAACTTCGTCGAGCTCTTCCTCCCCATTAGCGGGAATGTAGAGCGCCGGAAGATCGTCTTGAACCTGCGAACTCTCCTGGGTTAGCTTTTCTTCGTTGTCTTTGCGAGCGGTCGATGTCGGTTCGGAACTCACATCTGCTTCTGGTTCAAAGCTTATGACGTCCGGTTCATCGACCTTTCTAGATCCGCGGTCTGTCAATACAACTCTCTCGTCGTCTTCCTTTTGTGGTTTTGGCTTACCAGTCTTAGCCTTGCCAGCTGATTTACGCTTTGGCTTCGCTGCTGGCTCTTCATTTTTCTCAGCTGCCGGCTCCTTGTCGGAAAAGATCTGATTGAGTGCATCGGCGGTGTCGGATAGAGTCCAGAAGTTTTCGCGCGGTCTATTGTTGCCTTCCAACATATTGTCGAGCCAAGTATCGGGCAGCACTTCTACTTGCCCGCCATCATCGCTCAGTTCGCTTCGGCTAAAGCCCAAAGTTCTGAGCACAAGCTCCTGAAAGTCTTCAGAGGCGCCCCGTTTAACTTGAGTAGGGTTCAAAAATGACAAAAGCGGGGAAAGGAACCTGTTGGCTCCACGCTCGCGTGCATCATCAACAAGTTGCGAAAATTGCGAGCCGATGCGGCGGGCAGCTCCTGCCTTTCGCGCAATTTCTTCGAGTGCGAGCGGATGTTTGCCTGTCACTAAAGTGTAAAGCAAGATGCCCATCGCGAGTTGATCGTGACTGGGATCGAGGAATGGATAGAATTCTGGAACAGTGATGCATCTAAGCAGACGCTTGTGCTGCCGGCTGCTTCTCACGGTAATTGGATGGGTTACATCGGTAAGTAACACGCTGCCCTGTCCGACCAAAATTGTTGATGGTTGCAAATTTCCATGTGAGATTCCATGGACGGCCAGGCGATCGACTTCCTGGAGCAAATCAATCAGGATTTGAATAGTAAAGCCGGTTCCTGATTCGAAAACTTCATCGAGGGATACTCCGTCAAAAAACTCGTATGAGACATAGGCGACATCATCGACCTGTCCCCATTCGACCGGCTTAGGCAATGCCAGTTGCATCTCCTTAACTTGATCGAGAAACTCGCATTCCGTTTCGATGATATCGGACGGGGTGGGTTTCCACGGCAAGGATTGGCCTGGTCTAAAGTCAAAGCCCAGCGATTGAATTGTACCGGGAGTATCCAGCCAGAGCGCGCGTGCGACCTTTGTCAAAAAGCGCTCGCCGGTATCGACATTGATTGACTGAAACAGACAAGCTAACGGGGTCTTGCTGAGCAACCTCGTCAACATGTAGCTCTTGATAATGGTTCCTTCGGAAAGCATGGTTCTCAATGTTAGCCGGCAAATCTAACTCTATCATCGCTAATTGAGAGGCGATGACGCAACGATGATTGAGAACCGACGATGCCTACTCTGCGGCAGTCTCTTCGGCTTGCTTGACCATATCTTCGACGTGGGCGATTACACGTTCAAACTCTTCTTCCGATTCAATCGTTTGAAATACCGATTGATCGCCCCTTTCTGTCAGGCGCATCACTACAATTGAGCCCTGGTTTTCACTGTCTTCGCCTTCGTTGTTTACTTCGCCCAGATTGAGGAGCAGCGCATACTCCTTTTCTTCGAAATTGAAAATGTCAAGAATCTGGCAGGAATACGAGTGTCCGTCGTCACCTTCCAGTGTGATTACAGATGCCTGTTCCTCTTGTTCCGGTTTCCCGCTCATGAATTAATCCTCAATTTTGTGGGCTGTTGCGAGTTCTGAAAGCTTCCGTAACTCTTGTTCGGTACCCAACGCTATCAATATATCCCCCTGCCTAAAAATCATTTCGGTTGGCGGATTTGTAATAAGCTTACCATTTTGCTTCATTGCTAAAACCATGGCGCCTGAAATGCGCTTTATGTGAGCTGTGCCGAGTGTTGTATCGATGAGTTGCGAGCGAGGTCCGATAATTACTTGCTCCATTCTCAAATCTTCACCTGGGCTGTGCATTACAACGTCGAGAAATTCCAGAACTAATGGATGCGTTACCGCTGTAGCCATTCTTCGTCCGCAGATGACATAAGGTGAAATCACCATGTGGGCGCCGGCGAGCTTCATCTTTGCGTCTGCTCCCGGGTTGGCGGAGCGGGAGACGATTGTGATATTGCCGTTTAGCCCTCGAGCAGACAGGGCTATAAACGTATTGGCTGTGTCGTCCGGCAGGGCGCAGACAATGCCTATTGCGCGGTCCACCTTCGCTGCAACCAGCATTTCATCGGAAGAGGCATCTCCCTGCAGGACAAGCATGCCATTCTCTTCTGCCTTCTTGACCGAGCTCGGCTCCGCCTCGATGATTACGAATGGAACGTTGTTCTCTTGAAAGTGTTTGCAGACTTCAGCGCCGGTGCGCCCATAACCGCAAACAATTTGATGCCCATCGAGTTGGGATATCAATTTTTTCATGCGTCTTAATCCGAAAATGGCGGTCGGGTTTGCTTCAAGAAATATTTCGACAACGTCGCCTACGATGTAAAGGAACAAACCGACGCCAGCGAGAATGAATACTATAGTAAAAAGCTGCCCGTTGCGGGATAAGGGATGGACTTCACCATAGCCGACCGTGGTCAGGGTCGTAACGGTCATGAAGATTGCATCCAACCAGCTCCACCGCTCCACAAGCATGTAGCCCAGGGTTCCGCAAAGCACAAGTGCCAAGATTTTGACGAAATGATGAAAAAGCTGGCGCTGGAGTTCTGATGTCAAGGTTGTGAACTTCTAAAATGATTTTGGTGGGGCTCAATTAGCAAAACTATCATAAAGACCTGATTGGCAACTATATACCAGCTGCTAAGATCGAGCCCGCTGCAAATGCGTGGGAGGCCAGGCACGAGCCTCCTCAGCGATTGAAATGTTGAGTCGCAATTGCGACTCAGTAGCCGGCGAAGCCGGTACAGCCGAAGGTGCGTGCCCGCGTTAGCATATTCTCTTTTTCGGAGACCAAATGAGCACAACACTTACAGACACGGATGGTCGCGTCGTCCAGGTTATCGGTCCAGTTGTGGACGTCGAGTTTAAAAGTGGCAAGCTGCCGGAGATCTATCATGCGCTTCACGTCGTCGGGAAGAATCCCGCGGGCGAAGAGGTCAAGGTGACGGTGGAAGTCCAGCAGATGCTGGGCGATAACCGAGTCAGAACCGTTGCAATGAGCTCGACCGATGGCATGACGCGCGGAATGAAGGTAATTGATACCAAGGAAGCGATTTCCGTTCCGGTCGGCGAAAAGACTCTCGGCCGAATTATCAATGTGCTTGGGGAAGTTGTTGACGAGGGGGACGATATTACCGACTGCGAGCGTTGGCCAATTCACCGTCCTTGTCCGGAGCTTACCCAGCTTCAAACAGACACGGTTCTATTTGAAACCGGAATCAAGGTAGTCGACCTTCTCGAGCCATATATCAAGGGTGGTAAGGTCGGACTGTTCGGCGGAGCCGGCGTCGGCAAGACCGTTATCATTCAAGAATTGATTCACAACATTGCCATGCACCACGGCGGCTTCTCGGTGTTCGGCGGCGTGGGTGAAAGAACCAGAGAAGGAAACGATCTCTGGCACGAGTTCAAAGAATCAAAGGTTATCGACAAAGTAGCACTGGTTTACGGTCAGATGAATGAGCCGCCTGGCGCGCGTATGCGCGTGGGATTGTCGGCGCTCACCGTTGCCGAGTATTTCCGCGACGTTAACCACCAGGACGTTTTGCTGTTCGTTGACAACATTTTTAGATTCGTACAAGCGGGAGCGGAAGTGTCTGCGCTTCTGGGCAGAATGCCCTCAGCTGTGGGATATCAGCCGACTCTTGCTAACGAAATGGGCGAATTGCAAGAGCGAATCACTTCAACGAAGGCCGGTTCGATCACTTCGGTGCAAGCCGTTTACGTGCCCGCCGATGACTTGACTGACCCCGCTCCTGCGACAACCTTCGGTCACCTGGACGCAACAACCGTGCTATCCAGACAGATTGCAGAATTGGGAATCTATCCCGCCGTCGATCCACTCGGCAGCACCAGTACGGCGCTCAAGCCGGAAGTAGTAGGACAAGAGCACTACGATGTGGCTCGTGCTGTGCAACAGACACTGCAGCGCTACAAAGATCTGCAGGACATCATCGCCATTCTGGGCATGGACGAGCTATCTGCGGAAGACAAGATCGCCGTGCAAAGAGCGCGCAAGATCCAGCGCTTCCTCTCGCAGCCGTTCTTCGTTGCTGAGCAGTTTACTGGACGTCCCGGTAAGTACGTCAAACTGTCCGAGACGATTTCGGGTTTCAAGCAGATCCTGAACGGAGACCTTGATGAGCTGCCCGAGCAGGCGTTCTACATGGTCGGAACGATCGAAGAGGTTAAGGAGCAGGCCAAAATTTTGGCTAACGCCTAATGGGAAAGAAGCAACAGGATCAATCCCCAGCCAAAGAGCCCGAAAAGGCAGCCGCTAAGCCGGCTCCCCGGCGCGTCTACCTTTTCGGGCGCCTCGAGAATGAAGTAACGCTTCCAACCATCAAAAAGCTATTGCGGCTGAACGATCAAGATCCTTCGACGGCGATCGATCTTTACATCAACTCGGCTGGCGGTAATGGATACAATGCGGATGCGATCATCTCGGTAATTCATTCAATTCAAGCAAAGGTCAATACCATCTGCTTGGGTCATGCCTTGTCGGGAGCTTGCGAGATACTCGCTTCTGGAACCGGTGAGCGCTCGTCATACGAGTTTGCCACTTTGATGTTTCACCAGACTCTCTGGGAAGCTGATGGCGACATCACTAATTTAGAGATCCAGGCAGCTCAAGGGCAGCGCTTCCGCAACGCCCAGATTGAAATGTTGTCGCGGTGCACCGGACAGGATAGCAACACGGTTCGTAAGGACATCGAGCGCGATCATTACATGTCGGCTGAAGAAGCGCTGTCCTACGGCATCATTGACAAGATTGTCTACCACACGGCGAAACGCACCGGTGGCAAGAATTCGGATAATCGTTCCACAAAGCCAGGAGGGCGGCTGACAGAGTCCGCGCAACAGGCTATCGCTGGCAAGACCGGCAAGTCGGAGGCGAGCAGAAAGCGTTCGGCTCGCAAGGCAAGCTCCAGGAGAGGATAAATGGCTAACAAGCTTACGCTCAAACTGATCACCCCAGAGCGAGTCGTTCTCGACGAGCAGGTGGATCAGGTTGTTGTTCGTGCAGTTGATGGTGAGCTGTCAGTTCTGCCGGATCACGAACCGCTGCTGACCGCACTGGCGATCGATATCGTGCGCTACAAGAGCGATCGTGAGGAACAGACGGCTGCCGTCATGGGTGGTGTCATGGAAGTCAACCGCAATGAAGTGACTATCCTGGCCGATCTAGCCGAGCTAGACGTGGAAGTAGACGAAGCGAGGGCTCATCAGTCCAAGGCTCGCGCCGAAGCGGAGAAGACTCAAAAGGCCGATAAGCTGGATGTTTACCTCAGCGAAATGGCGATATCCAAGAGCATTGCTAGACTGAAAGCCGCCGAGTTCTTCAAGCGCAGACGGCGTCCGGATCGCTCTTAGAGTATCGGCGGCTGGTTGGAGCTCCATTAGAAGGTTGTTGGAAGAGCTGCTTTCGTTCTTCTCTCGTTTCAGTCGCTCGCCGCCGAATCTTTCGGCAGATTACACTTCGGTATGCTCAGGGAGCGCTGCGAAGGAATTCAGTCCATCGTGCAGACGTTGCCAGGATTCTTCAGAGTCAGGCAGTCCGAATCTCAAGCTCTGCGGCTCGCTAAAGTGGCGCGTTAGAATTGCGCGTTTCGCGAGAAAGGCATGCAATCTGGCCGAATGTTCGCCCAACACCCATTGAAAGAATACGGTGCCGCCTGCCGGTGGAAATCCGGTTTCGGTGAGAAGTTTGCAGAGGCGTAGTGATTCCGCTCTCAGGCGAATAGTAGTTCGCCCGTGCCAGAGTTTGTCCTTCAATGCAAGTGTTGCAGCCCAGCGCGATGGTCCGCCTATCGTCCATGGTCCAAGCTCTTGTTCGAGCCGGGATAGGAGTTCGCCGTCGGAAGCTACGAAGCCGACGCGCGCTCCGCCCATTCCGAAGAACTTGCCGAGCGATCGCAAAACAATCAAGCCAGGCTTACTGGCCTGGCCAATCAAACTCAATTCCGGCGTCGGGTCCATAAACGCTTCGTCGACGATTAACCAGCCATCTCGCTGCGATAGCCTGTTGTGCCAGCGTAAGAGTTTGTCGATTGAGAAGCGATCGCCGGTCGTGTTGTTGGGATTGCAAATAACTAGGACGTCAAGCTGATCGAGAGCCGACTCCACTTCGTCCGGTGCGACAGGCGCGACCAGATGTCCTTGCCTTAACCAGGCGTGCCGATGTTCGTTGTAAGTAAGTGATAGAACTCCGACTCGCGAGCGTGGACGAAGTGAAGGCAAAACCTGAATGGCTGCCTGAGAGCCGGCTGTTGGCAGGAGATGCTTGCTTCCGTAATATGTGCGCGCGGACTCAATCAGCTGATCGTCCGACTCCGGCAAGGCGCGCCAGACATCTGGTGGAATCGGTGGAACGGGCCAGCCGTGCGGATTGATTCCGGTAGAAAGATCTATCCACTGATGTTCGGGGATTTCGTAGAGTTTAGCGGCTGCTCTGACCTTGCCACCATGCTCAAGCACTGAAGAATCCCTCGATCACGAAAAATGCCACCCAGAGCAAGATGCCGTTTTCAATCAAGTTTAAGGACGATTTGATGTCGGGAATTTCAGGATCTTTGCCGGTGCCAAGCTCAGGTCTTAACTTTGGTGTGCCATGATAAATAGCCGGACCGCCGAGTTTTACCTCCAAAGCTCCGGCTCCGGCTGCCATGACCGGACCGGCATTCGGGCTGTACCAGAGTGAGCCCTGGCTCTGCCAGCAATCCCAGGCCGACCCGCGCTTGCCGAGAATTGTGTAAGTACCGGCCGTCAGTCTAGCTGGAATCCAGTTCAAAATATCATCTAGCTTGGCTGCAGCCCATCCGAATTGCAGATATCTTTCGTTGCGGTAGCCCCACATAGCATCCAGCGTATTGGCCAGTCGGTAGAGCACCACGCCTGGTGCGCCCATTACCATGTACCAGATTACCGGTCCGAAGATGGCATCGTTGCCGTTTTCCAGAACAGACTCGATGGTGGCGCGCACAATATCATCCTTCTGCAAGGACGCAGTGTCACGACTGACAATCTTGCCTACGCGCAATCTCGCTTCGGGGAGGTTTTCTTGCTCGAGCGCTTCTGCAACAGCTACAGCGTGTTGGCGCAAGCTGGTGGAGCCGATCGAGATATAGACTAGCGCCAGGTCGAAGATCTTTCCAAATGGCGTGTGGTCTGAGATAAGTGCAGCAACGAGCATAAGTGGCGCAATCAATAGCACGACTGCCAGCGCTCCGCGCACTCTCGTGATGAGCACCGTTTCATTTGCGTTGGCGCCGGGATGAAAAAATACTTCTAAGCGATCCGCCAGCCTGCCGAAACCGACAAGCGGGTGCCAGCGCTGGACTTCGCCCAGAACGCGATCAAGCAAAACAGCCAATAAAAGTATGATTGGTGGCGTCATAGTCTTTCGAACAAATCGTGCGAGAATCATACCATGACTGAAAAAACGCTAATGATTCAGGGCACCACGTCCAATGCAGGCAAAAGCACTGTTGCGGCCGGACTCTGTCGAGTGCTCAAAAGGCGCAGCATTTCGGTCGCTCCATTCAAACCACAAAATATGGCATTGAATAGCGCCGTCACAATCGATGGTGGTGAGATCGGCAGAGCTCAAGCTGTCCAAGCAGAAGCATGTGGCTTAGAGCCGCACAGCGACATGAATCCGATCCTGCTGAAGCCAAATTCACAAAGCGGCGCTCAGGTGATTGTGCAGGGTAAAGTTCTGGCCAACATGGAGGCAACGGCATTCCATAAATTTAAGCCAACAGCAATGGCGGCGGTCTTGGAGTCTTACCAGCGATTGGCACAGCGTTACGACGTCATTGTAGTGGAAGGAGCAGGTAGTCCGGCAGAGATCAATCTGCGGGAAGGTGACATCGCCAATATGGGATTTGCCGAGGCTGTCGACTGCCCTGTAGTCCTGGTGGCCGACATAGACAGAGGAGGAGTTTTTGCTCAGATTGCCGGCACTATGAGCCTGTTGTCGGAGTCCGAACGCAGCCGTATCAAAGGCTTTATCATCAACCGATTCAGAGGTGACGTACGTTTGCTGAAGCCTGGATTGGATTGGCTTGAAGCTAATTTGTCGAAACCAGTTCTGGGAGTTCTGCCTTATCTGGACGGGCTGCATCTTGAGGCGGAAGACAGCCTGTCGGCAGAAGGACGAAGCCAGTCAACGCCGGATGGTTCTGCTGCGAAACTAACAGTGCTCGTTCCGGTAACGCCGCGGCTAAGCAATCATACCGATTTCGATGCGCTTGCGTTGCATCCGCAAATTGACCTCAAATTTGCGCGTGCCGGCGAACAACTACCGCCCGCTGATCTGATCATTCTTGGTGGCAGCAAGAGCGTAAGGGACGATCTCGACTTTATCCGCAAGCAGAATTGGGACCAATCCATCAAACGCCATCTGCGTTTCGGTGGAAAGTTGATCGGCATTTGCGGCGGCTTTCAGATGCTCGGTCGACATCTGCACGATCCGCATGCGGTGGAATCTTCAGGCGGCAGCTCAGCAGGTCTTGGTCTGCTCGACATGGACACGACGATGGAAGCAGAAAAGCAACTCGCTAGAGTCGAAGGGATTCTAACTGTCGGCAATATCCCCGTAAGCGGCTATGAGATTCATATGGGAGTCTCGACTGGAGCAGCGCTTGCTCGTCCAGCCGTGGAGCTGAAAGGGCGAAATGACGGAGCTTTATCCCAGGACAATCAAATCCTCGGCACGTATCTCCACGGCTTGTTCGATCATCCGCAGGCATGCCGGGCGCTTCTGTTATGGGCTGGACTGTCGCAAGTAGATGAAGTGGATTACCGGATGCTGCGAGCCGCCCATATCGACAATCTGGCTGATTTGCTTGAGAACCATTTGAGACTTGACTTACTCTTCGATTTTTTAGAGTTGCCGAACTACCGCAGCAGTAGCTTCGCACCGAATGTGGTGCGAAAATAGTTGCTGGCTACTTGATTGGCTTTCAAGAGTTTCTAAGATCTCTCGTAAGATATTGATCTTGAACTATCGTCATATGATGTGAAAAATTCAGTTGACCGGGCAATAGCATTGGAAAATGGAGGTCAGCGTGTTGATGGCAGCGAGCTTCGCAGCTTCAGGCGGGCTCCCGGGGTTGTAATCGGTCTAGTTGCGTGAGCCTAGCAGTCAGTCCGGGATAGTTGCGGCTAAGGTCTGCCTCATTTATGCACGGGAGGAGCATGGCTAGTTTTTTTAGGTCTAATCGACTCGGTCGGTTGCTCGCGGTGGAGAGAGGCTGGTTTGGTTAGTCCCGAAACCATCTGTGCTATCGTGAAATGATGGTAGCCAGTCGAAAGTTCATTACTCATGCCGGTTTCGCTTGTATCTGTGCGTCGATTGTGCTTTTGACCACGATCGTGATTGTGGTTGATTTGAGTTCTATGATGGCTGCATCTGCAAGCGATAAAAAGGTCGCCGATAATGCTGCCTTGAAAGGCAACGAGAAGTTGGTTGAAGAAGCCAGAAGGGAGATCGATTCGTCCCATTGGCAGACCGGCATCACTATTTTGTCTCGAGCGATCAGGAACGATCCCCAATGTGAGGAATGTCTCTATTGGCGGGCTGTTGCAGAGGTGAATTCGGGCAAAGGTTCTGCGGCTATCGCCGATCTTTCGCTCCTTGAAAAATTGCAGACCAAAGTGTACAAGCCATTTTTGCAGCCGCTGAAGGTTGGAGCTTTGTACGCGGATGGAAAGTTCGAGGAGGCTAACAGGCTAGCGGATCAATTGCTTAAACAGGGCGACAAGAACGCCTTTCTCTATTACATCAAGGCCAATCTTCTAAAGGACCAGGGACATTTTGAGCAGGCGCTAAAGCTCCACGAGCGCGCCAGCGATAGCAAGACGGCGTCATGGCGAGCCGCTCACGCTCAGCTGCTTTTTACCTGCGCGTTAGATGCTCGCTGTCCTTTCCGTCAGGCCAAAGAGTATCTCAAACGAACTGAAATTCTTCATCCAACTGAGGATTACTGGATAGTGTTTGCCGGTGTTCTTGCGAAGCGCGGCCACCGCCAGGAAGCGATCGAAGTGGTAAGAGAGTCAGACAGATTTGACAGTAAGTTGAAAATGAGTGTTTCCAAGGCGGAGCAGAAATCCAGAGTCTTAAAGGATGTCGGACTGCTTAAGGAAGCAGTTGCCTTGATTGATGGATATCGCCGGCGCTCACCCAACAATCCTTCAATTCTCATGGCTGAAATAGAGATTCTAAGCGCTGCGGGATTGCATGAAGCGCTAGTTCCGCTGGCCAAGCAGCTTTTAAGATCCGGTAAGTGCGAACCTGCGCCGGTCCGGATGTTTCTAAGTCAAGCGTTAACTCATCTCAACCGGACTGATGAAGCGCTTGCAGAGACGCAGAAGGAAGTTAGGGCAAGACCAAATAGCTCTGCTGGTTACTTCATGCGGGCAGATGTTTTGATTGCGAGAAAAGAACCGGATCTAGCCTTGATTGATTTGAATAAAGCAGTCGAGCTCGACCCCACTCGGTATGAAGGTCGCTGTGCGCGAGCTTCGTTGTACATGAACTTGATGCAGGGCGAGAAGGCCATCACCGATCTTGACTATGCAATCAAGCTCGAGCCTAAGCGCGGATATGCATACTCGCTGAGAGCCGCCTGTTACAGGGACTATTTGCTCGATCTGGAAAGGGCGAAAGCAGATATGCGTAAGTCCCAAGGATTGCCACCATAAAACCTGAGCTTGCAGCTCTCTCGCGTCAATTGGTTACAGCCAGGACGGGGAATATTCTTGATGGTATCTGCTGGGCTGAGCTGCTGATAACATGACAGTTTCGCTTACAATCCGCCAAAAAGGGTTGCTGCTGGTGGCGTTGCCACTTGCGTTCGAGCTTGGCTTGATTGCCCTTGTATTGACCTTGGACGCCGCTGCCGAAAGAGCTGCTTATGAGCAAGCAAGATCGAAGGAGGCTGTCTCCAAAATCAATTTCCTGCTGAAAGTTGTCTCTGAAAGCACGACTGCGCTCATGCTTTACTCTGCCACCTATTCAAAGCAGTTTCGTGATGAGTTTTTGCAATCGCAGAACAAGATTGAGAAGTCTTTCCAGAAGATTGAGGCTCTAATCGATGACTACCCAGCCGCCAAGCAGGAATATGCGCTCTGGCGAACTGACACAACCAAGCTGACGAATCTTACCGGGCGAATCATCTATGCCTTGGACAGGCGAGAAGTCGGCTCTGGTGCGCTCGATTCGACCACTGTCAAAGCTGGTCTATTGATGTGCTCGCGACAATTCATAAATCATGCCGATAAACTGACTGAGATGATTTCAAGTCGCAAGCTGGGTGGTCTGGCGACGGAAGAAACCTGGAGGCTGTGGGTGAGATGTGCGTTGTTTGCCGGAGTGGTCTCCAGTATCCTTTTGTCCGTCGCGCTCTCCAGTTACTTTTCGCGAACGATTCGCCAACGGATTGGAACAATCGCGAAGAACACCGAAGCGTTTGCACAGGGTCAAGAGCTCAATGAGCCGCTCAGTGGTGGCGATGAAATTCGCGATCTCGACCTGGCTTTCAGGCAAATGGCTTCGGCTCTCGGTGAGGCAAGGCGCAAGGAGCGAGCGGTAGTCGACAACGCCAAGGAGATTATCTGTTCTTTAAATGCGGAGTTTCAGTTTGTTTCTGTAAACAGCGCATCCAATCAAGTTCTAGGATTGGCACCATCTGAGCTGATTGGCAAAGAGTTTCTGTCGATAGTGGCTGCTAACTCAGTGCAATATGTCAAAAGCAAGCTTTCTGATTTAAGTGGCGAAATGGACGCGACATTTTTCGGAGAGATTCCGCTGTTGAATTTTGAGCGTGCTCAGGTTTGGACTGAGTGGTCCTTTGTTTGGTCGAGCCAGGAGAAACATTTCTTTTGCGTCGGTCATGACATAAATGAAAAAATTGAGTTGGAGACCTTGAAGAGAGATTTCCTCAACATGGTCAGTCACGATCTGCGCACTCCCATTACTGCAATCTCTGTCTTTATGCAGAGTCTCATTACAGGACGGGAGATTTACGGCAAGTTGAACGAACATGGCTTGAAAACCTCCAGCTCAATCTCGAATAGTTTGAAAAGGATGTTGTCTTTGATAAACGATCTGTTGGATATCGAAAAGATTGAATCAGGGCGGCTCGAGCTGAACACTTCAGAAGTTTCATTGAATGAGTTGATTGAAGATAGTGTCTTTGCGCTTCAACCGCTCTCGGAATCGCGCTCCATAAAATTGGAGATGGAACTATCAAGCAGCGTACGTTGCAACTGTGACGCTGAACGAATGTCTCAAGTGATAAACAATTTGCTTTCCAATGCCATTAAGTTTTCGCCGGATAGCAGCCGCGTTTTGGTCAAGTTGAGTAGAGCCGGCAATCGTTGCCAGGTGGAAGTTTTGGATGACGGACCAGGGATAGACGAAGAATTTCTCCCCAATCTCTTTAATCGGTTCTACCAGGTTAAGACTTCGGTGAAATCTAAAATCAAAGGTTCCGGTCTGGGCTTGGCACTGTGCAAGAAGGTGGTGGAGCTGCACGGTGGCAAAATTGGGGTGCGGAGCGTCGGCGGGCAAGGCTCCTGCTTCTGGTTTTCATTGCCGCTTGCAGAAGAATCTGTCGGTGGTGCCTAGCGTTGCAGCGTTAGACCGTATGGCGAAAATCTTAGTACTTGAGGCGCCAGCACTACTTGTCCGACACCGGTGCTCGATCCGTTGAGAATGGACTTGGGATGTTGCGCTTGCAGGTAATCTGGTGAGAACGTCCTTAGCCACAAGTTTGCCACGAATCAGCGTGAATCAATAGTTTGTAGGAACAGTGCAAGCAACTCTGTTACACCGGTGCTGAGCAGAACAGGAGAAGTACTTATGAGAATATCTTGGGCAACTCTAGTAAATTCATTGTCTATTTGGATTCATGTTAGGCCAAAACCTGATTCATCTGCAAAGTTTCTAATTCGCAACGATAGTCTAGCCAAGCGCTTCGGCAAAGATAACACTACACGAACCAACCGATTGCACCGGATGTACTTAGCGAGAGTTGCTGAACTGAAGTTTCCCGCCAATTAAGGGAGACGAAGGCGACGAGCCTGCGCTCATAGCAGTTTTAATCTACCTGCTAGGTGTTAGCTCGACTATCGCTTTCTGCCTCAGCTTTAGCCGTATAGCTATTAAACCAGATGCGCAAAGCAATACCGGCACTCAGCAGGAGTGCGGCGAGCAAGCCGTTTCTGACTGGCTCCGTCGCGTCCGGTGGCTCCAGGAAGCTTCTTTCCGGATGAACAGGACTGGCGAACACAGCGACCTCTTTCCCAACCGGATACTTGCTTGCCAGCTCCTTCCAAGCGTAGTCTCTATTACGTCCTAGACGAACGAAATTGCTCTTGTATGTTTTATTGTCTATCTTGAATTGATACTCCAGTTTGCCTAAGTCCCGATCCGGACCCCCGCGATCGATTCTGCTGAGCTCAGTTACCTTACCGGCATGTGAGGTCCAGCTATGCACGGATTGTGCGATATACAACCTAAATGCCGTGATGCCGGTCAGGAACAGTGATGCAATCACCAAAACACAGGACGAAATGCAGATAACGACAAATGTTCGCGCCCGGCCCGCAGAGAACAGCGCCGTTGAACTCTGCAGAATCTTATCTTTATACTTACCGGCAGCATAAACTTTATCCAGCCGCTCATACCAGTGCAAATAGTTTCGCACTACTGGTACCGATATCAGTAGCACAGTTGCTACGTAACTAAGAAAAAGAGCTAATTCCATAAAAATGAAATTTGAATCAATTACATTTGTCTCGCAGCCGGGTCGCAAGCGTACCCTTGACGGGCACCGATCTCCTTATTGTAGTTCAGCTTCAACTTCAACGCGAAAGCCCCAACTTTCGTTGAGCAGTCGATTGAAACTCGACCAATTGCAGTGTGGCAGTGGCTGAGTGGCACTTGGCCGATCAGCACCAGGAAGTCGATGATTCTGGTCGGACAGCTCCTGGCAGGCATTTTGAATGCGCTGATTGAGATTTCGCTTTTGAAGAATTGGCAGGATTGGAAGCCGCGTGGTTGTAAAGTGCGGCTGAGATAGTAGTTCGATGCTACTCTCAGGCTGCTTAGCCACTGGGTGGACAGCTGTGCTGCTCGGGAGCCACTTCGCACCGAGGGGGAAGGCAGTGAAGTAGTTATCATGATGGTCTGAGCAATTACACATATAATAACTGTTTGCAAGTCATCAACTAGTCGGAGGAATCGCCTTTAGAGACTCCTTTCGCAATCAGATCGCCTTATGCGATTGAGTGGGGGAAGTGTGGTGAAACTCCATCGCTGTCCCGCAACTGTAAGCAGCGCTTGCTGCGAAGCCAGAATGCCCACCTGAATGCCTCAGCTGTAATATCCTCTTCGATGAAGGGAGGAAAGTGCGCCAGAGATCCGCTCTCATAGCCAATTGGCATGTCGTCCTGGTCGCAAAGGCCGGGATTTTTCATTGCGGTGCAATTGAGCAGTAAAGTTCGAGGAAACACATGGACTCAACATCGCTAGTCTTGCTGAGCAACGCTTTCCTTCTCGGATTCAGGCACGGGATTGATTGGGATCATATCGCCGCGATCATGGACATTGTGGGCACCACCACTACCACCGGCGAGATACAAGCGCTTGGTGGAAGGGCTATGCAGCTCCGCGCTCTCTTCTTTTCCTTCTTGTACGGTATCGGTCACGCATCCGCGGTTGTTCTTCTGGGTATTGCCGCGATCAGCTTTTCTTCTCTGATTCCGCCCTGGTTGAATGATGTAACTGAAAAGGTCGTTGGTATTACTCTTCTGCTTTTCGGAGTCGGTGTTATTTGGGTCTTGGTGCAATCTATTCACGGCGCGCAGGAGCTAGCACTCAAGAGCCGATGGATGATGCTGTTCGACTGGGCACGCCAGCTTCTTTCCTGGTTGCGTGCCCGCCTCTTCGGAACCGTCGAGCCGGAAAGCGTTCGCATTACACAGTACGGACCGTTCACATCTTTCAGTGTGGGAGTGATTCATGGGATAGGAGTGGAAAGTGGTACTCAGGTTCTTATGATTGCCGCCATTACGGGAGCGGCGAGCCAGACTCTGGGAGCGATGATGCTAGCCTCCTTTGTGCTGGGATCGGTGACGACTAATACGCTGGTGGCACTGTTTGGTGCGTTCGGCTTCATTTCATCTGCGCGCGTAAGGCCTGTCTATGTGACTGTTGGAGTTCTCACCGGATTAATGAGCTTGATTGTTGGTGGATTCCTAACGTTTGGGAAAGCAGAGTGCTTACCAAAATTGGGATGTCTTTGGGGCGTGCAAGAGAATCTGTAAAGGAATCGAATGAGTAATGTAATGAGCGCACCGGTCGAGATAGTTTTGCTAACGCACGCGGATAGCGACCTCGCTATGTTGTCTCGAGCTCTAAGGCAATTGCCGAGCGACTTTCCGAAGGTCGGTGGTGCTAACCTGCAGTCGCTGACATGCGAAGAAGATATGAAGGCGCTGCTTCTCAAGGATCTTTCCGAAGCAAGAATAATTCTTCTGCGGCTACTTGGCAGGGCCAGCAGCATCCCTGGCTTTGATGCGCTGCTGCGGCATGCCCGCGCGAATCGTCAGGAGATAATCGCTATCAGCGGAGCCGGAGAACTTAATCCTGATCTTGCGGTCATTTCGACAGTGTCGCCGGCGGTTTTGCAGGAGACGCAGGCCTACTTCCAGAGTGGGGGACCAGGCAACATCGCGCAGGCTCTCAAATTCTTGTCAGACCATCTGCTCCTTTCGGGTTTCGGATACGATGCGCCAGTGGCGCTGCCCGAGCACGGTATCTATCATCCTGATTTACCTGACGGCGCATCGCTGGACGACTGGCTGAAACTGAGGGTGCCGGAAAGGCGTTCGGCCGGTATTGTGTTCTATCGTGCGCACTGGACTAGCGGTAATACCGGATTCATCGACTCTTTGCTGCGCGAGCTCGAAGCGAAAGGATTGAACGTTTTGCCAGTGTATACATCATCCTTGCGGGCGATGGATGATGAATCAGATCAGTTTCCAGCTGCTCTGCGGTATTTCGTAAGTGGTGGCAAATCGAATATCGATGTTCTTATCAATACTACTTCCTTTGCTATGGCGGACGTCAATCCGGACGGACCGACCGCAGGTGGATGGTCGATCGATGCATTGACCAGGCTCGATGTTCCCGTTCTGCAGGCTATCCCTAGCGGCATGACGAAGGAGCAGTGGGAAGAATCGAGCAGAGGCTTGAGCCCTTTGGACACCGCAATGAATGTCGTCATGCCTGAATTCGATGGACGCATTGCAACTGTTCCGATCTCTTTCAAAGCAAAGTATAAGACGTCAGACCTAGAGCTGACTGACTACAAACCTGTACACGATCGGGTAGTAAGAGTTGCTGAATTGGCGACGCGGTTCGTCAAGCTCAGAAGTGTGAGTGCTGCTAAGAAGCGAGTCGCGTTTGTATTCACTAACTCGAATGCGAAGGCCTCGCAGATAGGCAATGCGGTAGGTCTCGATTCTCCTGCGTCATTGCTGCTAATACTAAAAGCGATGCGTCAACGCGGTTATCTGGTCGGCAATCTGCCGGAATCGGGCGATCGCTTGATTCATGATTTGGTGGACCGCTGTTCCTACGATCAAACCATTCTGAGTGCTGAACAATGCTCATCGGCGGTGGGGAAAGTTTCTTCAGCACGGTATGGTGAATGGTTCGAGGACTTGCCGGTTGGGCTCCAGCAGCGGATGGAGCAACAATGGGGACCGCCACCAGGCGAAGCCTACTTTCACGATGATCATCTAATCGTGCCCGGGCTGGAGTTCGATAACACGATAGTCATTCTGCAACCTCCGCGGGGTTACGGAATGGATCCAAATGCAATATATCACCAACCAGATCTGCCGCCGACCCATCAATACTATGCCGTCTATCGATGGTTGCGTGATGATTGGAAGGCGGACGCAATCGTGCATGTCGGCAAGCACGGAACCCTTGAGTGGTTACCGGGCAAAGGCGTTGGGCTGTCGGAGAACTGTTTTCCGGACGCACTGTTAGCCGATCTGCCGTTGTTCTATCCGTTCATTCTCAATGATCCCGGTGAAGGCTCTCAAGCCAAGCGCAGGGGACATGCGGTTGTCGTAGATCATCTTACACCGCCGATGACCACGGCTGATACTTACGGTGTGTTGGCGGAGCTGGTCCAACTGGTTGATGAGTATTATCAAGTTGAGCTTTTGGACCCGGTAAAGTTACCGCTATTGCAACAGCAGATCTGGGATCTGGTGCAAAAGGCAAATTTACAATATGACTTGAACGAGGTACTTAGTCACGAACTAAGTGAGCATAGCCACGATCTTGAACATGCAGACGTAGATCATCAAACTGATCTCGGCGATCACGGCCAAGCCGACCTCGCGGGTAATGGTCGTAACGATCAAACTTGTCATGACCACGAAGATCGTGAGCCTGGGGACCACGGTCATGACCATGACCACGATCACGATCATGACCACGATCACGATCACGACCACGACCACGACCACGACCACGACCACGATCATGACCACGACCATGACCACGACCACGACCACGATCATGACCACGACCATGACCACGACCACGACCACGATCATGACCATGACCACGATCACGATCATGATCACTGGCAGGAGGAGTTGGCAGACCACGGCGTGCCGGTTGGTCTAGCTAAATTGAACAGCGTCGAGTTCTCACATCTCATTCAAGAGATCGATGGCTATCTGTGTGAGCTTGGTGCCGCGCAGATTCGAGACGGATTGCATATCTTCGGGATGCCTCCGGAATCCGAGTCGCTGGTCGACTTGCTGTGTTCCCTCACCAGGTTGCCTAATCTTGATATACCGAGCTTGCAATCAGAAGTAGCCGCTCTGTTCGGATTGAAACTCGAGGATCTTTTAGAAAGTAAAGGCGCTCGCCTCGAATCTGTCCCCGCAGAGTTTTTGGCGATTTCGGGGCGCCCAATCGTGACTCGCGCGGATGCACTGGAAGTAATTGATGAACTTTGTAAAAGAGCGATCATCAGACTCTACCAGGACGGATTCTCTGAAACAGCCGTTGATTCTCTCGTTAACGAACTGCTGAATAGCGGGGTGGAAACGGCCCAGAATGTGCGAAGGGTAGCGCTTCATCGAGTGCTATCCTTTGCCTGCGTAACGCTCGTACCGAACATCGAGCGCTGTTCGGACGAGATAGACAATCTGCTCAGGGGGCTTGCTGGTCGCTATGT
Source organism: Candidatus Obscuribacterales bacterium (assembly GCA_020050835.1). GTDB lineage: Bacteria > Cyanobacteriota > Vampirovibrionia > Obscuribacterales > Obscuribacteraceae > JAGVKB01. The sequence continues at coordinate 80,430 of JAGVKB010000150.1, read as the reverse complement.
CCCGGCTGGTCCAAGCGGTTCACCGACCAGAGGAATGGCACACATATTGCCGACTGGCAGAAACTTCTATGCAGTCGACCCGCGAACACTTCCATCGCAATCTGCGTGGCGAGTCGGCCAGCAGCTGGCGCACGAAGTTGTCGAAAGGCATCGCAATGAAACCGGAGTCTATCCCGAGAGTGTCAGCATCAGCATCTGGGGTACCAGCGCGATGCGGACCCATGGCGATGATGTCGGCGAGATTCTCGCTTTGCTAGGTGTCCGCCCGGTGTGGCAGTCGGAGAACCGTCGATTGACCGGTGTCGAAGTCATTCCGTTGAACGAGCTTGGACGTCCAAGAATTGATGTTACGACTCGGATAAGTGGGTTCTTTCGTGATGCCTTTCCAAATTTGATTGCCTTGATCGATCAAGCCGTAAATGCGGTCGTTATATTGGATGAGCCTGCGGACCAGAACTTCGTTCGCAAGCATTATCTGGCGGACCTCCAGGCTAAGCTCGACAGCGGTTTGAGCGAGGAGGAGGCGACTCGGCAATCCGCATACAGAGTTTTCGGCTGCAAGCCTGGCAGCTACGGAGCAGGCATACTACCGTTGATCAATGAGAAGAACTGGCAAGATGAAGCAGATTTTGCCGAGGCATATGTCAACTGGGGTGGCTATGCATACACCAGTGAGGAGAGCGGCGTCGATGCACGCACCGAATTTCGCCATCGACTATCGACCGTCGAAGTGGCTCTGCACAATCAGGATAATCGCGAGCATGACATCTTCGACAGTGACGACTATTTGCAATTCCATGGTGGCATGATTGCTACTATCAGGAGCCTGACCGGTAGAAATCCGCGCCGCTATTTTGGCGATACTCACGATCCAGCGCGGGCTGCTGTTAGAGACCTCAAAGAAGAGACGTTGAGAGTCTTTCGCTCCCGAGTCGTTAATCCGAAGTGGCTAGACAGCATAAAACGGCACGGCTACAAAGGGGGACTCGAATTAACTGCCACAGTCGATTATCTCTTTGGTTTTGATGCCACAGCAAATGTTATGGATGACTGGATGTATCAGCAAGTGGCGGAGAGTTATGTATTCGATCCGCAGATGCAAAAGTTTTTCGAAGAGAGCAATCCCTGGGCACTTAATGCAATTGCGGAGCGCTTGCTCGAAGCAGCTCAACGGCAGCTCTGGGTGGAACCTTCGGATGAAACACTTAAGCAATTGGAGCAAGCGTACCTGTCCAGTGAGGCCAAGTTAGAAGCGAGGGGCGAAAGAGCACGCACGTCACAAGGAGTCATATGATCGCAAGTTACCCATTTGCAGCCATTGTCGGTCAGGATCAGCTCAAGACTGCGCTTCTTTTGTGCGCGGTTAACCCCGGTATCGGTGGCGTGTTGATTCGCGGTGATAAGGGCACAGCCAAGAGCACGGCTGCGCGAGGCTTGGCTGAAGTGCTCATGCCGATTGAGCGTGTGCTGGGATGCCACTTTAACTGTTTACCGGGCGAGGCTCACGAGCTTTGTGATGTGTGTGGAAAGCCCGAGGCGAATTTTAAGCTGGCTCCGGTTCCATTTGTCAACCTGCCGTTGGGTGCAACTGAGGACAGAGTCCTGGGAAGTTTGGATTTCGAGCGCGCGCTCAAGGACGGGCGCCGAGCGTTTCAGCCGGGATTGCTGGCAGGAGCGAATCGAGGAATTCTCTACATCGATGAGGTCAATCTTCTGGCCGATCACCTGGTGGACGTACTCCTGGATGTAGCCGCAACCGGTGTCAATCTCATCCAGCGAGAAGGCTTGTCGATCAATCACCCGGCAAAATTTTCCCTGGTGGGTACGATGAATCTTGAGGAGGGCGATCTGAGACCGCAGCTGCTCGATCGCTTTGGGTTAATGGTGCATGTCGAAGCGCCGAAGGATGCGCCGGTGCGGGTGGAAGTCGTGCGGCGCAGGATGGAGTTTGAGGCTTGCCCGGAGGTGTTTGTTCTGAGCTGGTCTGGCCAACAGGATGCAATTCGCAAGCAAGTAGTCTCAGCGCAGGCTCTTCTGCCGCAAGTGACAATGGACGATAGCCTGTTCAACTTCATAAGCAAGATGTGCTGCGAATTGCAGGTAGTCAGCTTGCGGGCCGATATCGTAATGAACAAGTCTGCCAGAGCATTAGCAGCATTGGACGGAAGACAAGTCGTAACAGTTGACGATGTTCGATACGCAGCCGAGCTCGTCCTTCCGCACCGCAGGCGGTGCAAACCTACCGACAGAACCGGTTTGGATTCCGATCGTCTGGATGATTTATTGAACGATTTAAGTAAGGAGAAGACGCCCGAAAGTTCTCAAACACAACCGAAGAACGAGCGACAAGCGCCTGAGCGTAGCGACAACAAACCCAGCTCAGACCAGGTAAACGACAACGGTGGGAAGGACAACGAATCGACCGAGGATTTGAGCGAAGGTCCGGACCAAGACCCAATTGTATTTGGGGTGAAAAGTCAGAATACAGCCTGGAAAGTGGAGCTGCGCTCCGGTCAGACCGTCGATACCAGCGGTCGGCGCAGTATCGCTCCGGGCGCGCGCCGAGGGCAGTATGTGCGAGCGGTGCTCAACGAGAAGCCGACTAATCTTGCCGTGGATGCGACGCTTCGTCATGCCGTGCTCCGAAATTCCGGCGAGCTAAAGGTTTCGCGTGCCGACCTTCATCAGAAGATTCGGATTGCTAGGCATGGCAATATCGTTCTGCTGGTTGTAGACTCGTCGGGTTCAATGGCATCACTTCAACGGATGGAAGCTGTGAAGGGCGCAGTGCTCTCCCTGCTTGGTGATGCCTATCAAAGAAGGGACAAAGTAGGAGTCATTTCTTGCCGAGGGCAGCAAGCGGAATTGATTCTCGCGCCTACACGAAGCGTAGAGGAGGCCGAGCAGAGGCTACGCTCGCTGCCAACCGGAGGTCGTACCCCGCTTGCACATGCTTTGACCGTGGCGACAGAAACTCTGTCTAAGTCAACAAAAGACGATGGACCGGAACCGTTACTTGTAATTTTGAGTGATGGCAAAGCCAATGTGGGATTGTCCAGCAAAGGAGATCCTTGGCAGCAAAGCTTGCAGGTGGCTGCGAATCTGGCAGACTTAGATGTCCCGGCTCTGGTAGTCGATACCGAAGCGGGCTTTCTCCGCTTAGGGCGAGCGCGCGAGCTGGCTGATTCGATGCGTGCTGAATACGTCGTACTGGATGACCTGTCAGCTGAGACGCTTACACTAACTATTCGAAGGCGCCTGAGGGGAAAGGTCAGATGAGCAGACCGACCGGACAAAACCCTGGAATCAATAATCGAAACTCGCCAGGAAAGGTGTTTCTAATTGGTGCAGGCCCTGGTGATATAGAGCTGTTAACGTTGAAGGCCGTACGGGTGTTAGCGCTGGCCGACGTGATTTTGTTGGATGAATTGGTGAATCCGGCTGTTCTGGACTTTGTCAAAGAATCGGCCGAGATTGTAAAAGTAGGCAAGCGTGGTGGACGCAAATCTACTGAGCAGGACGAGATCCATCATCTGATGATTGCGTTTGCGCGTGCGGGTCGGTGTGTCGCACGAGTGAAAGGTGGAGACCCGTTTATTTTCGGACGAGGCGGTGAAGAGATAGAGGCTCTCAAGCAGGCCGGTATTGCAGTCGAAGTCGTAAGCGGAGTGACTGCCGGTATCGCGGTTCCGGCTTCGGTCGGAATTCCCTTGAGCCATCGCGATCATGCCCACAGCGTTGTCTTCGTCACCGGTCATAACAAGCCGGACGGAGAGCAGCCTAATTGGCGAGCTCTGGCGGAATCAGGAAGTACGCTGGTGATTTACATGGGGCTTACCAATCTGGCCTTTATAGCGGAAAAGCTAATTGAATCCGGGCTTTCTTCGACAACTTCAGCGTGTGTAATCGAAAATGGCACGCTGGCAGAACAAAGGAGCGTTGTTGCACCGCTAATTCAGTTAGTTCAGAAGGCAAAAGAGCTTGAGTTTCGCAGCCCGGCAATCATTGTTATCGGTGAGGTTGTCGGTTTAGCCGGAGACAGCGAAGCGCTGGTTCCGGAGGTTGCAGGTGATTCTATGATGGTTGAGACCAGGAGGTAATGTGATTTCTTGTATCGGTGTCGGTCCTGGTGACGTCAGTTTCCTTACACAAAAGGGAGCGGCATTGTTGGCTGAGGCTGATGTTGTTGCTGGATTCGACGCGGTAGTAAAAGTAGTGGAAACCGCGATTCCATCTAATTCCCAAGTGATTACCATGGGGTATAAGGACCAGACGGACAAGCTTGCCGAGGTCGCTGCGCTACATCATCAAGGAAAGCGATGTGTAGTTGTTTTTATGGGTGACGTCCATTTTAGCGGGTTTCAATATCTCGAACGAGTGGAGCGTGCCTGCGGGCATGTGGTGGAAACACTTCCTGGTATTTCGTCAGCCCAAGTGATGGCCTCTCGCGGCAGAGTCTGCTTCGACGAGACTACTTTCATCACCTTTCATCGAAGAGGAGATATCGAGCCATTCATGCGTCATCTGGTTCATGTCTTGAATGATGGACGGAATGCAATTGTAATTCCCAGACCGTGGGATTTCATGCCCAAGGATGTGGCCCGTTATCTGGTCGATTCAGGAGTCTCCAGCGATCATATCGTCGAAGTTTGGGAGAATCTCACAGTCAAGGAAGCAAAATGGACCGGTAAGCTAGGCGATCTTACCGGTGATTTCAGCGATATGAGCATCATGCTGGTGCGCGCTCTCTGTCCGATGCCGAGCCAGTTGGAGGCAGCAGCGACGAAGTGACCGCAGTAGCTGCTGGTGTGGATTTCAGCATCGTGATTGCCGGCCACGGCAGTCGCGACCCCGACGGCGTGCGGGAGTTCGAATCATTGATCGCTTTGCTGCGGGAACGTTCGGATGGCCAGCCGATCGACTTTGGATATCTCGAATTTGCTAAGCCGACCATCGCTGAAGCCGTTAGAAACAGCCTCTCGCAGGGAGTCAGGCGTGTGGTTGTGGTGCCGGCTCTCTTGGCTGCCGCTACTCATGCTAAAAACGATATGCCTGCTGAGCTCTACGAGTTGAGGAGGGAGTTTCCGGATGCGGAGGTGCATTTCGGCGCTGCGATGGATCTGCATCCATTGTTGCTGGCTCTTTGTCAGGAGCGGATTGTCGATGCGGAGGCGCGCTCGGTACGGATAGTTAAGCGTTCGGAGACTTGCCTGGTCGTAGTTGGGCGCGGCACGACCGATCCCGATGCTAATTCGGACGTAACCAAGCTGGCCAGGATGCTGGAGGAGGGGTTGGGTTTTGGTGCTTCTTTCGTTTGTTATTCAGGAACAGCCAAGCCGCTTGTAGCTGACGGATTGAAGACAGCCGCGATGCTCGGACATAAGCGAATAATCGTTCTGCCGTATATGTTGTTCGATGGTGTACTGGTCAAGCGGATTTATGCGGCTGCCGAGCAGTTAGCCAAGCGAATTCCAGTAGTGGAGGTTCTGCCGGCTGATTATCTGGGCGTCAGCAAGGCAGTGGCTGACGTATTTCTTGAACGCGCGCGTGAAGGAATTGAGGGGCGGGCGCATATGAACTGCTCGCTCTGCAAGTATCGTGTGCAAATTGTAGGTTACGAGCGGCAGATTGGTACGCCGCAATTGACGGTTAGCCGCGAAGTCGCTGTCCGGCCAAAGCCGGAACCAGATAGTCGGGCTGTACACTGGAGCCCTTACGTTCCGCATCCGATTGAAGCTGAAAGTATGAGGATCATCGATGCCGGCCGAGATTGGTCCGAGTTTGAAGGACCGACCCGAACGATTGCCCAACGATTGGTTCATACTAGCGGAGATTTCTCTGCAGTGGACGACTTATTCCTTTCTGCCGGCGCAGCTGACATTGGCATCAGGGCACTCTTGCGGTGCCGGCGCATCGTTGCTGACGTCACGATGGTGGAAAGCGGGCTGAAGCGTGAGTTGCTCGGGAAGCTCGACATTTCAACCTGGTGTGGCGTTCACGATCAAGAGACGAAGTTGATGGCCGAGGCTTGCGGCATGACTCGATCAGCTGCGGGGATCAGGCGCGCCTGGCAGAAATGGGGAAATGATCTTGTCTTGGCGATCGGCGATGCTCCCACTGCCGTGCTGGAAGCGACGCGGCTGGTGCGCGAACATGGCTGGCGTCCGCAGTTAATCATCGGCCTACCGGTAGGTTTTGTCGGGACGAGGGAATGCAAGGAAGAACTCAGGAAGTGCGTGCAGGTGCCGCGCATCACCAATAGTGGTACCAGAGGCGGCTCGCCCTGGGCGGCTACCGTGATTAATGCTTTGATGATTGAGTCTGTAAACAAGCTGGCGGCAAAGCGATGAGCAAGCAAGAGCTGCGAGCGTACGATCTGAGCATTCCCGCTGACAATGGGCTCAAGCGTGGTCGAACTACCGGTACTTGCGCAACTGCGGCAGTGAAGGCAGCGCTAATGCTGCTGCGTTTCGGCGAGCGCAGTGCAACCGTGGCTGTGGCGTTGCCCGGTGGTGAGTATTGTATGAACGTTCCAATCGCTCGGATCAGCAAGCAGGACGATGGCTCGGTGCGCGCTGATGTCGTAAAGGATGCTGGAGACGATCCGGATCAAACGCACGGAGCGACAATTTTTGCTATCGTCAAAGCAAACAGTACGAATCAAATTCGATTCATCGCCGGTCCTGGTGTTGGGACAGTTACCGAACCTGGTATAAGTGTGCCGATTGGAGATCCGGCTATCAATCCTGTGCCCCGGGCGATGATGCGAACGGCAGTACAAGAGGTGTGTGGTGCGCAAGATGCCGGATTCGATCTTTGGATTGGATGTGAAAACGGGGAGCAGATCACAAAGAAAACTTTCAACCCTCGTCTCGGCATTGTGGGAGGCATCTCAATATTGGGCACTACCGGTGTGGTGGAGCCGATGTCGCTGGCCGCTTACAAAGCCTCAATCGAGGTCTACATCCGGGTGGCGCTCGGCGGTGGACCGGACGCGATTGCTTTCAGACCTGGAAACATCGGAATCACATTTGCTCGAGATCGCCTCAAATTACTGCCGAAGCGTATTGTGCATGTCTCTAATTTCATCGGTTTCTCGATTGAAGCGACGCAACGAATTTTGAAAGAGGATAACTTTCGCCTGGGCACGCTCTGGGTAGTTGGCCACCCAGGTAAGCTCGCAAAGATAATTGATGGTGTATGGGATACGCATTCCTCAAAGAGCGGAATGGCGATGGCGGCGGTCGCAAAGGTGGCTCAGGAGATCGGCTTTAACTCCTCGGTCGTTCGAGCAATCGCCGCATGTAATACAACCGAAGCCGTGCTGGAGGAACTGGGCAATGGGGAGCGCTCAAAAGAGCTGTGGGTGGAATTGGAGAATAGAATCGGCTTGCTAATGCAAGAGCAGCTAGGGCAGGTAGACAAAGTGGCGGTTCGGCTGTTCAGCATGAATGGCACCGCACTCGGTGCGGAGGCTTAGAAGAGTGCTCGTGAAGCAGGAGATGGTGCAGTTTGGTTCGTCTGGAGGGGCGACGCTAGCGTCCGCTCGATCTAACTCTGCCGGACGGCTGCAAACGCTGCCCCCATTCAGCAACAGAGACCAGTTGCATTACCCAATTCAAAGACGCCCGAACCAATATAATTACGCAGGTGAATCTCTATGAGCGGCGTTGGAAAGTTTATTGGGATCGGGGTCGGCCCGGGACCGGCCGGATACATCCCATTGGCTGCCTGGCAAGCATTGCAAGCGGCCGACGTGATTCTCTTGCCTCGCGCGAAGGCATCTGAGCGATCTGTTGCCGCGGAGTGCCTTCGTGGGCTCGAGATTGACGCCACCAAAGTTCGAGAAGTCGCTTACGGCATGGACAGCGATCGAACTGTCGTGCGTCAGACCTACGCGGAGCTTGCGGAATCGATCGCCAGCGAGTTGCGTGCAGGCAGGACGGTTGCCTATCTAACGATCGGCGATTCACTTACTTATTCGACTTACAGCTACACTTTAGAGGCGTTGTTGCAACTTCTTCCGGAATTGCCTCATTGTACCTATCCGGGGATTACGAGCTATGCCGCGATCGCCTCAGCTCTTGATTGGCCGCTCGGTCAAGGAAAGGAGAGAACATTGATTCTCCCCTGTCCGGATAGCCCGGAAGTTCTCCGGGCTGAAATTGAAACGCATGACATAGTGGTTTTGATGAAGATCGGAAATCGCTTGCCGTTCGTTTTGGATACGGTAAAGAGTTTGGGCATCTCACAACTCTGTGCGTTTGCCAGCAACATCGGATTGTCGGGAGAGGTTCTCTGCAAGAATGTCGACGATTTACCGGCAGATCCCAGCCTCGGATATCTTTCAACCATGCTAATACGAAAAGCTTCAGGAGGTGGCAGAAGATGAAGGTCTACTTTATTGGGGCCGGACCGGGAGCTCCCGATCTCATTACTGTTCGTGGTGCTGAGATCTTGGCTAAAGTTCCGATCGTACTATATGCCGGCTCCCTAGTACCGTCAGCGGTGCTCAAGTACTGTCAGGCTGGCATTGAGATAATTGACACCGCCAGCGTTCACCTCGATGATCAGATGCGGATTTACGAGCGTGCTATGCAGGCAGGACAGGATGTTGCCAGGGTTCACTCAGGTGATCCTGCTATTTATGGAGCGACTGCCGAACAGATGCAAAGGCTTGAACAATTGGGAGTTGCATACGAGATAGTGCCTGGCGTGTCGTCGTTTACAGCAGCGGCGGCGTCATTAGGCGTCGAGCTGACTAGACCGGGCATTTCCCAGACGATAATTTTAACCAGAGTATCAGGGCGAGCCTCAGCTGTTCCGGATGAGGAGAGTCTCGCCAAGCTGGCTTCTCACAAAGCAACCATCTGCGTCTTTCTTTCCGGTCCACATCTGTCAAAAATAGTGTCCGATCTGAGATTGCACTATTTGGAAGACACACCAGTGGCGCTTGTTTATCGTGCCAGTACGCCGGAGGAGAGAATTCATCGCAGCACTCTTTCAAGAGTGCTGAACGAGGTAGACGTAAAGGATTGGAAGCTCACGACGATGTTGATCGTTGGTGACGTGCTGCGAGACGATTTAATTGCCGAATCTCAGCTATATTCCTCGCGGTACTCCCATCTTTTCAGGCGAGCGGCGTTATCGGGGGAGTCTCTATGACGGATTCGCTCGGAATCTGGCTGGTCAGACTGGAGGCTCATGCTTTGGGAATCCGGCTGCAACAAGTGCTGGGTGGTGAGCTGGTGCTCGGCTGGCAAGATTCTGTGACCGAGCAGTTGTCACACCTGTCCGTGCCCGAGCCTATACACATGTCTCTAAATTTCGAGTCAGGGAGCGCAGCGCTCGAATCGACTTCGACGCAGAAGGAGCGCTTCGCACAGGCTTTCCGGTGTCACAACCAGTGGGTTCTCGTCATGGCAACTGGGATAGCGGTGAGATTTCTCGATGGGCTGATTGCTGATAAGCACAGCGATCCGGCGGTGGTAGTGCTGGATGAAGGGGGACATCATGCGATCTCGCTGTTAGCTGGTCATGAAGGCGGCGCAAACGCTCTGGCCTATCGAGTAGCGAATGCAGTTTCAGCATCACCGGTAGTGACTACCGCCACTGAAGCGCTGAAGCCGCTGACAATCGGGCTGGGCTGCCGAAAGGGAACGCCGCTGGAGAAGATCGAGGCTGCTGTATCCAGCGCGCTGGGAGAGCGAAAGTTGGAGGAGGTGCGAATGGTGGCAACCATCGATATCAAACAAGACGAGCCTGGTTTGCTGGCCTTCTGCGCACGATACGGATTGCCGTTGCGTACATTCAGGCGGGATGATGTAGCCGAGCGTCCATGGGTGACGAAGCCATCGCAATGGGTTCGCAAGAATATTGGAACAGATGGTGTGTGCGAGCCTTGCGCGCTGATGGCCAGCTCGCGAGGAAGGTTGATAGTTCCGAAGTTGACCTTGAACGGTGTGGCGGTCGCGATTGTCGAAGATGATTTGAGGCTCGATTGATGACCGGAGTTCTGCAGTTAGTATCGGTTGGACCTGGATTGGCTGAGCACATTACGGCGAGCGCCGAAAGTGCTTTGAAAGCCAGCGATGCGATTGTTGGTTATGAGCTGTACCTGAAGTGGATCGAGCCCTGGATCGCCGGTAAGGAGATTCGCACTACTCCTCTTACGCAGGAGCGGGAAAGGGTTTTGATCGCCCTTGATTTCGCGCGAGCCGGAAAGACCGTGTCCTTGGTGTCGAGCGGAGACATTGGTGTTTACGCCATGGCTGCACTGGCTTTTGACGAGATGCAGGAGACGGATACGTTTGAGCTTAAGGTGATTCCGGGAGTTACAGCGGCCAATGCTTGTGCATCATTGCTGGGCGCCCCGCTCTCCCATGATTTCGCAACGCTCAGCCTGTCCGATCTGCTCTGTCCGTGGCAGTGGATTCAGGAGCGTGCTCGCCGAATTGCGCAGGCTGATCTCGCCGTGGCGCTCTACAACGTTCAGAGCAAGCAGCGACAGGATGGCGTTTACGAAATTCTAGAGATAATGCTTGAGCACAAGAGCGCTGACACAGTGTGCGGAGTGGTGAGAAATGCCTATCGACCGGAGCAAATGGTGGACATTTCTACACTGGGCGAGTTGACGAAGCGCCAGTTCGATATGCTCACGACTGTCGTGATCGGAAATCGCTTCACCAGGCGCAAGCGAAACTGGATCTTTACACCAAGAGGGTACAACAACTGGAGTCTCGACCCACCTGCCGCGCAACCTAACTCTTGCCGGTCGACACTCGAAAACGAGGAACCGCACGAGGCAGTATGGGTCTTCTCTGGGACCAGCGATGGCAACAGTCTGGCCCGGGCTATATCGGAGTCAGGCCGCAAGGTCGTGGTATCAGTTGCAACTTCCTACGGTGAAGAGCTGGCGGTTTCGCACTGTCCAGGTATTCACGTCACAACTGGAAAGCACGGCTTCGAGAGCAGAAAGCAGCGACTAAGAGATAGCAAGGCGAAGTTTGTTGTCGATGCGACGCATCCGTATGCATGCAAAATTTCTAAACAGCTGATCGAGATTACATCCGAGCTGAGTATTCCCTACATCCGTTATGAGCGTCCGTCTCAGGCTGACACCGAATGTCCCAATCTGTGCGCCACAGCTCGAGATGCGGCGCGGCGAGCGATGGAGCTGGGTCGTCGCATATTTTTGTCGACCGGCTCCAAGGATCTCGCCACTTTCCTGAATGTACCAGGCGCGAGCAGCTGTACCTGGTACGTGCGAGTGACACCGGATAGTGAGTCAATCGAGAAGGTGGTCGAGCTCGGCATTCCGCGAGAGCGAATTTGTGCTATGCAGGGACCGTTTTCGCAAGAGTTCAACGAAGTGCTTTGGCGAGCTTGGAAGATCGATTGCGTGGTGACGAAAGATTCCGGCGCCGCCGGAGGGTATGCGGAAAAACTTCAGGCTGCTGCCTCGCTTAACATTCCACTGGTAGTGATTGCCCGTCCGCCGGTTGAGTATCCGCGTCTCGCAAATGATTTTAGTTCTTTGTTTTCAGTGTTGCAAGATCTGGAGAGATGAAATGAATCAACGTATTCCTGTCACGATCGTCACCGGTTTTCTCGGCGCCGGCAAGACAACATTGTTGTCTAATCTGATCAAGGAGAAGTCTTCTAGACGCTTTGCCATCCTGGTCAATGAGTTTGGTGAAACCACTATCGACGGCGATACGCTCAGAAAGTACAGCCCATCTAATGGCGTGGAGATTCACGATCTGTCAAACGGATTGGTGGCATATAGCGGCGATCAGTCCTTCCTTCCTTCCATGCAAGCGATAGCGGATCGCGCACATTCAATCGATCATGTATTGATTGAGACTTCTGGACTGGCCATTCCGACCGCAATTATGGAGGAGCTGAGAAAGCCAGAACTGTCTTCGAAGTTCATTCTCGATGCTACCCTGGCCGTGGTAGATGTGCCGTTGTTGCTTGCTGGTGCATTCGAAACTCCCGCTGCTGTTGGAAGCTCAGCTGCAGGCAGCGCTCATTCCAATGCAAGCGGTGCTGATCTGCTCGGTTTTGCCAATGCTGCAGCAGCTGAGCTGTTCGAAAGGCAGATAGCGTTTTCTGACGTTGTCGTGCTCAATAAGATCGATGAATTGAAGGACAGCGATCTGCTCAAGGCCGAGGCGATTGTCAGACACCGAGGTCCGGATATCCGTTTTATCGAGCTGGCGCATCACGCTCACATCGATACTGCGGTTGCAATCGGCTTGAGGCTAAATCAACCGGTGTTCGAGGAAGCTAGCCATCATCAGATGCCGGCATCGGCAGCCGATGCCTCAAGAATACAGTATCAAGCCAATGTTAATGGCCATAGCCACTCCGGGCTGGAGTCGCACGATCATGGTGTGATGACACATGAGCACGTTCACGATCATGATCCGGGCTGGCTGGCCTTTTTGCTTCACTGTCACGACTATCAGCAACCAGGAAAGCTGCTTGCTGCGTTGGAGATACTTGCCAACCGCGAGCCGGTGCTGAGAATCAAGGGCAATATATATGAGAAGTCTGATTCGCCGGCTCTGTCAGTCCAGGCGGTGCGTTCCAGGATTGATGTTGTGCAAACGGAAGAGCCGGTAAAAGCGGGGGTATCAGAGTTGATCTTTATCGGATATCATCTCGATCGGCACAAAGTGATGGCTGTTATAAGTGAAGCAACAGGAACCGACTGGGAGTAGTATCAGATGACCGATCTCGAATCACACAAGCGAATGGCCGAAAAGCACAAAGTCGCGTTCGAAGCAAAGCGATCGGCAGCAACCAAGGAAAAGGGCCTGCTGATTATCAATACCGGCTCAGGCAAAGGAAAGTCCACGGCCGCCTTTGGTATGGGAGTGCGAGTGCTCGGTCACGGGATGAAATTGGCCGTTGTTCAATTCATAAAGGGCGCTCTGTATTGCGCCGAAAGGGACTTCTTTCAGAAACAAGAAAACTGTGACTTCCACGCAATCGGCGATGGATACACCTGGAATACGCAGGATCGCGAAGCTGATATCGCTACTGCCAGAAAGGCCTGGTCCGAGGCTGTGCGAATGATTGAAAGTCCTGACTATCACATGGTAATACTTGATGAGCTTAACTGGGTGATTAAGTACAACTACATCGAAATCAGCGAAGTGTTGTCGGTGCTTAATAACAGGCGTCCTGAATTGCATGTCGTTATTACGGGGCGTCATGCTGCTCCTGAGCTAATTGAGGCAGCTGATTTGGTGAGCGAGATTAACGTGATCAAGCACCCATATAAGGAGCAGGGTATTAAGGCTCAGAAGGGCGTGGAGTTTTAACCGGTGACCAATGTTAGTTGTCCGGCGCTGATGATATCAGCGCCATCATCTCATCAGGGAAAGACTACGGTAACTGCCGGATTGGCTCATCACCACCGCCGGAGCGGGCGTCGAGTAAAGGTCTTTAAGGTCGGACCGGACTTTCTCGATCCGATGATCTTGGAGTACGCATCGGGGAATCCAGTTCATCAATTGGACTTATGGATGGTTGGTGAAGAGCAGTGCCGACAGTTGTTGTTCGAGGCCGCGGCTGACGCAGACATCATTCTTGTTGAAGGTGTCATGGGGTTGTATGACGGTATCCCCTCGAGCGCCGATCTCGCCGAGAAGTTCAACTTACCGATCCTGGCAGTTGTCAATGCATCAGCCATGGCTCAAACGTTTCATGCGATCGCTCACGGACTTGCTACATATCGAGACGGACTCTCATTTGCGGGGGTCGTGGCCAACTGCGTTGCCAGCGACCGGCATGCCGAAATGTTGGGAGAAGGCGGATCGCCGGCTATTCCATATCTGGGTAGCATATCGCGCGATCAAGAGATTGCTTTGCCGGAAAGACACCTCGGTCTGGTGCAAGCAAGCGAGCTGAAGGATCTCGAAAGCAAATTGGATGTGGCAGCCTACAAGCTGCTAGAGACCAAGATCCTAGACCTGCTGCCGGCGGTGGAGTTTGCTGAACCCGAGACAACAAGTTATCCCAGACTGCTCGAAGGGCTGAAGATCGGAGTGGCGCAAGATGATTGTTTTTCATTCTTGTATCCGGCGAATTTGAATCTGCTGGAGTCGATGGGAGCGGAGCTTCAGTCCTTCTCGCCCTTAAATCAAAGCGTTCTTCCTGACGTTGACAGCATCTATCTGCCTGGTGGGTATCCCGAGCTTCATCTCGACCAATTGCAGGACAATCTGGCGATGAGAAGGAGCATAAGGGAGCATTTCGAGAGCGGACGCACCATTTATGCCGAGTGTGGTGGCATGCTCTATCTCCTGGATACTTTGACCGACAAAGAGGGCAGGAAGGCAGATATGTTAGGTTTGATCCCCGGCCACGCTTTTATGCAAAGCAGACTGGCCAGGCTCGGTTATCAGGAAGTGCAGTTTCCATCTGGATTTGTGCGTGGGCATACGTTTCATCACTCGCTCGTACAGCCTCGCATAGCGGTAGCTCTTCGAGCCAGGCACCCTTTGACCGGGCAGGAAGGTGAAGCGATTTATCGTATTCCAGGGATCTATGCGAGCTATCTGCATCTTTATTTCCCTTCGAATCCTGTTGCAGTCGCTGGTTTTTTCCTGAAAAGTTGAGCTTGATTGATGGCGACGATGTAAGAGTATGCACAACTTATACAGAGGATGGGCAAAGGTGAAGAAGCGAGCGCCGTACTCAAGCGAGCGCCGTACTCAAGCGAGCTCAAGCGATAGCGGCAAACGCCTAGAGCCAATGTCGGGCGGTCGATCTGCTATTCTCACTTGTTTGTTGGTAAGAGCAGCAGTACCGTCTTTACGAGTGTTTCTGGGCTGCGACCACAAACCACTCGAGCCGGCGCCGCTTGTCCTGACGTGCTTACAGTTTCGAGCGGTCGAATAAACATAGTTGTGGAGCCGCCACCATCGAGATTTACAGCTTCAGTGCAGCCGAGATCCTTAAGGAGTTTGGCCAGCTCGGCGAGAGTTAGTCCGTGGGACTCGGGGTCTTGTTTCGGGCTCGCGGTGCAGATCATCATTGCGTAGCCGTCCGGTGTGATACCAAATGCGGTGCGGGAAGCCGGTTTGAGGCAGCCGATTGCATCGGAGCGAGATCCGTCTGATTCAGTTCTGATGAACGCTTCTTCTACACTGGTTAGCTCCGGCAAAAGCCTCGGTCCCCCCTGCAGTGAATGAACCAATTTCATTCCGGCGGCAGTCGCGGTGCGATGAGGGCAGATCTGGATCGCAGGCTTGCCGTGTTGATCCTTTAGGAATCGTACTTCGGTTCTGTTCAGGATTGTATCCAGGTAAGGCACCAGGCGCTGATTGCTCATAAGCAGTTTGTTCGCTCTGGGATCGGCAGCCTCCTTGCCATCGATCAGGGCATAACTGGTGCTGTCTCCGCCGGCATGAAGGTTGAAAAAACCACCATTGGTGGCGGCAGAAGCAGAGAACCTTTCGGCGCATGCTGCTGTGCCGGTTACCGGCGTATTTACTGCCGGACGAAATGTCCATTCACCCGATTTCAAATCTACTACTACCAAATGGACTCTTGTGCCGCCTTGTGTTTGAAACGTGTAGTAGACAGCCGTCTTGCTCGGCCAGAGATATTCCGGCGACGGTAGCTCATGCCAGATCGGATTGTTGACGGAGATCGATTTCGCTCCTGGTTCGACAATCGGATCGGCGCTCGCTGCAAGATTAGAACCCGGATCGCTCACGGAGAACCCGACCAGGGCGACAGTCAGGACGGAAATTAGCTTGAAGGTAAACGAAATTTTGCGCATGATGATTTCTTGCATTATATCGGGCCGCTCTACTTAAATCGGTTTCTCATCGTTGGCGATTCCGCAGAAAGTAACGCCGCCGAGCGCTAGTCCCGGCGGCGTTACTTGACGATTTGAAATCGCTCTATTAGTCGGCGAGGTTAACCCATACGCTCTTGATTTGTGTGTACAGCTCGATTGAGTGCTTGCCGAGCTCACGCCCGTAGCCGCTCATCTTGTAACCGCCGAACGGAACTGCCGGATCGAAAGCGTTGAAGCAATTGACCCAGATCGTTCCAGCTTTGATATGCGAGGCAAACTTATGGGCTTTCTTGATGTTGTTTGTCCAAACCGCACCGGAAAGACCAAAGTTGACCTTGTTGGCTTGCTCGGCAACTTCTTCCATTGAAGTGAAGGGAATTACCGACAGCAGCGGTCCAAACACTTCTTCTTGGGCGATTCTCATTTCGTTTTTCACGCCCTTGAAGATAGTCGGCTTCACGAAGTAGCCCTTCGCCAGATCGCCGGTCGGACTTTCGCCGCCGCACACCAGGTGTGCGCCTTCGCCCTTGGCGATGTTGACGTAGTTAAGGATTCGCTCTTGCTGCTCCTTGGAGACTTGCGGTCCAATCTGGGTCTTTTCGTCCAGACCAGGTCCCTGGCGCAGTCCCTTGGCTCGCTCTTCGAGCTTGGTGAGGAACTCGTCATGAATGCCCTTCTCAAGGAAGAGGCGGGAGCCCGCGCAGCAGACTTGCCCTTGATTGAAGAAGATACCCATGATCGCGCCTTTGACGGCTGCGTCCATATCGGCATCGGCAAACACGATGTTAGGAGCCTTGCCGCCCAATTCCAGCGATACTCTCTTGAGGTTGCCGCCAGAGTACTCGACGATCTTGCGACCGGTCTTGTCTTCTCCGGTGAAGGCAATCTTGTCGACATCCATATGCTCGGCAAGCGCTTGTCCTGCGGAATCCGGTCCGAAGCCGGTGACGATGTTGACTACGCCTTCCGGGAAACCCGCTTCACAGATAAGCTCTCCGAGACGAATCGCAGTCAGCGGAGTTTGCTCGGCAGGCTTGAGGATGAGGGTGTTGCCGCAAGCAAGAGCTGGTCCAAGCTTCCAGGCTGCCATCAGGAGCGGAAAGTTCCAGGGGATGATCTGTCCGACGACGCCAACTGGCTCGCGAAGAGTGTAGTTGAAGAAGTTGGAGTTGACGTTTAACGTTTCACCCTCGAGTTTGGTCACCCAACCGGCGTAATAGCGGAAGGTTTCGATCGCTTGCGGCAGATCGACGTAACGTGATTCTTTGATTGGTTTGCCGTTGTCGAGCGTTTCGAGTTGAGCAAACTCCTCGGCGTTCTTTTCTAGCAAATCGGCAAGTTTGAAGAGCAGACGAGCACGTTCGGCGGCACTCATCTTGCGCCACGGACCTTCCTCGAAAGCCTTACGAGCAGCCTTTACAGCTTTGTCGATGTCGGCTTTGCCACCTTCGGCAACCTTCACCAGCACTTCATCGGTGGCTGGGTTGCGTGTTTCGAATGTTTTACCGGATTCGGCATCTACCCATTTGCCGCCAATCAACAGCTTTTTGGGCTGTTTGGATAGAAAGTCTTTGCAAATCAAGTCTTTTTCTAGGGTAACGGCCACGTTTCAACCCTCCAGAAAGGTTCTAGTCAAGGTTCTAATTAGCCGGAGGTTGGCTCCGGCTGCGATTGGACATAAGAGTATCATCCTCGTCCATTACAAAATTTGTAGTAAACCTAACCATCACTTAATATTGATTCGATCACAGCCGCTTGTCAGCCGGTGAGTGTTTTGGCGATTACTATAAGAATGCTTTTTGTGTTAATTTGAATTGAATGGGACTGTCAATCGGACCTGAAGGAGAGCTGGGTGGCAGGCGGGGATTGAGATGCTGGTGACGAAATTGAAGAGAATAAATTCTGCGAAACGGGTGTGCCTGGGCACATCTGCGATGTTCTTGCTCGTTGCGGTTGTTTCCGGAGTAGCAATGCCGAATGTGGCGTTGGCAAAAGAGAGCGCCGGGCACAAGATGGATCTCGGTGACTTGATGTTCTTCAACGGCAATATTGAAGGTGCTATCAGGGCCTACAAGAAGTCAATCGAATTGGATCCTGATTTCGTAGATGCCCATCTTCGCCTGCTCAATATGTATGTGCAAAAACAGGACTATCAAGGAGCGATTGACGAGTGCGAAGCAATTCTCAAGATCAAGCCAAATCACAAGGACACACACCTTGCGCTTGGCAATTTGTTGAGATTGCAAAACGATCTGGTCGGTGCCGAAAAAGCATTTAAAAAGGCGATTGAGGTTGGTGCCAATCCCTCGATGGCGCACCATGCGCTCGGCCTTACTCTGCTTCAAAAAGGTGACATAGATGGTGCCCACGAGCATGTCGAAGAGGCTTTGAAGCATCAAAAGAAGTTTCCAGAAGCGCACCTGACGATGGCAGTGGTCAAGTTTAAGAAGGGCGATAAGTCTTCTAGCATCCAGCACTTTGATGAGTCGATCAAACAAAAGGGGACAAACCCGGAAGCGCACAATGCCAAGGGGGACATCCTGGCAAGCGACGGCAAGTGGAAGGAAGCGATTGAAGAGTACAAGCTTGCTTCTAAGGACGATCCGAAGAATGCCCAGGCCTGGAACAGCATCGGCAACGCCCAATTTCAGCTCGGAGAGTACGAGTCAGCCATTGAATCTTTCCGGAAGGCGAAGTCCTTGAATTCAACTGATAAGAACATTCTCTATGGATTAGCGCTGGCATTGGAGAAGACCGGCAAGATGAGCGAGGCGTTGACTGAGTTTCAGAACGGCTTGATGGTGGAGACCGACCCCACCATGAAGGCGC
The DNA here is from genome assembly GCA_020050835.1 of Candidatus Obscuribacterales bacterium. GTDB lineage: Bacteria > Cyanobacteriota > Vampirovibrionia > Obscuribacterales > Obscuribacteraceae > JAGVKB01. Next base: position 61,778 of record JAGVKB010000150.1, on the reverse strand, counting down.
AGATCACTTTGCACGTCCAGCAGCTCGGGGGCGGTGTGGGAGGTGGATTCAACATCGGTACTATCGGGCCGGGTGCCGGGTTGATGCAGGGAGTGGCAGGGCAGAATCCTTTTGGGGTGTCGTTCGGAGACATGATCAAACTCAAGCCACCGCCTGGAGCCGAAAAGGAAAAGGATAAAAAGAGCAAGTAAGTGATCGCAATCGATACCGAATGTAGTATCGGAGCGATCGGCGCGTTAGCGGACGGAGGTAGACATTGCCAACACAATGCGCGGCATTCTTATGCCTGCGATCGACGCATATGCAATGCTGTGCATTCCTGACACCGTGCGAACTTTCGCAATGGGATTGGTGCTCTTCCCTGTGCAGCGCAGGCTGCTAAGCAAATTTAGGTTTTAACTCCGGCTTGACGTCAGGATCTTGCGGCGGCTCCGACTCCTTCGGCTGTTCCTGCAAGCTAAATGTATAACCATCCTCGGTGCCGGCTGGAGCCTGTGCCGACGGCGGAGTCGAATCAGGCGGTTGGTCTTCAGCTCCTGCAGCCAGCTTCTGATTGACCTCAACCATAATCGCCTCGACTTCCTTGGCGTCGAGTGTTTCTTTCTCGAGGAGAACCTTCACAATTGCATCCATGTGTGGGCGGTGCTTCTTGAGGAGATCCGTCACTATTTCGTACTGATTGTTTATGATACGCTTCACTTCTTCGTCGATAATGGTGGCAATTTGCTCGCCATAATCGCGTTCGTGTCCAAAGTCACGACCGAGGAAGACATGTTCGTAGCGCTTCCCGAATGTCATCGGACCGAGGCGTTCACTCATTCCGAACTCAGTCACCATGCGGCGAGCGAGCTTGGTGCACTTCTCGAGATCGTCTTGAGCGCCGGTAGTGATCTCGCTGTAGACAGTCTCTTCAGCGACCCGTCCGCCAAGGCTGACTCCAATCTGGTCGAACAGTTGAGACCTCGTCTGGCTCAAGATGTCTTCTTCCGGGAGGAACATCGTCAGACCAAGTGCAAATCCGCGCGGAATGATACTTACTTTGTGCAACGGATGGGCGTGCGGTAAAAGCTTGCACATCAAGGCGTGACCGACTTCGTGGTAAGCGGTCATCTCCTTTTCCTTGGCCGATATGATGCGAGTCTTCCTTTCCGGACCTGCCACCACTTTGTCGATCGCTTGCTCGAGGTCTGGCATTTCAATCTCGCGCTTGTCCAGGCGCGCAGCAATCAAAGCCGCTTCGTTGATGAGGTTGGAGAGATCCGCTCCGGTAAAACCCGGAGTCCGGCGAGCCAATACTTTGAGATCGACATCCTTTGCCAGCGGCTTGCCTTTGGCGTGCACTGACAAAATCTGCTCTCGACCGCCGACGTCGGGACGGTCTAGCACCACCTGACGATCGAAGCGGCCTGGTCTCAACAGCGCCGAATCCAAGATGTCAGGGCGGTTGGTGGCTGCAACCACAATAATCCCAGTGGTTCCTTCAAAGCCATCCATTTCAACCAGAAGCTGGTTGAGTGTTTGTTCTCGCTCGTCATGGCCGCCGCCGAGTCCGGCGCCGCGTTGGCGTCCGACCGCATCAATTTCATCTACGAACACGATACAAGGGGCGTGTTTTTTTGCTTGGTCGAAAAGATCTCTGACGCGCGACGCTCCGACACCGACGAACATTTCTACGAAGTCTGAACCGGAGATGCTGAAAAATGGCACACCGGCTTCGCCAGCTACTGCTTTGGCCAGCAGAGTCTTACCAGTTCCGGGAGCACCCACCAACAAGACCCCTCTGGGAATCCGGGCGCCAAGCGCCTGGAATTTCTCAGGGTTTTTCAAGAAGTCCACTACTTCTTGTAATTCTTGCTTCGCTTCGTCAATGCCCGCAACATCGTTGAAGCTGACCTTCACCTTGCTGTCGACCATGAGCTTCGCGCGGCTGCGGCCGAAGCTCATCGCCTGATTTCCTCCGGATTGGGCGCTCCGGAACATGAAGAGGAAACCAACCAAAAGTAGGATGGGCAGGAAGAATGAGCTAATCATGCTAAACCAGAAACTTGATTTGTCCGGCTCTCGTACTTCCAGTTGAACACCAGCCTTGTTGAGCTCTTTGACAAGGTCTTCTTTCGATTCGCTCGGAACAATCACTTGGCGCTCGCGCTCAAGATTGGCCAGTTTGACCTGCACGATTGACTCGCCGTTGGTAATGATGACCCTCTGGATCTGGCCATTACCCTTGTCAATCATCTCCTGAAGCTTCGAATAAGTAAGCGGGTCCTCTTTCCTGGTAATGCTGTTCAGCGAAAATGCAAAAACTATCAATACCAACAACAAAAACAGAACGGCGCCTGTTGTTCCGTATTTCCTCATCTGCTCAAAAGCTCCAATCAGTCTGTCATCAGATTATATCATGCTAAGTGTGTGTCTAAAACTTGGCTCTGGGTGGGCGTTTTCGGCGATAATACGACAAAAGCCACTAACCACTAGGGTCGACGAAAAGTGGCTTCCCGAAGCCGCCTTTTGTATCAACGTTCAAGCAGAGTCAGCCTGGTTTTCCAGCTCGCGCTCATTATCGCTCTCACCTTAGCACAGTTCGCCTTCGTCCTGCGCGATGTCCAGCCAGAAAAGGCGATGAGATGGCTTGTTGTTAACGCGAACTTTATTGCTCAACCCAATTCCGGGGATCCAAAGTACCTCGTCTTGATCGGCCAGCACGAGCGCTGACTTTCGCCAGGACTGCTCCGACTTCAGGTTGTGAAGAAATTTTTTGAGACGTACCGGATTATCCATTCCAAATGGTCGAATCCGATCGCCGCCTCGTCTGCGCCGAATCTCAAGCGGGAGCTTCACGCTTGCTAAATCTACGAGCGCTTCCGCTGATGCTCTATCGGGAAACTGATTGACTGAATCGCAGTCGGGCCAGAGTTCGGCTCTCAAGGCGCAGCCAAAGATCGGGGCGATTGTCAACCCGGGCAGTCTGACCGCGACCGCCGTGCTCGGCTCAAGCTTTACCGCTGCGGATTCACGCAGTCCTTTTACCCAGTCGATAAACTCTGCGTCCGCTCGAACGTCCCAACTGCCGTTCAAAGTTAGGGCACCACCGTTCGTTAAGGTAAAAAGAGCGGATTGAATACGTTGGAAACTGAAGCCAATCTCTCGTTGCCGCATGGCTGCGGCAAGCAATCGCAGTCGAAGAGCCCCTGGTAATGCCAGAAACTGCCGAGTTTTCCAGCGATCGCTTGTGCAACCTGCGTCGCTTTCCAGCCGCGATTGGGCTTCATTCGTCAGCTGGTTGAGTAGCCGTTCGTCTTCTTCCAGAATCGTGCGAAGGTTTTGAAGACGCTCTTCGAATCCGGGAAAACGGTTCCGCACCAGCGGCATTATCTGGAGCCGGATAAAGTTTCTGGTGTAGTCCATTGACTGATTGGATGAATCAAAGACTGCAGCCTGATCGGCTTGCACTAGAAATTCCTGACAGTCGGCTCGGCTCAATGAGAGCAGCGGGCGCAGTAGGAAAATCGTTTCATCTATCGGCCGAGCGATATCCATTCCCAGCAGACCACCCGGTCCGGTGCCACGAAAGAGGCGAAAAAGCATCGTTTCGATCTGATCGTCCAGGGTGTGTCCGGTCAGAATGAAACTTGCTCCGACCGTACTGGCTGTGTGACTCAACAGCGCGTAACGCGCCGATCTCAGCAGCTCCTCGGCGGCGTGCCCGGACGGGATTGAGCAATATTCGCTCATGTGGCGAATCGTCAGTGGAAGGTTCAGCCGGTAAGCCAGCTCAGCGCAAAAGCGTTCGTCGGAATCGGACTCAGGTCCGCGGAGCTGATGATTGATGTGGCAAAGATGGAGGTCGATTTCCTGCTCCTTGGCAAGGCGTTCGGCTGCGAGCAGAAGGGCGGTTGAATCCGGACCGCCGGAGATTGCCAGCAGAAATTTTTCACTGCCGCTGTTGACGCTGTCCGAGTTCAGACGGACAACGGCGGACAAAGCCCCTCTTAGTCCCTGTTTGAACAGCTCCATGAAGCGGCCGGAGCCAGGTGTAAAGTCCAGCTTGTCGGCCCGTTCGGTCCGGGCTTTGTCGCCCTGTCCAGTCCCTGAGGGATCGGTTTTGCCCATTTTGAAATCGCTTATTGCGGAGATTTATGTAAAACTGTGAATAGGTCGGCAAAGGTATCGTATCAGGCTCATCACATGGCAACGAATGTTTCCCGGACGGTAACGCGCGAATCGAACGCTCAATTGTGGTCTGGTATTGCGCTTTCCCTACTTCTGGTTGTCACCGCCGGTGCGGCTCTTGCTGAGGGAACCAAACTGGAGGGCAATGTTCAGGAGACCGGCGTGCTTCCAAGCACCGATCCGATGCCGGCAATCTCGGAGCCGATGCCGGTGCCAGTTTTGAAGCCGAAGAAAACTCCGCAGCATGGGCAACTTGATGAGTCTTTTGGGTCCGGCACGATGGACCGGATGAATGGGGCGGCCAAAGACGATGCTTTGAATGGCAAGGTCGATACAGGCGGCTCGGGCGCACCGCTGACAGGGAAATTGGATCCTAAGACTGGCAGAATTCAAGGGTTCGCCGCCAAGGACGATCCCAATTTGCAGGCGGGAGCAGCTGGTGAAGATCCTGATGTAGCGGACGCTGAGCTGATGGTGGAGTGGGATCGCTGGCGCAATCGATTCTTGCATGCGATTCAATCCGGTATGCAAGAGTCGCTCAACAACCCAAGTGAGACCACGCTCCGCTGGGATCCAGTCAGACGAACGATGGTCAGCGCCTTTCCGATGGGAACGATCGCCTGGTTCAGCTGCCAGGTAACACCTGAATTGAAAATCATTCATATCAAGCTCTTGCACTCGTCCGGTCACCCGGCATACGACAAGGCCGTTCTCGATGCGATTGATTCCCTGCAAGGAAGCAGCGTATTGCGCTACCCGCGAAAGTCCAGAAGGCTGATAGTTACCCAAACCGCAGGAATCAAGACTGCCGAACAGGCTGAGTACAGAAATTTCCACTTCGGAGATGTCGAAAGACAGAGAGTTCCCCGTCGGGAGAATTTCTAGTGGGTGACTATGCTCGTGCCGAAGCTTTAGTGTGAGCAAGGTTAAGAAATCTGGCACGGGGCAGAATCGAACTGCCGACAACGCGGTTATGAGTCGCGTGCTCTAACCAACTGAGCTACCGTGCCGAGTATCTGTGATTATCCAGAGACTATATGCCGTCTGTCAAGGCGCTCCGCTTGCCGGGTGGCGGAATCGTTGCAGATCGGGCTGTTAAACAGGGATGCCTTGGATAATAATTGTTAGTATCTCTCTTGACCGGTGGAGAAAGTCAGTGGTTGTTCTAGATATATTCGGTTTTCTTTTGGGATTGACGATCGTCATTTTCGTCGTGCGCCCGGTCGCTCAGGCATTTTCAGAAAAGCTGAAGGCGCGCGCCCATGGTGCCGAGTCGAGCCGGGAGCTCGGGCTTCAGGAGCGGGTACAGTTCTTGGAAAGCGAAGTGATGGAGCTCAAGCGGCAGCTCGGCCAAGTTCAAGAGACGACCGAATACATGACCAAGTGTATCGAAACCTCCGAGCGGGCATCGGCCCCGGAGACGAAGCGAGACGCTTGAAGAAGCGCCGCTTAACCGTTTGATTTCATTTTCGGCCGGCGCATTATTACTTAGTCCTGGCAGCTGCTCCTGGCTGAACCTGGATGAGAGTGCCAAAACCGCCGCCGCTGCCGCTGGTCACCAGAGTGGTTGGCATCACGCCGTCCCATTTCTTGACACGCTCGTATTCGATCAGCGCCGGGTTCTTCTGCAGTGCCTGGCTTTGCAATGAAATGGCTTGAGCTTGCGCTTGCGCGTTAGCGACAGTAATCTCCGCTTCCTTCTTGGCTTTGTCCAATTCATAGGATTTTTGCAGAGCCTGCTGCTCCATTACTTGTTTCTGGGCAATCGCTTGCTGAAGCACTTCTGGTAGCCCTACATGAGTGATCGGAATGTCATTGACCTGCACCAGACCCTTAACGTTCTGGCGCACCATGTCAAGCACCTGGTTCTTGATGGAATTGACATTCTTGGTGGCCATGTCCGCTTTGTACTGCGAGACCACCTGGCGGAAAGCTTCTTGAATCTGCGGTGCTACCAGCCGTTCGTAAGGATTGCCCGCATATTTTTCGTATAGAGTCAAAACTTGTGACTCCGGAATTTGATACAAAACCGTGTAGTTGATTGTAATTGGCTGCTGGTCTGCAGTGAGCGGTTCAGCTTGACCGCCCACAGTCTCTTGTTTCACTGAGTATGTAACTATTCTGTCTGTCAGCGGAAAGTAAGTTTGCATGCCCGATGACAGTAGATTGCGGTCAAGCTGTCCTAAGCTTACCTTCACCCCTCTTTCACCCGGTTCGACTATGGTGCATCCTGATAAAGTAGAGATAGCTCCTAGCAGCAAGAACAATCTGGCGGAATTCATAATTTGTTTTCTCCGGAGCCTATTGGCACACGAGCTGGGTCTGCTGATTAGCTGACCGCCGCGTGCTTACCGAGATACCATTGGACGAAAAGCTTTATCCCTTCTGAAAAATCGGTCGAAGGGTTATAGCCGAGCACTTGTTTAGCCTTGTCAATTCCAGCATAAGTGTACGGTACATCTCCGACTTGAAACGGTTTGTGTACGAGCTTTGCTTCTTTGCCTAGAGCATGCTCGAGCGCTTGGATCAAGTCGAGCAAGTAAACCGGCTCAGAGCGTCCGAGGTTGATGATATCGTAGCCGGGCAGATCGTAAGTGATTGCGCTTTCGATACCAGATACGATATCACCTACGAAAGTGTAGTCGCGCTTGCTCTTCCCATCGCCGAAGATCTCGACTGGCTGTCCTGCTTCGATTAAGTGGCAAAATTTGTGGATCGCCAGGTCCGGTCTTTGCCGTGGACCAAAAACCGTGAAAAATCTCAAGCACACTACCGGCAGTCCGGTGGTATGAAAGGCGCTGTAGCACAACAACTCGCTAGCGGCTTTGGAGGTTGCGTAGGGCGACAACGGTTGATCGATTCGGTCGGTCTCGAGAAAGCACTCTCCGGATCTGGCTCCGTAAACCGAGCTCGAGCTGCCGAATACAAGCCTTCCGTCGAAGCCGGCGTGGTTGAGTGCGCCGATCAACTTCTGCGTGCCGGTGACGTTGACGTCCATATAATGAGCCGGCTGTGAGATGGATGGGCGCACTCCGGCCATCGCCGCGAGATGGACCACAACATCAAACGGTCCAAGCTTGAGCGTATCGGCAAGACTGTTGTCATCTCGGATATCGCCTTCGCTCAGCTTGTAGCGGGAGTGCTTGAGATGTTGCTCGACATTGCTCCTCTTTACGTTTGGATTGTAAAAGTCATTGAAATTGTCGAGCACGACGATGCTATCGCCGGCGGCAAGCAATCTGTCTACCAGGTGACTGCCGATGAACCCGGCCCCACCTGTAATCAAGACTCTACGACCGGTTGGGCTGGACTTCCCTGAAATCATTGTCTGACTTTCCTGCTTATCTGCCGGCATTGCTGCTTGCTTTCAAGAATTGCTCGAACAAGGCCTTGTTGCCCTCGAAATCGCGCTCCGGATGCCATTGAACGGCTACCGTAAACGCTCTGTCCGGAGCCTCTACCGCTTCAATGATGCCATCTTCGGCTCTGGCAGAGACTTTCAAGCCGGAACCGATCTTCTTAATCGCCTGATGATGGAAGCTGTTTACCTCGAATGTTTCGAGTTGATAGATGTGGCCAAGCAGGCTGTTTGAATCGAACTTCACCTGGTGCCGCTGATAAGCAGTCGACGAGCCGTTCGAATTGCTGTGCTTGACTTCGGATTGGGGCAGCGCACTTGGAATGTCTTGAATCAGCGAGCCGCCGAGCCCGATGTTTAAGAGTTGCAACCCACCGCATATTCCCAGCACCGGCAGTTTCGGGCGGCTGAGCACCTGCTTTACGAGCCGGTGGTCGAACTCCTGGCGCGTGCAGTTGATAAGCTCGACTTTCTCTGATAATTCTTCACCGTAGAGCTCCGGTGAATAATCGCGTCCACCGATCAGAAGTACTCCGTCGATATGCTCGAGCAGCGCTTCCAAGTCATCATTTGGCATCGGTGGAACGAGAATCGGAATTCCGCCGGATTTCTGCACAGATTGAAAGTAGTTGCAGTACACCGAGGCGCGCGAAGGCGTTCCTTCGTCGATATCAAGATTGATTCCTATAATCGGCTTCATGAGACGAGAATATAGCAGAGGGGACTATAATTTGCATGTCACGCCGATAAGGGGACGCAGAGCGAAGATTTCCAAGTACGGTCGGGCTAGTTGGGGGTGCCTCATAAGGCATAAATCAGGAGCGCTAGGAAGAGATGAGCATAATGGCTGTTGATGACCAGAAGATTAGCCAGCTTCTAAAAGAGCTGGGGGCATGGCACACCGGACATTTCTTGCTGGCAAGCGGACTGCACAGCAATCAATATCTGCAATGTCAGCGTATTTTGCAGTATCCCAGACATGGCATGGTTTTGGCCGAAGAGCTAGTCAGGCGTATCCTGGAGTCCGGGCTGAAGCCGAATGTGGTGGTAGGACCGGCTCTCGGAGCCGTGCACTGGGAATTACTGGTGGCAATGGCGTTGGACAAGGCGCTGCAAAGCAATCCGGTGCGAGCGATCTTTGCGGAGCGTCCTGACGGTAAAACCGATTTCGAGATTCGGCGTGGTGTGGTGATTTCCGAAGGCGAACCGGTGTTGGTCGTGGAAGATGTCACCACCACCGGTGGCTCGGCTCGCAAAGTGGTAGAGCTGGTCAAGCAGCTTGGTGGGTCGCCGATAGCGGTTGGAGCAATCGTCGATCGCAGCGGTGGGACAGTCGACTTCGGAATTCCATTCCTCTCCTTGGTGAAGTTGAATCTCGAAACCTTCAGTGAGCCTGATTGTCCTTGGTGCAAGGCCGGGACTGCACTGGTCAAGCCAGGCAGCAGCAAGAAATAGGCTGACGCCGTTTGCGTAAATGGTAGAGAGCGCTCTTACGGCTTGTCCGTTGGTTGAATGGATTCGCGTTTGGCCTTTTCATTGGCCTTGAAGGCAAGATAATCATCAACCGTATTGAACTGTCCTCGCACGGACGAGACGCTGTCTCCGCGAGCAGCAGCTTCCCGAGTCTTGGCATTTTCCTGGCGGACGCGATCGAGTGCGGCGCTGACTCGCGCTGCAGCAAATCCTACTTCGGGGTTGGAACCGCGCAAGTTGCCGTAGGCGGCGAGAAGCTCGCCTTCGGTGCCACCACCTGCCGCTCCCGCGCTCACTTGCGATTCAGCTTGCGAAATCGCTTTATTGGCAGCCTCGATGCTTGCTGACTGTTCGGGACTGGTAGTGACCGTGCCCTCTATGAAATTTGCAACAACACCAGCAGTTGCTAAGTCGGCTGCTGTCTGGGCGAGATTCTGCGTTGGGTTAAATGTCTGGGCGCTCACGCCCGGCTGATAAGCTGCCGAAAAGAGCCGTCCGGCTGCCGCTGCCTTCGCTGCGTCCAAGACATCTTGGCCGGCCTGGAGCACATCGCCATTGAGCAAATCGTGAGCAGCTAGCTTCATGTCGTCTACAAAATTGTCATTGTTGCCCGCCATGGCATGCCCTCAGTCCAGCTGGAACCTTGACCCATCATCAATAATATTAAGCCTAGTAAGCCTTAAGCCATTATGGTCTTCAATCAAAACGTTGTCAAGTTAAGTCCGCCGCTGCCACTTAATTTTGATTTCGTTGTTGCATGAGCGACTGCAGGCACAGCTTGACATCGTAATCGTTTGGAAGCAGTTTGCTGGTTGTGAGCAGCTCAGCGATTGCCAAGTTTAAATCACCGTTGTCTCGCAAGGCAAACCCTAACGCCCTGTGCATGCGAGGATTTTTGGGGTCGAGCTTGAGGGCGAGGCGGCAATGCGTCACGGCTGCTGGAAAGTCGCCCTTTTTCTGCAAGACTGCGGCGAGATTGGAATGGGCGTCGGCATTGTTTGGGGCGCGCGAGACAGCTTCGCGAGCCTCCTTGAGCGCCTCGTCAACTCGTCCAGTATTGACCAAAGCCCAGGAAAGACCTATATGCGCTTCCGGATAGGATGGATCGAGATCGGTGGCGCGCACGAACTGCGGCAGCGCGTCGGTCCATTTGCCCAAGCTGCACAAAGTTTGAGCGTAACGGGTGTGGACAACCGGATCTTCCGGTGACAGCTCGATCGCCTTTTTGTATTCAGCCAGACCTCGGTCTGTTTGCCGATCTAGAATGTAGCACTGGCCTAGTATCAAATGTGGTGTTACGATTTTCGGATCGAGGCGAATAGCCTTTTTGCATTCAGCAATTGCCGGTCTGTACCAGGTTTTGGTGCGATAGCACTCTGCTAAGTAGGCATGACACTGAGCGTTCTTGGTATCTAACTTCAGGCTGTGACGGTATTCGTGAGCGGCATCACGATAGTTGCCTTGCATTCGCAGTGTCTCGGCCATCATGAAATGTCCGTCGCTGCTGCGGGGGCGCAGTTCGACCACAGTCGTAAATTCCTTGAGCGCTTCTTCGTAATCGGACATAGCCATCAAAACCTTGCCCAACATAAAGTGAGCTTTGTAGCTGTTCGGGTCAAGTTTCAAGATGGCTTGATATTCGATCAGTGAGTTGGTGTAATCCTTGCGCTCGAAGAAAGCGTCACCCAGCCGCATGTGTTTTTCTAGCAGGCGAGTGTTCTCTGGATTCGGTTGCGACTCGACTTCGGCTGGCTGTGTTGCCGGAGCTTCGGGGGGAAGCTGTCTAGCGCCGAACAGCGAAAAGCACATCGCCGGGGCTGTTTGCGCCAGCGCCAGCGTAAATGTGATCGATATTGCCGCCAGTTGCTTTCTCGACATTTTGGGACTTGCCAGGAGGGACGTCAGCGACAATAATCTAACATCACGGCGGTGAATTGTCTAATTCGATCTAATTATAATGATGACTGTTCGCTCACTCTGACAGGGTTCGAAAGCTCACGATTTTGTCCAATCTGAAAGTGCGTTCAGACTGAGCGTCATGGCAAAATGCCGTCAGATAAAGATGTCCGCGCCAGGTATGCACTGAATGTGGTGTCACCTTCCGTCTCGACGTGTGTCCATTGTTGTAGACGAGCTGGACGGGAATTTCGGACGATATCGCCTCCTTGATCGACTCGAAACCTTCCGGCATCGTATCGATTTGAGAAAAGCCTTGTTCGCAAAGATCTGCGAATTCCAGGATGCCGCAATGATTAGCCAGCCCGCTCCACGAGGTACATTCGGGCATGAGCGGTAGCATTTTCAGGAAGAGATCTTTGACGTGATAGCTGTCAGCCAGAGCCCGGTGGAAACCGCCGGCTTCAAGTCCGAGATGCTGGGTTAGCGTTTTGAGCTGATGATTTGGTGCATTGGGAATCAGGCGCCGGCACAAGTTGAGCGTATCGATCACCGGATAAGTGGGTGCTGGCATCCGGAGTCTGGCTAAAGCCACCTCCAGGAATCCCAGGTCGAACGAGGCGTTGTGAGCCGTCAAGACGATGTTGTCATCGGCGAGCCAGCTCAGAAATTCCGGAACGACCTGCCGGTAGGTAGGCTGTCCACGCACCATGTCAGGTGTAATGCCATGAACGGCTGTCGCCTCGGCTGGAATATCTGATTCTGGGTCTATCAATTGCGAAAATTTGGAGACGATTGAGCCATCGGAACGGAATTTGACTCCTGACAGCTCGATCAATCTGGAGGCAAGCGGAGACAATCCAGTCGTTTCAGTGTCAAATCCGACAAAAAGTAGATCCTTGAGCTCCGTCTCCGCAGCTGGATGAGCCATTAATATGCTATGCCCCCAAAGTTGTTTTCATTATAAACCCGCGACTGTGTAAAATTAGGGCTATCGGAGATTACTAGCGCCGGAGCTGCCGAGGTCTGTGCCGATGCGAGATCGATTAAATTCCTTTGTGTTTCTATTAGTTGCCACTTTTGCTTTGCAACCGGCTCATTGCTTTAGCTCATTCGATGCTGATGGAGGCAATGTTCACGAGCAGATTACGAAAGAGGCGCTGTCCGGCATCGTATCTGATACCAATCTCGCTTTCATCGTGAAAGCGGTCAATAGCCAAGATGCTCCAGGCGAAGAGAGCGCGACTGAGCCGCGTAGGCACTTTGATGATGGGCAATTGAGCGCAGCCCTGAGCTATATAGATCGCGAAAAGAAGAAGGCATTGAATTATGCAGCCGATGCCGATACCGATGCGGAAAATCGCGCTCACTGCCTCAAGCACTTCGGAATGCTCCTTCATACTGCCCAGGATTTTTACAGTCGCTCCAATTATCTGGAGATTCAGCTGGAAGATGGCGCCAAACGAGCAAATCCTTACAGCATCGAAGTAGTAGACTGGGCAAAGGTGCCAGACGGCTATGTCGGCAGTAAGGCCGGCGACGCCTTGACCTCCGGCAAGAAGTCCGGTCAGAAGACGCCCGCCACAGGTCAGGCTGCGGCCGGCATCTCCTACCAGGAGCTCAACAAGGACAATGCGCAGTCGACGGAGGCAAAGAAGACATTGCCCGGAACCAACTACTTTAATCTGGCCAGAGCGTTGGCAGTACGCGAGACTCAGCGGCAGTGGACTTTATTTGAAGCGTTGATTCGTGGACGTTATCTACAACGTGCAGATGCAATCATCTCTGCTCTCAAGCAAGCGAGCCCAGCTCAAATTACTGATTCCGATTAGTGGTGCGGCCGCAGTCTGGACAATCAGCGCGAGGACCGAGCTCGCGCACCGTATAAAATTCTCGGCGCAAGCAGTCGAATTGAATCAACTCGTCGCAGCCGGTTACGCCCGACTCGGCTATGATGTGGAGCGCTTCGGAGGCCTGCAGCGATCCGGCCATTGTGGCCGCCGGACCAAAGTTGATGGCTGGTTTGTCCTGGCGCGACAGATCTTCTCTGCCGAGCTGATGAAACAGGCAGCGCAAGCAAGCAGATCTTCCCGGAACCATCGAAAAAACTTGAAACTGAAAGCCGGTGATTCCGCAGTGAATCATTGGAATGTTTAGATGCATGGCGGTGTCGCTGGCGAGTAATTTCTTTTGCCAATCGTCGAGCCCGTCCAGGATCAAATGATAAGGTGTCAATAGTTCTTCCGCATTGTGAGCATCGAGCTGTAATTCGTGAAGCTCTACCATACAGTCCGGGTTCAAGTGATTGAGCCTTCTTTTGGCTGACTCTATCCGACTTTTGCCTGTCTCGTCGCTGCTGGACAGAATGTCTCTGTGAAGGTCCGCCAGTGCGATCACTGAATCGTCCAGCAGACCGATAGTACCGACGCCAGAGACAGCGAGCAGCTGAGCCGCAATCGCTCCGGAGCCGGAGAGACCGGCCACCAGAACGCGCGAATTGGACAACTTAATCTGCGCCTGCTCGCCCATCCCGGGCAGGGATAGCTGATTCTGATAACGTTCAAGCTGTTCGGGAGTCAGCATCGCTCAAGGTCGCTCCTCTTAATCCGCTTAGTCAATTCTATCTGCGTCGTCGGTCGAACTGCTAGACCTGTTTGTCAACCGATATCCTGGCGATGCTTAGGACGGTCATTGCCGGCATAATCTGGACAAGGTATCGCCGGTGCGCCAAATCGGGAAAGTAGTTTGAAACTGCGGAAATTAGATTGGAAGAGCAGAAATGGAGTGTGGAATTCTTAGCAGAGCTTGAAAGCAGTCCATTTAGAATTTGTCCACAAAAGGCTGAAGCCGCCAGAGAGGCGGTTTCAGACCAGGTGCTGATCGGGGGAAACTAGTTGTTAGCTGAACAGGTTGGCATCGCGGCAGGAGGCGACGAGCCAGTTGATGCAGCCGGGTGTTGCCAAACCACCGGTGACACCAGCGGCGCCGAACAGAACTCGCTTCATAGCATCTTGCGTGCCGGCAGCCATGTGCATGAAGCCCATGATCATGGTCGGTCCACCCCAGGCGATACCGAGGATTTCCATCCCGTTGGCGATGATATTTAACAACGCTTCGAGGTTGGCGAGGTTGTTGACTCGAACCGTACCGGCTGTATTTACACCCTGCACCACGGTAGCGTCACCAGCTTGGGGACCGATGGTACCGTTGGTGGCACCTTGCAACATCGGTGCTTGACCGGCATTTACTGTATCGGTCTGGCTGCCTGTGATTGGGTTTGAGCGAGATTGTGTTCCTGCATCACCGGCTGAGAAAGCATCGCTGCCGAATTGAGCATGTGCAGCTCCGCAAGTGAGCGGTAGGAGACAGAAAGCTAATGAAAGCAACCAGACTTTTCTCGTTTGACCAAAAACCTTAGTAAACATTGGAACTCTCCTTATTAAATGGTCCATCCCTTAGTAATTTGGCTCTTCTTCTTTCGAGCCTCTGTGTGTCCTACGAGGCCCTGGGAGTAATTAGGGGAAGTCGAAAAATTAAACGGCTGAAGGATTTCTAAGAGATACCAAAAACCGCCTTGCGGCGGTCTCTGGCTGGCGTTGGCGGGGGAAAGTCGGAATGAGAGTAGGCTCTCTTTTGGGTAGTTAGGAGGCTCCGGTCTTCTTGGAATCTCCCGGGTAACCTAGCTCTTTTGCTTTATTTAGGTCTTTTTGAGCAAGCTCGCTTCTGCCGAGCTTTTGGTATGCCTGTCCGCGGTTGAAATAAGCTGGCGCAAGCAGGCTGCGAGGATCGGCGGCTATCTGATTGGTACCTGGTTGAGACAGCAGCTGAATCTCTTGACTGAGATCTTCGGCATACTTTTCATAGTTGCCTAGATCCTTATATGCTTGCGCCCGAATATCGTAGAACCAGGCGCTCTGACTATCCAGGCTGATTGAATTGCTGCAATACTCCACGGCTCGCTCATTCTCGCCGAGACCGTGGTAGGCGAGTCCCAGCCCTCCAAAGGCAAGGGCGAAGGTTGAATTGATCTCAATTGCCTTTTTGAAGTCCGGGATGGCCTTTTGGAATTCAGAGCGACCCTGATAAATCTGACCCCTCATGTAATAGGCAAGAGCGTAATTGGCATCCAGACTAATTGCTTTTGAGTAGTCACAAAGAGCCGCATCGGATTGTCCAAGGTACACGTGTGCGTTGCCGCGACTATAGAATGCGTCGGCGATCCGAAAGTGGGCGGCCCCGTTGGCAGCGAGTTTGATCGCTTGATCGAAATAAGAGATCGCTTCCTGGTACCTTCCACTTAAAACGTATTGCCCGGCGAGGTAGTAAGCACTATCTGCCGCTGGTGGGAAAATCTTTGGTTCAACGGGCATTGCTGGTGGTGCCGAACTGGCTATCGGCTGTGCTGTTGCCACTTGATTTGTTGCCACTACCTGATTGGTTGTGACTTGCTCCGATGCAACTTGCTCTGCCGGTACTTGTACTTGATCTAACGCGACTTGATCCGCTGCCGCTTGCTCTGTGGCTATTTCGGATTCAGCTCTGGTTTCTGCTGATGGGCAAAACGTCAGAGTAAGAACGGTAAATGCGATTGTTAGTTTAGTAATTGCTTTCATACTGCCCAATTATGAAGTTTCGGACAATTCCGACTTTGCGAAGCTGAACTGCGACTGAGTAGATTTCAACACGATGTCGTGAAAAATATGTGACACGAAGACCAAAAACCCCCCTTCCGGGAGGTCTCTGGCTGGCGTTGGCGGGGGAAAAGTTTGTCCGCTTAGCTGAACAGGTTGGCATCGCGGCAGGAGGCGACGAGCCAGTTGATACAACCGGGTGTTGCCAAACCACCGGTGACACCTGCAGCTCCGAAGAGTACGCGCTTCATAGCATCTTGCGTGCCGGCAGCCATGTGCATGAAGCCCATGATCATGGTCGGTCCACCCCAGGCGATACCGAGGATTTCCATACCGTTAGCAATGATGTTGAGCAAAGCTTCTAAGTTAGCCAAGTTGTTTACGCGCACTGTGCCAGCGGTGTTAACGCCTTGAACAACAGTCGCGTCACCAGCTTGGGGACCGATGGTACCGTTGGTGGCACCTTGCAACATCGGCGATTGACCGGCGTTGACTGTGTCTGTCTGGCTGCCTGTAATCGGGTTGGAGCGGGATTGCGTTCCTGCATCACCAGCCGAGAATGCATCGCTGCCGAATTGAGCGTATGCGGGAGAAGCGATCGATAGACCAGCAACAATTACTGCGGCTACCGAAATTTGAGACAAAAGACTGGTAACAGAGATGCGCATGTAGAACCTCCTGGGTATGAACGCCAATTTTGTAGTAAGTCTTCCAACTAGGTGTGGCGAAAGTGCCAACCGATGGGCATAGATTACGGTAACTTCAGGTTGAAGTCAAGCGTGATTTTGTAAGCTGGAATACATTTTCGGAGTTTTTTCAGGAGATGTTTGCCGCTTCTCTAACCCCGGTTCCGAAGTATATCCGGAGTGACCCGGAATTTCCCATCGGAGCGGCAGGAAATATGTTTGGTGATCCTGGTGGCACGGCGCTAAGGTGGCTCTATATTTGGAGGAGAGGGTCTCCAAGTTGGAAGGCGAGGAAGGAGCTGCCTGAAAGGTATTCTGTTCCTGATTCTATCTAAATTGGGAATCAGCAGCGCTAAATCCATGGCCGTTTAGTGCAGTAGAAGCATTCTGTCAGCTGCGTTGCTGAGCTGCCTGGTACTTCTTATGTCGAAGATCTGAGCTAGCAAGGATAGATACAATTTGCCATGGCTGGTGCGTTGTGTTGTGGCAGATATGCCTGGAGGCTAGTTTTAATGACAGAAAGGAAAGAAGCGGCTGAGAGCTTACCAGCGAAAGTTAAGAGTGAAAAGTACACGTTGCAGAGTTGCATAAATAAAGTGCTAGCACGTCAGTTCTTGAGAAGCATGCAAAGCCGGATG
Organism: Candidatus Obscuribacterales bacterium; assembly: GCA_020050835.1. Taxonomy (GTDB): domain Bacteria; phylum Cyanobacteriota; class Vampirovibrionia; order Obscuribacterales; family Obscuribacteraceae; genus JAGVKB01. The sequence continues at coordinate 44,926 of JAGVKB010000150.1, read as the reverse complement.
AGGCGTGATGAGACATTTGATGCCAGTCCGCCCGTAGGAACAGACCGGATTGAAAAGATAGACGCAGTTCTACCGTTGCAGACCGCCCCAAATACGACGGTTGATAGCAACCTACTTATCTAGAAGCAGTCATTCTTTGGAAAGAATCTGCGGCCGCCGCAAAAAGCAGTAGGAGCTGATTGCATCTGCCCCAACTGCAATAGTACAGCTGAAACTATGTGTCCGAAAAAGGAAACCTATGCGGCGCGTAGTTGTGGCTCGGCTTGGCTGTTGCAGGAAGCGTTGCTGTAAACCGGCGCTCCAGAAGCGTCTATTCTGGCAGTAGCCTGGCGGGACTCGAGCTCTTCGTTTATATGTGCAATCAGCGGCTGTAAATTGGAGTTTCTAACCAGTTCAATCTCTAGCAATTCGCTGGTATCGGCAGCGATGTATGGCACCAGTGAGGCTCTCGATAATCCCTCAATGCAGAGTTGCTTGAGCAGCAAATCTCTGTAATTGAATAGATCCTGATCGTCTAGATATCGCTTTTCTCCAGCCAAGCAGGAGTATTTCTTGAGAAGAACTTTCAATCCGTCGAGCACATCCGAGTCTAAATTGAACATGCTATGCATGTGCTCGCAGTAGTCCAGAAGCTCGTGATACTCAAGCCTGCCGTCTTGATTCTTGTCGCCGCACATTCCCAGACCCAACCACGCAAACTCGAGAATCTGCTGTACAGCCAGGTATTGCGAACGCATTGGTAAGTGTGTTTCTTCATAGTAAAGAGCGTCAATGAAATTGATTGAGGGATCGATCCCATTTTGAAGCTTATTCATAGTTTGTCCCTGCGATTGACTCGACTGTTATGAGTCTAAGGATCTGTACGGTCATTCAAATGGCGCAATTTGGTCCAAATCCGGTCAGCCGGGCGGTAATGAAGGATGATTTCATGGGCAATTAGTCTGGGCTGGATGCATTAATGGGTGGAGCGACGAAAAACGAAGAAGAGGGGAGCAAACGCTCCCCTCTCGATTACTTGTTGAAGCCGTCTGGTTGCTTAGCTGAACAGGTTGGCGTCGCGGCAAGAAGCAACGAGCCAGTTGATGCAACCGGGTGTTGCCAATCCACCGGTAACACCAGCGGCGCCGAACAGAACCCGCTTCATAGCGTCTTGGGTGCCGGCAGCCATGTGCATGAAGCCCATGATCATTGTCGGTCCACCCCAGGCGATACCGAGGATTTCCATCCCGTTGGCGATGATGTTCAACAATGCTTCCAAGTTAGCCAAGTTATTTACCCGAACCGTACCAGCAGTGTTTACGCCCTGAACGACAGTAGCATCGCCGGCTTGCGGTCCGATCGTACCGTTGGTGGCACCTTGCAACATCGGTGATTGACCGGCATTGACGGTGTCAGTTTGACTGCCTGTAATTGGGTTGGAACGTGATTGGGTTCCCGCATCACCAGCGGAGAAAGCATCAGACCCGAACTGAGCGTAGGCCGGGGATGCAAACGAAAGTCCGGCGACGACTGCAGCAGTCATTGCAACTGATGAAAGAAGATTGGTAAGTGAGATACGCATAAAATGCCTCCTGGGCAACGCCTGATTAAAATAGTAAGTGGTCAAGAAATTGGTTTAGCTAAGTGCCAACCGTTCGATAGTAATCATTGAAACATAGCGGTGTGACATAAGTGGGTCATAACATCTAGTTTCACATTAAGTGATCCAAAAAAGCCATTTCGGCTTTCTCTAAATCCCTAACGATGCATATTCAACCACTCATTTGTGGCAAATTCGTAGAGGAATTGTGCCAAAAGTGGCTCAATGGCTGCTTGGAAACTGGAAGCCCATGAAAATCGTCTTAGTGTCCGGCAATTTCTGTTCAAAAGTTGTGAACTAAATCCACCAAAGGAATTCGGGTCGAGCTGTGTTCTTGAGAGAGCAGTGGAAGCATTTGAACCGGTAAAAAGAAGAGAGGAGCTTGCGCTCCCCTCTTCGAGTACTGATTGAAACTGTCTGTCTGCTTAGCTGAACAGGTTGGCGTCGCGGCAGGAGGCAACGAGCCAGTTGATGCAACCAGGAGTTGCCAAACCACCGGTAACACCAGCAGCACCGAACAGAACACGCTTCATAGCATCTTGCGTACCAGCGGCCATGTGCATAAAGCCCATGATCATCGTCGGACCACCCCATGCGATTCCGAGGATTTCCATCCCGTTGGCGATGATGTTCAACAACGCTTCCAAGTTGGCCAAGTTGTTTACACGTACCGTGCCGGCAGTGTTTACGCCCTGGACGACTGTGGCATCACCGGCTTGCGGTCCGATGGTACCGTTGGTAGCGCCTTGAAGCATTGGAGACTGACCGGCATTGACCGTGTCAGTTTGGGAGCCGGTGATCGGGTTCGAGCGCGATTGCGTACCGGCATCACCAGCGGAGAAAGCGTCGCTTCCGAATTGAGCGTTCGCAGGAGCTCCTAAGAAGAGAGCCATTGCGAAAGATGTTCCGAGAGCGGCCATAGTATGTTTCGAAAACGTATTCATGCAGAACCTCCTGCCAACTGAATATATAAGTATTAAGTAGTAAAAAAAGAACCCGGTTGCGCTAAGTAAGTGCGCCCCCTTGAAATCATGGGCAGAGGTTACACCAACCCCGGACACAAGTCAACTAAAATTTTGTTGCCTGGACTACAAATTTAGTTCGGAGTTGTCCGGAGTCGTCGAGCGATTCCGTCGAAACTGTTGAAGCATAAAGGTTTCGAGTCCTTTAACTTTGTAGAGGAATAGATCGTAGTAGGCCGTCGCGGACTACTAATTCGAAATCCTCTTACTTCTAGAAGGAGATCTTCATCTAAAAGGAGATCTTCCTCCTTGTTGTCAATTCTGACAGGAATTACTTACACAGAAGCAAGCACTCGCCTGACTCGAGAGCGGCTCTGCATCAACAATTCCCAAACCGCAGCTTCGTATCCGCCAAGCCGCGACTCACCAAGTCGCTTCTCCAGTTCTCGGACAGTAGTTATTACATCCAACAAACTTACTATTGGTGCTTCTCTAGTGAGAGCCCAGGCTTTGGCCTGTAGCTTCACTAATCCCAGTATTAGTATCAAGTGGTGGAATCCGGTGATCAGGCTAAGCTGTCCAAAGCCCGCTCCAAAGTATAGCTTTCCGAAAATACGCGAGAAGAAATAACGGTAGAGAAGATCTTCAATCTCCGGATCGCCTGATGGCCAGTCAATCTCCTGCAACTCTTCGAAGCTGAATTTCTGGGTTGGGAATGCCAGCTTGGGTGATTGATAAAGAAACTGGTAGAAGAATCTCAGGTTGTTGAAATCGCACTCGCCCTTTCCCAGTGGCTTTGAGGGGAAGTACATCTTGTGCAGGGCGACCAGTAAATGCTTGTCTAATTTCTTGAGGCAAGGTTCGGTCGGCATGCTGGGTGCCGGACTACCTGCTGCGAGTTTGGAGCAAAGATAATCAGATCCTTTCAGCATGCGTTCTTCGATTGAGACCGAACGGTCTTGTAACAGCGAGACGAGCTGCTTTTCGTGCACAAGGTAGTCATCCCAGGTCATCGGCATTCCGACTGCCAATTTGAGGTCGGACCAGTTAGGATGATGATCCGGATAGAGCTCTTGAAACGCTTTGAGCTTTTCTTCGAGGTAATCTCGCTGCTCTGTAAGCGACTTGCCCGAGTTGTAGAGCACGCCCATGCTTACGAATGAGACGGTGGCATAGATTCCAGACGGGGTCTCGTTGAAGCAATAAGGAAAGAGCTGGCACATCGATGGTTTGAACTTCGAGCCATACTGCCCGTGCACAAAGCACAAATTGTCGACCAGGAAAGGGCAGTAACCGTCCCCGCCCGGGCGAATAGCATGAGAGTAAGGCGTGCCCTTCTTCTCATAGTCCTTAAGCTCGCGAAAGAGCTCCTGCCCTGCGTATCTTGGCGATTCCTTCCCCCAATCTACCGACGAGACCCGGTCATAATCATCTGGAGTCATCGGCACCGTCCAGCCGGTGCAACACTTGCCGCAGCCGGTGCATTCGTAGTTGATTCCGTCGGGAATATGCAATTGAAGTTCTTGCGTCACCAAAGCTAGCCCTCTCGACAGTACTAGTTCAACAATACCCCACTGACTACGTAGCTAACAAAGTGGACCGGGATTGAATCCAATCACCTGCTTTATTGAACAGGTTGGTCTTGCGGCAGGATGCCACCATCAACTTAGTTGCGGGAAATACTTGACTCTATTCGATGAGGTGGCAGTCCATGTCAACTGTCAGCAGTAAGTAGACAAATCCGGACATTGCGAGTCCGGCAAGTGCAATGAATGCTCCTGACAGCATAAATTTCATCGCTCCTGGCAGTCCCTCCAGCTTGCGCTGAAAGCCCCTAAAGAGCAAGATACCGCCACCAGAGATCCCTAGAATCCCCAGGATGGCAAGGCCAAAGGCGATGATTTGGCGCCATGCTTCAACTGCGCTGGGCCGTACAATTCGGGCGGTCTTTATGGCTTGCACAACTGTCGGCTCATAAGTTGGCGGACCGATAACTCCGTTTGGCTTAATCAACGGATCTCCATTGGCGGGAACCGAATCAGCCCGGCTATAGACCGATTCCGAACCGGTTTTCACTCCACCAACTTCTTTATCGATTGCGTCTTGTGCACTTGCTGGATTGCTGAGTAGTAGTGTAAGGCTGAGTCCAGCTACGCCGATTGCGGTGTTTTTCACTTTGTCCAGTCCTCTCAATTTCGCCTCCCCGAGTGAGACGAAGCGCCTCATTTGTTTTTGCATCAGTGGGGCTGTCAGTGCAGCCATCACCACAAGTCATTCGATCGTTCTTGTGTAAAACGGCACTAGTTCAACAGTACCCACCGAAATCCTGCATAACAACAAAATTGCTATCAGTCGTTCAGGAGACCGCTGAATCATTGAAATTTGCCGGCAGCATCAAAGGTTGCCACACCCCACTCGTAGATGAAAGGCGCTGCTGGTCCGGTAAGTGCACAAGTCAACGCGAGCAGCAATATTGAAAACCAGCCTATTTTGCGTTCTTTCAAGCGCTTAAGTCCTATGATTGCCAATACACTGCCACTGATGATACCTAGTAGCTCGAGGACACAATCCATGGGGTAGGACAGTTTCTTCGGCAACTCTAGCCGAGTCTCAGGGACAGGGACACTATCTACTTTCGGACCAATTACGCCTCCGTGGACACCTTTAAGCATTGGAATGGGTCCATCGATAGGCGGCGACCCATCTTCTGCGAAAAAGGCGTTTGAAAACGTTTCGGGTGTTGGAACGTGCTCAGCTTTGACATTTTGTGATGAGCGGGTGACAGCGTCCTTGTTCGCATTGGACGGGAGAGTACTCAACAGAAAAGCAACTATCAGTCCTAAGCAGAACGTTGTGCAGTTCATATCCTTTCCTCGAATGTGTCGTGTGCATTAGTTGGAAAGCTGAGCAGTGGCGTAAGAATGGGCCCTGCCGCCCCGATTATGATGTTCTTCACATCGTTCAATCCTCCTTTGTGGCTCGCTCCCAGCGAGAAGCGGCACATCGCTGATTCTTCCCGAAAGAGGAAGGAGGCATTTAGAATGCCCCCTTTCTTTGGTTTACTACGAGTTGAACGTTCGCTTGCTTAACTGAACAGGTTGGCATCTCGGCAAGATGCCACCAACCAGTTAATGCAGCCAGGCGTTGCGAGGCCGCCGGTTACACCGGCAGCTCCGAATAGCACCCGTTTCATCGCATCTTGCGTTCCAGCTGCCATGTGCATGAAGCCCATGATCATCGTTGGACCACCCCAGGCTATCCCGAGGATTTCCATCCCGTTGGCGATGATATTGAGCAATGCTTCAAGGTTGGCCAGGTTATTCACCCGGACCGTACCGGCGGTGTTAACACCCTGCACAACTGTGGCATCGCCGGCCTGCGGACCGATAGTGCCGTTCGTTGCACCCTGCAACATAGGAGCCTGACCGGCGTTAACCGTGTCAGTTTGGCTCCCGGTTATCGGGTTCGAGCGGGACTGCGTTCCGGCATCTCCTGCGGAGAAGGCGTCGCTGCCCATTTGCGCATTTGCCGGCACGCTGAGTAGCAATGCAAGCATGAGTCCAACCGAGCCTAGTATGATGTTTTTCATATGGTTCAGTTTCCTCTATCTATCTAGCTAGGACCAAGATAGATGAAGGGATAAGTGCCTGGCACGGTTTCCCACTTCCCCCTTAAGCTATCCGAGGGTAATATACCCAGTTGTTGGGGTTGTCAGGCGGCGATTTCTCAATTCTTAACAGCTCGACCGGCATCTTTGAGTTCTGCTATCCAGAGAACGTCCTTCAAGTCTCGATGGTATTTGAAGGTGTAGTTACCGTTTCCCCTGAGTTTTTCGATGGAATTTTTGGGCAGATGGTACAAAAAAATCGTCTTGTATCCGGTTGGAATTTCCGGTGCATCTTTGTCCGAGATAATTGCCATCTTGGTATCGGGTGTGAGCATCTTTGCCAGGGCGATCAGCGAACCAGCGCTTTTGCTCCACTCGTTGCTGGCTAACAAGATTGCGGAGTGAGATTGATTGAGTTGATTGGCTGTTTCGGACATCTCTTTTCCCTGGTGTTTGTTCCACCAGAATGAAGATTGGCTGCAAACTATGCAGGAAACAAGACCGGCACCAATCAAAGCCGATGCCAGGCACAGCCAGAGTTTACGCCTGGGTGCTGCCGGGGAGACCGTTTTGCTTGCAAGCAGAAAGGCAACGCAAAGCTGTATGCCTAGCCATAATGGGATAAGGTACCGGACCATCAGAACGCGTCTGCCTCCGCTGAGAAGGTCTTCGGCAAGCAGTGGCAAGGTAGTGCTGGTCATTAAGAGCAGAACAAAGAGCCAGACTTGTTTTTGAGTGTTTCGGCAGAGATAAATGACAGCAGCAGCAACCAGACCAGTGCAAAGCAGATTGGGCACGATCTGCCATGGGGCATGAGAGCCGGCGTTTACATCAAAGAATGGCAGGCTGAGGTTGCGACACCAGGTGCCGACAAACTCGTGTAAGGTCACGGGATCTTCCACCCAGGACCAGGCTCTTTTGGTTCTGTCCCAGTTGGTTGAAACAATCGCCAACCACGGAGCGAAAGACAACGCTGCAATCGCGATCGAGATCAGGCAGGCTGCAGTCTTTCGTCGCATTGCAAGTACGTATAAAGCCTGAGCGCCGGTCACGAAAACTGACAGTAGGTAGGAATAGAAACCCAAACTAGTGATCAGAGTATAAGCAAACCAGGCTTTCATTCTGGAAGCTCGCATTGCTCTAAGTAAGACGGCGCTTGAAACGATTATGATTACTGTCCAGAGGCTGTAATTTCTTGCTTCTTGTGCCCACAGGAAGTGTAGTGGAGAAACTGCGCACAACGCCATTGCGATGCCGCCGGTGTAGCTCGATTGAAACAGCTCCCGGCAGAGCCAGAAGATTGCCGGAAAGATTAGTAAGCTTATTAAGGCAGGCAGCAACCTCAGACTTCCGTCGCTGCTGCCGAAAGTCTGTGCCCAGTGGCGAGTAAGTAGAAAGAATAATGGGCAGTGCTTCGCGTCCTCGGAAAGGTGAGCAATCACGCCGGTGTCGTCAATTTCGCGTGTCACCTGCATGTAGGTTCGCAACTCACCGGCTGAAAAAACATGCCCGTCGCAATAACGCTCTCGCAAGCTGGAACAGGTGTGTCCGGACGCGCAAATGAGAGTGTATGCTTCATCGATCCAGTATGCTTTGTGTTCCAGATTGACGAAACGAATGATTACTCCGGTTGCCACAATCAAGGCTATCGCCCACCAAGCGAGCCGCTGAGTCTTTTCCGGACTGGCGGTACCCGGTCGGCTGGTGATGGCATGTTCTTCCGAAACTTTTGACAAAATACACTCGGAGAGCTGTTCTACAAAATACTCAGACTTAGATAACCCGGATGGTTCGACTGTAACGGTCGAAGGCGCGGCTCTGAGAGCCGGAGAGAAATGAATTCGACCATTATAATCTATCGCTTGCCGACCCCAGTTAATGGCTGCTCGGGTAATCGAAGGCTTGATGGACTTGAGCTGGGATTGCTGTGTGGGCTGCGTGCCAACCACAGGCTGTCACCGAGTTTGGCGTCTCGGCTGAGCGCTCGGTTGTTCTTCGAGCGCAGCTTTGAAACGTAACTTTCTGGCATGTGAAAGAGAAAAACATCTTCGTATCCGTCCGGGATATTCGGATCAGCGCTGCCAGCTACGATTGCAATTTTTGCCCTGGCGGTTAGCAGATTCCCGAGCGCGGCCACTCGGCCCGGGCTCAGGCACCAAGCCTTATCGATCAAGAGAAGTGGAGATCGTCGGGAATTTATCCTTTCGGCAACGTCAAGCATTTCTTGTCCCTCAACCTTGTGCCACCAGGTGAAGGCCTGCGTGCAATAAATACAGGAGCCTATTCCAACAATTATGATGGCGGTGATTAGGGCAAGCCCGATTTGCCGCGCAAGGTAAGCGCGGTTGATACATAGCTGAGCCAGCAGGTGGGCAATTGCAAGCTCGATTCCGAGCCAGGATGGCATTAAGTACCGCATTGTCAGTGCTCTTCTTCCCCCAAACAATAGATCTAGGCAAAGGAGCGGGAGCGCAGTGCTTGCAATCAGAAGAACCACAAATACAAAAGTGGACCGACGTTGTCCATGCCAGAGGAAAGCGATCGCGCAAATTGTAAGCAACAAAGCGGTCAGTCCGGCCAGCAGCACTGAGGGGTCAGATCTGGGTAAATTCAAGTCGTAAAATAAGAGTCCGAAGTTGCCCAGCCAGTGCATTGCGTACGTAGCTGCGTCAAACTTCTTCTCTACCCAGGACCAGGCATGCAAGGTATGGTTCCAGTTTTTAATCAGCACGAAAAGCCAGGGTGAAAATGCGATGAGTGCCAGTGCTACTGAGCCCAGCCACCGGGTCAACGAGCGATTGCCTTCGAACTCTTGCCTGTAAATTGAATAAACCAGCTGGGCCGCGGTGACCAGGCAAGAGAGGAGGAATGAGTAAAGACCGAAAGCAACTGCTGCTGAGTAGCTTAGCCACGCGGAATTCTTCCGGAGTCGAAAGGCCCGCAGCTGCAGAACGCCTGTCAGTGCGGTAATTAGACACCAGAGGTAGTAGCCCCTGGCTTCCTGAGCATATAAGTAGTGCAACGGTGATGCCGCTATCAATGCGACGTAGATTGCCGACACAATCTGCGATTCGAATAACTCGAGTGATAGCCAATACAAGAATGGTAGGGCCAGAAGACTCAAGATTGCAGTCAGCAATCGCAACGAGCACACGTCGAAGCCTTGCCAGTTTCCCCACCAGTTGTAGAGAAGGTAAGAAAACGGAGTGTGCTTCGCATCCTGCGCCTTCGCACTTAGTACTTCTCGAATGCCACTTGCTGGTTCTGGTCTCAGATAGGATTTCAACTCTGCAACGCTGAAGACGTGACCGTCATACAAGGCGTCTTGAAAGTCTGTGTACCTATGCCCGCTGGCAATGATGGAATAGTGAGCTTCATCTATCCAAAAGACTTTACGGTCTAAGTTAACGAAACGAAGTACCACTCCGGCGATCACTGTAATTACTATTGCCGCCCAAAGACAACTCGAAGCTCTCGACCGTCCTGATTGTTGGGCTGGTCGGACGGGCTGGTCTTGTATGAGGGTCGTAGACAACCGCGCTCCAGTTGAAAGGGTAACCTACGCGATCCTACTAGGGAGGAGACGGCAGGAGTTCGAAAGTCCAGATTATATTACCTTTCGCCGCGCTGCCACGATCCTGCCACAAAGGCTCTGTATAGTGCCGTTTAAGCATTATCCCTCGGCTAGGAATTTACTAAGCAAGGCTCTCTGATTGAGTTTGCCTTTACATTGGGGATGATGTCTGGCGTTGACTTCATCTGAGGGGCCACTGGCAATGGGACAAAACCAGCAACTTGAAGAGAATCTGTCGGACCGCGAACAGCCTGATTTGACTGCTCAATCTCGGAGCGAATCGCCAGCCGTTGCCGACACACATAGAATCGATTCTCCCTTCCCAGCCCTCAATCAGTTAGCCAGGCAAGAGCATAACTCGCTGAACCTCTTAGGTGTTTTCAGTGAATTTGGTTCGGGCGCCATCGAGAGCTTAACGCGTGGGCAAAAGGCCGCTGGTCAAAAGCACTCTGAAGGGAGTCTTCTTTCCGCTCTAAACGAAAACGCTCCATTCATGATTGTTGAGAGCAGCGAAAAGGAGAGCAAGCCAGAGCCGGAAGTTCGGTCAAAGCAATCCTTTTGGGGAGACGCAAGTCAGGATGAGCTAACGCCTGAACAAAACGACAGATTACAGTCCATCTTGAAAGATCCATCGCTCGCAGCCAGTTCTAAGAAGTTGCTGGACATGCTCGATCCCAAAGGAAGTGTGGATTCGCGTCTGGCTGCAACTTCTCTGCTGTCAATGCTTGCCAGCACGGACAAGCAGGACAAGGAAGACGGCATACGCCTCTTGAAGATGTTGGGAGATCAATCTACCGAAGGTGTCGCCAAACAGCTGTTGAACGGCATCATGTTCAATCGGCAGGGAGTTCAGGACACCTTGGCGTTGTTGAGCAATCCGGGTCAGAAAGATGCCGCAAAGCTGGTTCTTGATCTGTTAAACAGCAAAAACGAAGGAGACAATGTAGCTGCCCAGGGATTGGTGCGAATGGTTTCTGACCGCAATCCGCTGGTAAGAAAAGATGCGCAAGAGCTGATGAAAATGCTGGGCGATAACGATCAAAAGTCGGTCGCTAAGAGTATTCTGACGCATGTCGATGACAATGGTCAGGTTGGGCAATTACTGTCAATTTTGCACAAATCGGAGTTGAAACAAGCCGGGCAGGAGTTGCTCAAGTTGCTTGACTCCGACAAGTCGGGCAGTGCTAGTGAGCTGCTGCGCTTGATCAACTCGAAGTCACCTGAAGAAAAGTCCGATGGCCTGCGCCTGCTCAAACTCTTGAATGCGCCTGAGCAACGGGATCGCGCAAATGCTGCCGGAGTCTTAGAATCTGTGCCAAATGCGGATCAGCGTCGCTACTTGATCGACAAGTTGGAAAGTCCGGAATCGAAAAGTGGCGCTCAGAAATTACTTGAAATGATGTCTTCGACCAGCAAGAAGGAAAGAGAGATCGGGGAAGGACTCTTGTCGGAAGCGTCTCGAGAAGGTGGGTCTAGACGGGCGGAGAAGCTGATCACACTGCTCGGAGGGAATGAGCAACAACAAGCCGTAGCCAGGACTGTATTGACCCGCGTGAGGGAACCTGGCCCTCAAAATGAATTGTTGAACTTGCTTGCGTCAAAGGAGAATGCGGCTGCCGGCAAGGAGATTGTCTCCATGCTCAACGGCAGTGCCGACCAGCGGACAGCTGCAAGAAACATGTTGGAATTTGCTTACAACAAAGTAGATCGCCCCGCTCAGGGAACTTACATCTCAGCTAGCGAGCAAAAGAGCGGAGCGGAGACGATTAAAACGCTCCTGAAGAAAATTGCGTCTCCTGCCGAGCAAGGCGAAGCAGTGACGATGTTGAAAAGCCTCCAGAATATCTCGCAGGCTACTAAGTTATTCGACTTGATGAATAATCCTGCTCATAAGGATGCCTCTCGGGAGCTACTCAAAATGCTCGACTCGAAGAATTACAGCGAGCAGCGTTCGGCGACCGCCGTACTGGAAATGCTTGGCGCAAGAGCCTCAGTGGATCCGGACGGCCAACGTATCGCCGGGTTGTATGCCGACTCGCGCAAGCTTCGTGCGGATGTAGGCAACGGATTGTTGAAGATGCTTGGTAAACCGGAGGAGCGTGATGCGGCCAAGCAAATGCTTTCTGATGTTTACCAGCCCCTGGATTTACGAGTGAGCCGCGGCTTCCCCGTAACCGAAGTGCCGGGACTGATCGAGCTAAAGCGAGCGCAAAATCTGATTGCTCAAGCTCCTAAGGACGGCGAGCAATTGATGTCCATGCTCAAGAAGTTGGACACAAGAGCGGTTGGAAAGGAGATGCTGTCAAGCCTGAGTAGCTCCCAGGAGATAAAGCAAATGCTCGACTTTCTTTCCAAGCCGGAAAATGAGAAAGATGCCAATCAGCTAAGGGAGCTGACGCAATACTTGCCAGTAGGAAAGACCGGCAATCTCATGAAAATGCTTGTATCTGAAAACAGTGATACCAGATCTACTGGCGAAGAGCTCTTGAAGAGATTGCAGAATCCACTCGAGCGCTTTGACGTGCAAAGTCTCCTGTCTGCGGACTTAAGCGCCAAGAATGTCAGGGCTCTCAACAAGCTGCTAACGGACGTAGGTACAAAACCGACTGCAGAAGCAATCAAGGAGATGTTATCCAGCGGCGCCGAAGGTGCCCTCAATGCGCGCGCACTGTTGAGAATGAGTGATTCAGATCAGCTAGCTACCCGCCAAGCATTTTCTTCTGTCGTAAAGATGTTGTCCAATCCTCAGCAATCTGACATTGCAAAGCAACTCGTTTCTAGCTTTGAAAACATTTCGACCGGTGATTCGAGCACATTTGAGCGGATGGTGCAGGCTTTAGGCAATGAAAAGGAATGCAAAGGTGCTCAGGAACTAATCAAATTGATGAAGTCCGGCGAAGATGGTATCAACCCGCGCGCTATTGAGCTGATGGCGAAGTTGAACGACGGTGAACCCAGAACTCGGCAAACTGCTGAAATAATGTTGCAGATGTTGGGTGACCCGGATAAGAGCAAGCTGGCGCGTAATCTAGTCGACTCTTTGCGGACAGATCAATGGACCGAGTTCTTGAAGCAGACCAGCTCAGCACCCAATCAAACAGCAGCTCAGAAGGAGATCTCCAAACAGTTGACTCAGCTGATGGGCTCGAATAATCCCCTGGAAAGGATTGGGGTAAGCAATCTTATCGACATGTTGAAACCGGTTAATACCGAATATGGAACTGCGGAGGACACTGTAAGGTTGGCAGCTGGAAAGCATCTTCTGGGAATGCTCGGTGCCCAGAAGGAACAGGCAAATGCCAGAGGCATTCTAACTAAGCTCGAAAGGACCAGTGATCTTGTTGGACTGGCAGGTCTTCTGAAAGACCCGTCCAGGGCTGCTGCCGGACGCATGTTGACCGATATGCTGCGGTCTAACAATCCGCAGGAAGTTCAATCTGCCACTGCTTTTATCCGGGCGCTGTCCAACCCCGATAACGTCGGCTTTAGCGGAGACCTTACTAAGAAACTTACTGATGGGGTCAATCGAGTTGTTTCGATGCTTGGCAAACCGGAGACGCGAGATCTGGCCAAGTTGGGCTTGTCTACCATATCCCAGCCAGCGCACGTGGCCAACATTACTGAGATGCTTGCGGACAAGAGATTTCATGGTGATCTTAAGAAACTCAATGAGATGGCTCGTTCTCCCGGTGATGCGCAGACCGTCAATTCAATGTTGGACAGCTTGCCAAATGCCAAGCAAATCAGTGCCATGTTGGCGCTAAAAGATAAACAGCCAGCTGGTTTCGAACAATTGGCATCGATGCTCAATAATGAAAATGGGGACGGTGGGCTCTTTCCTGCTCGACGAGCGCTCGAATTGCTTAGCAGTAACAACCCGGCAGAAAAGCGAGCCGGTAATGAGTATGTCAAAATGCTTTCCTCGGATTCCGAACGGGCAGTGGCCCAAAAACTGCTCAGTAATCTGCTGGTAGGAGACGAGAGCTTTTTGCAACTCATGCGAAATCCTCAAATGAAAAATGCCAGCGATGCTCTCCTGCGAATGATGGAAAATGGTGATGATCTTGCGGTCAACACCTTGATGGGTTTGCTTCAAGACGGCAAGAAGGAGCAACGAACGCAAGGCGAGTCGCTGTTAAACATGCTCAACGATCCTAAGTATGAGTCGGCTGCCATTCGGATGCTCCGCAAAATTAACGGCGGGCCGAGCCGGAGCGGTTACGGCTAAGGCAGGCGGCCGAAGCCTAAGGTTGCGATCGGCTTGTGCCTGACTAGAGCCGCTGGGGATTGCATAGCTTCCCGAGACATACTCTGCGCCTGGCTCCGGTGCATAGCGGTACGTTGTTTGGAATTCCAAAATAACTGGTGTAAGCCAAAAGAGCAAAGAGCAGTGATTCTTTGAACTTGGTTGAAATCCCGAAGTCTTCGTGCCGGTGGATTTGAATAGCGTGTGGCCAAAATTCCTTCAGCTGTTCTACAAGCGCCCGATTGTCAGCGCCGCCTCCCCCGAGCACTAATCTGTCTAGTTTTACCACCGGCTGAATGAATGTGCTGTACGCCTGGGTCACGGACCTTGCCGTGAGACCAGTAAGGGTGGCGATGCAGTCGTGTGCAGATAGCCCGCGCCTTTGAGCTTCGACCAAGAGCCTGTCTGCTTGTGTGTATCCAAAATCTTCGCGTCCGGTGGTCTTGGGTGGACGTCTATGAAAGTAGGGATGGTTCAAAAGCTCCGCCAGCCATGCTTGGTCGATCTGACCTTGTTTGGCAAGTTTGCCGTCTTCGTCAAACTCGCAATCAAACAATAGTCTGGCCGCTCTGTCTACCAGCATGTTGCCTGGTCCGGTATCGAACGCCAGTTTCGCTTCGCCATTGCCATTAATGACTGTTATGTTTGCAATTCCGCCTATGTTCAAAACGCCGGTTGCTTTGCTGTTTGCTCCAAAAAACACTTGGTCTGCAAATGCTACTAAGGGAGCTCCCTGCCCGCCAGCTGCGAGATCTGCCGCGCGGAAGTCGGCGATTACCGGTACACCTGTTCTCTCGGCAATTACTGAAGGTTCGCCAAGTTGCAGGCTACCCTGACACGAAACTCCCCAGAATTGCTTAGAGGCTGGTGAGTGCCAGATTGTCTGGCCGTGAGACCCAATCAAGTCGACGTCAGTCAGGCTCAGCTTGCATGTTTTCATCAGAGCGGCGGCACTTTGGGCGAAAACTTCCCCCAGCGCTACATTTAAGCGGCAGATCTCCTCGAGAGTCGAGTTGCCTTTCGCCAGCGTTTTTTGAAGCTGGCGCTGAAAGTTGGGTTCGAAGGGAAAGAGAATCGAGCCGAGCATTTCCGCTTTAAGCGCCGGAATCTTGAACTGTTCAAAGTGTGGCGGTTGTTCGGTCGGGCGAATTTCAAAGATTGCTGCATCGACCCCATCCATTGAGGTTCCACTATTGAGACCGATAACCTTTAGTGGTTTCATTTCTTACTCCGGAAGAGTCCCTTCACTTATGATGCGTGCTTGACATCATTGAATGCTGTTGGAATACTGGAAGAGATGGCCGGCTGCAGCTGGCCATCCACGACTCCGAAACCGACCTTCTAGAAGTGCAAAGTTCTGTGGTCCATTTGATGGTTTCCGAGTTGGAGTGGAGGACTGCCCACCCGTGGTAGCGGGGCCGGCGGTCCTTTTTATATGCGCGGCGGGGAGACGGGCTAACTAGAGGCAAAATAGACCGCAGCCCCGCCGCGCGGAGAGACGCTCCGCTGCGGAAAGCTCCTCGCTTTCCTGCGCTGCGCTAGCTTTCGAATTCTTTCGGCGGGGAGACGGGCTGGCTGGAAACGATGGGGAGCGCAGTTACTTTCGCTGTCAGTGCGGATATCCGCACGCATTACCGCTCATACTTGTATACGTGATTCGGGTCGACCGCTGTCACGGTGTTAAGATAAGCCGATTGCTGGAAGGTTGGTATTAGCTGCTGGCAACGGGATTCTGACTGCTAAGGAAATAGAACATGGTAGATCTCTTCATCGGCAAAGGTAAGCCAAGCCGGCGTGCCTATGGTTTCGACGAAATTGCTCTGGTACCGGGATCGGTAACTCTAGACATGGAGCTGTGTGACGTCTCCTGTCGCATTGGTGGAGTCAATCTGGCAATGCCGATCGTGGCAAGCGCGATGGACAGCGTGGTTGATGTAAAGACAGCCGGGCTGATCGGTAAGCTCGGCGGTCTGGCCGTTTTGAATCTTCAAGGTCTGCAGACCCGTTATGAGGATCCAACAGCAGCTTACGATGAAGCTGTTGGGTGCGATAACAGCAACTTCGTCCAAGTTATGCAGAAGCTCTACTCTGCTCCCGTAAAGGATGAGCTTGTCGCTAAGAGAGTCCAGGAGATTAAAGCTCAGGGTGTAGTGGTGGCTGTGTCCGTGACACCTAATCTGGCTGCAAAGTACGGACCAATCGCCGTGAAAGCCGGTTGCGACATCCTTGTTGTCCAGTCGACCGTGACCGGGCTCGAGCATAAGTCGGCCCAGTCTGGAGCGCAGCTCAACTTGGTGGAATTTTGCAAAACCGTCGGAGTGCCAGTGGTAGTGGGTAATTGTGTCACCTATGACACGGCTTACCGATTGCTCGAAACCGGCGTGGCTGGCATCTTGGTGGGTGTCGGGCCCGGTGCGGCCTGCACTTCCCGCAGCGTCCTGGGTATTGGAGTTCCGATGGCAACCACAATTGCTGATTGCGCAGCAGCCGGCCGAGAGTACAGAGAGCGCTCGGGCAGGGACGTGGTGGTGATTGCTGATGGTGGAATGGCTGTCGGTGGCGACGTCTGCAAAGCAATAGCTTGCGGTGCTGATGCGGTCATGATCGGCTCCCCGTTTGCACGAGCGAAGGAGGCCCCCGGACGTGGATTTCACTGGGGAATGGCAACGCCTAGCCCGGTGCTGCCCAGGGGGACTCGCATCAAAGTCGGCAGTTCAGGATCGCTTGAGGATATATTGTTTGGACCAGCCAGGATTGATGACGGCAGCCAGAATCTGGTTGGCGCCCTCAAAACCAGCATGTCAACGCTAGGAGCTGCTAATCTCAAGGAGATGCAGCAAGTCGAAGTGATAATCGCGCCGTCCATTTTGACTGAAGGCAAGGTCTTCCAGCATGCTCAACACCTCGGCATGGGCCGATAGAAGGCGTTTTTCAAGCAACAAATTGAACCGGTCCTGACACGCTGTGCTTGACGAAGATTGTCTTTAAGAGAGCCAACGAAAAGCCTTTCGTGCTGGATGCTGGCGGCCGGCTGCCAATCGTCCGGAGCAATTTGAAAAGACGATAAAGGTTGGCGACCTTGGTCCCCGATATCGGCGATTATATTGCAAACAAAACTGGTGTTAGTTGAAATTAGTCAAGAGCGATGAAATGCTCAGGAACAAAGTTAAGCCAGTGGCGTCTGCGAGACATGTATATGGCAATGGGGCGTAGCTAGTTCTATTTACTGCGGCGGGCAACCTGCTCAATAGGCAGGGTGTCTGTGTTGTCGGGTTTGTAGGAACGGGGAGATGATGAAGATGCCAGTAGTAAAAAAGATACTTGTAGCCGGAACGATTCTAGTAATGGCAGGTGGAGGCTTTGCGCTTGGACGAATGGCAGGCGGTGTCGGAAACGATGTCGAAAGCGCACAAGCAAGAGATCAATCTCACCAATTGTTAGCGTCGGGTCAATCGGCTGCTGTTGCCCTCGGTGGCGAGACGATTGCCGATATCGCATCGGCGGCGGCGCCGGCGGTTGTGAATATCGAAGTGGATCAACAAGTGAGCGCCAATGTACCTGGGTTTGTAATGCCGTTTCTGGGCGGTAACATGCCAAACGGTATGGAGTTTTTCTTCAACGGCCAGCGTGTTGGTCCTGGCGGAAAGGGTGGGCGATCGAATCTGCCCAAGATTGAAAAGCATAATACTGGCTCTGGCTTTATCGTTCGTCCGGATGGTTATATCCTGACCAACGCTCATGTCGTGCGGGGAGCCAATAAGATTAAGGTGACTCTCAACGACAAACGAGTTTTCTCGGGTAAGGTGGTTGGCACGGACAGCTTTTCCGATCTGGCGGTGGTGAAGGTCGAAGGCTCCGGGCTGCCAACGCTCAAGATGGGAAGTTCAAGCTCTTTGCGTCCAGGCGAATTTGCAGTGGCGATCGGCAGCCCGCTTGGGTTCGATCATACGGTGACGCTCGGAATTATCTCGGCGGTCGGTCGATCGGTCACTGACGTTAACGGCAATATCAACTTTATACAAACAGATGCGGCTATAAATCCAGGCAACTCGGGCGGACCGCTATTGAATTTGCGTGGTGACGTCATTGGCGTTAACACAGCCATTCAAGCCAACGCACAAAACATCGGGTTCTCGATTCCGGTCGATATTGCTAAATCCGTTAGCGATGATCTGATTGCGAATCGCAAGGTAACGAGACCATGGCTGGGGATCGCGATGGCAGATCTCGATGAGACTATGGCTAAGAGTCTTGGACTTCCCTCTACTACCAAAGGGGTAGTGGTGTCGCAAGTGATTGATGGAAGCCCGGCACAAGCTGGCGGTCTCGAGCGCGGTGATATTATCCAGAAAATAGATGGCAAGGATATGACTGCTCCAAAGGAAGTGCAAGAGTATGTGCGCTCGCATAAGGTGAGCGACACGCTAAACTTCTTCGTGGTCAGAAGCGGCTCACCAAAAGCGGTGGCAGTCAACATCGGGCAATATCCCGACAAGATAGCCGCAGAAAAGGACGATCACTCGTCGCCGCTCGAGCCTGACAACGAATAGGGAAGTCGTATCCGGCGCCGTAAGTTCGTTCAAGCGGATTCTTTCGGCCGGTTGGATAGTGCGGTTTGCCTAATTAATGTCCTGAGCTGAATTTGTCAGATCTGTGCTGCGCCGGTGTCAATTCGCGGCACTATTGTTGCTTTGCGAGCAAATTGCTCGGTGCAGTCGGATTCCGGAGGGTAGTCGGCGATGAGCAAAGAGCTTCATCAGGGCGATCAAATTCTTACTAAGAAGGTCGACCAAGTCACCGTCAAAGACGGACATCAAGAAAACAAGCTATGGCAGGCCGCATACTCGCATTGGACCAAACCTGCCGACAGCCACCATACAGCCTTTGCAAGAAAAATGTCTGATTTTGACAAGCAGTTGCACAAGTCGGTGGAGGGACCGCTCCACGGGAAAGACAATATTCATGTTGTCGGCTTTACTAAGACGAAAGCTGGTCAAGCAAGCGGGATATTGGTCTCCAATAGTGAAGAGCCGGGAAAGGTCTATGCTGTCGATCTCGACGGAAAGGTTACCGGCAAATTTCACAAAACCGCCGATGGAAAGCTTAGTCCCGAGAAGATCGAGAAGGCGGGCCATGCGAGTGGAAGCGGCAACCAGTCTGACATTAAGCGAGATGCGAAAGGCAACGTGACTCACGTCAAGCGTGGTGATGGCACTGAGACGGAATACGGATACGACAATACCAAGCATCCATCGCAATTGAATCATTGGAAGCAAGGTGCCGATGAGTATTGGAGCAACGATGGTGGCAAGCACTGGTGGAAAAACAAGCAATGTCAGGGCAAAGCAGATTCCAACACGGAAACAACGGTTGATTCCAGGGGAGTCGAGCGCAACAAGCTCGCGGATGGATCCATCAATATAAGGCAATTGGACGGTAGTCAACGAACAATCATTCCAGCCGAGCCGAAGCTTGTAATTGTCGACCGGGACAACAAAGGCAACATCACTCATGTTGCACGAGCGAATGGCACCGAGACGGAATACGGATATGACAATTCCAAGAATCCACCACAACTGAATCATTGGAAGCAAGGAACAGACGAATATTGGAGCAATGATGCCGGCAAGAATTGGTGGAAGACCAAGGAATGCACCGGAAATCCAGATAGCACAACTCAGACTTGGGTTGATTCGCAAGGCTGCGAGCATAGAATCGGAGCGGACAAGAAGGAAGTAATCATCGATACCAAGGGTGTGAGCCAACCGAAGGAGCAGCAGCCGGTGTCTTCGACCGTTGCAAGCAACTACGATTCCCGTCCGCATGGATCTTGGAATCGCCCGATCGATTAGTGAGTACTTGGTTGCGCGAAAGTCGTACTATTCGACGGCACTGGCAGCGTATCCGCCTCTACGCGCTGCTGAATCATCAATGTGCCGCCTACCGCTGTGTTCAAACAGTTGCGGATGGTCGATTCTTCGTCACGCTCTGCTGCTTGCAAGAGGATGCTCAGTCGATTCACCAGGTCGTTGCGATCGATCGGTTGCGGTTTGCCAACGAAAATCTTTTCATAGATAGTCTTGGTCAAGCCTTCTTCGGCTGTAAGTAGTTCTTCATGCAGCTTTTCGCCCGGCCTGAGACCGATGAATCGGATCTCGATATCCTGGCCGGGCCGAAGCCCGGAGAGTTGTATCAAGTCGTGGGCGAGATCTGCGATGCGAACCGGTTTTCCCATGTCCAGAACGAATATCTCCCCGCCCGAACCCAGAGCCCCTGCCTGGATGATCAGTTGCACCGCCTCTGGTATCAGCATGAAATATCGATAGGCGTCACGGTGTGTGACAGTCACCGGGCCGCCGGCGGCGATCTGTTTGCGCCAGGTCGGTATGACCGATCCTCTGCTGTCCAGCACGTTGCCGAAGCGCACAGCCACGTACTTTGTACTGGAGCGCTTGGCGAGATCCTGAATAATTAACTCGGCTATCCGCTTTGTTGCTCCCATGACCGAACTTGGGTTAACAGCCTTGTCGCTCGAGACCAGCACGAAAGTTTCAACGCCGAACTCGGAGGACAGCTCCGCGACGGACTGAGTGCCACCAACGTTGTTGCTAATAGCCTCGCTGACATTGTCTTCCATCAGTGGGACGTGTTTGTGAGCCGCTGCGTGGAAAACCACTTGTGGTCTAAATCTGGCAAATATGTGTCTCATCCGCTGCTGGTCGAGGACATCGGCGATGATTGACTTGATTTCGACCGGTTCTGCTCTCTCCTTGAGTTCCTGGCTGATAAAGAAGATGCTGTTTTCTCCCTTGCCGACCAGGATCAAGGAGCTCGGCTGAAAGTGCATTATTTGCCGGCACAATTCGCTGCCGATTGAACCGCCGGCTCCGGTTACGAGCACGCAGCGTCCTTCGATGTAGCCGGCGATCGAACCGGTGTCGAGCTCGACCGGTTCTCTTCCGAGCAGATCGGCCAGTGAAACGTCGCGCAACTGGTTGACGCTCACCCGACCGTTGATTAGATCGAACAGTCCCGGAAGAATGCGTGTTTCCACCTCCGCTTTCCGGCACATCTCGACAATCCGCCGGATCTCTGCCGGCGGTGCTGACGGCATGGCGATGATCACCTGGTCGACAAAGAGGTCTTCGACCAGGCGAGGCAAATCGGCTGTGGTACCAAATACGGTGAGATTTCCGATGCGGTTGTGTACTTTGTGGGGATCATCATCCAGGACACCGATAATGTCTACCCCGACGTCCGGTCTCTGCGCGAGCTCGCGTGTCACCATCTGCCCGGCCTCACCGGCGCCGACCAATATGGCTCGTTTCCTTACCGGCTGTCGCCAGTGCCGGCGCTGGCTATGCTCGGTCTGCAGGCGGCGCAAAACGCGCTGGCTGACTGCCAGTAAAAAGGCCAGTCCGCATTCGATAAAGATAATGCTGAAGGAGAGCTGATTGCCCTCGACCGAAAGTAAACGCAGTCCGCGGACGGTAAAGACCAGGGTAGTGACGCTCAAAATAGAGATGCCCAGTTCCAGGACTTCAGTCAATCCGGTATAACGCCACAACCGGCGGTATACACCGAAGATTCCGTTGGCTGTAACCCGGATCAAAGCAAACACCGGAATCAAAACGATCAACTGCTGCATGTATAGCGGCAGCAGGGAGCCGTCGAAGCGAATCAAGTAGGCGCCAGTCAGGGCCAACGAGAAAGCGATTGCGTCGAGCGCGACTTGCAATAAGCGCTTCCAGCGAAAGGCTTCCAGCCAAGACATTGACTCATAGGAGTCGATCGGCCGGTCGGGCCGTTCGGCGAGATTTCGGTTTGGTAGATCTGATTCGCTCAAGACAGTCAGCCTAGCATTAAGAAAGACCAGGGCATCAACGGCTCAATAGTAACCTTTGAAGTCCTTGAAATCCGCTTTGATCTTCTAATGCTTTACGACTGAAGCCTTTACGATTTTTAATCCAGCTAGGCTTGCTCGGACGGCGCTTGCGGCAATGCTCCGCTGCCTTTTGCTATCCACTTTCTAACTTGCTCTTCCGGACAGGACATCATTCTGGAAGTGCCGATAATCGATTCTTCATGACTGAAGTCCAACGCTCGGAGCTGGCGATACTTTTTAATAGCCAGGATTTTGAGCGGATTTCCCGAGATGCCGCGAGAGGCGGAGGCAACCAGGATGGCGCAAGAGACCATACCCAATACAAACGCACCGAAGGCTGCTGGCAAACTCATACTTTCGAAGTGAACCGTCATTTTTGCCAGGACGAAGTGACAGAGAACCTGGTAAGCGATAAAGGCGCCGATGATCACCCAGGGCGAGATGCCGAAGGAAGCCGAAGGATCTGGATTCGGCTCATTCTTGAAATACTTAGTCGAGCGTCCGATCGTGCCGCCTGGATTGATCTTCTTTTCGGGAAAGAAGACCAGGTACGACCCGATAACGCTTGAAATCAAAAGCCCCGGGCCGAGATAAAGACCGGTGCTCATCAGTCCTGCTTCGTAGGCCTGTATCACCCAGCCGCCGATCATGGCAAATACTGCCAGGCAGAGGAAGCGACCCAATCCAAGCCTGAGCTCCACCAGCGAGCCGAAAACCCAGAGGAAGTAGGCATTACCTAACATTAGCCAGATGTTAGCCGGGCAAAATGTCGCTCCGAACATCATGCTCAACATCGGAACGTATTGCTGTTGGAGGTTGTAAAGTTGAAACTTGCCGGGAGCGAAGGCGGTCATCTTCATCCACAACATGCCGTGTTGCGACTCGGTATAGAACATGTACACCATCGTCAACAACATGAAGGCCGTGATCCACGGTTTTACCGGGTCCACTTGGGCGGGCTTTCTTATAAATTCGTGGGGTGAAGGCATACTAAAAAGTTACTATATTTTTGCCTAGGTTGACAAAGAACTTCTCTTTCTAATGGAGGTTGCTTGCCTGGCTCAACCGGACAAGCTGTGAATCTGCGGGAGTAAATGGCAGAAAGGTGAATTGCTCGGAGCAATCGAGTCGGTTTTGTTATCAGTCACAGAACCGACTGCCTAGACGACAATGTTGACTAGCTTGTCAGGTACGACGATTACTTTGCGTACCGGTTGACCATCGATT
The DNA here is from genome assembly GCA_020050835.1 of Candidatus Obscuribacterales bacterium. Lineage (GTDB taxonomy): Bacteria > Cyanobacteriota > Vampirovibrionia > Obscuribacterales > Obscuribacteraceae > JAGVKB01. Next base: position 21,846 of record JAGVKB010000150.1, on the reverse strand, counting down.
TTGCCTTGCATTTTGGCGTCAGTCAGAGCAAGCTCTTCAGCTTGAGATTTGGTCAATCCTCGCGGTGCAACTACTTTGCTTATTATCTTGCCATTGACTTGCAAAACCAGCTCGATTTCATTGTCCACGGTGAGCTCGTCTAAATACGTTGGCCACTGAGCCACATGAATCGATTCCTCTTTCCGGGAGGCAAATCCGCTCTGGTGCCAGAGCTCTTCGGAAATGTGAGGGGCCATCGGCGCCATCAGCAAGAGCAAGTTCTTGATTGAAAATGAAAACAGGACCTTCTCTTCACCGGACAGCGTTAATTTGTCGCCGCTTGACCTTTCGGAGACGAATTTGTAGAGACCGTTTACCAGCTCCATGCAACGAGCGATCGCCGTGTTGAAGCTGTAGGATTCCTGGCTGAGATCTCGGGAGACCGCCTTGATGGTCTTGTGCGTCAACTTCAACAGGTCTGCGCCGATGCTATCCAGAGCTTGCGGCTTTACGTCGGTTGCTTTGGGATCGAGACAGCCTTTTTCGGAAGCATCAGTTACCAGTCGCCAAATTCTCGACAGGAAGCGAAACTGACCGACGGCACCCTCTTCCGACCATTCCAGCTCCTGCTCGGGCGGCGCTGCGAAGAGCGTAAAAAGACGAGCCGAGTCGGCGCCGAACTTCTTGAAAAAGTCCGTGGTGCCGACTACGTTGCCTCTCGATTTGGACATCTTTTCAATTCGTCCGGACGACGGTGAAAATTTCGTTACCATCCCCTGGGACAGAAGATTCAAGAATGGCTCGTCGCACTGCACCAGGTCGAGTCCTTTCAACGCCTTGGTGAAGAAGCGAGAGTAAAGTAAATGCAGAATTGCGTGTTCGATTCCACCGACGTATTGGTCCACCGGCATCCAGTAGTTGACTTTGTCGGCATCGAATGCGCTCTTTTCATTGTGAGCATCGGCATACCGGAGGTAGTACCAGCTGGAGTCGATAAAAGTATCCATCGTGTCCGGATCGCGTTTGGCCTTTTCGCCGCATGCGGGGCAGTCGGTGTTGATCCAGGACTCGGTTCTGGCAAGTGGTGAGCCGCCTTCGCCGGTAATTTGGATCCCTTCAATCGGAAGCTCGACCGGCAGTTTTTGGTCCGGAACTGCTACGATGCCGCATCTTTCGCAATGAACCAGCGGAATTGGACATCCCCAATAACGTTGGCGAGAGATCAACCAGTCACGTAATCGATACTGAACCCGGCGTTGTCCGGAGACATTGTCCTTGGCCCAGTCCACCATCTTCACTTTGGCAACTTCACTTTCCATGCCGTTGAAGATGCCGGAATTGATCATTACTCCCGGCTCCAGATAGGCTTCTTTCAATTCAGATGCCGCTTGCCCGGTCGGTGAGATTACTTCTTTGATCGGTAGACCGAACTCTGTGGCGAACTGAAAGTCCCGCTCGTCGTGCGCGGGTACGCCCATCACGGCGCCGGTTCCGTAACTCATCAAGACATAATCCGAAACCCAGATAGGAATGATGTCCCCATTAAACGGATTGACGGCGAAGCTGCCGGTCGGCACACCGGTCTTCGATTTTTCGGTCGTTACCATTCGCTCCAACTCGGACTTTCGGCTTGCCTTCTCCACGTACTCGCGAACCTTTTCTTTGCATTCGTCGGTGGTGAGCTCTTTAACGAGCGGATTTTCCGGTGCGATCACCAAATAGGAGACACCAAATGCGGTATCGGGTCTGGTTGTGAAAACGGTGATTCGGATGTTTGGTTTGCTTTCGACCGTGAAATGAAGCTCGGCTCCGACTGACTTGCCGATCCAATTGCGTTGCATTACCTTTACGCGCTCTGGCCAACCTTTGAGAGTGTCCAAGTCCTCCAGCAATGCATCGGTGAATGCCGTGATTTTAAAGAACCACTGCTCCATCTGTTTTTGAACCACAGGTGTTTCAGGGTGCCGCCAGCAAGCGCCGTTCTCGACCTGTTCGTTTGCGAGCACGGTTGCACAAACCGGACACCAGTTGACCGGTGCTTGTTTCCGGTAGGCCAGTCCGGCTTTGTACAGCTTGAGAAAAATCCACTGCGTCCACTTGTAATAGTCAGGTGCCGAGGTCGTGACCTCGCGCTGCCAGTCATAGCTCGTGCCGAGCTTTTTGAGCTGCACGTCCCGCATGAATTGTATGTTCTGATTTGTCCAAACTTCGGGGTGAAGCTTGCGGGCGATGGCGGCGTTTTCCGCCGGCAGCCCGAATGAGTCCCATCCCATCGGATTGAGAACGTTGTAACCCAGCATCCGGCGATGACGGCTGATGACATCAGAGATTGTGTATACCCGCATATGCCCCATATGAAGGTCGCCCGATGGGTAAGGAAACATGACCAGGGAGTAATACTTCGGTCGCGAGTCTCCATCGATGGCGCGATAAATTCCGAGGCTTTCCCAGTGGGACTGCCACTTCTCCTCGAGCTCTTGAGGGCTATACTGACTTGCCATCGACTAACACCGCCTCCTGCAAAACGCGCCGAGAAGTGATCTTAGCCCAGCGCTATTTGTGGGGCAAGCAATATACCGTTCCATGCTAAGATTCTTAGCTGTTTGCTGCGCTGGGCCTGCTGGTCTGAACTGCTCGCAACAGCGTGGCATCGGTGGGGTTTACCGTTAACTAGTCCGGGTGATGCAGGGCATTCTCATGCCGATGGTAATCCGCAGGGTGTAATGCATTTTGAATAAGAGACCGAATCATGACGCAGCCAAAGGTTGAGACCGAAATTGAGCCTGTCACCCAGGATATCTTGGATGAAGCGCAAGAACTGTCAAGAGGGGCTGAGATATTACCGGAAGGACCGACCGGACTGGCGCGAAAGATACAGTCCGCGAGAAAAGCTGGGCGCGTACTGCGAGTGAAACTTGGAGTCGATCCAACCTCGACCGATCTCCACCTGGGGCACGCGGTCGTATTTCGAAAGCTGAGACGGTTTCAAGAGTTCGGTCACCAAATTGTTTTGATCATTGGCGGATTTACCGCCCAAATTGGAGACCCGTCCGGTCGCAACTCCACACGTCCTCCGCTGACGAGAGAACAGGTGGATGCCAACGCCGAAACTTATCTGAACCAGATGGGAATCATTCTGGACATGAGTAAGACAGAAGTAGTAAACAATGCGGATTGGCTCAGCCCAATGACCTTGAATGATGTTCTCAAGCTCGCCAGTCTGGTGACGGTCAATCAATTGCTGGCGAAGGAAGCATTTGGAGATCGGCTGGAGAAGCAGCTGCCAATCGGGCTGCATGAACTGTTCTATCCGCTGGCGCAAGGATACGATTCAGTGGCGATCAAAGCTGATGTCGAGCTTGGTGGCACCGATCAACGCTTTAACATTCTGCAAGGACGCGAGCTGCAACCGCATTACGGTTTAGAACAGCAGTTGGCTCTCCTTTTGCCGCTGCTGGAAGGTACTGACGGCATTCAGAAAATGTCCAAGTCCTACAATAATTACATCGGTTTGAAAGACGCACCGGACGATATGTTCGGCAAGTGCATGCGCATTCCCGATGAATTGATCCTGAAGTACTTCGAGCTAACCACTACCTTGAGCGGTGCTGAGATAGACCAGATCAAATCTGCGCTGGAACTCGGAGGCAATCCCAAAGACGCCAAGGAAGAGCTGGCTCGGCAGGTGGTCATGCAGTATCACGGAGAAAGCTTCGCTGATAGAGCGCTTGAGGAGTGGAAGAGAGTTCATAGCCAGCGGCTCGCCCCGGAGGAAATGCCACTGCAGGTGGTGAAGGCCCCGATGCAGCTGTTTCGCTTGATCCTGGAAGCTAAGCTGGCGAGCAGCTCGAGCGAAGCGAAGCGACTTGTTCAGGAAGGAGGGGTTCGGCTCGATGGGCAGCAAGCGAAGGATCCTAACTTTGAAGTTGGTGTTCCCGGTGCAGACGGAATGGTCTTGCAGGTTGGCCGGCGAAAGTTCGTGAAGCTTGTCGGCGCCTGACCGATTGCGTGTGGTGACATCGATGGTGGTGGCTGTTTGCGGGAGTTGTGTCCTGTCTGCTTAGGTGTGGACTGGCTGCCAAAATCATACGCAGCGAAAGTGCTGGCTTCGTCAACTCGGCAACACCAGATTTTACCATGGTTCCGCGACCCCTCCCTCTCCCGCGCTGGCGTGATGATGCGATACTGCTAATAGTGGCACTGTCTCGTACCTGTCACCGCTGGCGATATCATCCGGCAAGCACTGGTCGGAGCATGGGTTCTAGACCCACTGGATTTGCCGCCAAGCTGGGCTATCTGGTGTCACATCCTAACCTGTCGCCATGAGCGATCGCTCTTTCGTAGAAGCAGTTGATGCGTAAAACACCCTGAATCAAGCTGACAGACTCTTGACTGTTAACAAGATAGCTGGTTTTTTAATCAGTCAGAGTCTATATTTCGAATTAGAAAATGTAGAAAGCTAACAAGTTACTTTATTGGATGATCTTATTTATATAGGTAATAGATCATGCTTAACATCTCTTCTGGTTGGGTATATAAAAGCAACAGAGGGGTGTTGGATTTGGGGAGCGCTGTTTCGTCCGTTCTTGATGATTGTGCAGTCGTCATTTGAACGCAATTTCATAGTCATTTGAGTCGACAAGTCATCCGGGGGGCAGATCCGGTGAGACGGAAGGGACTTTTGTGTCTTTTTTTGTGCCTTCAGTTGGTTTTCTCCCCGCAGGTGTTAGCCCAGGTCGCTCTGCCTGAAACCGCCAGCGTCACCAGTCCAATAACCTCGACTCAGCCGATTGAGTCAGTCACTCAAACCTTTGCCGGTGGCTCGCCGCAGTTGCTCGATGCCAGCACCGGCGCCCTGCCCGCCACGACTCTGACTACCACCAATCTGCCTGCCACAGCTCTGCCTGGCACAGCTCTGCCGTCCACAGTCCCCCCTGCTGCAACTCTCCCCGCCGCATCCCTCCCTGCCACAGTCCAACCATCACCAGTTAATCTAGACCTGACCTCGACAACTAGAAACCTCTCGCCCGGCAATCTAGTACAGAACAGTCCGGTGAACATCAATGTCGGCGGTAGTCAGCGGAGCATTACCGGTGCAGACCTGGTTACACCTGCCGAGCGTCTGGCTATATTCCAGGTTGCTAGAACCGGCGAGCAGCTGATCGAGCTAGGTGCAGCCGGCAACGCTGTCGGTGGCTCGTTTAGTATGGGCCCGAAATTCAGCCAGTACGTCTCAGACCTGGTTGTGCCTGCCGGTGTGACTGCAGTTCGTGATTTTGCTACAAGCGGAGCCTTGAATCTGACCGGAAATCTCGTCAATTCAGGTGCCATTTTTGGGTTGTCCACCGGTACGCAGGCCTCCACTGCAGCGTTTCAGGCGATGAACATTCAGAATCTTTCCGGTGGGCTCCTAACCACAAACCTGCCTTCAGGCGGCCTGCCGGGATTTACTGATGTCGCTCCCAATCTGAATCTGTCCTTGACCGCGACAGGTTCCCTAATCAATCAGGGTGCTATTTCAAGTTCTGGCAATCTGGCAATAAGTGCTTCCACGCTCATTAATCAGGGGAGTATCTTCAGCTCGGGCTCGGCTGTGATTAACGCCGCCGCTCAGTTGCAAAACTCCGTGGGAGCGCAGATAGTGGCTCAACAGATGTTGAACATTGACTCCTCGTCCGTTGTTAATTCAGGTCTGATTACATCCCTTGCACAGGTTGGAAGTCTCGTCGGTTCAGGAAGTTTGACCGCGGGCTCTCAAATAACAAAGGGTATTGACCTGACAGCTATCAGCATTCTGAATGAGCAAACAGGAGTGATATCGGCAGTTAATGATCTAAGCCTATACACCAGATCAGGAAGATTAATCAATTCAGGACTAGTATCTAGCGAACGTGGAAATCTGAGCATAAACACGACAAGCTTGCAGGATTTGGTTATCGAAAACAGCGGTGGGAGCTTGCAGGCTGCCGGTGGCAACATCAATGTGCGCGCATCTGGTTATGCCGGTTCGGCTAATTTGAGCATAAGTGGGGGAGATGTCTCGGCTCAACAAGTAAATCTCTTTTCCGGACAAGGTGCAATTAACGCGGACGTTCAAAACATAACCGGCTCTTTGAGCACTTATGCAGCGATTGCTCATGTTCTTAGTCAAGCTCCGACCCTCAGTTTAGGAGCGATAGAGATAACTGGAGATCCCACCTACTACAACATTGGAAATATTAGTATTACAAACAACATTTCAGTCGGTGAGAAGTTGGCCATTCTGGCTACAGGCAACATAACCAGCACATCCGGACTGAGTTCAATCACCGCCAGGAATGGGGGACAAGGTTACGATATCCAGATTGTCGCGGGGGCCAACATTACTACCGGCTGTGGAACTTGTGCTTCGTTGCTGCCAGCAGGGAGTCCGTCCACTGGGGCGGTGACAATTAATCCAAATGCCCCAACTGGCGGCTACATTGATTTCTCTGCCAGTCCAAATTTGACCATTAACGCCAATTCCACCTCCGGAGATTTGAGTGGAGGCAATGTCTCTATGGTCGCTTTTGCCAATGGCAGCACGGGGGGGACCATCAATCTGCCGGTTTCCAGCACAATCAACAGTTCCGGTTTCGGAGCTGGAAACAACGGTAATGTAACCTTAATTGGCGGCTCGACTACGAACACGATTACCGTGAATGGCAATTCGCCAAGCATTACTTCGGCGATCAACTTGGGAGCTATTGATGCTAGTGGAGGCACTGGCACGGCCGCCGGCACCGGGAAGGTTACGATCGCAACTGCTCAGCCGACCACGTCAGACGGAAACAACATCACCTTCGATGCAAACGGAAACGTTACTTCACTGGATGCCAACATAGCAGAGCCCACGCCAAACAAATTCGTTGCAGGCGCTAGCGTCCAGCCGACAGCAGTGACATTCGGCGGTAATATTTCTGCCAACCAAGTCGAAGTCACGGCTGGCTCTAATATCACTGCAGTTAACACTTTGATCGCCACGGTTGCCGCGGGCGCTGGTGCTCGTGGAGCAGTAGTCACTCCGGCCGGTACTTTTGCATACGTGGCCAATCAAAATGCCGGTACTGTATCGGTCATAAATACGGCTACCAATACCGTAGTAGCTACAGTGAACGTTGGGAGCACTCCGCTTGGACTAGGAGTCAACCCAGCCGGGACGTTCGTGTACGTTCCGAATTATGGTAGCAACACGGTGTCGGTGATCAGCACGGCAAGCAACACTGTCGTAGCCACTGTTAATGCGGGGGCGAACCCATATGCAGTGGCAGTGAACGCAGCAGGGACGCTTGCCTATGTTGCACTTCATAATGGCGGCAGTACCGGTTCTCTGGCGGTGATTAACACAGCGACTAATGCCGTGATATCGACAGTGAGTGTGGGAGCTGGTCCAGTGGGAGTAGCGCTGAATCCAGCAGGAACACACGCCTATGTTCCGAATTACTATAGCAATACCGTATCAGTAGTAGATATAGCGGCTAATGCTGTGGTGGCCACAGTGAATGTGGGAGCTAGTCCGTTTGGAGTGGCTGTAAACCAGGCGGGATCGTCTGCCTATGTCACAAACTTTGGTGGCACTACGGTATCAGTCATCAACACCGCAACAAACACGGTGGCAGCCACAATACCTGTTGGGACCCAGCCGCTCGGAGTAGCAGTCAACCCGACTGGGACTTACGCTTATGTCACGAATTCTGCCAGCAACACGATATCTGTGATTAACACGTCAACCAACACTGTGGTCGCCACCCTGAATGCGGGAACTACCCCGTACTCTCAAGGCAACTTCATCGGGACTGTAGGCAACAATATGACGGCCTATGTCCCCAACTATGGCAGTAACAACGTCTCAGTTTTGCGACTGCCAAGCATAATTGCTCCAATCGTTTCGCTCAATTCGACCATCCCGGCACAAAATGGCAATATTGATGCCAGTATCGTTTCGGCCACTAACCTGACTGCCTCCACCGGTGGCACAGGTACAGCCACCTTATCCGGACTCGGTAATCTCACCCTGGGAAGGTCGGCCACCCCAACCGGTAACCTACTGGTGAGTACTACCGGCACCCTGACGTTGGCTGGTTCGCTCGCTACAACGGGATCGATAACCATAGGAGCGGCCAGTCTTCAACCGGCGACTGGCAACTCGCTTGCAATTGTTGCCGGTGGAAACATCCAGAACCAGAACTTGCGACTGCCGGCAATCACGGCAAACAATGCCGGTCAAGGAATGAATATCACGCTGGTTGCAGGGGCAAATTTCAACGCTCTCAGTGGTGCCATTACGATTACCGGCGCTTCCAGCACTGGAGGGAGTATCGATTTTTCGACCGCACCGCAGCTGCAGATTCAAGCCAACTCAACATCGAGCAACTTGACTGGCGGCGACGTTACGATGGTAGCTTATGCTAATGGTGCATCCAGAGGATCGATAAATTTATCGGCAAGCAGCACGATAAACTCATCTGGATTCGGGACCGGCAACAATGGAAATGTCATTTTAATTGGTGGGTCGACTACAAATTCCATAACCGTCAATAGCAATACGCCTGCAATAAGTTCAGCAATTAATGTCGGTGCAATCAATGCGAACGGAGGCAGTGGAGCTGCAGCTGGTACCGGCAAGGTGACAATTGTGACAGCGCAGCCCACATCATCTAACGGCAATGGTATAACATTCGACTCGACCGGTGCCATAACGTCTGGCAATTCGTTTATTCCGAGCGCGACCACCCAGCCGACGACAGTCACTTTTGGCGGCAACATTTCGGGCCGTGAAGTGAGTATCATGTCCGGGGCAAACGTGACAGCTGTGAATTCACTATTGAGCACGATCGGAGTGGGAGCTCGACCGTTGGCAGCAGCGCTCAATCCAGCAGGTACCTTTGCTTACGTCTCGAACCACAACTCAAATACGATTTCAGTTGTTAACACAGCGACGAACGCTGTCACTGCGACGATCAATGTCGGTAGCCAGCCGGTAATGATTGCCTTTAATCAGGCTGGAACGTTTGCATATGTTGCGAATTTCAGCAGTAACACGGTGTCGGTGATAAATACTTCCACTAATTCAGTTGTGGCTACGGTGGGCGTGGGGTCCCAGCCTCACGGCATTGCCGTAAATTCGGCCGGGACGTTTGCCTATGTGACTAATTACAACAGTTCCACCGTTTCGGTTATTAATACTGCTACCAATTCGGTCGTTGCAACTGTTCCGGTCGGAGCTCAACCTCATGGAGTTGCGGTAAACCCTTCCGGAACGCTCGTGTATGTACCGAACTACGGAAGCGGTACAGTGTCGATTATCAACGCTGCCACAAACACGGTTGTAGGAAGTGTAACCACCCCGAGCCCGCTCATGGTGGCGTTCAGTCCAACTGGAGATTTTGCTTATGTCACTAATCACGTAGGTGCTGGGACTGTATCGGTAATTAACACAGCTACGAGCACAATCATTGCAACGATCGGTGTGGGAGGAAATCCTGCCGGAATAGCTGTAGACCCGACTGGAACGCGCGCGTATGTTTCCAATACGCTCAGCCATACAGTGTCGATTATAAACTTGGCTACAAACACATTGCAATCGACTATGAATGCTGGAAATACACCGTACTCATACGGAAACGTCTTTGGAATTGTGGGAAACTCCATGACCGGTTACTTCGCAAATTCCAACTCTAACAATGTTTCGGTTGTGCGCATGCCCAGTATTATTGCGCCGACAATTTCACTTAATTCCATGGTTTCAGCTCAAAATGGAATGATTGATGTAAGCCTCTTCGGTGTCAACAATCTCAGTACCAGTACTGGTGGTACTGGTACTGGCACAATCTCCGTGGTTGGCAGTCTCACTCTTGGACCATCCAGCGTAGGAGGAGGTAATCTCTATGTTGGTGCCACTGGATCATTGGCGCTGAGTGGTCCGATTTCCCGGGTGGGATCGCTCACCTTAGTGGCGAATGGACCATTAACAGTGGATGGTTCGCTTTCAACTACTGGCTCGGTTTCATTGCTGTCCAACGGTTCCTTGACTCTAGGAGGACCGTTGTCTGCTACTGGAGTGATCCGATTGGGTGGAAACACATTGCAGTCTGTGGCTGGCAAGTCACTTGTGGCAGTTGCTGGTGGCAGCCTTGTGGGTCAACGGCTGCAGTCGATCACTGCCAACAACTCCGGTCAGGGAATGAATATCGCATTGATCGCCGGAGCAAACTTCAGTGTTTCAGGAGACTTACTGACAGTAAATGGTGCGTCCAGCACGGGTGGATTGATTGACTTCTCGAGCTTGGCGCAATTGCAACTTCAGAGCAACTCCACAACAGGAAATCTGAATGGTGGCAATATTACCATGGCGGCATTCGGCAATGGTGGTGTTGGTGGCTCGATAAATCTTTCCTCGACCAGTACGATCAATTCATCGGGTTTTGGCGTGGGGAATAACGGAAATGTCACTTTAGTAGGTGGGTCGACTACAAATCCCATCACTGTCAATGGCAATTCACCTTCAATAAGCTCGGCTATCAATATTGGCACAATCAATGCGAACGGTGGCACCGGAACGTCTTCTGGTACTGGTAGGGTGACTGTCGCTACAGCGCAGCCGGGGACATCTGACAACAATGGCATCACTTTCGATGGCACTGGCGCCGTTACGTCTGGAAATTCATTTTCTGCAAGTGCAACTGTACAACCCACCGCGATTACATTCTCAGGCAATATTTCGGCCAATGAAGTGAGCCTTATAGCTGGTTCTAACGTAACCGCTGTACATAGTTTGTTGACTACGATCGGAGTCGGGGCTCAGCCACTTGCAGCAGCGCTCAATCCAGCGGGTACCTTCGCTTACATCTCGAACCACAACTCAAACACTGTTTCGGTTGTCAACACGGCGACGAACGCTGTTGTTGCGACGATAAATGTCGGGAGCCAGCCGGTTATGGTAGCGTTCAATCCGGCTGGCACGTTTGCATATGTGGCAAACTTCAACAGTAACAATGTGTCAGTGATAGATACTTCAACCAATGCAGTGGTAGCGACGGTGAGCGTGGGAGCTCAGCCTCATGGCATCGCTGTCAACTCGGCCGGTACCTTTGCTTATGTTGTGAACTACAACGGTGCCTCAATGTCCGTCATCAGCACTGCCACAAATACAGTTGTTGCAACTGTGCCGGTCGGATCGCTGCCGCATGGGATTGCCGTCAACCCTGCCGGGACGCTTGTCTATGTGCCGAACTATGGAAGCAGTACAGTGTCAATTGTCAACACCGCCACAAACATGGTTGTGGCAACTGTCAATACGCCGAGCCCACTCATGGTGGCATTCAGTCCGACTGGAGATTTTGCGTATGTCACCAATCATATTGGTGCTGGAACGGTGTCGGTGATAAACACCGCCACAAATGCGGTGGTCTCCACTTTCGGTGTGGGAGGAAATCCTGCCGGAATAGCTGTAGACCCGACCGGAACGCGCGCCTATGTTTCTAATACGCTCAGTCATACGGTGTCGATCATAAATTTGGCTACAAACACAGTTGTATCGACTATGAATGCAGGAACTACGCCGTACTCATACGGAAACGTGTTTGGAGTTGTGGGAAGCACGTTTACTGGCTACTTTCCAAATTACGGTTCTAATAATGTTTCGGTTATTCGCATGCCCACCATAATTGCGCCGGTAGTTTCGGTAAATTCAGCTATCCCGGCACAAAATGGCAATATCAATGTCACCGTTGTAGCAACTGACAACCTTTCGGTAACAACGAGTGGCAATGGCAATGCGACTATCGCCGGCATAGGCAATCTCGGACTGACGCCGCCCACGCTTGGAACCGGTAAATTCACTGCTGCAGCAACCGGCGCTTTGACTTTATCGGGAAGCAATCTGCAGCTTAGCAGTAACAGCGCATTGAGGGGAGCCTCGGTAACTGTTAGTGGATTGGCGGGTGCAGATCTTGCATTGACCAATGCTGGATCGCTCAGAGCTCTTGCCGGCAATGTGAATGTAGCAAGTTCAGCGGGCTACAACTTGATGGTTAGCGGTGGAGGAAGTATTTCTGCACAGTCAGGAGCAATAATCCTGACTTCCCCAACCAGCAATGTTCAATTCAATGGCGATCAGACGTTCGCATCTCCGGTGACGATGAGCGCTGGCTCTGGTTCGGTAGTGTTTGGAAATGGTGTCTCTGTCACGGGTGCTTCGAGCCTCAATATTCAGTCTCCAACATTGTCACTTGCCAGTGGTTCAACAGTTTCCTTTACGTCAATCTCCGGCAACCCATCTTCGATTGTCAACAATGGCTCGCTGACCACCGCTGGCGCTTTGTCTCTCTCCACTAGCTCGGCGCTAAGTTTAAGCGGGACTGGGCAGATGGTTGCAGGCGCTGGAATTGCACTCACAGGCGCATCTATTCAGTCAGGCAGTATTGTTACTTCCGGCGCTGGTATTTCTTTAACAGCGACAGCCAGCACCATTACTACTGGCTCTCTGGATAGTAGTAGACCGTCAGGAAGCGGCGGAAGCATAACAGTTTCAGCTCCTGGGGCAATCAATATTGGTGGATACCTGCGATCCTTCGGTGGAAGCCCGGGGACAGCATTCTCGGTCGGAGGTTCTGGCGGGGCTATTAGCGTTAGCTCTTCGAATGGCGGCGTTTCTATCGGAGGGGAGATAAACAGTGCGGGCGGTGGTGGCTCGTCTGGTGCTAGTGGATCTAATGGTGGCGCCGGCGGTGCTGCCGGATCAATTACAGTTGCAGCTGGTGGCGTGGTGTCAATTTCGGGTCCGGTTCTTGCTGCTGGTGGAGGTGGTGGCGGTGCGCCCGGTGTATCTCCGTTCCCGTCCGGCGGAGGAGGGGGTTCCTTCGGTGTCGCTTGGAGCGGCGGTAGCCAATCTGGCGGTGGTTTTACAACCTCCGCCAATGCATTTGGTGTAGGTGCTCCTCCCAATACGGCAGGAGCCATTTCGGGTGGCGCGGGCGGCAATGTTGGCTCGGCTGGCACCAACAGCTCTGGTTTCACTGGCGGTGCAGCTGGTGCTATGGGTGCAGTTTCCGTCACAGGCTCGTCCGTTGCAATCAATGGCAATATTGGCTCATTCTTCGTCGCAGGGACTAATGGATTCAATGGCTTGCTTTCTGGGTCTCCATATCTTAACGACTCTGTCTTAGGCGGAGACATCTCCATCCGTGCTACGGGAGCGTCAGGGTCAGTGTCGATCTCGGGAGCTGTAGCATCCATAGGCACTGCCTCGATCGGCACAACTGTCAGCTTGATTGGACCGACAAGCCTATCTGGTCTGGATAATTCCCGATTTGCGACTATAAGCATTCCTGCCCTGTCCACACTTTCAAATGTTTTCCTGAATAACATTTCTTCCTCGACTGTTAACATACAGTCCACGCAGCCAACTAACTTTGGAGCCATCACCAACTTCTACTCGTCCAGTCTGCTCTTCTCATCCACAAGCTCAATTGCTTTTGCGTCCGACATAACTGTCTCTGCCAGCTCAATCTCCCTTACAAGCTCTGCGGGTTCGATTACAACTGCTAACATCAAGACCTCAGGTGGTTCTGTCACGTTGTCAACTCCAAGCTCCACTATTTCAGTCGGTGGATACGTTGACACGAGCTCCGCCACAGGAAGCGGTGGTGCCATAAACATCTCTGCACTCGGAAACATTTCTACTGCTGCCTCTTCTGCCGGTTACATAAGATCCTATGGTGGAAGTCCCGGTATGGCATTCTCGGCTGGAGGAGCAGGTGGAGGCATTAGTCTTGCATCGACCACCGGAGCAATTTCAGTAGGCGGGGAGATAAACGCCTCCGGCGGCGGTGGTTCCTCGGGCGCTAGCGGTGCCAATGCTGGAGCTGGTGGAGCAGCTGGCGGCATAACACTCTCAGCAGCAGGTGCAGTCTCTATATCCGGTCCAGCTCTGGCAGCCGGTGGCGGTGGTGGTGGTGCTCCGGGCGCTTCACCAAATCCGGCCGGAGGCGGCGGCGGTTCTTTTGGAGTAGCCGGACTGAGCGGCAGCCAAGCTGGCGGCGGGTTCACAACATCCGTCCCAGCTTTTGGTGTGGGTGCTCCGCCCAATACTGCCGGAGCCGTCTCTGGTGGCGCTGGCGGTAACGTGGGAATGGCAGGCGCCAACTCCTCCGCCTTTAGTGGTGGTGCTGCGGGCGCCATGGGTGCGATTTCTATCTCTGGTTCGAGTGTCTCAATCAGCAGTAATATCGGCTCCTTCTTCGCCACTGGCGACAACGGTTTTCTCGGCTCTGAAGCTGGATCACCCTATGCGAACAACTCGGTCTTCGGTGGCGATATAACAATCTCATCCACCTCCCCAACTGGTTCGGTCTCCGTTGCCGGTGCTATTGCATCGGTTGGCACTGCTCTGGCTAACAGTACTGTCACGGTGACAGGACCAGCTACTTTTTCAGGTTTCGACAACTCATCGCGTGCGTCATTCAACGTTCAGAACTTTGCTCCAGTTTGCTGCAACCTGTCACTGACAAACATCTCTTCAGCTGCATTCAATCTGCAATTCGCACAATCAGTCACTATAGGCGCGTTTACAAATGTAAGCTCCACTTCCTTCTCGCTTACATCGGCGGGGTCGATCACCCTTTCCTCGGACGTGTCCATGTCAGGTGGTTCGCTGTCTCTCACAAGCTATGCCGGCAACACCATTACTACAGGCAGCATCAACACCGATGGTGGCTCTCTAACTTTGTCCGCTCCCAACTCTTCGGTCATTATCGGCGGGCATATCGACACCAGCTCGGCCAGCGGCAATGGCGGTGCCATCACCATCACTGCGCTTAACAACATCTCCACTGCTTCCTCCCCCGATGGCTATATAAGATCATTCGGCGGCAACTCTGGTGTTGCATTCGCGTCTGGTGGTTTGGGTGGAGCTGTTAGCGTCACCTCCACAAATGGAACTATTTCTGTTGGCGGCGATATCAATGCTTCAGGCGGCGGTGGGTCGTCCGGTGGCAGCGGTGCCAGTGCTGGAGCCGGCGGAGGAGCTGGAGCAATCAGTCTCGCAGCCGCAGGCAATATCAACACAGGATCATTGAGAGCGTTCGGGGGCGGCGGTGGCGGTAGCAACGCATCCGCAGGTGGTGCTGGTGGTGACGGCGCTGCAATCTCCGTAAACTCATCTCTAGGTAATGTTAATATCGATGGAGAGATCAACTCCTCCGGCGGCGGTGGAGGCGGTGGTGCTACAACGGCAGGTCCAGCTGGTGGCAGTGCCGGCAATATCAATGTATCTGCTGGCTCCACCAATGTGGTAGTGGCTGGTCCGATCCTAGCCAGCGGTGGTGGTGGTGGTAACGGCGGCACTGCTGCAGCGGGTGGCTTTGGCGGCGGTGGCTTCGGAGGGGGAGGGGGCGGCGGCGGCGGAACAGCCAGCGGTGGTGGTGGTGGCGGTGGCTTCTGGGGAGGAGGCGGCGGAGGTACAGCCGGAGGCTCGGGTGGAGGGGCAGCGTCTTTTGGTTTCGGTGGTACTGGCGGCGGAGCTAATGGAACCAGTGGCTCTGGTGGCGCAGGGGCGGGAGGCGCAGCTGGTGCTTTTGGCAGTGCGGGCACCGGAGGAGCCGGACCGATAGGGGCAATGGGAAGCGGTGGTGCCGTTCGATTGAATGCAGTGGCAGTTGCTGTTAATGGAACGGTTGGAACTGAATTGGGTTTCTCTGGCTCCTATGCCGATCAATCCATTAACGCTCTGGGTGCTGGTGGCAGCATCAGTGTATCTGGGACTGTTGGCTCAACTGTCTATGATTCCAATGCCGACTATCTTTCGACTGACAAGACGGTGTCCGCAGTGATGGGCTTGCAAACCGCTTTCCAGGTGGGAGCGGGCAGTAATCCAGTACCTAATGGCAGCGGCACATATGGATCAGTTCAGGCCGGATCTTCAATAACTATAAATGCAGTCAGTGCTGGGACACTTGTATCGAGTGGAGCGTATGGCGTAACTGGAACCTCCCAGCTGGTAGTAAAGGAAGGAGCTAGCAACATAACACTGTCCCACGGACAATTGTTGACGCCCGCTGAATGGGTGGCTGCCATACAGAGCGCGACTGGCGCTCAAACCTTATTACTGACCAGTAATGGCTCAGCCAGCGGAGGCAACCTAGCAATTGGCTCTCTCAATCTACCGGGCGCCGGATTCAGTACGCTTGTAATTCCAGCTGGTGTGACGGCTACCGTCTCCGTTCCAACACTGAATGTAACAGGCAGTGTTTCTGTCAACTCGACCGGCACTCTATCTTTTGCTTCGTCGGGGACTCTTGCAAGTAACAATGTTGCAGTCGCCGGCACAATTTCTGCTCAAGGAGCAAACTCGGTACTGACTATTTCCAGCCACTCCGGCAGTGGTTTGACGGTGTCGGACGGGGGGCTCATCTCGGCCGCCGGAGGCATCAACTTAACGGCGCTTGCCGCTGCCTTGACTTTAGGTGGAAATCTAACATTTTCCGGTCCCGTCTCAGTTACGGCAAGTTCTGGTTCGGTGGTGGTTGACAATGGTTTGTCCATCACAGGAACATCGAGCTTGCACATTCAATCGCCAACCTTGACCGTAGGCACAGGTTCTAGCCTCTCATTTGCATCTATTGCAGGGAACTCCTCCAATATCGTCAATAACGGCACCATAAGTGCCAGCGGCTTGGTGTCCTTCTCTACCAGTCAAGCCTTGACTGTATCGGGCTCTCAACAAATCACTGGTGGCACTGGTATCTCGCTGACAGGGTCCTCTATTCAAACCAACAATATTGTCAATCCAGGCGGTGCGATCACTCTCGCTGCAACAACCGGAGGTATTTCGACTGGCTCGCTAAACTCCAGTAAATCCACTGGAGCAGGCGGAGCCATAATAATTGCTGCGCCTGGAGACATTAACATCGGCGGATTCATTAGATCCTATGGCGGCAATTCGGGAGTAGCAGGAGCTGCTGGTGGAGGCGGCGGTGCAGTTAGCTTTACAGTGGGGTCGCTCGGCAGCGGAAGTATTTCGGTGAGTGGGGAGATTAACACATCTGGCGGAGGCGGAAGTGGTGCTGCAGCATGTTGCGCGCCAGGTGGAGCCGGTGGAAATGCCGGTGCTGTTTCGTTGTTTGCGATCGGTCAAGTATCTGTTGTCGGGCCAGTTCTAGCAGCTGGCGGCGGTGGTGGCGGTGGCGGTTTCTTGAGTTGCGGTGCCTGTTCGGGAGGAGGAGGTGGCGGTTCTTTCGGTATTGGTGGAGCGGCAGGAACCGGAGCTTCGGGTGGTGGAACGAACGGCACTGCCGGAGGTGGGTTTACTTCAGGTGTGTTCGGAGCAGGCGGAGCTGGTGGCACTGGTGCTGGAGCCGGTGGGAGAGCCGGGCAGGCTGGGTCGACAGGTAACCTGTCCTTGGGAGGAGCTGCCGGTGCAATGGGAACTGTTTCGATTATTGGTTCTTCTGTTGAGATCCAAAACTCAGTTTCGACATTCTTTGGTGGCTCAGGATTCACAAGCTCACCTTTTGCGTCGAACGCTATTTATGGTGGCAGCGTTACGATTCAGGCTACTGCTTCGAACGGCAATGTCGCGGTGCAGGGTGCGGTCGGCTCCGTCAGTGGACCTGTTAACTTAATAAGTTCAACAACAGTTGGCTTCGTTGGGCTGTCAAACAGCTCGGGAGTGAATCTATCATTCTCTAATTTCCTAGCGCCTTGCACAGGTTGCACGTTCTCGTTTGTTGGCAACACTAACTCGAGTGTCAACATTTCCAATCTCACCTCCCTAACTTCCGTTAATGCTTCAAACAACGTTTCAAGCTCGGTTGCGCTGCAAACTTCTCAAGCGCTCAGTCTGACCGGTACTGGTAACCAATCGACCTCAATCACGCTGGCAAGTGGAGGCAGCGCGATTACTGCCGGCAGTCTTCAAACTGGAGGCGGCGCCCTTTCCTTAACGGCGTCAGCAGGCACCATCTCCGTAGGTTCAATCGATACGAGCAGCTACACAGCGTCTGGCGGAGGACTTAGCTTGTCGGCGCAAGGCAGCATTTCCACTGGGTTCCTGCGCAGCTATGGCGGCAATTCCGGTGCCTTGGGATCTGCCGGTGGAGCTGGTGGCGCAGTATTGGTCCAGGTCACCGGTGGAGCAGGAACTGTTTTGGTAGGTGGCGATATCAATTCCTCAGGAGGCGGTGGTTCGGGCGGAGCCAGCCCGACCGGAGTCGGCGGACAAGGTGGTGATGCCGGAACCATCACTGTAACGGCGCCAGGAACGGTCACGATTTCGGGACCAGTGCTGGCAGCGGGCGGAGGCGGCGGTGCTGGTGCTTTCAATTGCTGTACTTCCGGTGGAGGCGGTGGATCGTTCGGAGTAGGTGGAGCTGGTGGAGTAAGCGGCGGAGGCTTTACGTCTGGAACATTCGGGTTGGGAGGAACTGGCGCGCCGGCCGGCGGCAATGTTGGATTTGCCGGAGCAAATTCCAGTAGCTCCGGTGGTGCTGCTGGCACGATGGGAGCTATTACCCTTACAGGATCATCGGTTCAGGTATCAGGTAGCACTGGCTCAACTTTCAGCGGGTCCGGCTTCACAGGATCGCCGTACAAAAATGTAGTGGTTTACGGCGGCGACCTGAACGTTGAAGCAACCGGAGCAGGCGGGAGTGTTGTGCTCCAGGGAACCGTAGGCTCGATCAACGGAACAATCAGTCTCGTCAGTCCAACTTCGGTTGCCCTGGCGGGTGTGGAGCGAAGCGTTGGAACCAGTCTTGCGCTTACTAATTACTTACCTTGTTCAGGATGTTCGATAAGCATTGCTGACAACACAGCAACCACAGTCAGCCTTGTCTCGACACAAGCGCTGAATCTGAGCACTTTAACTGGCAACCTCACCACTAACATTTCACTCAATAGCAGCGGTGGTTCAATTACTGCTGGAACAATTCAGACCGGCGGCGGTAACTTGAGCCTCACGTTTGGAGCAGGATCCTTAACTGCCGGCATGATCGACACGAGCAGCAGTACCGCCAGCGGTGGAAACATAACAATTCTTACAATAGCGGGCGGAAGTATTACTACTGGAGCACTTCGCAGTTATGGTGGCAACTCGGGAGCACTCGGCTCTGCCGGCGGTGCGGGTGGTCAGATTGCCCTTTTCAGCTTAGGCGGACTGGGAAATGTAACGGTAAACGGTGAAATCAACAGTTCGGGAGGAGGCGGCTCGGGCGGTGCTTCTCCCTCCGGCGCTGGTGGCGCAGGCGGAAACGCCGGGGGAATTGGAATTACAACCGGCGGCGCCATCGAGATTGTAGGACCAGTGCTAGCTGCAGGCGGAGGCGGTGGTGGTGGTGCGTCCAGTAGCGGAAGCTTTGCAGGCAACGGCGGCGGATCTTTTGGAATTGGTGGTTTCGGCAACGTCAACGGAGGTAGTCTAACCTTCGGAACATTTGGTGCCGGTGCAAGCGGAGGCTCCGGCGGTGCCGGCGGCAATGTCGGGCTTGCTGGTGCAAACAGCTCTGGCACTGGCGGTGCAGCCGGATCTATGGGCACGATCAATTTGGGCGGTTCGTCCCTTCAGGTATCTAATAGTGTTGGCACTTTCTTTACTGGTGCCGGGTTCACTGGCTCTTCCTATAAGAATTCAGCGCTGGCGGGAGGCAGTGTTTCGGTTCAGGCTGCAGGCGGTGACATTAATATCAGGGGAACCGTAACAGCGGTGAATGGGACATTGAGTATGTCCAGCCCGACAACAACTGCATTCATGGGATTGGAAAACAGTGCAGGGGTAAGTCTGGTTGTTTCAAATTTCGCGCTTTGTAGCAACTGCGCTCTTCAAGTTAACAGCAACAACAATTCGAGCCTGAACTTGCAGGCGTCGCAGTCGCTAAGCATTGGCGGCCTTACCGGAAACACCAATACAAACGTTGTCCTTGCCAGCAGTGGTGGTTCGATTACATCCAGCAGAGTTCAGGCGCTTCAGACGGGCGGCGGTGCCCTGTTACTGTCAGCGGTATCAGGATCGATTGCTGTTGGAGCTGTCGATACCAGCAGCAGCTCTGGAAGCGGAGGTGATATAAGCCTATCGGCATTCGGTGAAGTTACCACCGGATATCTTCGCAGTTATGGTGGCAACTCGCAAGTCTTAGGTGCTTCGGGTGGTCATGGGGGGGCTGTCACAGCCCAGATAACCGGCAGTAGCGGAAACATGTTGATTCACGGTGACATCAACACCTCTGGCGGAGGCGGTTCTGGTGGCTCCTATCCGTCCGGAGCTGGTGGAGCAGGTGGAAATGCTGGGAGCATAACCGTAGCTGCACCTGGAGTTCTGACGATCTCCGGACCTGTCCTGGCTGGCGGTGGGGGTGGCGGAGGTGGCGCTGCTGGCAGCGGTAACTTTGTCGGCAATGGTGGCGGCTCGTTCGGGATTGGTGGATTCGGAAATGTAAGTGGTGGCGGTTTCACAGCCGGAGTATTTGGAACTGGTGGGAGCGGCGGTGGAGGCGGAGCCGGCGGTAATGTCGGTGTGGCTGGTGCGAATAGTTCTGGACTTGGCGGTGCTGCTGGAGCAATGGGACTGATATCTTTGTCTGGCTCGTCTGTTGCAGTCAACTCGAAAGTTGACAGCTTCTTTAGCGGGTCCGGCTTCAGCAGCTCCACTTTCAAAGATGCTGCCGTGTATGGAGGTGAGATAGCAATTCAGGCTACGGGTGGTACCGGCGATCTGAAAGTGCTTGGATCTGTAACCGCAAACGGAGGTTCACTTACACTTAACAGCCCAACTACGATTTGGCTCTTGAGCCAGGTCAACTCATTCGCCAATACATCAGGGATGGTGACCACAACTAACGTAATCACAAGCACCAATGATGTGGTGCTCTCTGGCTCGCTCAATACAAGTGGCGGATCATTGGCAGTCATAGCTGGGAGAAGCATCTTTGGTGCGCAGGGTACTGGCACCACAATCAATACCACAGGTTCAGGTGCCAGCGGATCTGTTCACGTGTTGTCGGGAGCACAGTTCAGCACGTCGGGCAACACCACTGTCTCTGGCGCCAGTGGAAATCCAGGCAGCATCTGGGGAATCAATAGCATTACCACATCCGGTACTGGCTCAGGCGCTGGCGGTACGATCCGACTGGCGGCTTTCAACGGATAGATCACAACAGGATCTCTGGTGTCCAACAGTCCGAGCGGGGCGAGTGGATCTATAGTTGTGTATGCTCCAGGAAACATAAATATCCTGTCAGTAACAAGCCAGGGTACGCATTCCGGAGCCAATCCTGTCGAAATTAGGAATGTAACTCCCACAGTCAGTTCTATGGTGTTCAATCCAAGCGGGGTGCATATATCGGGTAGCCTGACTGCCGGAGCACTAGGCACCGGCTCAATCGTGACGGGTCTTGTAAATGTATCGAGCACTACAGGTGCTGGCGGTAACTTAACGCTAGCCACGGGAGCAGGCGGTATGGTGACTGGAAACCTAGATGCCAGCAGTGCCTTCGGGGCTGGTGGGACTGTATCAGTTAGCGCACTGGGCAACATAAGTACAGGATATGTCCGAGCGTATGGAGGGAATCCTGGAACAAGCAATGCCGCTGGAGGTGCAGGTGGCGCTGTTAATTTGAGCATTTCAGGAGGCGGAAGTGGAAGCATAACAGTAGGAGGAGAGATCAATACGTCCGGAGGAGGAGGTTCAGGAAGCTGGTATTGGTCTGGAGCAGCAGGTGGTGCGGGAGGAGCTGCCGGAAGCATAACAGTAAGTGCAGCAGGTGCATTGTCGATAGCCGGACCGGTGCTGGCAGCAGGTGGTGGCGGTGGTGGAGGCGGTGCGTGCTGCGGCAGTCATGGCACAGGAGGAGGAGGAGG
>JAGVKB010000141.1 GCA_020050835.1 Candidatus Obscuribacterales bacterium | reverse complement strand
GTCTCGCCGGCAGGATTCGACGGCGGCTCCGCGCCTCCGATCGATGCCGGTGCGCAAGCCGGACCGGCTGGAGCGGCCGATGGTCCTCCCGGTGCTGGATATGCCAGCGCGTCACCGGTCGACGCGGGCGGTTACACTCAAGCCGCTGGCTATAACTACTCATCGGCCGACAGTATGACTTCGTCCCAAGCCGGACCGGCTACAGGAGGAAGCAGCTTGCCGCCGGACAGTTCGACTTACTCTTCGACAGTGCCCGGTGCCTATACCGGCTCTTCCTCTCCGGCTGACGCCCTGCCTCCGTCCAGTCAAGCTCCGGCAGGCGGATTCACCGCGGACGCCGGCGCAATGCCTGGAGCACCGGGATTCGGCGTACCTGGCGAAGTACCTGGCGTACCGCCGTCCGGCGGCGGGCCTGATGCGTCGCCGATTGTCGGGTCGGCTCCAACCCCGCCGGTCAACATGGATTCTTCGACGAGCCTGCCGCCGCAAGCCGCGACTGCGCTACCGGAAGCGCTTGCCGTCTACTATCCAGACAGCAGCTCGAGCCAACCACCGGCAGCCGATCAGACCTACACTTCGTCTGCACAGCATTACCGCGAGGAGCAGGTCTACACCAGCGAACAGTACTCTTCGTATCCGAGCGCACCGGCTCAGGAGTCTTATTCGGCGCCTGCCGCCCAGCCCGAGCAACAACACCAGCGTTCTGAAAGCCCGTCCAGCGCAGAGTCTGATGCTGGCAGCCCAAAGACGCTCTATGCTACGCTCGGCAAGGCCGGGTCACCGCGACCCGAATCCGCGAGCACATCGACGGACTCCGCTCCGGCCGAGAAGAAGCAAGGGTCACTGATGGAGCATTTCAAAAAACCGGGTTCGGTCAAGAAAGTGAGCCGCGAAACTAAGGAATGGAAGGCTCGCGACCTGGCGGAATTGCAGCGGATGGCAGACGAGCAAAAGAACAATCAGTAACGATCGTTCGGGCGGAAGGAAAGATGAAAAATCTCTTCTGCTAGTAGCCCCAGCGCATCAAGGCCGCTCCGGCGGTAAACCCGGCTCCCATGGTTGCCATTAGCACCAGGTCGCCTTTCTTTAATCTTCCGGTCTCCAGGGCGGTATTCAAAGCAATCGGCACTGTTCCGGCAGTGGTGTTGCCATATTGATCCACATTGATCAACACCCGCTCGGGTGGAGCCCCAATCCTTTCCGCTGCGGCATCGATGATGCGCTTGTTCGCCTGGTGCGGCACAAAGAGGTCGATGTCTTTGCCGGTCAGACCATTGCGTGTCAGCAATCTCAGGCAGATTTCGGACATCTTGAGGGTGGCAAACTTGAAGACCGCCTTACCGTCCTGGTGAATGTAGTGCATGCGCTTATCAACGGTTTCATGCGAGGTCGGATGCTTGCTGCCGCCGCCCGGCAGATTGAGAAATTCGCCGCCCGAACCGTCGACTTCGTGCAGAAAGTCGATAAAGCAACCGCCTTCGAGTGCGGTCGATTGCTGCAACAATACAGCGCCGGCGCCATCGCCAAAAATGATGCAAGTCGTCCGGTCTGTGTAATCGATGATCGTTGACATGATTTCAGCGCCGATCACCAGCACGTTTTTGTGCACGCCGTTGCTGACATACTGCACTCCGGTCTGAAGCGCGAACAGAAATCCGGAGCAAGCGGCATTCAGGTCGAATCCCCAAGCCTTCGATGCACCAATCTTGTGCTGCACCAGGCAGGCAGTAGCAGGCAGGACCATATCAGGAGTAATTGTGGCGACGATGATCAGATCTACATCGGCGGCGCTCACACCAGCTTTGGCGAGCGCTATCTTGGCCGCTTCGGCGCCGAGGTCGGAGGCAGTCTCGCCGTCCTTGGCCACGTATCTCTGGCGAATTCCGGTGCGCGTGACTATCCATTCGTCGGACGTGTCGACAAACTTGGAGAGCGCCTCATTAGTCATCAACGTCTTGGGAACAGCGGTTCCAACGGCGCTGATTCTGGCCATTTGAACCCTGTTCAAAACTGCTCCCTCAGTGGTGATCTCGGGTGCGATCATGATGCTGCTGTCAAGTACTTTTGCCATAGAGGAAATTCTACGTGATGTACCGCTGAGCGCAAGGTAGATCGCCAACAATAGTTAATTTTGAACACTAAAAGGTATTTTATCCCTTAAATCCAGATTATCATTGCCGGCTCGTTACCAAAACGCCATCCTTAATCTCCGCTCTGAGCGCAGCTGGCGTTACCCTGCTGTAGCGGCCAGGCGTGACACCGTCAGTAGTGCTATTCAATCATAAGCGGCTACGATTTGGTTTGGCGTCTGTAGTTCTTTGTCGCACAAAGGTTTCCGCTCGTTTTATGGCGGCGCGGGCTGTCCGGCTCCTGCCACAATATTCTTAAATAACTTCCATCGGCAATGGGAATAACGATGAGGAGCCTAGCCTGCCGACTTTTGTTGCCGAAGAATGCAAGATACCAAAGTCCTGACATACGCTGACCGCGTCTCAACGGTGGCCCTCTGGTGGAAAGCATTTCTGCTCTTGCCGATCTGGGCTTACATCGTGCTGCCGATTTGGGGCACAATCGCTACTTTCTTCGGGTCTGCGGTAGACGAATTCGGATACAGCCTGGTGTTGATTTGGGGAGCTGTGAATTTCGTTGAAGACGTCCTCAAGCAGAAGATTAAGTTTACCGATAGTCACGTCTTCTGGGGGCTGCGCAGTTATCCGCTGGCTGAGCTTTCATCAGTTGGATTGTCGTACAGTCCCAATCAGGTTTTGCCCTCTCATTTTGTTTTGAATTTTGCCTCAAACAGGGCGATCAAGCTGAAGTTAACCCGCTTGAAGGCGCAAGACTCAGAGGTTCTCCTCCGGCTCGTGGAGCATCGCTTACCTGACTGCAAAATCGATCCGATGGTAAGGATGCTGGGGAAATGCCGAAAACTGGCTCGCACCAATCCCAACGACGAGACGAACAGAGTGGTTATTCCATATAACAGCCACCGGCTGCTGTTCGAATTGAAGGACTCGTTTCTCGCCACTCTCTACCGATGGTCGAGATTGGGACCGGTTTTGGCTTTTCTCTTTGTGAGCCCGATCTGGTTGGCTAGCACTCACAACTTTTACTCGATGACGACCAACTGGGCCGAACGTCAGAAATCGGTCATTTTCAAGTTCATGATGGAGATCGGCACGAAGGTTTCCGGAATGTTAGGCGAGCAAGCTGGGCACATGTTCAGCGCCTCGATGGAGTACATCTCAAAGAATCCGTTGGTGCTGATTGCATTTATGCTTGCCGTTCCGTTTTTCTTCTACGGGCTGCTCAAAATGCTCCTCAAGCCGAACTTGTTGACGCTGGCGCCGGAAGGATTGCAGTTTAGCCTGGAGGTATTTGGACAGACTTTGTATTCCATCAAGAAGCCCTGGACAATCTACACATCCGCGCGCTTGTTCAAGCCGGCAGGAGCGGCTGGACCGGAAAGCTGGAAGGTCAGGTTGCATTCCAAAAATGGGAAACAAGACGAGCTGTTGGAACTGGCTGCGGTGTCCGCTGCGGACAGAGTGCGGTTGGTAAGCGGGCTGGAGCGAATGGCTCCCGATTGCTCGATTGAGTCTGAGCTGACCGAGGCGATGATGCCGAAGCAGCAACGTAGCTATACTGAATTGTGGTTGCAATCGTTGACTACTCCTCCGGAAAGAAAGAGTCTCGAGCCGCTTACTCCGGGCCAGGTACTGGGAGAAGGGCGCTATGAAGTGTTGAAGCGTCTTGGCACTGGCGGGCAGGGGCTGGCGTATCTTTGCAAGGAGCGGAACGCGGCCAACCAGGAGACCGGCCAGGAGGTCGTCTTGAAGGAGACCATCCTGCCTGTTTACGGCAATCAGACGTTGCGGCAACAAGCGCTGGAGCGCTTCCAGCAGGAAGCCAAGTTGCTTGTGCAGTTCGATTCGGACCGAATTGTTAAGTTGATCGACCATTTTGTCGAAGATCATCGCGGATATCTCGTCCTCGAGCATATCGACGGTCGCAATCTTAAGCAGGTCGTTCAGGAAAATGGCCCCATCTCTGAGGAGCTGGTGCACGCATTGGCATTGCAGATGTGCGATGTTTTGAGATATCTGCACGGCAAGGGAGTGGTGCATCGAGACTTCACGCCGGACAATTTGATCTTGAGCAATTCGGGCAAGTTGAAGTTGATTGATTTCAATGTTGCTCACCAACTAGAGTCAGGTACAACCGGCACAGTGGTAGGCAAGCATGCCTATCTGCCACCGGAGCAGATTCGCGGCCAAGCCAGCATGCAAAGCGACATCTACACCATGGGCGCTACCATGTCATTCTTGCTTTCAGGACAGGAGCCGGAACCGATTGCAGTTGCAGATGTAAGAAAGCTGGGTTGTGATGTTTCTTTTGAGCTCAACAGCATCATCCGGAAATGTACAGCCTTGTCTTGCGCGAAACGATTCGACTCGGTAGAGGCGCTAAGAGCAGCGTTACTTGGTGAGGGCGAGATTGATGATAATGTGAGCTCCGCGAAGCAGGCTGGCTTGTTACAGCAGCGCGAGGCAAGCGCATCCGATGGCTTAAGCCAGCAGCCTGAAACCGTCGGCGATGATTGCGTAGTCTCTCTGGCAAGAGAGCGAGAGCCAGTGATTCTCAAAAGGGAGCAGACCGGCTAATGGCAGAACTGATTGTGAGAGCTCATTATGAGAGCAATGCTCGAGCAGCGTTGCTGGCTGCCTACAGATTCACGTTTCCCTTATGGGGAGTGGTGATGCCGGTAGCGCTAATTCCACTGACTTTCATGCTACTTACCATTTTCACAGGAAGTCATTCGTCATCGACCGAGCCGCTTGGAATTCTGGCTGGATTCTCCCTGTGCACTGTGGTTCCGATCATCGGCTTGATTTCAGTGCGACTGTTGTCGAATGACAGCCTCATCCTTTCACAATTCGGATTGAAGCTGCCCTCCTTTTCAAATCCGCTAGTTTTCAACCGAAGTATCCCTTGGGAGAACGTATTTAAGGTTCAGATCTTGGGAAAGAGCTCGGGACCTTGGCGCAGGAAGCAATTGCTGTTTTACCGTCAGTCAGGGGCACCGATTAAGATTGATTTGTCCCGCATCAGTGCAGAGCAACTCGAGCAGATCTTGCTCGCAATTGACATTTGGGGATTGCATTGCGAGCGTGATCCCCAGTTGCAGGATCTCGCCAAGTTGATTCACTGCGATGTTTCTGATGCTGCCGTTCGAAGCTACACGGAGATGTGGGAAGAGGAGTTGCAGAGACGATTTTGTTCGGCGGTGTTCATGCCGCTGGAAAGCGGTCAAATTTTGCGCTCCGGTTCATTGCGAGTGGTCAGACCGCTTGCGTTGGGTGGATTCTCGGCGGTCTATCTTTGCCAGCTCGACGACAAGCGACTGGTCGTTCTAAAGGAGTCAGTAGTACCTGAGGACAGCACGGTGGGAATGAGAGAGAAAGCTCTCGAGTTGTTCGAGCGAGAAGCGCACACGTTGATGAAGCTCAAGCATCCCAACATTGTCAAAGTCTTGGACTATTTTGTCGAGTCCGGCCGTCACTATATGTTGTTGGAGTATGCCAGCGGGCAGGATTTGCGTCAGTACGTCAAACAAAACGGGCCAGTTAACGAGACGGTGGTACTCGATTGGGCGGTGCAGGTTGTGAAGATGATGAAGTATCTTCACGAACAAGAGCCGCCAATTCTTCATCGAGATCTTACTCCGGATAATTTGGTGCTTAAGGATGACGGCAGTCTGGTATTGATCGATTTTGGCGCCGCCAATGAATTTCTTGGCACCGCCACCGGTACCTTCGTCGGCAAGCAGGCTTTCATTTCACCCGAACAGTTTCGAGGCAAGGCTGTCATTCAAAGCGATATCTACGCATTCGGGGGCACTCTTCATTACTTGTTGACCGGACTGGAGCCGGAGGCGCTGTCGTCTTCATGCCCGCGCGACAAGAATCCGAATATCTCGGAGGATTTAAACGAAGTGGTGGAATCATGTACACAGATGGAGGTATCGGATCGCTTCCAGTCTGCCGCTCAACTACTTCCGGTATTGACCAGAATGAATGCCGTGCGGGGCGCAGCCTGAGATTTCCATTGCAAGTTCCGTAGGCAGTTAAGGGTCCATGCTGTGGCAGCTCGTTGATTCCGTTTGAGATACTAGAAGGGGAGCTAAAGAGGCGCTGCTGGTGCATGTGGGGCGACTGCCAGGGCAGGCATTAAAAATTAGGAGATTGCCGACGTCGGAATCTTGAACCAGAACGTGCTTCCTTTGCCGATTTCGCTCTCGACTCCGATTGTTCCGCCGTGACTTAGCACAATCTGCTTGCAGATCGGCAATCCCAATCCTGTGCCGGACTTGCGTTTGCCATCTGAGGCTTCCACTTGCTTGTAGCGCTCGAAAATCTTGTCCTTGAATGAATCGGGAACGCCGCGACCCTGATCGCTGATACGGATCTCGACGCAGCCTGGATGCTCAACCGCTGACAACGTGACCGTGCCGTTTTCCGGCGAGAACTTGATGGCGTTTGACAGGAGATTTACCATCACCTGGATCAATCGGTCGGCATCAGCAGCGATGTGGGCATCGGTGGGCTCGGCGACTAATTTGACCTGCTTTTGCTCTGCGAAATTGTCGAGCGCCTGCAAAGAACGTTCTAGCACGCTATTGGCCGCAATGTCTTCGATGGTCAATTGCATCTGTCCGGACTCGAGTTTTTCAATGTCCAATAAGTCGTTAATGAGATTTAGCAGGCGATCGACGTTGCGTGTAACCACGTTCAACTGCTGCGTCGCCTTCTCCGGCAACGCCCCGAAAGCGCCGACGGCGCCCAGCTTGGACACACCCATGATCGCTGTCAGAGGCGTCCGCAAATCGTGGCTGACCATCGAGAGGAAATCTTGTTTCAATCTCTCCAGCTCCTTTCGCTTGCTGATATCGTGGGCGGTGCAAAAAAGCAGTTGATCGCTGGCAGACCAGGAAACAGACCACAACATGTAGCGCTGAGACCCATCTTTGCCAACGACACGATTCTCGAAAGTCCTCGGCTCACGGTCCCGGTTTTTGCTTTCGATCGCTTGCACGGTGAGCTTGACGTCATCGGCCGAGAGTATCTCTGTGACCGGCCGGTTTAGTAACTCCTCGATTGCAAATCCCCACATCCTTTCGCAGGCGGGATTTACCTGCTGGAATACGCCGTTGTCGTCCAATGCGCAGATTACGTCTTGAGAATTGTCGAAAACTGCGCGCTCCTTCTGCCTGGATTCTCGCAGCGATTGCGCCATCGAATGAAACACTTGATCGAGGTGCGCAATCTCATCGCTGCCTCTGAGCGGTGGATTGAGCTCTTCGTCTTTGATCAATCTTTGTGTATTCTCACGCAAAGTATAGAGACGGCTGGTCACTCCGCGGCTGAAAAAGACGGCCAGCATGATTGATGTGAGTATGCTGAATACCACTGCTGCCAAAAGTATCTCGCCCTGAATCAAGCGAAGGTCGGCCAGCCGTTGCGGGCTGAAAGACTCCATCTTCTTTGCCTCGGATACGAGCTCGTTTATTAGCGGAACGAGCTGTGCAACGATCGGCTCGAGCTGCTCGTGGTCGTGAAAGGCCAGTCCGATCGAAAAGGAGGAAAGCCCGCGTTGTCTGATTACTTCTCTGGCTCGGGCCGTAAACTCCAGCGGTGCTTGCAGGACTTCTTCGATCTGATCTACCAGTTCGCGTAAATGAGGATTGTCCTTTGTCAGCTCTTCCAATCGAACTTTCACGATTGGAATGTCGCGCGAATAGACTATGTAGCGTTCAAACTCCGCCGGAGTCTTCGCTGATGCCATTGCAGTTCCCATCTCGTACATCAGGTTGAGGAGCCTGCTGGCATTGAGCGCAATCGCTCGATTGTGGCGCTCGACTGCGGTTTCTTGATCGGCGCGAGTTAGCACCGTTGTCAGTGTCACCACGAACAGCAATCCGAGCACGACCGGCACGACGACGAGAATAGTTCCTTTTTGCGCCAGCGACAGTCTGCCAAGTCTCGGAGTCGGCTTTGTCTCGTCGCACTCTGTAATCGGTCCGCGTTGCTTCTCAGGTAGTTTCCTCTCGCGCAGATTGATCTTTGGCAAGGCGGCGAGCCTGGTGGTTTCTAACTCGTGTACTTGTGGCGGAATCTTGATCCAGAATGTGCTGCCCATGCCATCGACACTTTCGACACCAATTGTTCCACCATGCAGTTCGACGATCTGCTTGCAGATTGGTAGCCCCAAGCCGGTGCCTGACTTGCGTTTTCCGTCTGCAGCTTCAACCTGCTTGAAGCGTTCGAAGATCGCTTCGCGATGGGTGGCTGGTACGCCACGGCCTTGATCTCGCACGCTGACTTCCAACCCGGAAGGCGTTGACTTCGCGGTAAGAGTGACTGTTCCGCCCTCCGGCGAGAACTTGATGGCATTCGACAGAAGATTGACCAATACCTGCATCATTCGGTCGAGGTCAAGCGCAAATTCGTTGGCTGTGCAGTCGATCACCAGATCGATCCTTTTTTGTTCGGCCAGAGCCTCGACGTCCTGTCCGGAGCGCTTCAGCAGCTCAGCGACTGAGGTGTGGGTTCGTTCGAGCTCCATTTGACCGGCTTCGAGTTTTTCGATGTCGAGCAAGTCGTTGACTAATGTGAGCAATCGATTGACGTTCTTCGATGCCATGCCGAGTTTCGAAGCGGCCATCTCCGGCAGTTCACCGAAAGCTTTTGCGCTCATCAGCTGGAAAACGCCGTAAATGGAGGTAAGCGGGCTCCTGAGGTCATGGCTGACCATGGCGAGGAATTCTTGCTTCATCCGTTCAGCTTGCTTGCGTTCAGTGATGTCGTGGGCAACGCAGAAGAGCGAGCTTTCGGTGTCCGACCAAAAAACTGACCAGAGAACATTGATGAGATGACCATCACTGTGCTGAAGGTGATTCTCAAACTCGGTAGAGGGGGCAGCAGACTGCACGAATCGAATCGCTTGATTAGTTGATTCGCGATCTTCGGTCGCAATGAAGTCGGTTAGAAAAGCTCCAATCAACCTTTCCGGTGGATGTCCCCAGAGTCTCGAGCAAGCGGCGTTGATCCTTGTAAATCGACCGTCGCTATCCAGCACACAGATTACGTCACTGGCGTTGTCGAACGCGGACCGCTCTTTCTTGGCCGCCAGCATTAGCGCTTCGGCGGTTCGGTGGAAAACGGCATCTAGCTCGGCGATTTCATCCTTGCCTATAAGCGGCGGATTGAGCGGCTGTTCGTTTGCCAGTCGAACAGTGTTATCAGTCATTATCTTCAGCCGTTTTACGATGTTAATCATAAAAAACTGCGCCAGGAGGAGTGCAACTGAGATATTGGTCAGCATTCCGCCGAAGAGAATGGCAAACTGAAGTTGGCGCAACGCGGCTTGCTTCTTCGGACTGTTCTCCAGGTAGCGGTCAGACTCGGCAAGAATCTGCCTGTAGCCGGCGGTCATTTCGACTGAGCTGATCTTGACATCCTGCCTGATCTTGGCAAACATCGGTATCAGTTTGTATGGCGACAGTTTGTGCTGAGCCATACCGGTGACGATTGGGAGGTAGGATCGTACTGGGTCCATGTTGGCGGTCAGCTTATGAAACTTGGCTTTGGTGGATGGGTCCTGATCTACCAGGACCAGAAGTTCTTGCCGGGTCTGCATGAACTGGACCAAATCTTGTTTGAATTTGGCAAACAGGCTCGGCTCCATCTCTGTAAACGCCCGGTGAAGTGAATAACCGGCGTCGTAGAGCAACATCATTACGCGTGCTGTGTTTTCGGCAATCTTTCTGTGTCGATTTTCCTCTTGTCGCTCTTTATCCGCTTGCAGCACAAGCAGAAACAACATTCCTACGAACGCGCAATTAAGGACGAGCGGTACTCCGACCAGCACCAGACCCTTTTGAAATACTCTCAGATTGGATAGCCAGGATAAATTATTTTGCATGCCTGCCATACGGCCACTGCGCCAGAGCGTTCGCCTTGCCTCCACCTGTACTTCTACCCAGAAGCGGGTCAACCGCTACAACTTATATGTCATTGCAGCACCTGCCAGCCAGTACCTCGAAAGCGCTCTGGCTAATCGGTCGGGCTTGAGCATTTTGCAACGGTCGTGTAGGCTTTCCTGGTTCGGGGTGCAAGTCCCGTGGTTGAAGAAATCTTCTCTGCGTGAGGTGATGGATAGTCATGCCTTCGTTGCGAGCGCTTGTTTGCGAATTCTTGGGGACCGCATTTCTGTTAGCTACTGTTGTTGGCTCGGGAATACTGGGCAGCAAGCTGGCCAGCGGGAATGTCGCTCTCGCCGTACTGGCGGTGGCGTTCGCGACCGGAGCCGTACTGACCGCGCTGATTCTGGCATTCGGTGGGATTTCCAGTCATTTCAATCCAATTGTTACCCTCTCGGCTGCCGTCCGTAAAGAGTTGAGGTGGGGCGCGGTAATGCCTTACATCCTGGCTCAGGTCGCCGGCGCTAGTGCCGGCGTGATTGTCGCCAATTTGATGTTCGAATTGCCGGCGATCGTTCTGTCACAAACTGCGCGCACAGGCTCCGGACAATGGCTGGGAGAATTTGTCGCAACGCTGGGTTTGCTTGGTGTCATTTTCGGTGCCGGGAAGTTCAAACCTTCTCTTGCTCCATTTGCCGTTGGTTTTTATGTAGCCGGTGCAATCTGGTTTACTTCCTCAACCTGTTTTGCAAATCCGGCTGTGACTGTCGCACGGGTGCTCACCGATACATTGACCGGGATTCGACTGGTTGATGTACCAGCTTACATCGTGGCACAGCTTGCCGCCGGAGCGGCCGGATTACTTCTGTTTGGCTGGTTGTTTGCAGACGAGCGACAAACAGAGTCCTCCACTAAAGACCGCGCTAACCAAGACCAGGATTTATCTTTCAGTGTTGTTAAGGATGGACTGCCTGAAGGGCAGGAAGCGCCAGAGATGCTCGCCATTCGGTGAGCTGCCGTGCTATGGTGACGCAAACGGATTGCAAACAAGTCGGGTGAGGCTCCATTTGGAACAGCAGGAAGAGTCAACCAGTCGAATCAAGTCTGCTCTAGAGCTGCTCGCAGTTGTGGGACCGATCGTCTGCCTGGTTGATTGCATTGTGATTCCGCTTGCGCTGCTGGTTCTGCCGCTGGTCGGTATACATCAGATTTATCATGGACTGAGCGATCAATTGGTGGCGTTTATCGCGCTCGTACTTTGTGCACCATCTTTGATTCCCGGCTTTCTCAAGCACCGCAAGAAGAGCGTGCTGGCGATGATGGCGATTGGCTTCAGTTCTATTTTTGTAGCCAATTTCTTCGGTCACGCAATCGATCAGTCGATGCATATTGTAATGACAGTGCTGGGCAGTCTTTTGCTCATCAAGGCCAACGCGGACAATCGACGTTTTAGCAACTGCTGCGCGCACCACAAGTGCGATCAGGTTGCAGTTGAGCTTGACCGCAGACCTGGCAGCTAGAAGTTGACTTAGTCCGATTGCTTTAGCGAACAGGGACCGCATCTACTGTCTTGGGATAGTTTGCATAAAGCCGGCAGATTGTCGCTTTGTCTCGCTTTGTGAGCGCCGGCCAAACTGACGGTGATTCAGAAAAGAACATTACA
The DNA here is from genome assembly GCA_020050835.1 of Candidatus Obscuribacterales bacterium. Classification (GTDB taxonomy): domain Bacteria; phylum Cyanobacteriota; class Vampirovibrionia; order Obscuribacterales; family Obscuribacteraceae; genus JAGVKB01. Next base: position 6,919 of record JAGVKB010000141.1, on the reverse strand, counting down.
TCATGATTGTCATTCGAGTGCCCGTTCAAGCCGAGCGCGTGGCCAATTTCGTGCAAGCAGACCTTCTTCATTTCATCGTCGCTGATCGGCATGGCGCCACGCGGCTTCGTAAGCAGCGATATTCTAGCTCTGACGATTTTGACGTTGTGGCCGTCAGGTTCGGCTTGACCGGAGAGTTTTGTTAACCCACCTTCTCCACCGCCACCGGCATTTTGAATGGTGGCGGGATTACTGGTCCAATCACAGGTTATGTCGGCTTGAGCTGGATCTTGAACGATCCAGAATGAGACTCGGCTCTCGGCTCCTTTCTGCCAGACAGAAAACGAATCGGCCAGCACGCGGGCAAACGAGTCGCGGTAGTCAGTCGTGCCGGCGCCTGGATAGATGTACACGCGGATTGGCATTTTGTCGGCTGACCAGCGGAAGCACTTGCCATCGGATACGGCGGATTCCAGGTAGTCATCAGCAGATTGCCCTGCCTGTCCCGGTTGGGCAGACCGGCGGAACGAATTTTGCCCGCCTTGTGCTCCCTGCCCGACAGAGCTGGCTGCGGACTCGGCCGGCAGAGAGGCACCAGGTGGCACCATGCCGGCATAGGGATCGCTGTCGGCAAAAAGACCAGCAGCTTGACTGTTGCGATTGGCCGGCGGGTTGGCACCGCTGCCGGTACCACTTCCGGCAGCGCTTGCCGCTGGCGGTAAGAAGGATTGTTGTCGCGGCTGCTGCCCCTGTTTGCTCGCTTGCTGGCGCAAGCCGTTGATTCTGTTGCGTATGTCGCCTGCCTTTGGCGAGCCGGGGTTCTGTTGAAGGAATCGTTCGTACCAGGTAATAGCCGAGTCGGAGTCGCCGAGGCTTTGATAATTGGAAGCGATGTTCATCACTGCTTCGCTCATGTTTGGGTCGAATTGCAATGCACTTTGAAACTGGCTTATAGCTTGCTGGTGATCACCAGATTGGGCAAGAGCATAGCCCAGGAAAAAGTGTCCCGGCGCCCAGTCCGGCTTTGCGGACACCGCCTGCTCGAATGCCTGTCTTGCCTCGTTGTAGCGATGTTGGTTTAGAAGCGACTGCCCTTGTTGCACAACTGACTGCAAGTCTTGCTGTCCTTTGCGCGTCCCCGCTTGTTGTATTGACATCCGAACCTGGGCCGCGTCCGGAGCATTGGGATTCTCCTGGAGGTACCGTTCGAAATGAGGCACTGCTTCGTCCGATTGACCGATGTTTAAAAAACAGTTGCCCAGATTGACGTTGAGAAAGGACATTTGCGGTCCTAATTGCAACGCTTGTTGATACTCGACAATTGCTTGCTTCGTCTTCTGGCTGTTCTGGTATGCCATTCCCAGATAGCCGTGTACTTCGGCGCAGTTTGGATCGATTGTGGCTGCGCGCCTGAGTAGCTGTTCGGCGTCGTTGAAGCGGCGAGAATTGATTAATTGCTCAGCCTGCTCGCACATGCTGCGCACTTCCGGACTGATGGCGATCAAAACTGGCGCTCCTGCGCCGGCCGGTTGGGCGATCGCCCCAGATTGCTGGATTGCCATTGCCAACAGCAGCGGTAATAAACATTTCCAGATCAAACTCATGATATTCGGCCCTGGTTGCGATTGCTTCTGGCCTTATACCACAGTACATTCGGTCCTTACGCTTGTGTTTAGCGCTTAGACTTGGTTTCCTTCTGCTTCAACTTGGCTGATTTGTCGGTGAGCTTGGCGCATTGCGTCACCAGTTTTTCCTTGTCTTTCTGCGGCAGGTCTTGCTTCATCGTAAGGTAATACTGATATTGCATGACAGCTTCATCCAACATTGCCGAATTGGCTTTGGGGGTAGTTTCAAGCGCGCGCGCTAGGCCGAATCTGGCATCGGGCAGTCTGGGGTTGCTCGCCAATGCTTCACGATACTTTGCTACCGCACCTTCAAACTGTTTCTTCTTGTACAACTCATCGGCCACCGGAACATCGTCCTGCGCTGTCTTTCTCAACTGAGTGATCTGAGTCAGCCCGCGCTGCCCGCGATCTGGCGATCCGGATTGCGACAACCCTTTTTTATAGGCAGCTTCCGCATTGTCAAGATCTCTGATCATCAAGGCGATATCAGCTAGCGCATAAGATTGTTTGGCATCAGTTTGGTCGCCGACTACTGATTGCAAAAGCTCTGTCTCTTTTTGAAAGTCGCCCGCTGCCATTAGCGCTTGAGCGTATGCGACTTTCTGACCATCATTGGTCGGTTGACCCATGGTTGAAAGATCGGGTTTGGCGCCCGCCAGCGACATTAACTTGGCCTTCGCCAGCAATAGCTCCATGTCGTTTTGATTTAGCTTAATTGCTTCATCGAGAGTCGATAGAGCAGCTTCGTAGTCGTTGGAGGCGAGCAGCGCTCCGACTGCAGCTTTCTGAGCCTTGAGATAGAGCGCTTGACTGAGCCCTTTGACGGCCGCTGGATTGTTAGGGCTCATCTGGAGAATCGTTCGATAAGCTTTGATCGCATCGTCCGGTTTTTCCAGACGCAATGTAACGTCGGCAATTCGCTGACGAAGATCGAGATTGTATGGTGCCTGAGTGAGTCCGGAATGAAGATCCGCCAAGGCCAGCTCGAGATCGCCTCGCTCTTCGCGAATATCGGCCATGCGCAGGTAAGGGTCGGCGTTTTCCGGCTTGATCAGAGTGGAGAGTTGATACTCTTTGAGCGCGGCAGCGGAATTTCCTTGGGCTTGATAAGCTTGACCCAAGGCCATTCTTGTCGGCCAGCTGTTGGGAAACTGATAGAGCGATGTATTCAATTCTTGAATCGCATCGTCAGGACGATTCTGCTTTAAGAGCGCTGCACCGAGCCCGTAGTGTGCGGTCGAATTGCCGGAGTTGAGGTCGATGGCGCGTTTGAAATTCTCCGAGGCTTCCGCCAGGCTGTTTTGGTCTAACTTGATGGAGCCGAGCGAGGAATATGCATATGACATATTTGGATCGAAGCTGATGGCGTTGCGAAATTCGCTGGCGGCTTCATCAGCGCGCTCCTGCTCTTTGTACACTTGACCAAGCGCGAAATGAGCTTCACCGCTGGCCGGAGCCAGGCGAGTGGCTTGGCTGGCGTATTGCTCCGCTTGTTTGAGAATGGAATCCCGTTGCGAGCGAATCGAGCCGGATGAAGATTGCAAACGGTTGAGCAGCACGGTTGCTTTTCCTGCATAGGATTGAGCGTTGTTTGGATCCTGCTTGAGAACACGGTCGAACAGATCGTCGGCACCATCGAGTTTAAATTGCTTGGCAAGTGCCATTCCCAATCCGGCGGTGGCTTGAATGTCGGCTGGATTGTTGACTAGCAGCTCGCGGAAGATGCCTTCGGCATCTGAGTACTTCCCTTGTGACAAAAGCTTTTCGGCCGGTGCGATATCGGTCTTAACTTGACCGCTCAGTACGGTCCCACTGCCGGGGGTGGTCGCCGTAGAGGCTGGCGTGGTAGCTCCGGGCATCGGAATGCCGGGCACTTGCGCGACGGCAGCAGTTAGATTGCCGATCAAAAGACTCGATAAACTGAGCGCGCTAAATTGCGAAAAGAAAATTAGGCGTCTAAGGTTGGAAGTCATACTGTTTGTACCTGTGCGCAAGTGCTTACGAGCAAGCCAGGATACAATATTTTGACTTGATTTGATCTGCCGGAGGCTTAAACGGCAAGATAGTTCACACTTAGTACCAGCTCACCGCTTTCTTGGCCCAGCTCGATTTTGCGTACTGGGAGTGAAGCATGCTGTAGGCCTTGCGAGAATACTCGCTGCCTAGCGGCGTGCGCTGGCTCCATTTCGGCAGTCTAACAATTCTATAGAGCATCTCTGGAATGAGCGGATCGTTTGCATGTGTTTTTTGCCAGTCAAACACGGACTGTCCGAGAAATCGAGAGGGATGGTTTTTCAAGATCTGCGCTCGCTCACTATCGGCTTTCGCCTGGTCTTGTTTGGATAAAAGTCGCCTGATCCCTGGACTGTAATAACCCGTCAGGCAATTCATGAGCGGATTTGAGCTGGATTGCTGGACTCCCAGATAATCGGTGAGGTCTGAGTCCCTGGAGTCCGGTTTCTTTTCCGTCTGCGGCAGTGGCAGCCAGAAGTTGTCGTTGTATTCGTCGAAGGTGTCGATCGTCTCGCCATGCCGTTCGACTCCGGCTTCGAGGTAAGGGCTCATGCCGTAGTTCTTGAGAATCAGGCAGACCAGCGCGAACCGCTTGGTCGCTGGTTCCGGCGCCTGGAGGTATTGCTGAATAAGTCCACTCAAACGGGGATAGCCGCTGGCAAGATCGGCCGACAACTCAGCTGCCGCCTCCGGTTTTTCGAGCAGTTGTGCTCGCAGCCAGGCAGCACGAACTATTCGCCGGCGCAACTGCCAATCTAACGCCTTGTTCTTCGCTAGCTTAAGCCACGCTGACAATGGCAAGTTTCGATTAAGGTCCTTGGCTACTTCGAGATCGGCCACCGGCGCTTCGAAATGATACTTCCCGAGACTTTCAATGTTCATGAAATTCTTAGGCATGAGGAGCGAATTCAGGCTCAACTCCGGCGGAGTGGCAAATGCATTGCTGAGATAGTCCTCGACGGACGAAGCAACGGCAAGCAGCTGGCCCTTGAAGAGATTGCCGGTAGTTGGGGACAAGTCCTTCCTTGCCAGAACGGCTTTCAAGCGCAGCCGCGCATCGGCTGCTTTTCCGCTGCCGATCAGCGCGTCGATGATAAAAAAGCTGGTTGTTAAATAGGCCGGCGATGTCGTCGGTACTTTCATTGCTGCTTCGAGTAGATCGTTTACGTCAGGCGCGCGCAATCCGTTGCAGCAGATGGCCGCGACCAGCCAATGGAGGGAATGTAGCTTGCGCCACTGTTCGATCGCATGAGCGGAGCTTCTTTTCCTGTCTTCCTTGAATTGTTTTTTCTCGTCGTCGTTGTAGTAATCGAAATCGACATCGGTTTGTTGAATGGTCTCCAGCCAATCAGTGAGGTCTTCCTGCGCCAGCAAAAAATCCTCCTGGTGTTGTTTGCTGGCATCTTGGTTCTGGTCGCTGCTGCCAGTGGTGGCTGGCGCTTCATCCATAGTGTAAGTCAGATCGCCGACATCGCCGCCGAAGCGCTGGCAATGTCTGGAAGTGACTGATTTCACAAGATAATTTAGAAGCTCTGCTCTGCTCATCTGGCTGTACCTGAGCGGGCACCACAGATCCATCAGATCCTCTTTCATGTCCTGATTTTTCGCTGTCTTTATTAGCGATTGAACGTAAGACAGGACTTGGACGCGAGAGTCTTTTTGGCTATCCGGCAACACTTCGTTCATTTTGCAGCGCGCTACTAAATACGCAGCTAAGACTCTCCAGGGGGATTGCGCGTCGCCGGCAATTTTCTCGAACAGCTGGGCTGCCCTTGAGTAGTCTCTGGTATAGAATGTCGCGGCGGCAATCTGATAAGCGCGATCTGCTTGAGATAGGACATCGAAGGAGCCGCTTAATGGATTGGGTATTGTTCCCTTTCCTTCGGTTCCGATTCCGAAAACGGCATCTTGTCCTTTGATCCATTCGCGAACCACAGAGCTCTTCAACCCGTAACGTTTTGTGCGTTCCTGTAATGCGCGGGTGGCGACCAGGAATGCGTCTGATCTGATGTTTTGCCTGGAGCTATACTCGTCGAACGGGCTGTACTGGCTTGGTGACTTTCTGTCATTGATGCCCAATGCTTTTGCGCGAAGTTTCAGATACTCGTCGACCTGGTCGACGCTGTCGTCTCCAGACCAGGTGGTAGCATTCTTGAGTCTTGCGTGCCACAATCGCAAGATACTGGCTTGTTCAGCGGTGTCTAGCGGGTTGTCGGTCAGATAACGGTAAGCGACGCAGAGATAGGATTTTGCCCAGGCGGGCTGTATGATGCCCAGGTTTCCTGCTGCCAGCTTCTTAAGCGGCAAGTCCGGATGGGAAGTGTTGCAGATAATAGCTACTGGAAAAATTGGCGCGCATGCCATTGCCGGTAGTATCGGTGCCAGTGAGAGCCATGCAATCAGAAAAATTGTCAGGCTGCATTCTACCGCTCTTTTCATCGGCTCTTTACCTCGTCATTGATAATTTTGAAACGCGATTGTGTCCAGGGCAGAGAATTGAAAATGTACACTCGGTCTGTTCTTCTGAAGATTGCAAGTTCCTTTAGACGGCGATTAGTGAAACTCTCATTAGCCGAAATTCCGATGGAAATTTTAATATGCCCGCCCGCCGAAAGCCTTCTGGTGCGCAATAAAGACAACACTTCGTTTCCGAAAGACCCCATGCTAAATAGCATGACTATCGCTTCGTCCGGTTCGGCTCTTCCTTCTGCCAGCCACCGGTCATCCAGACACCAGGAAGCTAAGGCTGTGATGGTGATATAGGTGTTCGGCGCAAGTTCATCTCTCATGAGCTTTAAGACGCAGGCGTAGAATTCACGCTCTGATTGCCGGGCATCAAAGTCTATTTGAATCTTCTGACAGCGATGCTCAGTTTGATAGCGCTTGACTATGCTGACTACTTCCTGATTTGCCGAGTTGGGTGGTGCCTTTCCCGAGCATCGGCTTTCTATGCGAAACACGGGTGTCACCACGACTCCTTCCGGCAGGTTGAGTGAATGCAGTCGTGGTTTAAACAGTGTCCCGCCGTCGGTTAGAAAGATTGTTCCGGCATAGTAAGCGACAGCTTCAGAGCGTTCTTTCAAAAAGCTTAAATCCTCGTACCGGTCCCAAGCCCAGAGCGTCAAGTTTGCCGACTCGCTCGGTGGATGGGTGAAAATGCGACTGGCCGCGCTTGTTACTAGCACCACAAACAACACAGCTGCTGTCGAGACAAGTCGTGAAAGGTTTGGCATGGCGAACTTTTCCAACTGAGTGCCGGTGCTCAGTGGAAAGCATTGTACTGCACGCGGAAGAGGGTGATG
>JAGVKB010000070.1 GCA_020050835.1 Candidatus Obscuribacterales bacterium | reverse complement strand
GTGCCACCGATCCAGCCGCCGGTGCCGGTACAAGCGCCGCCGCCGGCAGCGCTAAGAGTAGCGGCTCAGGCACCGGCACAACCGCCTGCTCCAACCCAAGTGCCACCGACCCAGCCGCCGGTGCCGGTACAAGCGCCGCCGCCGGCAGCGCCAAGAGTAGCAGCTCAAGCACCGGTACCACCGCCGGCTCCAACCCAAGTGCCACCGACCCAGCCGCCGGAGCCTGGAGCGGAAAAACCGCCGTTTCCATCAAAGATGCAACCGGCCGCTCCGGCCGCTGGCAAACCGGTAGTGCCAATAGAGGCTGCACAGGAGTATCCGTCTCAACCGCAATTGCCCGGACAAGAAACAGTTCGGACTGAGGCGGTTTCAGAATCACAATCAGACTCGGTTGGAAAGACTCAATCCTTACCCTACAGTGAATGGGCGGTGGAGGCGGCGAAGAAGCCGCTTGGTGGGTTTAAGCAGTCGTCGAAGGCGTCGTTCGATCAATATCTCGAAGATACGGCGAGTCGCATGAGCACCCCCTTGGCTCAGGGAAAACAGGTTGGACCGGCAGCTCCCAGCGAGCAGTCCGTTTCGGCCGCTTCTGCTCCGCCGCCTTCCAAAGCTGCTCCTGTTAGACCGAGTAATGAAGAAGCAGCACCAGTGGTTCAGCCGGAGCCTCCCCAAGGATTGCATTACGCTGCGCAGTCAGCAGAGTCTTCAGCATGGCCTCAACAAGAGTTGTCGTCTCAGCAAATGCCGGCCCTGATCGAGTCGGAAATGGCTTCAGAAGCTCAGGTCTTCCCTCAACAGCAGACCCACATCGAGTACGTACATCCTGCGATGGAGTCGGCTTACTTGGAGCAGGCGCAGACTATTCCCACTCGGTACGAAGATCAACAAATCGATTATTTCGAGCAGATCGATTATGTTCGTGCTGAATCCCAGGACATCCAATCTGATTCCCCGGCTGAAGAGGGTTTACCTACTGCGTCCGGCGTGATTTCGCAGTCAGCACAAATGGAGGCGACTGAATTTGCGAATGAAGAGAAAGTTCAAGATGCGGGACTTCATTTGAGCGAGGCAGAATTTCAGTGTCCGAACTGCAGTGTCTTTCTCGAGCCAAATGCGCGCTTTTGTGGAGAGTGCGGCTACCATCTTGGGATTCGTATTCCATCGTGTCCACTCTGCAGTGCGCCGTTGGAGCCGTCAGCTAAGTTCTGTGGCGAATGCGGAAGCAATATAACACCAGCTCATGCTCCGTTGCCGCTAAGCCCAGGCGGAATGCCAGGCCGTATAGCGCCTACACAACATGGTTGGTTGGTGAAATTTCTCAAAATACTGGAAAAATAGAAACTACTGCTTGTCTGTAATCAAGCCGTTTAACAGAAGCTCTACTTGCCGTTTTGTTTCATCCAGTGATTTGGAGTTGTCAATTGTTTGGTGCGCGCGCTCTGCTTTGGTGGCTTGAGGTAGCTGTGCCATCAAGCGCCTTTCAATATCATTGTTGCTCAAGTTATCCCTTCTGGCCAGGCGTTCGCGCAGCACCTGTTCACTAGCTATAACTGTCCAAATCTGATCGAACTCGGATTCAATTCCGGCCTCAAATAGGAGAGGTACGAGAACGGCTACGACGGGCTGGTCGGATTGCCGGCGCGCGCGCAGCCTGTATTGTTCAAGCACTGCTGGATGGACGATTGATTCAAGATCGCGTCTGGCTTGTTGGTCCGAAAACACGATTGCTCCAAGTTTGTTGCGGTCGATCTCTCCGCTGCCATCGTCTCGCAAGATGCCCTGTCCAAATCGTTCAATTGCTGCTGTTCGAACGTTTCCCGAGCAGGTCAACAGCTCATGCACGATTTCATCCGTATCTATTACTGGTACTCCAAGTGTTTCAAGTATCTTTCCGACCGCTGACTTTCCAGAGCCAATCGTCCCTGTAATTCCAAGCACTATCGACATCCCAATCACTCCTCTAGTGCAAGCGTTTGGACTCCAAGCTGGCTTCTACCAGGTCAAGAATTTTCGGTTGCAGCAGCCGATGATGTGTGTGCGGACCAAGCAGGGTGAGATGTACTGTAGTTTGTCCGGAAATCCTCTCCTCGAGATTTATCTGTACTTGAGCATCGCGGTCAGCGCTGTTGTCTATGCCGGCTGCAAGCATGCCGGCGGCGGAGTTCACTTCGTTGAGTGTCAGTCCGGCCATTGGGCAGGCAGCTACTACCGCCAAGAACGTGTCGTCCAGTCCAGCATGAAAGGTCCTGGTTAGCTCTGTGCTCAGTTTTCGCGATTGAATCGGGGCTGCTGATGACGCCATTGGCCGCAACTTGGCTTTTGCTCGCCAGGCTAACGGCTCCCGCTTAATACTGCCAGGCTTTGGAGCTGGTGCGGTTATCGGTTCGGGGCGAGGAATCGGCGGGCGCGGGGCGAGTTGCGGAGGTAGCGTACTTGGTATTACCAGTGGTGAAGAACGGAGTGTTACGCCGGCGTTGTTGGCGGAATCACTGCCGGTGCTTGCTGCTTCTTGCCCGATTGAGCCTGTTGATACGACTCCCCCGTATATGATCAGTAGAGAGATCGACATCCAAAGTGTTTGATTGCTGAAAGCGATCATTTAGAATCCCTCGGAGCTGGTTCTTGATGCGCAATTGATCACAGGGCTGACTCGTTATGTTGAGCATAGCAATCATAAATAGTTCTAACAACAGTGAATGTCTGATGAAAGATTCTTGCAGTTATCATTGACTAGTTGTCTATTTTGGTAACCGAGAAGTAATCATGCGCAAACTGATCGTCCCCGCTCTTTCTCTGTCACTTAGCCTGTTTTCAATTGTTCAGTCAAGTGCGCAAGCGCAAAACCAGGTAGACGCTACGACCGCTCGAGCCAGAGTGTTGGCAGGCGAGAAGTTTGCTAAGCAGGGTCGCTGGGTTGAAGCACAAAAGGAGTTCGAGGACGCGGTGGCGCTCAATCCCGGCGATGCAGTGGCGTTTTTCGACCTAGGAGTCGCATACCTTCATAGAGGGCTCAACGAGCAATCGGTCGCAGCCGAACGCAAAGCAATAGCTCTTGATAATCGATACGCGCCCGCTTATGTAGAGCTGGGACTTGCGCTGGCCCAGACGCAAGATCTTGCCGGTGCACAAGAGGCTGAACTGAAAGCATTAGAGATCGACCCCGGCCTGCACTCGGCCCGTCGCAATCTTGCCGTCATTCAAGCGAAAATTAGACGAGCAGGAATTGTGGTTGCTACTCCGGCTGCGGTTGACGTCCAGCCCGCGAAGCCAAGCGTAAATGAAGAACCGCGCCAAGCAGAACGCGTTGGATCTGACGAAGCGATAGAAGCGTTGATTAAGTCAGGCGATTTGGAAGTCGCGATGAAGGGCTGCCTGGCGGAATTGAATGCGCATCCTGCCAATGCGGTTGCGCATATGCATTTGGGTTGGATTTTCTTTAAGAAGGGTGATTTGGACCGAGCCCGCGGTGAAGCGGAAGCTGCCGTTTCAATGGACCCGTCAAGTAGCGTTGCTCATGGAAATCTCGGTGTCATTCTTGGTTCGGCTGGTGATCTCGATGGTCAGGTGCGCGAAGAAAATCAGGCATTAAGGCTGGATAGTTCAAACGCTTCGGCGCATGCCAACCTGGCGTGGGCGCTGGCAAGGCAAGGCAAATGGGAGGAGGCGGCCGGAGCTTACCGGAAAGCGGTTGCGCTCGATTCCGAATCAATCGAAGCGAGAGTAGGTCTTGGTCTGGCTCTTGCCAAGACAGGTAAGACTAATGCCGCCTTGCAGACTCTCCAACAAGCGGCGGAAGCTGCACCACAATCCGCTCTACCGTTGATCGGGCTGGGTGGAGTGATGGCCGATCAAGCAGAGATTGATCAGGCGATTGATCTATTGAAAAAAGCTTTACTGCTCGACCAGGGAAATCATGACTGCATGCAGCGCCTGGCTGCCCTGATGTTGAAAAAGGGTGACTGGACTGAATCTGCCAGGCTTTACCGCGATTTGATAGGCAACAGTCCAGCTGCTACAGACAATCATATCGGACTCGGACTCGCGCTTACCAGGAGCGGCGACATTCAGGCGGCCAAAGCCGAGTTTAAGCGAGCGCTCGAACTGGAGCCAGCTAACGCTACCGCTCATGCCGGACTAGGCCTTGCGCTCGGCAACGGCGGCGAACGCGACGAAGCGTTGAAAGAAGCCAAGGAAGCAACAAAGCTCGATCCGCATCTAGAGCTAGCCGAGGTCGTGCTTAAGAAGTTAACCCAGTAGGCTCTGCGGTCCTTTCTGGCAGATACGCCCCGGATGCTACATGTTGCTGGCGAACTCAATCTTGCATCTCGGCTGTAGAGCCCTTAAACTTAATAGTGAGACATTCCTGAGCTGGGAAGGCATTTTGGAGCGGGGCTTACGCCGATGCTTAGCAAAACAGGCATCTCTATTCTTCTCATAGTTCTGCTCGTCAGCGATTATTCGATCTGCCTGGCAGCCGGCACTTTCGAGAACGGACTCAAGCATCACGCTCTTGGCCGATACCAGCATGCAGTCATTTATTTTAGCCTGGCTGTCGAGGAGAGCCCACAGAACGCGCTTGCACACTACTATCTCGCTGATTCTCTCGTCAGAACTGGGCACCATGAGCAGGCGATCGTCGAGTACGGACTGAGCTATCGGCTCGATCCGCATGGCCAAGTTTCAGCATACTGTAAGAAGGCTCTTGCGGCATATAAACAGCCGTCTCCGAAATTCAGCTTATCAAAGATTGATACTACCGGTAGTGCAACGCCGTTTGACGATTCCGGACCGGTCATCCCCTCGTCCAACGAAGATGAGTTGATAGCAAGGACGAAATCTCACATTCGGCAAGAATTGACCTTCGAGAAAGTAAAGCATCAGATGATGGGAGACACTTTTGCATCCGGTGCTCTTGGCCTGGCGGAAGCAGAAGCTAGATTGATTCAGGAAGAGGCGGCGCACGAAATTGAATTGGCTACGCAGCCGCAAGCGGCAACCGTCGGCAAGATAGTGCAGTATGCGGCGCCGGATCCCGAGTTAGCAAAAGCAAGGGTCGAGGAGATCAAGCGGCGGGCACAGGAAAAGACGGAGGCTTCAAGGAAGTCTGCCCAGGCTAGAGCCGACTTGTACAAGCAGTGGTCACGGCTACGGCAGGAGTCTCTCGATGAAGTAGCTTCAAATCTTGAAAGCCAGCTCGACCAGCCAACCGGACAAAGTGGCGTGAAGCTCCAGCCGATCGGGACCGATCTATACACGCGCTTCTATGGTGGGCTGCGCTTGTCTAACCAATTGCCGGACGTGCATCCGGCAGCGGCCAGAATTATTGATCACCAGCCTGTTTTAACCGGCAGCGAATGTTTACCGGCTGGTGCTGGCGATGATAACAAGCCGCACACTCGAAAGGTTGTGAGAGGGTCGGTATTGCATTGACATCGTTCGATGCACCCCGTTATGATCTTTGTAGTCTCGGTCCGGGACAGAGCACAGTAAGTTTTGTCCTACAGCATCGAGTAATAGGGGTTCCGTCTCGAAACGCGGACGTATACCTATGAACCTTGCGCTTCTGGTTGCAAGGAGTAGGAAACGAAAAGTCGTTAAGGAGGTTCCCCACCTGGTTTATCCGGGTCAAAACTCGCGGCAGGTCCTTGGCTGAGACCTATTTTTAGCCAAAGAAAAATGCAATAAGACTTAAACCCGCGCGACTGCGGATGAAGTTTTTTGCGGTCGGAAAGTCAAGCACATCATTCATGAGTGAAATCGACAAGCTGGAGCTGGTTCTTTCAAGTGCCGACAAGACAAAGGCGTTTGGCCGGGCAATCGGTCAGGCGGTGGACGAGTCGGCAATAGTTGCTCTCACCGGTCCGCTGGGAGCTGGAAAGACTTGTCTGGTTCAGGGCGTGGGGGAGGCGCTCGGAGTTACAGAGCCGATTGTGAGCCCCACCTTCACGATGTTGAACGAGTATCATTCGGGACGACTGCCGCTTTATCACCTGGACCTATACAGAGTCGCCGATGACCCGGTGACGCAAGCCGCAGTGGGCGGCCGATCGCTCGAGCTGCTGAGAACCGAGCTCGATGAATTTATCTATGGACCGGCAGTGGTAGTAATTGAATGGGCCGAGCACATACTTACGTACCTGACCGACTACCTGTTAATAGAGATTGACTATTTTGAAAACGAACAGGGGCGTAGCGTTTCCGTTTCCGGAGTGGGCGCAAAATCGATTCGTCTAATTCGAGATATTAATAGTAGCGCTATATATACATAAGATGTCATTTCGCTTGTGCTGGGCTGAAAAGTTCGACTTGAGCGTTGGTAGTCTGTACTAGGCTAGTGACATCCAGTGAGTCGAGTTTCTCTGGTGGGGGTTGACGACCGTGTTATACTCAGCCTTCGTCACGGTATCTTGACAGGCATAAGCGCTGAACGCTCAGCTGGGGTATAAAAAGGCAGCTTCGCGTTCGATCGGCGTAACTTAGGTGTAAATTAAACGGCAGGACTACAGAAAAATTGGTTGCAGTTCAGATGGGAAAGTCACTCGTAATCGTTGAGTCTCCCGCAAAGGCGAAAACGATCAGCAAAATTCTTGGAAAAGATTTCCAGGTTAAGGCCAGCATTGGCCACATTAGAGATCTGCCGAGAACAAAGCTTGGCGTTAATGTGCGGAAAAACTTCGAGCCTCAGTACGAGATTCTTCGTGAGAAGGAGCCAATCGTGCAGGAGCTACGTGAAGCAGCGGAAGAGGCTGATCATGTCTATCTCGCACCCGACCCTGACCGCGAGGGCGAAGCAATTGCGTGGCACCTGGCCGAGCTGCTTGGCTTGCCGAAGAACAAGTTGCATCGTATCGAGTTCAACGAGATTACCAAAGAAGCTGTTCTGGCGGCGATCAAATCTCCTCGCCAGATAGACAAACGACTGGTTGATGCTCAACAAGCCAGACGAGTTCTGGATCGCCTGGTCGGATATAAGATAAGTCCGTTGCTCTGGCGTAAGGTAAATGGTCGTTCGGCAGGACGTGTACAGAGCGTTGCTGTCCGGCTAATCTGTGAGCGCGAGAGCGAAATCGAAGGTTTCGACGCACAAGAGTACTGGTCTATCAAAGCAGATCTCTCTAAGGCGAAATCAAAGCAGTCATTCACTGCGGCTCTGGTCAAGTACGATGGCAAGCGTGTAATCCCAGCTACCGAGAAGCCGTCGTCCAGCTCCTTCATTATTGATAGCGAAAAGATCGCCAATCAGATTGTAAAGGCGGTCGAGAGCAAAGATTTCAAAGTTTTAGCTGTCAATGACAAAACCAGTCAAAAGCAGCCGCAGCCGCCATTTATTACTTCGACGCTTCAAAGGGAAGCGGCGTTGCAACTAGGTTTTGCTGTCAAGAAGACTATGCAGGTGGCGCAAGGTCTATATGAAGGGGTCGAGCTGGGACCGCAAGGACCGGTCGGTTTAATCACCTACATGAGAACCGACTCGACTAGAATCTCTTCTCAAGCACAGGAAGAAGCGCTCAGTCATATCTCCACTCGCTATGGCAAACAGTACTGTCCTGATAAGCCACGTGTTTACACACGCAAGGCCAAAAACGTGCAAGACGCTCACGAAGCGATTCGGCCAACTAGCGTCGAGCGCACCCCGGAGTCGATCAAACAATATCTCAACAACGATCAAAACAAGCTTTACAAGCTAATCTGGGAGCGCTTCTTGGCCAGCCAAATGGCGGCTGCCGAGCTCGTAACCAAGACGGTAGAGATGACGGCCGGAATTGGTCTTTTCAGAGCTTCAGCGACTGATACGAAATTCCCCGGTTTCACCATTGTCTACAATCGTCCAGCAAATGGTGATTCCCCCAGCGAAGCGGATGATGAGGCTACAAACAACTTGCCGGAGCTCTCGGAAGGAGAAGAAGTAAAGTTGCGGGCGCTCAATCCGAAACAGCATTTCACTCAGCCACCTCCGCGTTACAACGAAGCCAGCCTGGTGAAAACACTGGAAGAGCTTGGCATCGGCAGACCGTCAACGTACGCTACTACGGTGGCGACGATTATCGATCGCAAGTATGTTGAGAAACAAGGCAAGATGCTCTGCCCGACGAAGTTGGGCCAGGCAGTCAATGCACTTCTGGTTGAACATTTCGGTGATATTGTCGACGTGCGATTTACTGCCGAGATGGAAGCCAAGCTCGACAAAATCGAAGAAGACGAAATTGAATGGCACGGCATGTTGAAAGAGTTCTACCAGCCGTTCGGCGAGACGCTCAAGAAAGCGCGTGACAGCATGGACAAGATAGTCATTTTGTCTGAGCACAAGTGCCCGACTTGCGGTGAAGCGATGGCTGTGCGCTCGTCCAGATTTGGCCAATTCCTCGGTTGTGTCAATTATCCGGCGTGCACCACCAAGATTGCCCTTACAAAAGATGGTAATCCGGTGCCGCCAGACAGACCATCCGATGAATCGTGCAAGACTTGCACTGCGCCGATGATCATTCGATATGGCCGCTATGGCGATTATCTCGTCTGCTCCTCAGAGACATGTCAGGAACAGCGCCCGATCGTCAAATCGACTGGAGTTGCTTGTCCCCGGGAAGATTGTGGTGGGGAGATCATAGTCAAGAAGTCGCGACGTGGAAAGATTTTCTACGGTTGCAGCCACTACACGCAAAAGAAATGCACTACCGCCTTCTGGTATCCACCGCTAATCAAGGGTGGTCCAAACGGCAGCACAAAATGTCCACAGTGCGAAAGCTTGCTCATTTACAAAACTCTGAAGCGGGGAGACCAGATCGCCTGCTCCTCGAAGGAATGCATCTTTGCACAGGTGTGCACCGGTGGTGAGGAGCACGCTTAACAAGCACGCTCTAGTATTCTTTATGGTGCTTCAAGAATCGCTTGACAGGGCGGAAGTAGTAAGCAACGCTCAGAAAAAAGCTAAACTCATTGTGATTGCGCTTGCATAGCGCGCAACCATCGATTCCGAATGGGAATGCCCAGCGGGGCGCGCGATTACCAGGTGGAATTGACGGAGGAGGGCAATGGAGCGCGATTTTTTGATGTTAGAATGGAATCACATTAAAGGACTCTAGGGAGGCCTGGGCGGCAATGTTTGAGAGGTTTACCGAAAAAGCCATCAAGGTGATTATGTTGGCGCAGGAAGAAGCGCGCCGACTTGGGCACAACTTCGTCGGTACAGAGCAGATACTACTGGGGTTGATTGGCGAAGGAACAGGAATAGCCGCTAAAACTCTGAAGTCGATGGGTGTGAATCTGAAAGATGCGCGCGTCGAAGTCGAGAAAATCATCGGTCGTGGTTCGGGATTCGTGGCGGTGGAGATTCCGTTTACGCCGCGCGCCAAAAGAGTTCTCGAGCTGTCCTGGGATGAAGCCAGACAGCTTGGACACAATTACATCGGAACTGAGCACCTGCTGCTAGGCCTGATTCGGGAAGGTGAAGGGGTTGCAGCGAGAGTGCTGGAGAACCTCGGAGTCGATCTGACTAAAGTGCGCAGTCATGTAATCAGATTGCTGGGAGAGAGCGGAGCGGCGACTTCTGGTGCCACCACATCGGCAGGAACCGGACGATCTAAGACGCCAACACTTGATGAGTTTGGCTTGAATCTAACTCAAGCGGCCCAAGAAGGACGTCTGGATCCAGTCGTCGGGCGGGAAAAGGAGATCGAGCGTGTCATTCAAATTCTCGGTCGACGTACTAAAAACAATCCGGTCTTGATCGGCGAGCCAGGCGTTGGTAAAACGGCGATCGCCGAAGGTCTTGCAATCAGAATTTCCAACGCTGATGTACCGGAGATTCTTTCCGACAAGAAAATCGTCATGCTCGACATCGGTCTGCTCGTCGCCGGAACGAAATATCGCGGAGAATTCGAAGAAAGACTTAAGAAGATCATGGACGAAATCCGGGCTGCCGGCAATGTGATGCTCGTGATCGACGAGCTGCATACTCTGATCGGGGCAGGCGCTGCCGAAGGGGCGATTGACGCTGCCAATATCTTGAAGCCGGCGCTCGCTCGCGGAGAGTTGCAGTGCATAGGCGCTACCACCATGGATGAATATCGTAAGCACATCGAGCGCGATGCTGCCTTAGAACGTCGATTTCAACCGGTAATCATCGATCCGCCGTCGGTCGACGAAACTATTGAAATTCTGCGCGGGTTACGTCCGAAGTATGAAGAGCATCACAGATTGATCATTTCGGAAGAAGCGATCGATCAAGCGGCTAAGCTCTCTGATCGCTATATCAGTGACCGCTACCTGCCGGATAAAGCGATTGATTTGATCGATGAAGCGTCTTCGAGAGTCCGCTTGCGAGCAAGTTCGCTACCGCCGGAAGGGAAAGAAGTAGAGCGTGAATTGCGCAAGGTGCGCCGCGACAAAGAGATGGCGATCCGCAATCAGGAATTCGAGAAGGCGGCCTCGCTGCGCGAACAAGAAACCAAGCTTTCCGAGAAGATTCGAGAAATACAAACGCAGTGGAAAGCCAAGCAAGAAAGCGAAAAACCGGTCGTGACTGCTGAAGAGGTAGCTTATGTCGTCTCGTCCTGGACCGGCATTCCGTTGTTGAAGCTGACCGAAGGCGAGTCTGAAAAACTGCTGCATATGTCAGATGTCCTTCATCAACGGGTGATCGGGCAGGATGAGGCGGTGGAAGCGGTCTGTAAAGCGATTCGTCGGGCTCGTGTCGGTTTGAAAAATCCGTTGCGCCCGATCGGCAGCTTCATCTTCGCCGGACCGACCGGAGTCGGCAAGACCGAGTTGGCTAAGGCTCTAGCGGGATACTTTTTCGGTTCGGAAGATGCGCTGGTGCGGATCGACATGTCCGAAATGATGGAGCAACACACAACTTCAAAGTTAATCGGTTCGCCGCCAGGCTATGTTGGTTATCAGGAAGGCGGACAGTTGACCGAGGCGGTTCGCCGCAAACCGTATTGTGTGGTGCTCTTCGATGAAATCGAAAAGGCCCATCCTGATGTCTTCAACGTCCTGCTCCAGATTCTCGATGACGGGCGCCTCTCCGATAGCAAGGGCCGAACGGTCGATTTCAAGAATACGATCATCATCATGACCTCCAACGTTGGTGCTCAATTCATTGATAAGAGCGCGTTGCAAGTTGGCTTCCAGCGGGCGTCCGGTGACAACGAAGAGCACAATCAGCGCTATAAGAAGATCAAAGATCTCGTGATGGATTCGATGAAGAAGACTTTCCGTCCGGAGTTCTTGAACAGAATCGACGAGATTATCGTGTTCCAGCAGCTGACCAAAGAAGAGATCAGAAGGATAGTCGATCTCATGACGACCGATCTGCAAAATCGCATAAAATCTCAAGGTATGGAGCTTCACATCACGGACGAAGTGAAAGATTTCATCGCGAACGATGGATACAATCCGACCTACGGAGCCCGTCCGTTGCGCAGATCAATTCAAAGGTTGCTTGAAGATGCTCTGGCCGAGCAAGTATTGCAGGGCCGCTTCAAAGAAGGCGACGTGATTGATACCACTCTTGATGGCGAAATCTTGAAGTTCGACAAAGCTACTAAAAAAGCTTCGAAGGCGGAAAAAGCCGAGAAGGCTGAGAAGTCTTCAGACGACAAGTCAGGGGAAGAAAAGGCGTCGGCCACCAAAGGCTAACAAATGGACAAGTCCCAATTGAAGTGGCAAGGCGACATCATTGAGTCGTTCCGCTTCACTGACAAGGGAGTCAACGAGCAGCCGTTGTTGCTCGTTGTTTATCTTCTGTTTTCTTTGTGTGCGGGATTTATCGCCGGATTTGAGAGCTGGGCGAAACTGGCTGGCCAGGCAGTCTTGTTGGCTGTGGCGTGCTTAGTGGTGCGGCAAGCGTGGTCTGATTTACTAGATGAAGACTCCCGAAAAAACTTTCAGATTTCACATAGTGGTATTCCGCTCTTGAGTCTGATCTTCTTGCAGGCTATGTTCTACGCTCCAATCGCGCTGCCTGTGTCATTCTTGATCTTGCTGCTCAAATCGATGAGCTTGACACAAAATTCTGCTTTGATTGCAATCGCCATTGTGATCATTCCACCGGGCGTTTGGTGGTCGCTGAAATCCGCCCTTGCAATTGTTTTGGTTTGCATTGAAGATCGCGGTGCTGTAGCTGCTTTGAGAGAAAGTCACAGGCTGATGGACAAGAAGTTTTGGTTGTCATTTCGTTATCTCGCGCCAGTATTTCTTTCGCTCTTTTTGCCGATGTGCATGCTTTGGTCTGCACTGCACGTCGGTTATGATCTGCTCTGGCAACAGGGCGTATCTATGCCTGTTTCGATTGCTGCTCTGGCGATCAAAGCGTTGGTCGAAGGCGCTTCATATTTCGCTGTGCAGCTGTCGATGGTGGCTTGTTTGACGAAGCTGTACGAGGTGGCGAAGAACTCTGACGCAAGCGTGCAAAAAGATGTTCCCCTATGATGATAGTGGTACGGGTATTGATTGTTGTGCATTCAAGTCGTACTATAGAATAGAGTACTAAATCAGAAAAACAGCGATTCGAAGTCCCAACTCGAAAAACGGTGCCTATAGCAAGTTTTCCGGGCTGGGTCGAATCGCTGCAAGGTGATTGTTGGGGTTGCCGGCAGCTGATCAGCCAGCCAGTCGAAGTCTCAACCTCAGTCAAGCTCCTTTGCCAGCCGTTCGGCAATCCGCTCAGCCAGTGCGGCGATTGTGTAGGACGGGTTGCTTCCCAGCGCAGTCGGCACGACTGAGCCGTCGGCGATGAAGAGTCCGGGATAGCCGAAAACTCTTCCGTAGGAGTCAACCACACCGGTTTCAACGGTATCTGCCATCGGACAGCCTCCCAGTGGGTGATATGTCACCGGCCGGTTGAAGATCGACATTGCGTTGGGAACATAGCGGCGACCCTGGGCCTTGGCGAGCTCCGCCATCGCTTTGTGCAGCGCTTGAATCCCGGGCTCGCGACTGATGCCGCCCGGCCATTTGAGACCGAGCAGCCCGAGTTTGTTCAACACGAGCCGTCCGCGCGCGCCGTCGTCGCCGACACCTACGTAGAGCAGGAGATCACGAGCTGCTTGAGCCGAGACTTTGGCGGTTTGTTTGTAACCGGTAAGGGCCAGTGTGAACGCAATTATGCGTTTGATGTTTGTCTCTCCGACAATGCCGGCGGTCCAGGTTGGATTGGCGATATCCTCAATTGCGAAGCGACCGTAATCGATCATCGAGGCGATCGCCGGGCCGGAATTCGTGTTGACCGGTGCGTTCGCCTTTCCGACCGCGAGCGCTCCCCCCAAAACGTTTCCGTTGATGCTGAAGCGTGTGCCGAGCGCCTTGCTCAAATTGGGCAGCAGGCCGTTCTTACGGCAATTCAAGAGCAGTTCGGTCGAACCGAACGTGCCGGCTGAAAGAACAACCCGTTTCGCTTCTACACATCCGGTCTCGGCCACCGTACCATCCAAGTTGAAGCGCTTGAAATGAACGCGATAGCCACCTTCGGTCGGCTCAATTCCGGTCGCCAGATGAAGCGGCCAGACCTCGGCACCGAGCGCTTCGGCTTCGGCAATGTAGGTTTTGTCGACGGTGTTTTTGGCCCCTTGCGGGCAACCTGCCGTGCATAACCCGCACAGATTGCAACCGAGCTGTCTGGCGTTGCCGTGACCGTTTGGTTGGGCGTTTGTCTGGTCGCCGAAGTTGACGGCCAGCGGCACAGGACGCCAGGGGCGGCCTACCTTTTCGGCGGACAGTCTGAGCGCTTCGGCGCGATGATTGTATTTGCCGTCGCCGGAGTTGATCTGGGTCGCTATGCCCGGAATCAGTTTGGGCCGCAGGTAGGGATCGGCCCGGTGATAGTAAGAATCGAGCGTCCGGCGGTTGATGTCCTTTGGCCAGTTCTTTTCGAAAACCCAGTCTGGAGCTTTCACAACCACATTGGCCCAGATCAAGGAACCGCCTCCTACTCCTGCTCCGACGAGCCCTTGCAGGTTGATCATCTGCTTCATTTCGTAGAGTCCGAGTCGTTGCCTGGTCGGTCGCCAGAGCTGGCGGCCCCAGAAGAAGCTGGTGTCGCCAAGTTCTGGAAATGCTGAAGCGGGCTTTTCGCCTGGTGCCGGTGGCAGGTTCTTTCCATGCCATCGTCGACCGCGCTCGAGCACGCAGACGCGTTTGCCTGCTTGCGCAAGGCGAAGCGCCGCGGTGCCGCCTCCGAAGCCAGAGCCGACAACTACATAATCAAATTTGTCTGCCATGTTTACCTCCCCCGGCCCGAATGCGATTCGAACCGCGCGGAAATTTGCTTGTGAAAAGACGCTCGCAAGTGCCACTACCTGTGGTGCAGGTTGCGAGCTGGTTTTTTGCAATTAATGCCGGTGCGAAACTGCTCTAACAACTCGGAGGATCGGTCAGATTCCCAAGCAGTCGTTTGTGATGGTCAACTGTCAGCAGTTTGGAGCGATCTAAATCCCGGCTGATTGTCTATTGAGTAGAAGTACACTCGTAAACCTAGTGGATAAGGATTTCGCGGAGCAACCTGACATATTGAAGTTATCTAATTTGCTGCCACTTACCACTCGCAGCGTTAGCGCAGCGAGTCCGTATCGATGAGTTTGTGGGTGAATCTGAGAGCCAGGTCATTTATTGCTCTGGAAAAACAATGCCGGCAATCTTGAATCTGCTTCGAGCTATTCGCTAGGTTGATTTGCATTTATGTAATTAAGCGACTCTGTAACAGGGACATCTGCTCGACTAACCGATCTTGACCAGCAACTAAATCACAACCGGCTTACCCAGCCGAGTGTGTGTACTCGCTGGTGGCATTCGCTTGAGTCGCTTAACTAGCACGGGGAGGACGGAAGCCGGCTTGTCGCTCGTCTTTCACAAGCTCCTCACATTCATTGACCAGTCGAAAGCGCGATTCGAATTATCTCTCGAATTCATAGACCTCGCACTTTCGGCGCCTTCAACGGAGTCAACGCATGACGGGTTCTCCACAGTTATCCGGTGGCGCGCAGGACAAAATTCGCAGGCTGATCCTCTTTTTTGCGATTCTCAACCTTGCTGACGGATTGGGCGACGCCAACGGGTTGATTCAGCAGCCGCTCAGCTATTACCTGAAGTCGGTTTATGGCTGGGCTCCCGACCGGATCACCCAGTATCTCTCCGCCTTGATGATTCCCTGGTTGGTAAGACCGTTGTACGGGCTGCTCTCCGATTTCCTGCCGGTTTTTGGATATCGTCGCAAGTCGTACCTGATCCTGGCCAACGGACTGGCTGCTGTAGCTTACTTCTGGTTGACCGGACTGAATGAGCCGGGTGAGATTCTAATTGGTCTCATGCTGATCTCATTGGGTATGGCTGTCTCCAGCACCGTATCTGGTGCATTGACGATTGAGAGCGGCAAGGGCGGGCTGAGCGGGGTCTTTCTCAACCAGCAGTGGATGTGGTACAGCGTTGCGGCAGCGGCAACCGCTCTGGCCGGTGGCTGGCTTTCGCAGGTGTTCGCGCCTGACCGAGCCTTTCACGTCTCCGCCTTCGTTGTTGCTTTCGCGCCGCTGGTGGTAATGCTTGGGGCCTGGTTGTTGATCGACGAGCCGAAGTCGAAAGTCGACCTGTCGACGCTCAAGAGCGATGGAATGAAGCTCAAAAAGGCGCTGTCATCCCGGAATTTCTGGGTGGTGGCCGCCTTCCTCTTCTTCTATTACCTGCATCCGGCTTTCTACACACCGCTTTACTACCACATGACCGACGAGCTGCACTTTCGTCAGGATTTCATCGGCTTTCTGCACGCCGTCTGGTATCTCGGCGCGATCGCTGGAACCGTCGGCTATTCCTGGCTCGCTAAGCGGTTTGATCTGACCGGACTGCTCAAGCTGGGAGTTGTGTTCGCGACACTGGGCACGCTTTCCTATCTGGGGCTGCATGGTTCAACCAGCGCTATTCTGGTAAATCTGTTTGCTGGAGTAGTCTCCTCGGCTGCTACCGTTGCCTCGCTGACCCTGGCGGCCGAGTACTGTCCGGAAGGCTCTGAGGGTTTTACCTATTCGCTCTGGATGTCGATCGGCACCTTGTCCAGCCAGGTCTCATCCAATCTAGGCTCGATTCTTTACGTCCATGTCTTTGACAGCCAGCTGGCGCCATTGCTTTGGGCGGCGGCGCTGTTTACGCTCACCAATCTGTTGTGCATCGGCATCTTGCGTCTGGCTAAGAAAGAGACCACCGGTTCGCAAGACGATGGTCGGTCTCAATCGTAGGCTCCAGGCGATGGACCCGCGAAGCTTGGTTGGGCGGCAAAGACTAGCGACTCTCGACCAGGAGAAAAGCTGCTAAAGAGCTGACTTTTCTCCTGGTGCTTTTTGCTGTCTAGACACTATAGAGATTAGTGAAAATCGCAACAGAAAAGATCTTGAGGCATCTGCTGCTCAGCCTCAACTGCCGTCGGTGAGAGCCGGCGAGCCGCACGTAAGAGTTGGTCTTACGGCGGCTCGCCGGGTTCACTTAGCGAAAGTCAGGCTTAGTCGTGGCTGAACTTGCCGGCGGTGCGATCTTTGGGATCTGGCTCGAGTCCCAGGTAGGTCTTGCGCAGGTAGTCCCAGATCGCCAGGCGCGACCAGTCCGGCTCCTTCTGGTACTGCATCTCCTTCGTCAGGAGCGGATTGGGCAGGAAAATGGTCAACAGCTGTTCGTCCTTGGTGTTGAACAGGCGGAAAGCCCAGAAGGTCGGCTGACCTTGCTTGTTGAGCTTGCGGTACAGTTCGGCTCGGGCCGGACGGCGGTGAGCGGTGACTTCGGGCGGCGTCGGCTCGCAGCCGGTGCCGACGCTTTCACCGAGGCAGACGTGCATGTGATGCCACTGCCCGAACTCGACGGTCAAGTAACCGTCGAACAACGCCACCTTCTCCGGCTTTTGCGGGGCGGAGAGTTCGAGCACCGAGCCCTGGATCAAGATGCCGAATTGCACCTCGGACCAGTGATTCTCGAACAGATCTTTCAAGAGCTTGTAGAGGAACTGCTCGGAGGTGTCGAGCGAGAAAACTTCCAGCGTGCCCATGCCGGGCTCGTAAACGACCTTCGGCAGGGAAGGCGAATTGGGGGTGTTCATTGGTAGTACTCCTGTACACCTGAAATTCAGGCGATGTCGGCGCACAGATCGCTTAGGGCAGCAGGCGGCGGTAGCGCATGCGGGCGCTGCCGGTGCGCTCGTCGAGATCGGTGCGGTTGTCTGGAGAAAAGCCGTGACGAGAGTAAAACTGGCGGGCGCGTTCGTTGAGAACCAGCACCCAGAGCGTTGCTTGTTCGAAGCCGTTTGCGGACAGCTCCAGCAGTGCGGCCTTGAAAAGCGCGGTTCCCGTGCCGGTTCCGATAGCATCAGTGCTCAGATAGAGCAAGTAGATCTGACCGGTTGGTGGCGCGCAGGCATCGTTGTCTCGGTTGGGGCCGTGATAGCAAAAGCCGGTGATCAGGCTGTTGCGCTCGGCGACCAGCAGCATTTCGGACTTCGCCTTTAGCTGCTCGAAGCGTGATTGCCAGTTAGACAAGCACTGCCCGAGCGTGAAGGCGTCCAGGTAGCGTTGTTCCACTCGACCCTGGCAAACATGTTGCCAGCTTTCGTGGTTGACGCGGGCGATCTGCTCAAGGTCAGCCTCAACGGCTGGTCGAATCTTTACGCTCACGTCCGCTCCAATTCTTCTGATTGAGGTTGGGGTTGCCAGCGGAAGATGCTGCCGAATCGAATCCTCGCTACTGTAGAGTGACGGCATACCCGGCGACTTCGGCTGCCACTCCGAAGGAGATGATATAGCCGGTGTCGTTGTGGCCGTAGTTGTGAACGACCCAGCGTCCGTCGGCGAGCTTCTCCGGTTCGACCCTGGTGGCGGCACGTTTGGGGCGCAAGCAGCGGGTGACGCTCAGGACGTCCTGGGGGTCTGCTTTGAAGCCCGGGATCATCTTGGTTACGCGATCCAGAATGCCGGCGGTGACTTCGTCATCGACCTCCATCGACTCGTTGCGCTCATCGTAGACCGCTCCGACTTTGATGTAGTCCGACTGCGGAACGACGCAGCACAGCTTGTTTGGACCTTCGCTGTCGAAGACAACCTGATCGAAGCCGTTATGCTTCAGCTTCAACACCTGCAGTCTGGCCGGGTAGAGCTCCTGGTCGCCGAGCAGTTGTCGGGCGCCGAGCGCCGTGCAGTTGACGATCAGCTCGAATTCGGCCGGGCATTCGGACAGCGACGAAACCTCCTTTTGAGCGAAAATCGCACCGTAAGCGGCTACCTTGCTTCGCAACCAGGGCAGATAGACAACTGGATCGATTACTGGCGCGCTGTCCAGGATGTGCGCGTCCTTGTACTGGTTGGTCACCTCGTTGGGCGCAGCGTGCCGGAAGAAGGGCAGCTTCTGTCCGTACCAGGGCTCCTCTTGCGAGACCTTTAGCTCGAAAACTTTGCGCATTACGACACCGCTGCTGGTGTTGCGCGCGAGCTGCTCGAAGGCAGCATAAGTCTCGTTTGCCCAGCGCTCGACGCGCAGGTCCTGGTCGGACTTTACAGGCAACCAAAATGCATAAGCATTGAAGGAGGTGGCTGGCGATTCGCCAGCTGGGTCTTTCGACCAGATGGTGACTTTGTGCCCGGACTCCAGGAGTTTGAGGGCAGTGGTAAGCCCGCTCACACCTGCTCCCAGGACGAGAATGTTTTTGTTGCTCATAAGTTCTCCAGTCTCCAGAATCAAATCAGGCAGACGCTCAATCGGTACAGTCTGGCTGGCTGTCCGCCACAGGCAGGCAACGAGGTCGAACAATCCCGAGAGGCCAACTTCAACGAGCGCCGGATGATGCTTTCTCGAGTTGGCTATTAGCGGTTGCTGAAAGGATTGCAGGTGAGTTCTTGAGTGACTTCTCGAATTGAAAGATCTAAAGGGATGATTGCCACTTTAGCGATAACTTTGATCTGATTACAAATGCCCGGCAGTCTTTTTTGCGATCATCGGCTAGCGCGGTTGATTCATCTTGGAATGTTGAAATGCCCTGTTGATGTACATTTCAGCCGATTGTCCAGTACAAAAAAGAAAAAGTGGACAGAATGAATCTGCCACTGTATGTGGTGCAAAATGAAATTTCCTGCGGCACGAATCTCTAAGGATTGTGATTATCTGCCGATAAAAAACTCCTGGTTCTTATGAGCCAGGAGAAATGCTGATCCATTGCGGGCTGAGCTGCAATGGCTATAGCATCTCTCTTTGCCTCGAAGAGGATGTGTTGTGAGCGCTCGGGGCGGGTACTCTGACTCGCAGCGTTAGCTGCTTACAGTTGCGGGACAGCGGTGGAGTTTCACCACACTTCCCCCAGCAAATCGAGCCGAAGCTCGATCCCTAGCGGTGCGCGGCAGCAAATCGGAGCAACCGCGCGCCGAATGAACTTACCACCGCTGAACTCAATTGTCCAGCGGCCGGATGTGAAGCCTGGCTTATCTGGCTTGGTTTAACTGTTCGATCGGACGGACCCCAGTAGCCAGACTGTACGTCATTCTCTTAAGATCGGCATTGCCGGTTACTTTTGAACGCGCTTCTCCAGCTTTAATTTTTGAATGCGCAGGCTCAGTTTATTGAGATCCTTTTCCAGGCTGTTCTCGTTGTCGTAGGAGAGCTTCCCGTCGTTCTTTGATTTCATCTTGACTATCTTGGCGTCGATCTTGCCTGCTTGCTCTTTAAGCGACTCACTCTCTTTGGCGGTGAGCTCGCCGGCCTTTTGACCCGCGTCGACTTCCTTTTTCAAAGCTTCAGAGCGCTCGGTAATCGTCCACTTCTTATCTGTTTTCGCATCGACATTACTAGACAAGAATCCGACTGATGATGCGACGAGCAGAGCTGCCAAAAACAAGAGTCCTTTGCGTACCATTTTGAAAATCCTCCGAGTCAAGATTGTCGAGAATTTTATCGTAAGCTGCCGATCTCAACCTGAATCGACTAGTACTAAAAGCGATAATAGAGGCTCAAAAAAAACAGGAGCAAGAGAAAGCGCGTTTTACTGCCGCTTTCTCCTGCTCCCGCCGCAGGCGATCATTTGGAGTCGTCGCCGGAGCTGTCTTCCTCGGACTCGTCATCCTTATCGTGCCTGCAGCCGCAGTCGCTCTTGCGGCGAAGCAGGGAGGTGCCGGAGATGATCAAGAGCACGAATGCTCCTGCCAGCACCGGCAGGATGCCGGGTAGCGTGAGCAGCCCGGGGGAAGTTAAGCCGGCCAGCTTCAAGAAGCCGGCTGCATAGGCCATGAAAGCGGCGGCGTTGAGAACGGCCGGCAGCTCCTGCGGATGGAAGCCGAGCGCTGTGGCGCCGATGCTGTAGCTGACCACCGCCACCCACAGTGTCACTTCGAAGATCAGCGCCAGGCAGAGCGCCGAGAGAAATGAGCCGTGAAAGGCGAAGCCGAGAACCGAAATCTGCGGGAGGACCATGAAAGCCCCCGCTGTCAGAAGCACGCGAATGAGCGCGCGATATCCGTTGTTCATTGAGGTAGTCCTCCTCTGTTTGAGAGGAAACAGGAGAATCAGCAGTGAGTGCCGAGCGCGGGAACCGCGAAAAGGTGAGTTGCCCGAAGGCGGAGACCGAGCTCGAATGCTCGATCTCCGCCAGTAGTTGCCGGGCGGAGTTGGCTAGCGCTTGTTGGAGCTGTAGATGCTCTCGATCAGATCCTTGTAGCGCTTGAGCACCTCTTCGGTGCGGATCTTGAGAGTGGCGGTCAGAAGCCCGTTGGCGACCGTCGCTTCCTGCGGAACGATCACCAGGTACTTGACCGTTTCCCAGTGCTCGAGCGAGCCGTTGCGCTCGTTTTTCGCGGCATCGAGGGCGGCGTCGATTGTCTTTTTCACTTCCGGCTGCCTGCCGTACTGCTCGGCCACCGTGGTGCCGGCTGGCAGTGCGATGCCCTTGGCCTTCAGAAGATCTTGGCAGGTCATCTCGTTTACGAAGACGAGCGCCGAGATGTAAGGCTTGCCGTCGCCGACCGGCACGATGAAACCGATCAACGGTTCACCGTCGAAGGCCTTCTCGATCTTCTCGGGGGCGACGTACTTGCCGCCGTCGGTCTTGAGCAGCCGCTTCTTGCGACCGGTGATCTTGAGGAACTGCTTGCCGCCGATGGTGACGAACTTTCCGAGATCGCCGGTCTTGAACCAGCCATCGTCGGTGATCGCCTTAGCAGTCTCTTCGGGCATGTTCCAGTAGCCCTTGAAGACGATGTCGCCGCGCACCCAGATTTCTCCGGATTCGGCATCTTCAGCGCCTTCGAGGGCAACGATCCGCACTTCGCAGCAGTCGAGCACCGTGCCGACCGTGCCGTAGACGTTCTCCGAGAGCGTGTTGAGCGACAGCGCGCCGGCGGTCTCCGACAGCCCGTAGCCTTCGCGCAGCGGCAGACCGACGCGGCCGAAGAACTCCAGAATGTCCTTGGAGATCGGCGCGCCACCCGACATCAGAAGACGCAGGTTGCCCCCGAGCCCGGCTCGAATCGTCTTGAAGACGAGCAGTCCGGCCAGAGTCGACAGCAGCGGAATGTTGGCGAAAGCCAGCTTGACAGCCAGCTTCTTCACACCGGTGGCGCTGTCGAGCTGGCTCTGGATCTTGTCCTTCATCTTCCGCCAGACGGCCGGTACGCCCAGCAGAATGGTCGGTCGCACCTTCTGGAGTTCGCCGGCCATGTCAGCGGTCTTGCAGTAGGCCGCCGGCACGCCGTACCAGATGCAGACAGCCTGCCCGTCGACGAATTCGTAGACGTGTGCGGCCGGTAGGTAAGACAACGCGACATCATTGGGCGAGAGCGTCAAGCCGTGGCGGCCGAGCGAAGCACAGGCGCTGGCGATGTTGCCGTGGCTCATCATCACGCCCTTTGGCCGACCGGTCGAGCCTGAGGTGTAGATGAAGTTCGCCAGTTCGTTCGGGTCGATTCCGAGGAATCCTTCCGGACCTTTGGCCAGCTCGCTCTTGATGCTCTCGAGCCGGTTGCTGCGCTGCGTCCAGAACTTCTGCTCGTCATTGGTGGTGAAGCCCTTGGTGAGCAGCGCCGGCGGATCGATGTCGGCGAAAGACAGCGTTTTGACCGGGCTGTCGGCGCGCACCTTGTCGCTCTGCTCCTTGTCGTCGCAGATGATGAACGAGGCACCGGAGTCGGCCAACAGCTCATTGACCTGTTCGGCAGCCGTGTTCGGGTAAATCGGCACGGTGGTGGCGCCGAGGCTTTGAATGGCCAGATTGCACCAGACCCATTCCGGAGAGTTCCAAGCCAGGATGGCTACACGGTCACCCTGCTTGCAGCCCGAGCGGCTGAGCAAGGTCATGATGGTCGCGACTCGTTCTCCGCACTGCGCCCAACCGATCGGGAAGTACTTGCCTTCAGCTTCCTTCTTGTCGCGGTGGAGCCAGCCGACAGGGTCGTACCGGTAGGCGTTGTCCTTGATCAGAGCACCGGGCTTGTCGGGAGTGTTGAAAACGTGAGACCAGAATCGGTACACGAGAGTTTCGTTGGTCTTCATACCTTTCCTCCTTCAACCAGACGGAAAGCCGTCCGGCCCTTGCAGTGAGACCGCGAGGGCAGTCCACTGCTAATTTCATGAAATGAAGTCGGCACACGACAGCAAGCTCAACCAGCCAGACCTACTTGTCGGGGTGGAGTTATTGAGAAGTGGCTGTGACAGAAGAGTTGGTCTTGAGAGAGATTTGACTCTGCTAACTGAGCTTGTAGGGGTACATCAATACAAGCTGAAGCTAGCTAAATCGCTTGAGTGAAAACAAGCGATTCATTGCTTCAAACAATGAGCTTGGCAATCTTTTAGGTTCTAAAGAGAGCTGCTGTCAAATCGTTAGGCAGGTGCCGGTCGGTCAACAAACAAAGTATTGACGCTTAGCAGAACTGCGGCAGCTCTTTTGTTGATCGCTCAAAGCAAGCAAGGCAGACAGCGGCAGATCGGGTCGTAAGGTTGACCGTGGCAGCGGGACTGACTTTTAGTTGTATGTGAAGCGCAACTAAGCTGATGGTTTGTTTTCCCTAGCAAAGCGTCGAGAGCTGTAATCGCCGGCGACGAAAGATGATGCCGGTGTAAGAAATCCGAGCAGAAAGGCCCCTGTCACACTGCTTTGCAACTACCAATTGCAGTCCGTTTTGGTGGCGTCTGCGATACCAATAAAAAAGCTTCCTTTTGCCATCAGTCAGGCAACTTGCTTTGTTGTCAATAGAAGTTGTTTGAGCTGAAACTGTTGTCCTCCTCTGAACATGCTTGGCCAAGCTATCTCAGCTACCGGCATAAATCTTGAGCGCTCAGAGTGAGAAATTTTGTAGAAGGTACAGCCTTCGTGATCCTTGAGACTTGTCATGACAGCCTAATACCATGTGATCACAACTTTTCTTCACATTCCATGACGAGTCAGCCTCACAAGATCTAGCAACACCAATCCTGCACTCGTATACAGCTCGTCTGTTTCCAACGTTTTGGAGACAGAAGCATCACAACCTCAATTTCCAGGAGATGTAAAAGCTGCGCGGCGCGCGGACTTTAAATTCTCCGGACTGGAGCACACCATGTCGCAAAACGTGGGCAATCCGGCTCCAGCCGCTGCACTGCAAGACCACAACCTGGTCGGCGGCGCTGGCGGCTCGCGAGCGATTCTAGCCACCTCAGGCGCGATTCTGGCGTGTCATCAGGCGGGACTGGCCAATTGGAACAGCCTGGGCGGTGCAAGCGGTGGGTCGATTCCCACTGTCATGCTCGCTGCCGGTGTCCATCCGACCAAAATCGTCCGCATGACGATCGATCTGGATTTCGCCAGCAAGCTCACCAGACACGGCAGTCTGGTAAAGGTCCTCCTTGCTTACATCATGAAAGACCGCTACGAGAAGACCCGCCCCCGCAGGGGTGTGCTGGCTTCCGATAAGCTCGGCGAGTTCATCGACTCGCTGGCACCGACCTGGCCTGCCAATTACTGGACTGTTGCCGCTGTCGGCAAGACCCAGTGGTTGTTCAAGGCTGACGGTGTCTACGAGTACAGTGAGGACTCGTGCCGCAAGGTCAGCGGGCCGGTGCCGGTCGGACTGGCTATTCGAGCCAGTTGCGCGGTTCCTGGCATTATCGACGCCGTGCCGTTTACGCTCGACGGAAAGATCTTGTACCTTTTCGACGGAGCGCTCGGCATCGACGGTCGTTGCCCGGTGGGCATCGTCAGACGCACCCTCAAGCAGCCGGCCGAACGGATCATCGCCTGCGACGTGGGCGAAGAGAAGAAAGGCAAAATGGACCGGCGTATCCGCCGCTTGTGGAAGCTGGTCTGTGGTGAGGGCTGCTTGCCCGAGCCTGGCTCCGACATCCCTCGCTACTCGCAGGGAACGATCTTGATTCGGCCGCCGGCGACGAGCGTTCGTTCGCTTCAGTTCACGCTGACGCGCGACCAAAAGTGGGAAGCGGTCATGTCCGGCTTCGCAAGCGCGGTTGCCGAGCTGGAAAAGGTCGGGCTTTTGAGCGGCTCGCGGCTTGACAGCGCCAAAGAGATCGGCCGGTCCTTCCAGGCGATCTTGCAGGAGGAACTTCCGGAAGGAGAGCTGGCAGCGCGAACTGAGAAGCTTTTGACAGGCTACAGCTTGTTCTAATAGTTGCCTCGAAAGGCAGAGAAGAGCTGCTTGCAGCTCTTCTCTGCCAGCGCATGCAAGGCGGCCATTTCCTGTCCCGCCCGGCTCGGCAAGGTTGCTTACATCGCTCTCGGCGAGCCGGCGAATTTCGCCGGTCACTGAGAGCGCATCTGAAATTCCTGCGCCCGTCACGCGGGTCAAGGTAAACATACGCGCTCTTAACAAGGAGGCCGTAATCATGCGCCCTGACCAAAAGCCTGCTATTACCCTTTTGGACACCCCCGATCAGCCGGACTTGATTCTGGGAGCCGGCGGTTCCCGGGCTGTTCTTGCTTGCACCGGTTTTCTCATGGCCAGCCAGCTGGCCGGCCGCACTCGCTGGCGCACTATCAGTGGTGTTAGCGGCGGGTCCATTCCGGCCTTGATGCTGGCCGCCGGTGTGCCGATCAAGGAGATCGTCCACAACGTGATCGAAGTCGACTTCGTCAGCCAGCTCACCCCGAGGGTGAGTTTGGTCAAAGTCTGGTGGGCATTCTTCGTCAAGAACTGCCTCTGGAAGCGCCGTCACGGACGCGGCGTTCTGGATTCCGAGAAGCTCGGAAAGTTTGTCGAGAAGTTCGCGCCGACCTGGCCGGCCAATTACTGGACGGTGGCTGTGTCCGGTTCGCGCTCCTTCTTGTTCACCGCTGATGGTGTCTACGAGCTCAAGCCGAAAGGCCAGCTGGTGATGATCTCCGACCGGCCGGCTCCGGTCGGTCTGGCGATCCGAGCTACCTGTGCTGTCCCTGGCATCATTGACGGTGTGGATTTCGACGGCGAGCTGCTGCTCGACGGAGCGCTCACCGGCGAGCCGTGCCCGACCCGAATCGCCAAGCAGTATGTCAATGCCAAGCCGGGAGCGATCGTCGCTTGCGATGTCGGTGAGGAAGACGCGACGGCTGCCAGCCGCGAGCACATCTTCTGGCGAGTGCTTCGCCAGCTCGTGTGCGGCGATTGCTGCGAGCCGGTGCCGTTCGAACCTACCGATTCCGAAGGCGTGCTGCTCGTGCAACCTCCGGCCGCGGCGATTCAAACGCTCGATCTCAAGCTGAGCGACGATCAAAAATGGCAGGTGATCATGTCCGGCTTCACCAGCACGGTCGCCCGTTTTTCGGAGCGCTCGCTCATCTCCGGTGCCAAGCTGGATCTGGTCAACGAGGTAGTCTCGTCTTACGCCCAGATCGAGCGCGAACCCAAGCGTCCTGGCGAGCTGGCTGCCCGCACGCAAGAGCTGGTCGCACGGTTCGGTCTGTACTAACCAAACTCTCGCGAGCGGTTGGCCGGGCGGGTTGTGTGTCAACCGCGCCTGTTCTCTGCTGTTCTACTACCGGCTCCACTCGCGGGGGCTGCTGTCATGCGTTTCGACAAGCGAAGCAGCTCCCGCCACGAGCCGGCCCCCGAGGGGCTGACCCGTTGCTCTGCGCTGTCATTCGCCAGAAGTTCTGGAGGTTACTATGAAACCTGCTGATGACACGGTTTCGTCTGCGACTCCGGCCGCTCACGATACAGAAGTTAGCCTTCTGATCGGCAGCGGTGGTTCGCGGGCGATACTTGCTGGGGCGGGCGCGATTCTGGCTTGCCACCTGGCTGATCTCAACAAGTTCAAGCACATCGGTGGCGCGAGCGGCGGGTCCATTCCCACGGCTCTGCTGGCCGCCGGTTTCCATCCGATCAAGTTGGCGCACCTGGCCGTCAAGACCAACTTCTCCGACCTGATTACGCGTCACGCCAGCCTGCTGAAGGTGATCGTGACGTACTTCCTTAAGGACAACTTCTATCTGCTGGTTCGCCCTCGCAAAGGGCTGTTCAGCTCGTACCTGCTCGGGAAGTTCATCGACGAGCACTGTCCCGCCTGGCCGGAAAACTTCTGGACGGTGGCGGCCGATGGTTCGTCGCAGTTCGTCTTTACCAAGGACGGCGTCTTCGAGTACAAACTGAACGGCACCCGCCGGCAGCTTGCGAAGGTGCCACCGCCGGTGGGGCTGGCTGTGCGAGCGACGGCGGCCATTCCGGGCGTCTTCGACGCGGTCAAGTACCGCGGTCACTACCTCTTCGACGGCGCGCTCAGCATCGATGGACGCACTCCGGTCGGGCCGCTCACCAGGCATATGGGAGCGAAGCACGAGCGGTTGATCTGCGTCGACATCGGCGAGGGCACGGTCGAACGACCGGTGGTCATGTTCTTCCTATGGAAGGTGTTCTGGCGCATCATCTGCGGCAAGCACTGCCCGGTGGAGGGCAAAACTCCTCTGAATTCCGACGGGACCATTCTGGTCAGGCCGGAGATCAAGGAGTTCGATGCACTTGAGTTTACTCTCGACCCCGACCGCAAATGGGCGGGCCTGATGGCTGGTTTTGTCGCCACGTGCTACAGCTTGCGAGATGCCGGGATGCTCACCGGCGAAAAGCTGGAGAAGGCCCTGACCATCGCCAAGGCGTACGAAGAGATCAAGCGCACTGCTATCAAACCGGGTGAGCGCGCCGACCGCACGGAAGCGTTGCTTGCGTCACACGGACTGTACTGAGAGCAGGCGGGATGAGATGTATCGGCGGAACGCTCGGCGCGTTCTGCATTACGCGGCGTAGCGTAGGGGTGGCCTCGGCTCGTCCGCGCATGACTTTACAGTCGTGTGTGAGCGAGCCGAGGCGCCCATCTAATGATGCTAAACTTCATCCATTCTGTTTTCCACAAACAGCGGGCTAGTGCCAAGAAGGTGCGGCCCCCCAACTTCCGAGAGGTTCCCATGAAAACAGGAAGAAAGGTCTGGCTCGTCTCTGGCAGCCGGACTGCGATTGGTTCTTACGGGCGAAGTCTGCGTGACGTCGGTGTCGAGAAGATGGCCGAGCACGTTTTCAAGAACGCCCTGCGGCGCGCCGGTGTCACCGGCGATCACCTCGATGGCGTCTACCTGGGAATGAAGTACCAGGGCAACACTTACTTCGTCAATCCGGCCCGCCTGGCGGCGCTTAATGCCGGACTGCCTCCTCACGTCCCGGCCATGACCGTTCACCGCGAATGCGGTTCGGGCATGGAAGCGGCGGTTCAGGCGATGAAAGACATCGCGCTCGGTGAAGGCGAACTTTACCTGGCCGGCGGTGCCGAGTCGATGTCAACCGTTCCTTATCTGATCTCGGGCAAGCAGCGCTTCAAGAGCCGCTTTCTGAAGTGGCTGCCGAAGTTCGCTCCGCTGCCGGTCACTTTCAAGGTGGCCGACGATGGTTTGGCTCCGCGTGACATCGTCTGGGACCCCAAATCGGTGTATATGTCGTACACCGCTCAGCGCGTCGCCGACGCCTACGGCGTCAGCCGGGCGGAGATGGACGAGTACGCTCTGCGCTCGCAGCAGCTGGCGGCCGAAGCGATCAAGAAGGGCCGTTTCGCCTGCGAAATCGACCCGATTGAAGTGCCGGGACGGGGCTTCTTCGGTGTCGACGAACACCCGCGCGAAACCTCGCTCGAAAAGCTGGCCGCTTTGCGCTCGGCTTTCAATCAGAAGCCCAAGCAGGGACTGGGCGGCATCGTCGAGCGCTTCGTCTCCCGCCTGCTCGGCACCAAGCCTCAGCCGGCCGACAAGCGGGCCAAGGACATCACGGCCGGCAACGCGTCTGGTATCAATGATGGTGCCTGCGCGCTCGTCCTGGCCTCCGACGCCAAGGCCGACGCGCTCGGTCTGGAGCGGCTGGCTCAGCTGGTCGACTTCGCACACGCCGGGCTCGACCCGGAGCAGATGGGCTTGGGACCGGTGGTCGCCATCCAGAAGCTCCTGGCCAAGAACAACTTGACCGTCAACGACATCGACCTGTTCGAAATCAACGAAGCTTTTGCTGCTCAGTACGTGGGCTGCGAAAAGCTCCTCGGTCTCGATCGCAACAAGGTCAACGTCAACGGCGGCGCCATTGCGCTCGGTCACCCGATCGGCATGTCCGGCGCTCGAATCATTCTCTCGCTCGCTCATGAGCTCAGGCTGCGCGGCAAGAAGCGCGGCGTTGCGGCGCTTTGCATCGGCGGCGGTCAGGGCATTGCTGTCCTGATCGAAGCGCCGGAGCAGCGATAACCTCCCCGAACCAAGTACTCCAAGAGGGATATTCCCATGGTAAACACCTCTGTTCATCTGAAAGTCCTCGGCAGCGGCGTGGCGGTCATCACGATCGATCTGGAAGACAGCAAGGTCAACCTGCTGTCTTCGCAGGTGTTGACGGAGCTCAAGGGCACCGTCGACAACGTCAAGGCCAACCCCGCGGTCAAGGGGCTGATCATCTGCTCCGGCAAAAGCGACAATTTCGTGGCCGGCGCCAACATCAACGAAATCCAGGAGCTCCAGAGCCAGCCGATGGAATTGGCTTATCGTGCTTCCAAGCTCGGTAAGGAGCTCTTCGCCGAGATCGACCAGCTGCCCTACAAGGTGGTCTGCTTGATCAACGGCACCTGCCTCGGTGGTGGCACCGAGCTGGCCGTCGCTTGCGACGAGCGTCTCGTCACCGACAGCGCCAAGACCCAGATTGGTGTGCCGGAGGTGAAGCTGGGCTTTATCCCGGGTTGGGGCGGCACCGTTCGCCTGACTCGGTTGCTCGGCATTCAAGCCGCGCTCGAGCTGGTCACCACCGGCAAGACGGTCGATGCGAAAAAGGCCTGGAAGATGGGCCTGGCCTCCGAAGTGGTGCCGGTCGAAGGCGCCATGAAGCGCGCCGAAGAAGTAGCGCTGGGCGCCAAGACGAAGCGGTTCAACGCCCCGTTCAAAGCCTCGGCGATGAAGTGGGCTCTGGAACGTAACCCGTTCGGTCGGAAGATCGTTCGCGCCATGGCTACGAAGGCGATCATGGCCGAGACGCGCGGCAAGTATCCGGCGCCGCTCGAGGCGGTCAAAGTGATCTTCACGGCTGCCACTCAGCCTGCCGACAAAGCCTATGAAGCCGAGTCGCAAGCGTTCGCCAAACTGGCGGTCACGGACGTCTCGAAGAACCTGGTCGGCATCTTCTTCGCGCAGCAGGAGTCGAAGAAGGCTCCTGCCGGCGCGACCTGTCATATGCCGATCAAGAAGGTCGGCGTGCTCGGCGCCGGCGTGATGGGCTCGGGCATCGCACAGGCTGCGGCATACGCCGGCTATGAAGTTGTCCTCTTCGACATCAACGCGCAAGCGTTGGAGCGAGGGATGAAGAACATCGCCGGCTTGTTCGAGGGTCTGGTCGAGAAGCGCAAGCTCACTCGTGAGGAGGCGGACAAGCGGTACGGTGCCATCAAGGGCACCGGCAGCTACGCCGATTTCGAGGGCTGCGACTTTGTGATCGAAGCAATCGTCGAGAAGATGAAGATCAAGAAGTCGGCCTTGGCGGAGGTCGAAAAGGCCGTGAAGAACGACCGATTCATCTTCGCCACCAACACCTCTTCGCTCTCCGTCACTGAGTTGGCCGACGGCGCGCGCAATCCGGCCAACGTGGTCGGCGTGCACTTCTTCAACCCGGTGCACAAGATGCCGCTGGTTGAGGTCATTCGCGGCAAGCAGACCTCGGATGCAACGCTGGCTTGCGCCATCGGATTCGGCGCGAAGCTCGGCAAGACCACGGCTTTGGCCGGGGATTCCGCCGGCTTCCTGGTCAACCGGATCCTCTTCCCGTACCTGCGGGAGGCGATGGTGCTCATGGTCGACGGTGTGCCGGTAACGGACATCGACCGCGCCATGAAGGAGTTCGGCATGCCGATGGGTCCCGGCGAGCTGCTGGATGCGGTCGGTCTCGATATCGCCGGTGAGGTCATTCGGGTCGGACGCGCTGCGTTCGGCGATCGTCTGAGCCCGCCGGAGATTCTCGCCAAGATCGAGCAGCTCAAACTGCTCGGCAAGAAGGGCGGCAAAGGCATCTATCTCTACGACGCGCAGACCGGCAAGCGTGGAGACGTCAATCCGGACGTGCTCGCTGCTATCACTGCGGCTCCCAAGAAGATGGATGGCGGCGCGATTCGGGACCGACTCGTGCTCGCGATGGTCAACGAGGCGGCTCTCTGCCTGCAGGAAGGAGTCGTCGCCGATGCTTCGCAGCTCGACCTGGCGATGATCTTCGGTACCGGCTTCCCGCCGTTCGTGGGCGGTCCGCTTCGCTACGCCGATCAGACTGGGCTCGAGGTCGTTCGGCAGAAGCTGGAATGGCATCAGAAGGTTGCCGGCGACAACTACAAGCCGGCTGCCCTGCTGAGCCAGAAGGCTGCTTCCGGTCAGCGTTTCTACAGCAAGTAACGAAAGCCGGCTAGGGCTCGGGCTAGGTGCGTTAAGCACCAGCCCGGGCCTGCCGGCCTGGCCGCTTGTTGTCCGCTCGATTTGGAAAGAGGGATACGGTCGTAGGACCTATCCCTCTTTCTACTTTTTGGCTCAGACCCGCCTTTGCGGGTGGTGTGCCTGAGCCAGCTCAAAAGTAAGTTCGAAAGGGGGACTTCAAATGAGGTCCTTTCAGCATAATTTCATCCGTTTTCTAATTCTCTTCGCGGTCGTTTCGGCTGCATCCTGGCTAGTCGGCTCGCAGCCAGACTATGCTCACAGACAATCGCTTTCCGGTATGCTGCCGATGGCGATGAAGTCGGCTACGGTCGTCGAGCCAGTCGACCCGGACCAGGAAGTCACCATGACCTTCGGTCTGAAACTTCGAAAAATTGACGAGCTCGAACAGTTGCTGGCCGATCAGGGCAACCCGGCCTCTCCTGAATACCGGCGCTATCTGAGCCCGGATCAGTTTACGGCTCGCTTCTGCCCGACCCAAGAAGAGTACGACAATTTAATCGCTTACCTGAAAAGCGAAGGATTGACGATTGTCGAAACCGCGCCCAATCGTCTGGTTGTAACTGTTCGTGGTAAAGTCGCCGTGGTTCAAAAGGCTTTCGGCGTCACCATGAATCGCTACAGCTGGAAAGGCAAGAAGTTTGTCAGCGTCGACCGGCCGATAATGGTGCCTGCCGAGCTGACCGACTTAATTGAATCAGTGATGGGCTTGAACGATCTCGGACAATTCCATCCCAAGCGCACCCAAATGGATTCACGCGTAGCCGATCAGCCGTCCGGCTATGGTCCTCCTGAGGTAGCCACCGTCTACAACTTCCCCAACGCCAACAATCGCAATGCCGGTGCGACTTTCAGCGGAAAGGGTGTGACTGTCGCTATCGCCAGCGCGTATAGCTACAATCCGGCTGACGTCGAACATTACTGGCAGCAGTACGGTATCAAGCGCACAGGCAAGTTGGAAAACATTGCGGTTGGCGGCTTGACTCTCAAGGAATGTGACGAGACGACGTTGGATCTCGAGCAATGTGGTGCTCAGGCTCCCGGTGCGGATATCTTGATGTATCTGTCTCCGGATTCAGAGGACTACAATTTTGCCCGGGTCTTCAACAAGATAGTCACAGACAACCGCGCCGATATCATCTCCTTCAGCTGGGGAGCGGCTGAAGACGAGCTGGAAAATGCCACCATGAAGACGATGCATGCGATCTTCATGCAGGCAAACGCTCAGGGCATGTCGATCTTTTGTGCCAGCGGTGACTTCGGTGCTTATGACGCACGCAACAAAAACAAGCTGCACGAGCTGGCTGTGGACTATCCTTCAGCCGACCCGTATGTAATCGCAGTTGGTGGCACACATCTTAAGCTCGACGACAACGGAGCTCGCGTTCGAGAGCGCGCCTGGAGCGGCTCTGGTGGCGGTGTTTCCGCTCATTGGGCTCGCCCCTCCTGGCAATCGGCTCCCGGCATGCTTTCCGGAGACAAGCGTGTCAGCGCTGATGTGGCATTGTTCTCCGATCCCTGGCTCGGGCACAGCTTTTACTTCCAGGGCAAATGGCGCGGGCTCAACGGCGGCACTTCCTATGCTTCTCCCAACTGGGCTGCGCTCTGGGCGCTCGGACAGGAAGCGTGCGGTGCCAGAGTCGGCAGCGCCGGCGCAACGATTTATCGAATCGGACGCTCGTCCGATCGCTCGAAGGTCTTTCACGACATTAGCGAAGGAGACAACGGCGGTGGACGTGGACCGGGCTACAAAGCTGGTCCGGGTTGGGATCATCCGACCGGTTTAGGCGTTCCTAACGGCCGTGCGCTCGTCGACAGG
The DNA here is from genome assembly GCA_020050835.1 of Candidatus Obscuribacterales bacterium. GTDB lineage: Bacteria > Cyanobacteriota > Vampirovibrionia > Obscuribacterales > Obscuribacteraceae > JAGVKB01. Next base: position 5,849 of record JAGVKB010000070.1, on the reverse strand, counting down.
CTCAGGAGTGAGATGCCCAAGACAGGCACTTAGTCTTGATCGGTGATATCTCAAAAGATACAAAACGGACCAACCAAACCAAAGTATGAGCCTTCAGGCTCTTTTTCTTTGATGGTATTATTATCAGATGTAGTAGATTCTGAATCACCGTCAGAGCACTGAGATTTAAACGCAATTCCTTCAGCGTCCTGTGGCCAGATTGAATTGCTTACTGGTTGTGCAGACCGGCCAAGGTTCAGTTTGCAGCACAGTCTTGATCCCGAGACAAGCCAAAGATAAATTCGCTGTCCGGCTGTCGAGAGTAATGCCGATTTCGTATACAGGCGAAGGAGGGTACTAAACGCCGCAAACTTTAGAGGAGATGCTGCCGATGTCGAATGAAAAGGATGCAGAGAAGCCACAAGATCACAAAGAGAATCAGGATGCTTCGACAGTGCTCAGCAATGCGGCTCTGGACTTGATGCGCGGGGCGGCTTTCGGTGCAGCCGGTGCGGTAGCTGGAGCGAAAGCCGGTAGAGCTGCAGCCGAAGGTGCTGTGATCGGAGGAGCTGCTGTAGCCGGTAGCGGTGCCTTGAAGGCGATGTTGGAGGGGGCAGCGCTTGGCGGTGCCATCGGTGGCATGGCTGGCTTGAGCAATGAGAGCGCAATTCGGCAGATCGCCGAAGGTGCAGTGCTCGGCGGTGCTCTCGGTGGTCTGAAATCAGTGTTCAGCGGTGGCTTGGCACAAGGGGTCGCTGAGGGTATGATGCTCGGTGGCGCGGTCGGCGGTCTGAAATCAGTGTTGGGTGGTGGCCTCGTCCAGGGTGTGGCCGAGACGGTCGGCAAGGGACTAGCGGAGGGGGCGGCGCTCGGGGCTAAAGCTGGCATGGTTGGTGCGGCCGCCGCTGGTGGCGCACTGGAAGCTGGTGCTGCCGTATTGAAAGCCGGGCTAATCGGTGGCGGTGCCGCCGCCGGAGCAGCTGAGGCGGTCAAAAGGGCTGTCGAATCGGAGCAAAAGAAGAAGTAAGCAGGGCAATGTCCTGGCAAGATGCGGCAGGAGATCTCAATCTTGCCGCATCTTGCAATTGATTCACTGACCCCACGGCTTGGGGTGAATTTAATATACTGTCTCTTATAGGAGAAGCCGGCAAAAATGCAGGATGGCAGGCGCGGGTTTGGCATTAAAAATGCTCCTTCCGCGTCTACCTTTCCTGCGCTGGGATGTTGTTGAGACATCGAGAAAGCCCCCGTTTAAGGGATGATGTAACGGTTGCGGACCACGCCAGCGAGATTAAACGCGCCAGAGTCGACCGGTTTTGCCGTCAATCAGTCCAGTGAAGGTTGCTTGAGCGCCAGCGAAACCTTTTCGGTCTCGCAATTAACTGTGCGAATCACTACTTGGACGATCTGATCGACCGTGAGTACTTGCTCGGCGGTCTTGTCCGGCACTCCGAGCTCGGAGTTGAACACCAAGCCTTCAAGCGAGTTCTCGAGCTCGATGAATGCACCAAAGCTCTTGATGCGGGCGACGCGACCGGACAGCATCATGCCTGCCTGGAGTTCGGATAGCAGTTTGACCTGTGGCTGTTCGGTCGGTCTAAACGACACCTTTTGCTTCTCGGTATCGACGTCCGTCACGAACAACTCCAGCTCTTTGCCAATCGGGAACAGCTTCTGGAGCTGATCTTTGGTGATCGATCGATTGTTGGAGATCTCTTGCTTGCGGATTAAACCGCTTACTCCATCGCCGATTGCCGCGAATACTCCGAAGTCGGTGACATTTGTGACCGTGCCGTTGACCGTCTGGCCATGGGCGAGCGCGGCGAAACGAGCAGCGCGAAGCTCCTCGGCGGCGTCCTTTTGACTGAGGACGATCTTGCGCGAGTCGAGGTTGGTGGTCAGCACCTTGACCGGCACTACCGTTCCAATCAGCCGCCTGACCGCCGGTCCACGCACTTCGAGCTTCGAAGATGGGATAAAGGCCGGTAGACCGTTGATCTCCGCTTTCAAACCGGGGATGTGGTCGCTGCCCTTCTCCTTCGCGACGTCTTTGATGCGTGCTTCAATCGTGGCGTTGGTCTTTTGCGCGATCAGCACCGACTCCCAGGCCACGGACAACATTGCGTATCCGTCTTCATCGGGTTCGCCGAGAATGTAGAATTCGCGACGATCGCCGACCTTCAAGTTAAACCGGATCGCTTCCTCGATATCGACGAGCGACTCGACCTTTTGACCGATGTTTACCCAGGCGTACTTTTCCGTGGTCATAACCACTTCGCCGAACACCATGGAATTGCGCAGCGGTCTGCCTGGTCTGAATTCGCCCAGCAATTGGCCCATAAGGCTCGATGGGTCTTGATTTGGGAAGTTTTTCATTGCATAGCCCTCTTTGTGTAGTACTGCATGTGCTTCAAAGCAAGCTCTTGCTGCGCTTTCAAACTGACTTCTGAGATGACAAACGAGAGCGCGGTTGCAGTCTCGTATCATCAGCCGTAAGTTTGAGAAGCGCAGAGAGCTGTGGTCGGAAGCGAAGAGATCGATTGTCAATCCGAATCAACCATCAACCGCAAGTCAAACCTCTCCGAGCCACTCCTTCTGGCAATGGCTTGGATTGAAATGTTTTGCTGGCTAATGGTTTGCCGGTAGTACTTGGGTTTTCCGTATCTACAGGGAAGGGATTGATAAGGCCAACCTACAAGAGCTTTCAAGCAAAAGGCAATAGGTTTGCTTTTGGTTGGTGCCGGTCCAAATCTGAACTTTATGCCGATAATACCGTCGGTAATGCGAGCAGTCCTGTCATCACCGCTGAGAAGTCGCCCAAAAGCAAGCTCAACACAACTTTCCGCTGCTACTCTCTTGGCAAATTCTTATGTTATCTGGCATCCGAGAGCTTGGCCCAGCCTTGCTACTTGCTACTGTTCGATTAGGCTGGCCAGGTTGACGGAGCCGCAAGGGAAAGGAGAATACCGTTCACTTTGCCTTTCGCGGGTTGGCCTCGAGGTAGGCATCGATAAACTGATCGGTCAGCGAGATCGCTGCTCTTTTGATCGGTGCGGCCTCATCGGAGCGCGGATTGAGCCATCTCTGCCAGGTGGTAAGAATCAGCTTATTGTCCGGCGAGCGCTGCAAAACGACGAGCTCATTGAGATTCAAGCCGACCTTCACAGTACCGGATGTGAGCTCAGTGTAGATTGTTAAGAGCAGCTCGGAATCGCTTTTACTCGTATCAGTCGGTTTATCTCCTGAGACTTGCAACCCGATATCGGTTAGTCGTTCCTTGATGGCGGCCACGCTCTCAGACTCGATTCGTCCGGAATTTTCGCCGATACTCTTTAAGGCTCGCTTGGCGTCCTCGGTCGAAGTAGCTCTAACGTAAATAGACTTGAGCTCGCGCATTACAGCTTTGGATTCCGGCCAAGTCTGCGGCTGAGCCTCCAGCCGGCAGAGCGTAGTTAACTGGGCTGAAACGACCAGCAGAACCGCGATTATTAGTTTTGTACTCACTTCAAGCTCCCGCTCTAGATTCAAGCCACGACCATATTATAAGGGAGCTATAATATGCGGTTGAAGTAACGCGGACTGTCGCGTCCGAAAGGATGAGGAAAGTCCGGGCACCGCAGGGCTGGTTGCTGGGTAATTCCCAGTGCGCGTGAGCGTGAGGATAGTGCCACAGAAATGAAAACCGCCCGCCTCAATCCCGCAAGGGACTGACCGGGTAAGGGTGCAACGGTGCGGTAAGAGCGTCACCAGCAAAGTCGAGAGGCTTTGGCTAGGTAAACCCCGCTGAAGGTGCAAGGCTAAGGTATATCTTGAGGAAGTGGTGGCCCGCCATCTCAAGGTGCTGATGCTGCTAGAGCGCTCGAGTAATCGAGCTCCCAGAGAGATGACAGTCGAATATAGAACCCGGCTTATGCGTTACTTCAATTTTTTCAGCAAAACCAAATAAGCGCTCCGCTTGCAAAGCGGCGCTGTTGTTATAGTGGAAATTAGTAGGAAGATCGGAGTTCCGTGGTGGAGCGCATAGAAACTCATGCCTGCAGAAAATTACGGTGGCGCCGGTCCTGGCTCGCTGCGGCGACCCATACCGGCTTTTTCTTGGTCTGTGTGGCAGAGAGTCTCTTTTCGCCGGCTGGGGCGAGCGTGCTTGAAGATGGGATCCGGTCCTATCACGCCGGCACGTACATCAAGGCTCTCGCTGAGTTTGACCGGGCCGTGTCGGCTGAACGCCATAGTGCGCTTGTTCACTACTATAGAGCCAACACACTGATGCATTTAAATGAGCTCGACGAAGCGGCCGAGGAGTACAAAATCTCTTACACTCTGGCTCCGGCTCACAGCCAGATGGCAGACTATTGCATGATGGCCTTGTTGCAAGGAGAGGCCAGGCAGGCTGCCGAGGAGGGCAAACAGATCAATCGCATTCTGTTGCGGCAGATGGTTGCGCAGATCCAATCCCAGCTCGGCAGGCACAAACAGGCAATTATCCAATCGGCTCAAGCTAATTCCGGGCATCATGCCAAGCTAGGCGAGCTTGACGAGTCGCGAATCAGGGAGCAATCCGAACGAGATTTGGCTGATCTCGAGAACAATCCGATTCCCATCATCGTGGGCAGGCGTGTTCATTTCATTCCGAGGACCGATGAGATGAATGAAGTCAGGGCGAGAGCAGGATCGGAAAGACGATTTGCCCGCGAGCGGGCGGAGCGGCGTTCGGGACAGTTTGCCGACGAAGCCGCTCGGCGGCAGATGGAGTTGGAGAAAGCAGCCAGCAATCTGGAAAGCCAGTTTCTGAGGCCCAGCGCCAGTGGCGTGAATTTGAGCGCGCTTGGCACCAATCTTTATGTGCGCAATTATGCGGTTGGTCAGAGCTCGGCAGTCGGTCCGGATGAGCCTCCGCCGGTTACGCTGGTGGCAAAGGCAAAACGGCTCAAGTTCGATCCGCGCCGGATTCGCATTGACCATAGCCGTTCGGCAGCTGGTGCTGAAGTGAGTTCTGAGCCAGCCAAGACTGCGGTCGATGTCCGTGGCAAGCTGATCAAACACTAGTGGGAGAGCCTTCGCGATGAGCTGGAAAGACCTCACTGCGGCAATGGTGGCAAGTTTGATCTGCTGTCTGAGCGAGTTACCGTCTGATGCCCAAACCGGCTCGCCCGGTGCCAGCGTTAAGAGTGGGAGGCAAGTGCTGAAAGGAGCGGTCGGCTCGACCGCTCGCTTCTCCGGGTCGGCGAAATGCTCTCCGCTCGGTTACGATTCGCTTGTGGCGGGTGGCAAGACGACTATTACCAGAGTGATAAGCGGCAGCGAAGCCTGGGTGAGAGGTCTCAAGCCGGGAGATCTGGTGATAGAAGAGCGGGCGACCGGCGAGGCGTTAGCTGTGACTGTCGAGCGGGCTGGCAGACGGTATCAAGCCAATCTGAGAGTCTCGGCTTCGCAGGCCCCTGCCGCACCGACAGCGGTGCCTGCTGCCTCTGCCTCCGTGCAGCAGCAGCTTTCAATCCTTTGCGATCACAACCTCTTTTTGGTGATCGACAAATCGGGCTCGATGGCTACCCGAGATTGTCCAGGCGGGTCTAGCCGCTGGGCCTGGTGTGCCGATCAAGCTCACAATTTGAGCGCTCTGACGGCTGGGCCTGGCGGAATGAAGCAAGGGATCAATGTCATTGTTTTTTCCGATGATTTCAATGTCTACAGCAATGTTTCTCCGCAACAGGTTCCGGAGATTTTCTCGGTCAATTTCCCGGAAGGGATGACAAATACGGGCGATGCGCTGAGGAGTACGATTGATTCCTATTTTGTCAAGAAAGCGTTGGCGCCGACTGCTACTCGCCCGGCGGTGTTGGCGGTCGTGACTGATGGAGAACCTAATCGTC
>JAGVKB010000068.1 GCA_020050835.1 Candidatus Obscuribacterales bacterium | reverse complement strand
TGTCAAGACGCTTCGCTCCGGATTCCTCCTCGGAATCCTTCGCTTCGCTTTACTTCGACACTCTAGCTGCCCGTTCATCTCGCTCGCTCCGTGTGTCAATACGCTTCGCTTCGCTTTACTTCGACACTCTAGCTGCCCGTTCATTTGGATTTCCATTTTGATTAGTCCTTACTCCGCAGTCAAAAGCTCGGGGGAGAACGTTTCGGGGGTTACGCCCTGGGAGAGCAAGTGGCAGGCCCAACGAGCATCGCCATTACAAAGCTCGAGCAATTTCGAACGCATCGGTTGATCGTTGTTGGGTTCGGTCGTTGCCACCCAATACATGAATCGCGGTACGACCAGTTTGACTACGCCACGAGACATTTTGTGATAAATCAGGAATGCTTCGGAGTATTCTCTGTTCTTTCTAGTCAGGTGACCGATCGAGGACATCTCTTGTGGCGTCAGCCCGCAAGCATCTCGAATCAGTTCGAAATTGCTGGGATCGTTGCCGAGAATTATCTTGATGGCGCTGTTAGTCGCAAGGTTACGGGCACGATCGTCACGCAGAAGATCATTTAGCTCCTGCGATATTCCGATGAACAACAAGCCAAGGTGGCGGCTGGTGCGCGAAGCATCCTCTACGAGCGTTTTACCGCCCTCATAGCGGAGCAATCGCCACAACTCGTCTATACAGAACACGAAGCGAGCCGGTTTGCCTAATTTCATCTGCTCGGCCTTGTGCTGCGCTGCTCGACGCAGGACGAAGTCAGCTACGAACAGTGTCACCACCGCTTCGAGCGTCTTGTCGTGAGCGAGTTCGGATGTGTCGAACACCATCAATTGCGAATCCATCGGAATCGATGTCTGCCCGTCAAAGAGCTTGCCGAAAATCGCCCCTTTGCAATAAAGGCTCAGGCGATTAGCCAGATCTTCGCAAATTTCCGCACGGCGCTGACCGTTCTCCTTCTTGGATTCGACTCTCAGCCATTCGACCAAATCTGATTCAATCGGCAGGCGGCCTTCGCCGGCACAGATCCGGTAGACCTGCTGAATGCCTTGCATGAGCACCGGCTTTTCATCTTTGGTTAACGCTTGCTCGCCTCGCTCACCCAGCATGACGGAGTGGAAGTTGAGCAGTTTAATGATGTGTGATTCCGGCGGATTGGCTGGATCGATCGCCTTGCCGTCCTTATCGGACAGCGGCAGATCGTACAAATTTATGCAAACCGATCCATCCGGTCCAAGTCTGATGTAGCTCGCATCGTCGTAGACTTCTGTCAACATCTTGTAGCTACCTGAGCGGTCGATGATGATCGACTTCGCACCGGCCAGAGTCTTGAGCTGAAGAATCTGCTGCGCCACCATGGACTTACCTTCGCCGGGCTGACCGAAGACGATGCAAAGCGCGTTCGGCAGCTTTTCGTCGTAGGGATTGAGAAAGACCGGCTCGAGCGTCTCTTTGGAAAAGCCCAACCAGTCACCGAAATCGGAGCCAAGCTGCGCATGGACGAACGGGAATGAGTTTCTGACCGTCGGTGTTCTGACCGCCTTACCCCGCCGCACGACATCGACGCCGAGTCCGGGAATGCTTCCGACATAAAGCGACTTCTGCTCGTTGTAGCCGATCACGAAGCGGGCGCCGCGGCATTGCGGAGCGGCCGTGCGCACCATTTCAGTGCATCGATTGAGCTCTTCGAGGCTGTCTGCATTGAGCGTGAAATAAACCGCGTAGTTGAATACCTCGATATTAGTCGTGTAAAGCTCGGAGCCTACGCTGGCAGCTTCTTGAGCTTTCTCGGCTTCTTCCTGGTTCGGCGCGGAGCGCTGTCCCATAATGCCTTGATAGGTATTGGCAGTAGCTTGGGCTTGCTTGCGCTGCAGGTTCTTGCGGAACAGATCCTTGTCCAGCTTGTGAGCAAAGATGTTCATGCGCCATTCGCAATTCAAGCGCAGGAGCGGCGACAGCCACAGCGGGCCGGTACGCTCTGGCAAGCGATTCATGTAGAGCGTTCTGGTGAATTTGCCAACTTTCTCGCCGGTATCCACGTCCATTTCACTGAAATCAGATACCACCAGATGATCCGGCGCGCTAAAGTCATAATGTGAATCGGTCAACTGCTGGCGAATACTGGCCGGCTCGACATCGGGAAAGACGCGACGAACGCTCGCCGGCATCGAGGTTTGAATCGGGCGAACCGGAACCGGCAACTTTTCGGCCGGACCCTGGCCAAGTCTGGGATTGAGCTCGCGATAGAGCATCTGGAAGTATTCGGTAGCCGAAATCGAACGCCCGCTCATGCCGCAATTTGCCAGCTGAGAGACGTGTCCTTGAGCGCGCTGCACCAGCGTATTGACGTTCTTTAGATGATGCCCGACCGTTTGACGTGCGGCTTGATTTGTGAAGACATCTTGAATGTGGCTGAGCGTGTTTTCGAGCCATCCTTGCTTGGCTGGCTTTTCGCGCGGGGGCCGATAGCAGAAAGTGACGTAGAACTTGAGCTCTGGAATGAAGTTCTTGGAGAGAAGAAATGCCTTATCGTTTTCAACAGAGCGTGCGACGTACTTGAGAAACTCATCATCAATTACCTCTACCGGATGGCGTGCAAAATACTCTCTCTTGCTTATGTTGTGACAAACAATCGTGAGTTGGACTGATGTGTCGATCGAATTGAGAAACCCGGTGAAATGGTTCATCAACGAGACCAACCGAACCTCATCGAAACCGCTGACATGGACGCCGTCGACTTCGAAGCAACAACGATAGCTTCCGTCCTTCAGAACGATCACTCCCAACCCCGAGTTGTCATCTTGGAAGAGATCCCAGATTGGAATCAAACCGGCAGCTGAGCCATGCGGTCTCGGCACCGCCATCGACGGCAACTTGGATATGCCGACGCTGTCAGCCGAGTCTACCTTCTGCCGGCGCATGAAGCCTAGCAGGTTACTCTCTTTGGCACGTTGTCTTGAAATTGAAGCTACCATTGTGTTTACTCGCTGAAATCAACTAGCTCTTCGTCAAGAAGAAATCGATTTGGATTGGGGTCTGGTCCCGGAATATAGATCTTTGAAGAAAGAAAGAAACTCAAAACACTTTCCCAATGTGCTGCCGAGTTGTTGAGTGTGACTAACGCGTAGACCGGGCCGATCATGCCGATCAAAATTGCTACATCGAGCCTTAAATCGTGCCCGGCAAATGGCACTGGATTGAGCCAAGAATACAGCTGTGTCGAAACGATCAAACTGGCAAGAATGGCGATCAGCTGATCGTAACGGAGCCCAAAAAGCTTGGGTTGATCTTCCAGATTTAGCGGAGTGATATCGTCCATCTCTACTCACTACTCCTCAGCAACCAGACTTTCTTGAGACTTCATTTTCGGGCAGAACAGGAGCTCTACCAGATGCGGTGGCAAGGCCGCCGGTTTCGAGTCACCGGAAATGGACTGCACCTTCTGGCGCTCCACCAGCTCCTTTGGCAGCATTGACTCCGGACCAACCAGATTGAACTGATTGACAGCGCCTTTGAAATCACCGGACTGGCGGCACACTTCACCCATGACATAGTGATAGTAGCTGCGATTGCCATTCCATTGGACATCTCGCAAAGCTTTCTCCAGCTCGCCGCCGGCGAGCTCCAACCAGCGCTCATGAGGTTGTCCGGCCTCGCGCGCGCACCAGCAGCCGTTTAATGCCAGTAATGCCAGATCCAGACTGTGAGCGCCGTTTTGTCTGCCGGTTAAAACGGCATGCGCAAACTTCTTGGGGCTGTCTATAATCGGCGTGGGGGGAACCAGACCGGGCTTGAACAGGTGCGGTCTAAAAGCGGTAATCCACCAGGTATAACTGCAGGCTGGGCACATAGCAACAAGCGCGGCGCGGATCGCCGCATCAGGCAGTACCCGGTGAAGATCTGCCTCAATCAAGGTATCAGGCGTGACATTAGGCATCGTTACCAGACCTGGGGTGGCAAAGATTGAGTTGCAGGCCGGGCAGACCACTGAAGTAGGTTGAATGCTGAACTCTTTAATGACTTGCATAATCGGTTCCTGCCAGTCCGTGAGTGGCTTCCAGTTCACGTGTCCATAGTGTATGGCCGGCACCTTCCGCGGTGAATCGGGGGAAATCCCACAGTCATGGGGGAATGCCCATCTCCCATAGGCGTTTCAGGCAAATTAGTGGGGGAAATACGTAGTCGGGCAGCAAGAATTAATCAACCCGGCGCAATACAGCTCAGCAAAACGGTCGCACTGGAAGAATTTCTGTTTCAAACCAAACATTGGTTGATTTGGATTGACTCCAGAGACGCCGGAATGATTTCATGAGATACCGTTTGTTTTGTCAAGGCGGCACGCTTGAAAGGCGGTGCTGGTACAGCTCGTAGGGTCGGCGCTGGCAGCCGCCCGGTCCGCCAGCAGAAAAACGTACGACTCAGGCTAACTGACTGAATCTCTCTGACGGCGCCCATTGGGCGGTCCAGAATTCATCGAGGGATCGTTGTACGCCCGCTGTCTCCAGTTTGCGACTGCCCGCGGCGAAGGATCCATATTCTGCCCGCGGAATCGCCGAGCGACGTCCACCTCTGCCCGGTGAATCTGTCCGGGGCTGTATCCGCAGCTCAACATTTCATTAATCGTATGAACTGAATCAACGTCCAACTCTCCGGGCGGCAAACAATCGACCGCGACCGAAACCGCATGCATCATATGTGGATGATTGTCATAAAAATGATGGGCGAGATCGGCCACGCGGTTGTCCCGAATCTGTTTGTCGTTCATACCGGCGTCATACATCCGGACAACTACCTGGCTGGCCCTTTCAATCAGATTCGCATTGTGAGTCGGGGCATAGTCCAGCCTGCCGATGCCACCGCCTGATGAGCCGCCGGCTGCGACATGAACCTCTTGCACCGGCGAGCTGTAGCTGCCCGACCCACCGACCGGACGGACTTCGATCTCCGTTTCGCCAGGAGTTCCGCTGCCGGTATCGATGAAGCTGCCGTCGATTCCCGCCGGTTGAGCTGATGAGCCGCCACCTTCGTCATAGAGGACACGAACGGTTGCGCCTCCGCTGCCACCGCGCGGACGAGCATTGCCGACCACGTTCATCGTGCTTCGCAAGCTCTTGTAGACGTCCTCCGCACTGCCTGAGCCAGGCAATCTGGACAAGTTGGCAACTGTTTGCACCATCGGCACCGAAAGTCCTTCCACTCCAGCTTCCAGGTAAATCGCATTAGCAGCGGCAACTTCTTGAGGGCTTAAGTGCTGCACCATGCCCAGCACGGCTGAGTCGATGATGGTCGAGTCTGCTCCAGGGAATTGCGCCTCGGCCATCTGTGTGGCGTAGGCCGCCACCGCTGGTATCGCCGTCTTGCGCTGCCAGGCAGGCAATTTCATGACATGAGTATTACCGGCGGCAGCCCGATTTCTTTCGTCTATCTTCATACCGCCCTGAAGAATTGAGTCAGTAGCGGCGATGTACGCAGGATTCCAGGGCGAGGCGGCGATGGAGGCATCAGTCATCATATGAACGCCCCAGGTGTCGTCTTTGCTGGTCCATTCACCGAAGCGGGTGCGCAGGTACTGAGTGTACGCATTGCCGCTCTGGCCGCTCACATATGCTTCGGAACCGGTGGCCGCTTGTTCGAACGTCGCTCGATTGAAGCGTTGTTTCGCCAGCGCGGTTTCCCGGAAGCTGCCACCGTTATAGCCGATCCAGCCGGCGGCGATCCGCTCGGACAGTCCGCCCGGCCGGCCTAAACGCTCCGGTTCGAGCACGCCCGCTTCAATCGCCGCATTCCTGGCCGCATCGTGCGCTTCGGCATCATCTTTCATGAGCTCGGTAAAACCGCCGGCCAGCACAAGATGTGCCACCTCTTCCGGTGTCGCCCCTTTGCGCGCGCGCATGTGCCGCAGATTACCTTTGCCGTCTCCAACCAGCTTGTTCTTGCCGTCGTCTGAAAAGCCGATGCTGTTTCCGTTGTAAGTACGCGCATTGACAGCCGCAATCTTGCCCTGAACGAACTTGTAATAGGCTTGATTGAGTTGTGAGGCGGCGTTGAAGATTCCTCGCTTCTCCGGCTGGTTGGAGCCTGGCAGGCTGTAAAGCCCTTCCGAGACGAAGTCTGAACCTTGCATATCATCAGGAATTCCGGTGGTGGTCGGGTCTACCATCCCGCGCTGAATTCCAGCCGGGGAAAGCGCTCTGCCCAGTCCGGCCGAAACTCCGTTGAGCGCGCCGGCAGCCGCGTTGTTGGCGGTGCCCGGAGCGGTGCCGCCGGTAACCACACCCAGGCGTTGCTGATGCAATGCGGCAGCGTATCTGGCCGCCTTCTGCTGCCGTTCGGTCTCTTCACGCTTCTTTCTTTCCTCTTCCGTCTCGGCTTGCGCCGGTCTGAGCGCCGGATTCCCGGCAAATCCACCGAACTCGCCTTTTCTTTGCGGCAACCCGACTGCCTGGCCCGCTCTTGCCTGAGTACTGAAGCTCGTGCCGGTATCGACTGCGACACCGCCACCACCGATAGCACCAGCCACGCCCACACCGGAGCCACCGAGAGCACCGGCAGCACCGTTTTGTCCGAGCGGCTTAGAAGCCGAAGCAGAGCGGTACTGAGCAAGCAGGCTAGGATCGGCGGCGTTTGTGGGCAGCCGATTCAAGTCGGTCGCCTTGGACATGAGCGGGTATTGCGCCGGCCACTCGGCGACCTGTTTGGCAAAGCGATTCATCGACTTGCCGCCCAGTCCGGCTAAAGTAGTCAGCCCCTTAAATGCCATCGCCGAAACAAGTCCGGCCGATATAAAATCCGACATCGGCGAGGTGAGCGCTCTGGCCAGGAAGCTAGGCACTTGAATCATCAACTGCAGAACACCGATCGCCATGATGATCTTTCCCCAGGGGTTGAAATCAGAGTAGATCACAATCACCATAATTTTGAACAGACCGACCCAAATGAAAGTCCACAAACTCGTTTCAATCCAGGCTTTCACATAACCGGACGCATACGACTCGGTATCAGGTGAAGCGAAACAAACCAGGAAAATTGGCGCGAACATGTACTGCGCAGTCAAAAGCCCGGTTTGAATTCCTTTTAGAATGAGGACGTAGACCATCTCAGCGATCAAGATCACGCCGAGAATAGTGAAGATGATCAGTCCGGCATAAGCGACGACATCACCGACGGTGCCCAGCACCATACCACCTAATTCGGCACCGAGCGCGCCACCGGCTCCAGCGCCCAAGACAGGAGCAAAAACTTGGGCGATGCCGGCAGCAGTCGCCAGCAATCCACCTTTGACGGCAGTGGCCAACGCCACGTCCAATTGAGCGAGCTGATCGGCCGAAGTGAAGTAGATAGCCTTGATCATCTCATTGGTGATTTGGATCTCGAAAGCAAAAATTGTCGGCCAGGCTAACAGCAGCCCAGCCGTGAAAATTAAGCGACCGACCGCTCCCATCAGATTACCACCGCCTTTCCAGGCCGCATCCGCCCAAAATCTCCAGATGCAGAGAATGAAAAGCAAGAGAAGCAGATCGACCGCAATTCCATACAGTACATCGGTGGCCTGGCAGATCATCATGGAGATATCATCTGATGCTCCACCCTGCTTCATCCCGTTGACCGGGATATTTGGATTGAGCACAAATATTTTCAAAAACGCCGTCAACAACCGGACTGTATCGGCCACCCAGCCGCACAAAAATTCCGTCAACCATTTACCGAAAAGCTGCCCGATATTGGCAAACAGATTGCTGATCCAGTCATCAGAGAACCACTGGTGGAGCGCAAAATAAGTCTCGTTGTAGACTCCGAGCTCGCCACGCAAGAGACGCTCAACTTCCTCAATTACACCGGTCTTGTTTTGCTCGGCGGCTTGTTGAACGAGCGAAGTCTCCAGGTCTGCATCTGTGAAGTAGCGGGAAGTGGCATCTGTCTCCTTCGCCCGCTCAGAGAGATTGTCACCGGCGACTGCGCTTATGCTTCCGGACGACGCTGCACCAGTTTCCGGTGGCTCGGTTTGACAGTAGGAAGCGGGAATCAGGCAGAGATAGGGCAAGAGTACAAGCAGCAGCGCACAAAGCGCCAAGCCGAGCCGGCGACCAAAGCGGCCGCTTATGCCAGCGCCAGAATTCCATATTCTATTCATGAGAATACAAGCCAGCCCAACCGATTATGAAGCGGTCTTTAATTTCAGTGAAGGGAGCAACAACTAGATGTTATTGCGCCAGCAGCGTTTGGTTAGTGTGTAATTGTGCACAATTTTGCCGGCGCTTCGAGAATGACACCGATTCGTCAGCGGCGAATCGGCTGCACTCGGCGTGCGCGAGGCGCCTGGGACCGGCTCGCGCGTCTTACAGCAGCTCGGCTAGCGTGTAAGGATCTTCAGGCGCTCCGAAGGAGTCGTAAACGTCTTCGCGATCAACGTCACGCGGCGAGAATTTGCTGAGCGCTTCGGCCACACAATCAAGCACCGCTTCGAGGACAAGCTCGTCACCAAGCTTCTCGCGGTCAGACACATAACCTCTAGAGTATACTTTAACAATACGGTTGATAGTCGCTAACACTGTGGACCCGAGCGGTTTATTACAGTCCCGGCTCGTTTCGATCGCAGTTCGCTTGCATGTAGGGACAATTAATGCGCAACGATAACTCCCCTGAACAGCCAAATGCTTACCAAAAATTCGTCCACTCGCGTGGTGCCGAAGTCGTTGCGATCTTTTTGTTTTTAACTATCATCGGCTTGCTGGCCTGGACATTTATGGCTCCATGTTTGCAGCAGCAGCCTTACGAGCGATTTTGAAAGCATCCGTCCGTCTCGGTGAGTTTGCCGCGACCTGGCACGATGAAAGTTCCGGATGCCGATTTGCTTGGCCACGCAAGTTATTTATGCAGGCAGGGTGTTTTGTTTTTGGGAGTCAGTCAAGCTAAGTAGATGCTGGAACGCACTGTTAGACCCGAACGATATGCTTGACAGTTGCAAATAATGTGGTCCTGGGGCACGGCTGGTCGCAGTTAATTCGGTCCCAAAACTGCGCTGATTGCAGTCCCGCTCAGTTTCGATTGCAGTCCGCTACACCTAGCAGGCTCCTTAGCAGATTGGAGGTGAGCCCTATGGCTCCCCGTGCCTCAGCGTCTCACGCTCGCATTCGATGCAGAGATTGCCAGGTGCGCAAGTGCTCTCCAGATACCGCCACCATTCCTGGAGGGACCCTGGTCCAGCGGACATAAGCTCGGAGTACTTGTCGGCCACCAGCTTCTCGACAGCACGCTTCCTCAAGACTCGGGAAAGCGAAAACAGAGTAGGAGATCTATCAACGGGACGGGTTTTTCTCCAAAGGGCTCGGTCAAGCTTCTCCTACTCCCTCCGCCCTTGCGTCCAAGAGCAGTCTTGCTTAACCACCGCGGGTGGTCAAGAACAACATACAAGGGCTTGGGCTTGACCGGAAGGGTCACACAGTTACGCGCCGCCTATGAGCGCTCGGGGCGGTGGCGCGGCGGCGGTTCTGGGGTGGGTGGGCGGAACTACGCGCGAACGCGCGCTATAAAAGGGAGGCAGCAGACCTGGCGTTATCCGAACAACTTTGAATGGGAGCCAAGCCTAACAAGTGCAAGCTCTGTTTTACCTACGAAGCCGTAGATAAGGACGAGGTCTGGTCTGACATGGCAGTCCCGGTAATTCTGTTTGGCCCATTTGCCGACAAGCGCGTGGTCTTTGTATTTTTCCGGCAGTAGCTTGTCGGCAATGAGATATTCAAGGACGGCGGTAAGCTTTGCTTCCAGAGTCTTTCCGCCTTTACTCTTCAGTTCACGTTTGTAGTCATTTTTGAACTGAGCGGTTTTGCTAATCGTCCGCATTCAGATCCTCGAAGAGACTTTTGAGCGACTTGGACTTGGTGACCTTTCCTGCGGCAGCGGCTTTGAGCGCCGCTTCGGTCGTGGCATTCGGCACATGCGGATTGAATGGCAGCGCCTTTTCTTTGGCGATGCGAATCATGAGCATGCGGTAGGCAGATGAGGGAGTGAGCCCCATTTCAGCCAGCACCTTTGTGGCTTCTTTCTTGACTTTGCTATTGATACGCGCGCGGACGACATCGTCACTAGGCTCCTGCGCCACTGCGACATGTCCACGAATTCTAGTTTTTGCTTTGGCTACCATACTTAAATCTCCATGTAGCTACATTGTAGCCCACAACACTTGAAAACGTCAACAGTATTGTGTTACAAGGCATGCCATTTGAGACAATGCGGCTTAGATTTAACATCCAACTGCCGCCGACCGGCAGCCAAAACAGAGTCAGTCGCGGCTGCCCGCACGCGCCTGCAGCCCTGCCTCAATAGCGCGCAGCCGGGGACCAGCCGTCAACTGTTCCAAAGCCACACAAGCCATAACTCAATTGACGGCGGGAGCAAGCGCTAGGCTATCTGCCAGGCAGGAGCTAGGGAAGCCGGACAAGCGCACACAAGTGCGCTGAGAGCGGCATCGGGGCGAGTAAGGGCAGTATCAAAGAGGAGGCAATGGCGACGAAAAAAAGACAGAGACAAGAACTCTCTTACAGCACCAGAACTTCATCCATGTACTTAACCCTCACTCCGTGAACCAATTAGATTGCAAAAAGCATGAGCATATCAATCCCGTAGCCGGTTTCCACTGCCCAAGGCTGCCAAGCGCCTTAGCGCTACTTTTCGTTCCATTACTACTCGCACCCCAGAAAGCCTTTTACGAGCCGCGATGAGGCGGGTCGGAACGACCATCGGAGCGGCCGTCGGTTCGTCCCAGATTCGGTGGCAGGAGTGAGCCTCGATGCGGGCTGAAGCGCTCGTCAAGCCTCCAGCGGCGCACTTGGGCCGGCGTCGGATACAGCTGTCTGTTGATACAAGCTTCGGCTGTCCACACATCCGGGCGCTGAATCTGATTGGGATTGTGACCGGCATCGATCATCGTTTGAATCGTCTGAACAGTGCCTGCGCTCACATCGTTGTTGCCCAGCACACGCGCGGCAACAGCCACCGTGCTCAACATGTGGGGTTGACCCTGACTGTAGTAGTGAGTGGCAATGTTCGCTACATTTGAATCCTGAATCTGTGAATCGTTGAACCCGGCGTTGTACATATCCAGCATCATCTGGGCAGCCATATAGAGCGGTCTGGTATTCACACCGGCGCTGGCAACCGCTCCGGCGATCTCGCCTTGAGAGATCTGCGAACCTTGCCCTTGGCCGCCCACACCGCGCACTTCGACTTCAACGTGCTGGTTGCTGACGCCACCACCACCGCCACCACCACCGCCGTGCACGCGCGTATCCATGTGAACTTGCGGTTGGCCAGAATTGTTGACCGGGACGTCCATGCTCAACCTTTGCGCCGGCTGATTGCCGTCGGCACTGCCGCCGCCGGTACCGACTATCTCGATGTCCGCATCCTGCTGAATTACCGGCGGCGGCGAGTTGATGGTCGGTATATGGACATTGCCAGGATGCACAGGCGCAGCTGATCCGGAACCACCACCGCTTTCTCTGAGCATCGCTTGAATCGTTACGTTGCCGCCACGGCGGGCGCCACCACCGGAAGAGTGCGCCACCAGCGAACGTAGATTGAGATAGGCCGAGGCAGCATCCTTACAACGCGGATCCTCGCTCAACTGAGCAACGGTTTGTACGATCGGTACGCTGACGTCCGCTCCGTTCGATTCGACCTGAATTGCATAGGCCGCTTCGACTTCGGAATTGCCGACTTGCTGCGACATCCTTCCGATCGCTGCGTCGCGCACGTAATCGTCAGCACCCGGATACTGGGCATCAGCCAACTGCTTCAAGTAACCAGAGACGGCTACAATACCGGCTCGACGCTGCCAGGCCGGCAGTTTCATGACATAGGGGTTGGCAGCCGCCGCCCGGTTCTGGTTGTTGATCGGCAAGCCTGATTGGAACACGGTTTCGGTCGCCGGAACATACTTGGGATTCCAGGGAGATTCCGGCGAGGCCGCGTCCGTCAAGATATGGGTGCCCCAGGTGTCGTCCTTGGCGCTCCAATCTCCAAAGCGGGTTCGTAGATACTCGGAATAGGCGTTGCCGGGCTTGCCGCTCACGTACGACTCGGCTCCGAGAGCGGCATGTTTGAATAATGATTTTGCAAAGCGCTCTTTGGCTCTGGCAGTCTGTTTGAACGTTCCGCCCTGATGCGCCATGAAGCCGGCGCCCATCCGTTCGAACATCCCTTTCGGTCCGTCTTCGCCCGAATCAATCGCCGACTGCCGAGCGGCGTCGAAGGCCTCCGAATCATCTTTGAATAATTCAGTGAAGCCGCCGGCCAGCACCAGGTGTGCCACTTCCTCTGCCGATGCTCCCTTGCGAGCACGCATGTGCCGCAAGTTGCCGCGGCCATCGCCGACCAGTTTGTTCTGTCCATCATCCGAAAAGCCGATGCTGTTGCCGTTGTAAGTACGGGCATCGACGGCGGCTATTTTTGCTTGAACGAATTTATAGCCGGCATGATTGAAGCGCTGCGCCGGATTGATCACGTCTCCTTCCGCTCCAGCATGTTCAAATTTACTGCCCAGCCCCTGCTCAAAAGCTTGACCGGCGCCTTGCAACCCGTGGGCCACGTTGGTCGTAAGCGGATCGGTTACGCCGCGATGCAAGCCGGCATCAGACAGCGCTCTGGCCATACCGGCGCTGGCCCCAACCAGCGCACCAGCAGCTAGATTGTTTCTAACGCCCGGGGTAGCATTGAGATTGGCACCGGCACCGGCACCGGCACCGGCAGCGCCGGCAGCATCGAGCGGCAC
>JAGVKB010000135.1 GCA_020050835.1 Candidatus Obscuribacterales bacterium | reverse complement strand
CAGCTGCTGGGCCGAGTCCTGGCTCGACGGCTCGACGCGGACGCGGAACAGGTTTCGGGCGAACTCCCGGTAGCCGACCGCGCCGAAGGCGGTGGCGACAGCCGTCCGGGTGTACTCGCCGGTGCCCTGGGTGCCGATCATGGTGGTCGTCTTCATCTGCTATCTTTCTCCCTCGGGCTCCAAGTTCAAGGAGCCCAATCTGGGCCGGAATGACTCTTCCGGCTCCTTTTGGACAAGCACTAGCCGCTGATTCCATTGCTGGACCCAGCGTTGGTTGGAAACCGTTTTCGCTGTCTGGCCTACCCGAGCATTTCTTGAAACTCGGGAGCCCGGAAAAGAGCGTTCAGCGCTTGCTCGTGCGCTCCAAGAACGCAGTCATGAGCGCATGTGCGCGGGCGAACTCCTCCTTGTAGTTGTCAGGCAAAGCCTGCCCGCGCAAAGCGAAGATGCCCTCGCCCTGCTCGCGCGTTTCGACCGCTTTCCAGCAGTGGCGCTCGCGCGCAGCCTGGATCGGATCGGCTGTCTCCGGCTCGAGCAAGGCAATCAGTGAGGCGATCAGGGTGCCGGTGCGTCCGTGCGATCCGGCGCAGTAGGCCAGCACCTTCTTGCCGGTGGACAGAAGCGGAATCACCTTCTGGAGGAGGAAATCCCGCCAGTTGTCCGGCACTCCGCCGAAGTCTTGGAGCGCTGCGTGAAGGAGCACGTAGGTCCCGCCGAACGCCAGTGGCGGCAGCTGATTGGTGAGGGCGACAAGGACGTCAATCCCACGCAAGTCTTCCGCTTCCAGGTCTCTCGTGCCGCCGGCGAAGACTGTGTACGGGCCGACCTGCACCGGCGCTCCCTTGTGTCGCGGATGCGGCTCATATCGCTGCTTAACCGGCTGCGGCCAGTCCGAATTCGCTGACGTTCGAGCATCAGATTCGGACCGCTTCTGCCGGCTGCCTTTCTTGCCATGTTTCATTGGATCTTGCCTCCTTTCCTTAATCAGCACGACCGCATCCGGTCTATGTAAAATGAGGACCAGATACCGTGCTCCCGACCTGCTCGACAGAGGGCCAATACCTTAGGTGACCACCGGTTGTGACAGCCAATCCCGAGCGGGATCAGCTCGTCCACCCCGGTAGCGTGCTTCTTGCCTTCAAGCTGGCGTTCAGTGATCGAGCCTTCACCGGTCAGCATGGAGTGCTTGCCGAACACTCGACCCGAGTTGTGCTGCAAGTCGAAAGCATGATCTGTGAAGACAGTCATGTTCAACTTGCCGGTCAAGAACTGGAGCGCAGCCCGGGCGATATTCGCCCAGGGCATGCCGCCGAAAGAGCCTGCGAAGCAGCGTTCGAAGACCATCGCAGCGAGCTCCAGGAAGCGAACGTGCCGACTGGTGCTCATCGATCGCAGAGACTCGATTGAGGCTACCTGTGCGGCATTCCGTGGGCCACTCAGCTGGATCTTGTATTCGGTGAGGAGCTCAGTGACCCCCTGTTCTTTCCGCTTCCAGGAAACGAGGTGGCGCAGCTCTCCGCCGATAGCCACCACCAGGTACATAGCCATGCGTTCGGCGACATCCTTGTGTACCTCGTTCTTGAGCTGATTCGCCTTGGCGCTCAACTTCGATCCCGCGGCTTCACGAGCCATGGCGTCGGTCAGGTAGAACTCATTGATCATCTGGTTGTAGTTGGCCTTCTGGCTGAAAGCTCCGAAACAGAGCTTGGGCTGATAGCTCTCCCTGTCGCGCGTCGCTTGCCAGCGCAGAAAGATGTTAATCTCCTTTTTCAAAGTTGACCCGGCGCGCTCGACCTCTCCGGAGACTACTACACCAGAGGCTCCGTCAACGGAGACTGTTTCACCCTCCCTGACGTTAACCATGCCGCAATTCGTCACAGCCGGCTTACCGAGCCCGCGCGCCACCACGGCTGCGTGCGAGGTAGCGCCACCGGTGGCGGTGACAATCGCACAAGCGGCGATCATGCCGGACAGATCGTCCGGCGAGGTGTCGGGTCTGACCAGAATGACCTGCTCGCCTCGACTCGCTGCGGACACCGCTGCTTCCGACGAAAGCACCACCTTGCCGACCGCCGCACCCGGAGACGCCGGAAGACCGCGAGCGATCAGCCTGGTGCCAACCGCCTCTGCGAGCTTGAGAGGAGCAAACGTCTTGTCCTCGACGGCAGTCAGCTCCTCCGCCGAAACGCGCTTGAGCGCTTCCTCTTTAGTGATCAGCTGCTCCCAGACGAAATGCGTGGCGATCGTAATCGCCGCCTCCGGTGTCAGCTTGGCCGCTCTCACCTGAAGGATGTAGAGCTTGCCGCGCTCGACTGTGAATTCGACATCCACCGTATGCTTGCGGCGGTCCTCGAGCAGCTTCACGATTTCGGCGAGCTGGCTGTAAACGGCTGGGTTCCACTCCTTCATACGGTCCACCGGCAGCGGCGTGCTGGTGCCTGCCACCACATCTTCCCCCTGAGCGTTGCTGAGGAATTCACCCCAGAGCCCGGGAGCGCCGGTGGAGCAGTTGCGGCTGAAGACGACGCCGGTGCCTGAGTCGTCGCCGACATTGCCGAAGACCATGGTCTGAACGTTGACCGCGGTCCCCAGGCTATCGGCTATCTTGTGCACGCGGCGGTACTCCCGGGCGCGTGGATTGTCCCAGGAGCGGAGCACCGCGGTAGTGGCTTGCGTGAGCTGCTGCCAGGGGCAGGACGGAACGGACTGCCCGTTCGTCTTGTCCTGAATCAGCTTGTGGAACTGTTCGCAGACACTCTGCCAGGTGGCAGCCGGCAGCTCGCTGTCTTCGAAGAGATTGACCGCGAGCTTGTGATCGTCGACCACCTCCTCGAAACACTTGCGTGGAACAGCGAGCACCACCGAGCCGTAGAGCTGGAGGAAACGCCGGTAACAATCCCAGGCTGCGCGACAGCCGACGGACTTGGCCAGCTCGGCGACGGTCTGCTCGTTCAAACCGAGGTTGAGAACGGTGTCCATCATGCCCGGCATGGAAACCGGCGCTCCGGAGCGAACCGAGACCAGAAGCGGCGCACTCGCGCACCCGAACCGTCTGCCGGTGGCCCGCTCCAGAGCGGCCATCTGCCACCGCATCTGGCTGGCGACCCGCTTCGGCAGGCAATCGTGCTGCCAGTAAGCTCTCCAAACGCCGGTAGTCACCGAGAACCCTGGCGGAACCGGAATCCCGAGCTTAGCCAGCTCGGCGAGACCGGCGCCTTTGCCACCGAGAACCTTCGGATTGGCAAGGCCCTTCTCACCGAACCGGAAAGCAATCTGTCTTCCCACTTCGTCACTTCCTTTGAAGGTCGAATTAGTGTTGAGGAGCAGGTCGCGGCAGGAGCATCACCGCCGCCTAGATTCTCTCCTCGGCATCTACTCTTAACGCCTGTGCTCAGCGACTACGGAAGCCGATTGATTTCGCCATTTGAATCAATGAAAAGGCGAACGAATCGCAGAACTATCCGTCATCGTCTCAGGCATAACTCCGCGCGAAGGTAGACCGCAAGAAGCACAGGTTTGACTAATCCAATATCAAACCGGCGCGATCGAACTGTCCCCCAACCACAGAAATTGCGAGTAGCTCCTGGATTACCTTGCAGGTTGCGCGTGCCAGGCGCACTTTTTTCAGCAGAGCTACCAGAGCTCCGCCCGCACATTTTTGAAGTTCCAACTGCTCAAACTGGGGTAATTCCAGCCCAGCAGTTACTGCTCCACCGAAGCTCGGATTGAGTTTCGGCTGTACAGCTCACCAGCAGATTTATCTAGCTACACCTTTATGGTTGCGCAGCTGAGTTGTTTTCCAGTCCATTCTGTTATCCTCTTGCATCTCCGCCCCCGGTGCTAAGGCGTATTGCAAGAGCAGAACCGACCTTGAACTGGAGCCGACGACGGCTCCGCCCAGCTGGAGATGCTAAAAACAGAACAGCCCCCGCCGACAGCTGCATCCTTGCTGTCCGGAGCTCCCTGGAGACACACCTTAATGCCACTCCTGGACCGGAGCCGCACGAAAGCATGTCATAACCTAACTTCCTCCAGAGAAGAAAGTAGGTGACCTATGCCACTAAGCTGACGAGCCACCAATCAAAATTTTAAAAAATGGTGTCCGTCGGAACGTAGGTCGCGCTCCACAACCAAACAAAATTAGCACCTACATAAAGGTTCCATCTTCAACGCTCCTTGCTTTATTCACTCGTTGTTGGTCGCTGCTGTCGCTTATGACCCGGCTCCAACAGCATTGTCTTGCCCGCGTGTTGCTTGGAAGAACTCTTTTCGGCCTCACTCACGGCACGTCAGTGCATGTCGTTTTTGCTGAATTCGATTGCGCGTATGGCTGTTCGGTGGTTTACGTTTCCGCGAGTGAATCGTGCCGATTGATAAGTCCACCTTAATGCCTGCAGCTGCCAGCAAACAAATTTCTGATCACCAGCCGCGCCAAAGCCGCTACCAAAGACTGGCGCAGGAAGAGAGCGCTCTTTGGCGGAAATTTTGGGAGCCCTATATGACGATTTCGAGCGCCGATCCTATACGTGTTTTCCGTAAACACAATCGGCTTGGCGCCTCGTTTGTAGCTGCAATCCAGCACAGTTTTCAACGCTCGAACCGACAAACTGAATTGGACTAAACTTGCCGGCTGAACGAAGGAATCTTTGCTTGTTTATTCTTGCTATATTGCATAGTTGTGGATTGGATCCCGGATTATTCATATTGGGTAGCAGTAGAGGCGGTGTTTTTTAACGAGGGAAGAGACGCTGAGCCGGTTTAATCTTTTTTGATCCAAGGCAATTTTT
>JAGVKB010000152.1 GCA_020050835.1 Candidatus Obscuribacterales bacterium | reverse complement strand
CTCTGAAGCCGAGCCGCTCATCAAACGCGCGCTGGCCATTTACGACGGGTTCTATGGCAGCAGCAATCTGCTTGTCATTAAAACGAGAACGCTTCTGGGCTCTGTCTTTGAACAGATGGGCAATCTCGCTCAAGCGGAGATCACATATAAAGAAGCGCTCGAATTGGCAAAGAAACAGTTTCGCAACAATGACGCCGAAACCGCCGACCTGCTTAATCGTCTGGCTTTCCTCTATAGCCAGGAAGGAAAGTTAGCTGATGCGGAGAGCTATTACAAGCAGGCGCTGGCCAGCGTTGAAAGCGCTCACGGAGCGCAAGATCCGTCCGTGGCAGCCTGCTTGAGAGACTATGCGGCCCTCTTGCGCAAAATGAATCGCACGGAAGAATCTGACAAGCTAGAGATAAGAGCTGCTGCCATTCGCTAAGTAATAGGAGCGAGCGGTTGCCGTCCGCTCCATCGCAAGCACGCAATCAACTAATCACGGAAGCAGCAGTCAACGGTAAAATCTCTCGACCTGGTTACTTGATCGCCGGCTTCAAGTGCTCATCGATCCAGGCAAGCGTACTGTCCATCGCCTTGTCGCTCACCTTCGTGTCTTCAAACACATAATGATCGCCATCATCGACTGTGAGCATTTTCTTGTCCTTGGTCGCCAGCTTCTCATACACCCTGGTCGAGCCTTCCGCCCTGGACTCACCATCATTCTTGCCATGAACGATTAGAACCGGAGTGTTCTTAATATCGTGAGCGAATCTCTTGGTCTTGTACATGAAGAACTGACAGTCCATCAACTCGCGCGGCTTGAGATCTAACCGAACCATCTCGTCTGACTGGAACGCCTCTCGCAACTCTTTTTTAGGTGTAGCCATCTCCATCAGGTCTTCAGCCATTCCGGAATCGCCATTTGGACCGCCGGCCATTATCTTGCCAGCGACCGCCATGTAGTTCTTTGCCGTCTTGTAATGTTCACCGCCCGGTGCTGCCGAAATCGCTCCTTGAATCAACTGTGGGAAAGTCGATGCGGCCTTCAAAGCGAGCGCTCCGCCCATCGCTTCACCTAAGACAAAAACAGGCACGTCCGGATTCAGTTTGTGAATGACCTCAACTGAACCCTTTACGTCAGCAAGAGTTTTGTCCAGATCCATCCGGCCTTCTGCACCCTTCACATCTCTCCAGGCACCAAAGCCACGCAAATCAATCGCGTAGACAGCGACACCCTGGGACGACATGCGCTTGCCCAGATCGTCAAAGACTCCGTTGTAGAGTCCTAATTCGTGCAAGCAGAGCAGGGCTGCTTTCGGTTGACCGGAAGGTTTCCAAAAAAGCGCCGGCGGATTTCCGGCAATGAGTCCAACCGCTGTCGCCGCCAGCTCTCGCTTCTTGCGAACCAGCTTGGCCGCTTCACCATCTGCTGATTTCTTCTTATGAAAGATCCACCAGGCAGACGCGGGAGAAACAGCCGCTGCCGACGCAATCACTAAAACCGCCGAAAGAAACGCGCAACTGATTCGGCGCGAAAGACGCCTAACTGAAACAGACATAGCTTCCTGCTCTTCGCAATGTTTGTATGACATGATTCTGGACTCTCCTTCGTATCACTTACTTAATTCCAGCTTGCCTTTCGGCGCAACAATCTTGCTCCCGGCCGCACCAGCTGGAGGCTGCGCACCACTTGTAGTGCCTTTGCCGGCAGGGGCGGACTGATCGTCGGCAGCAGCACTGTCAGGCACAAGGCCCAGCACTACATCTTCACCTTTCCACTGTTGTTTCATCAAAACCGGGGTTTGAACCTGAGCCCGATCGCGAAGCACTTCCTCTTCCACTTGATCGCGCATGAAGAAGTAAGCGTCGGTCAAGCTCGTCCGGTCTCCGTTCAAACGCAACCCCTCTATCAACCGCCGGGTGAACACACTGTTGGGATAACCTTTTGACTCCCAAGAAACCTGATCAGAAGCGCTCGATGCCAGAACCATCTCGCCATAACCGGCAGAGCTTTTGCCTGCATCGGCACCGGAAGCCCTCTCCAGCCCCTTAGCCGCCTCATCATCCGGTTCCGCTTGCGATGCTGCCTGCAGTTTACCCGCATCGACACCTTGCATCCGTTGCAACCCCTTCTGCCCGGACAATGTTGCAACCGAAGTTTCTATTTTGCTTTCAGTCATCGTCGTCTCGCCGCCACCGGCTGCGGCACCACTGTGGCAGACATCGAGAATCACCAGCAGCCTGTCGCAATGCAACATCTCTTTCAATCCGACCGTTAACCACTGCATCGGAATACCGGTCAATACCAGGTTGTCCAGATTGGCTTCGTACGGCACGATGAAATTCGTATCCCCGGCTTCGCGCTTAGATGCGCTTCCGTGCGTCGAGACGTAAACGACAATCAAATCACCTTGATGCGCCACGCGACCCAGCCATCCTTCGCCGAGGCTAGCAACGATATTGGCGCGAGTAGCATTGCCATCTGTGAGCAGCTTGACGTGATCGGGCTTAAAATGCGCTTCCGACACTAGAAAATTTCGGAAGTCGGTTGCATCCTTCGCTGCATACTTAAGGTTAATCGCCGGATCCTTGTAGTTGCTGATTCCCACTACTAGAGCCCACTTATCTTTGACTGGCCGCCGGTGTTTTGCATCAGAGATGATTGTTTGAGCTTCCGTGACATAATCAGCTCGAACGGATCTACCGCCGGGTAATCTCGTTTTGATGGCGACAGACCGCTTGCGATAAGGTTCAGCTTCAGCCTGCTTTCCTTGCGCTGCCAAGACTGCTACCAGGTTCTCCAGGTCACCTGCAACTGCGGGATTCTCATACCCAAGCACCTTTTCGTCTCGCTCGAGTAGTTTGCGATATAGAATCTCGGCGTCGAAGTACTTCTTCTGGTCGCACAAGACTGCGGCAAGATCTCCTTGAATCTGCGCAACATCTTTATGGTCAGCACCAAGAGCCTTTTCTGCGATAGCAAGAGAACGCTTCAGTTCAGTCTCGGCATCAGCCAGGCGTCCCTCAGACCTGTAAAGAGAGGCGAGATTGGCAAGATTTTGCGCGACGCTAGGATGTTCTGCACCAAGCGCCTTTTGCCGAATCGCAAGCCCTTCCTTCAGGAGTGGCTCTGCTTCCTCAAACTTGGCTTGATTTTGAAACAAGAATGCAAGGTTGTTTAGGCAAGCGGCGACATCGGGATGATCAGGTCCGAGCTTCTCGCGCACCGTCGCCAATGCCTTCTCGTAAAGCGGCTTTGCCTGCTCATATTGCCCTTGATGAATGTAAAGCAGCGCGAGCGCATTAAGATCTTTCGCCATACTTAGATCGGCACGTCCACCTCCTTCTAATCCAGTCTTCAAGGCTCGCTTGTAAAGCTCTTCAGCCCTGGAGTAATCGAAATCATCGAAGTAAGAATCAGCCAGGCGGCTCAAGCTCTCAGCAAGTTTCGGATGATTTTCAGGCAATGCCTTTTCTCTGATGCGAAGAGCGCGCAGATAATGGTCCTTCGCCTGCGCCCCTTTTCCTTCAGCTTCCAGCAGGTCCGCCATGATTACTAACTGCTCGGCAAGCTGCGGGCTATTGGGTCCGGCAACCTGCTCAGTAATAGCCAGCGCTCGCTTAAGCAGCGGCTCGGACTCCGCGCTCCGCCCTTGCTGCTCATAGAGTTGTCCGAGCTTCGTCAATGTAGCAGCGACCTCGACATTGACCGGTCCGAGCGATTTCACCTTGATTGTCAAAGCTCTTTTGTAGAGAGCCTCAGCTTCAGAATACTTTCCTTCCAGAAAGTAGAGCTTCGCCAAGTTATCCAATCCACGCGCCACCAGCGGGTCCGAATCGCCTTTGGCCTTTTCGTAGACCGTAAGTGAGCTTTTCAGCAATCGCTCCGCTTCCTTGTAATCACCCTGATTCATATGAAGCATCGCAAGGTTGCTGAAAACGGAGGCAACATTAGGATTCT
The DNA here is from genome assembly GCA_020050835.1 of Candidatus Obscuribacterales bacterium. Taxonomy (GTDB): domain Bacteria; phylum Cyanobacteriota; class Vampirovibrionia; order Obscuribacterales; family Obscuribacteraceae; genus JAGVKB01. Next base: position 41,804 of record JAGVKB010000152.1, on the reverse strand, counting down.
CCGAGCCCAGCGCCTTTTCCCATATTGACAAAGCCCGCTTATAAAGCGGCTCTGCTTCGCCATACTTCCCCTCATGCGTGTAGACCATAGCCAAACTGTTTAGGTCAGTGGCCAGACTGCATTGCTCCTTGCCAGGCAGCTTGGCATCCCAATCAACAACTCTGAGCAAGAGTGGCTCGGCCTGCGAGTACTTTCCCTGCTCATCATAGACTTCCGCCAGCTTTCTCAAACTGCGCAGTAGACGAGGATCTTTCTTCGGCATGAATTCAGCATCCTTGACTGCCGACTCAAATTGTTTCTCAGCTTCGACGAAGTCTGCCCGCTTGAGGGCCGCCTCGCCCGATTCGAAGAAGGTCTTCCAGAGAATTTCCTGCGCATAGCATGCCGGTGACTGCAGAGTCACGTAAATGCACAAAGAAAGTAAGAGCGCTGGCTCGATCTTGAGAGACATGGACCCTTGACCGAATGTGACGTTGTAAGCCACAACCGTCGCAACTGCCGATTGTACAGATCAACGGTTTAAGCATATCAGCTAATAGATTGCCAGTGTGCCTGCTGACTATTGTCTTGCAGATTCAGAAGTTCCGCGCTGCAGCAAGCATTCGTCCTTCATAACACAATTCGGATTTTACACTAGAGTCCTGACGGTCCTTCCAGGTCACGCTGTGGAAATCGTCGATCACGGTGCGGACTGGTCCTACGGCTGGAACATTCTTAGTGGTGCACTGACACGCCACGAACGACTAGAGCGCACAGCACCGATTACCTTTCTCAGATAGGCCATGTACGCTCTCTGCTCATCAAGCCCTTTCAACACCGGATCAGGCAGCCTCTCTTCTGCCAACTCTACGATATCTACAGCTTTCGTGCTTCTGCCAATCAGCCGGTTGAGATCTCTTAAAGGCTTGGTAGATCTCCATGAAGCGCTGGAGAGTATTCTACTGAGCTTTCGCTCCAGAGCGCGAATCGACTTTGCATTCTTTGCCACTCTGTCGCGCATGGATGCATCATGTCCAAGCTGCAGAAGTGACGGCAGCGGCAGCTTCCTTATACTGGTCAATACCTGCAAAAGAGCACGTTCTCTAGGCGTTGCTGAGATGTCTGGTGAAAATGGGTCTTCGATTGGGACGGCTTCCAGGCGCTTCCCATCCCAGACACATACTGCGCCGACCGCAGCGGACTGAATGTTTTTGGCAAGGAAATCTTCCTGCGCGATACCCACTTCATCCAACACCCACGTGCACTTCTCACCGAGCTTGAGGAAATCAGTTGAAATCGAGCAATTTTCCCAGTTTCTGCGCGTCTGGCTTTCAGGATGAGAGCGATAACTGCACAACACCTCGCTCAAGAAATAAAAGGATCCCTTGTTGAGCAGCCTGATCCAGTATTCCAGATCACCAATGTGAGCCAGATCCTCGTCAAATCCAGTCCCCTTCAAGGCCGCCCTAAATAGGACTGCAACCGGCTCGCCGATGAAATTGGTAACCGGTGTGAGCGCCTTGCGAATCACGACGGAACCGGGAACAGGACAGTCGGCAGGAACAAACCTCTCTGCAAGTGGGCTTGTAACACCGTCTGTGATGTCCGCTCCGTTAGCATCAATCCAGCTTCTCCCTACACTCAACAGGGAGACCCCCTTGTGAGATTGCAGCACTGCCACCGACTTGGCCAGCATTTCCGGATGCAATACATCATCCTGAGCAAACGGCTTTATGAAGGTGCCGCTTGCCCGCTTGATGCATCGGTTGTAGTTGGCAAACAGTCCACGGGTAGTATCATTGCGCCAAAATCGGATGCGCTTATCCAGCTTCGCAAACTTTTGACAAATCTCAGTCGATGTATCGCCAGAGCAGTCGTCAGCTATAAGCAGCTCGAAGTTGGAATAGGTCTGAGCCAGCACACTTTCAATGCTTTGAACCAAATACTGCTCACCGTTGTAAACCGGGAGACAAACCGAGACCAACGGTTCAGACATAGTAAATTGTGACCTATTTAAACACCAGTGCGGGTCATGATATCACTCGGTTACAAGGGCAAGCGTAGGCATTAGCAAATATTCACGGCCACTTGACTTGCCGACTGCCGCTCCGAAGCGCATCAAGGATGCGCTTTCGCGTTTTAGAACCGCTTGTTGCTTGCAAGATCGCTCCTGTCCCATTACTTACGAACGGCTAAAGCAGCCTCGGACAGAGACATCGCCGAATAACCCAGGTGTTTCGCTGTTCGCACAGCAGTCTGAACCTTGCTGGATGGGCAATCTGCCGTGAAGCTTATTTAAGCACTTTGGTCGGCTCGTACCATTTCAGGATCGGTAATGTATGTTAGTTTTAACCATTTGATGCTCAATTTACATGACAGACGTACGATTGATCTCCTTTTACCTTCCTCAGTTTCATCCGATTCCGGAAAATGATCGGTGGTGGGGAGCTGGCTTTACCGAATGGCGTAACGTAACGCGGGCCAAGCCTGTCTTTCCGGGACACTACCAACCACGCCTTCCCGGTGAGCTCGGTTTTTATGATCTTCGCCTGGCTGAGACAAGAACTCAGCAGGCGCATCTGGCCAGGTCCTACGGCATCTTCGGCTTCTGCTACTACCACTACTGGTTCGGTGGTATCAAACTGCTAGAGCGGCCATTTCAGGAGGTTCTGGCATCAGGAGAGCCGGACTTCCCTTTTTGCTTGTGCTGGGCTAATGAAAATTGGACGAGACGCTGGGACGGCAATGATCAAGAACTGCTGATTGAACAAACATACTCAGACAGTCAGGCAGAAGAATTTATCGCATCGCTTGTCCCGGCATTCAAGGACCACCGCTACATCAGAATTGGCAACAAGCCACTCTTGATTGTCTACAGACCCGATCTTCTGCCCAATGCTAAGGAAAGCACTTTCCGCTGGAGAGATCTCGCTCGCACAGCTGGATTTGATGACCTCTATCTTGTGAAAGCCGAGACTTTCACGCCGCACGGGCAATATATCAATCCAGTAGAGCAGGGCTTCGATGCAGCGCTCGAATTTCCACCCCACTGTACAAAGGCCTCAGCGCTTACAGAGCTGATCATGCCTGGTATCGATATTTCGCCAGGCAATATCTTCGACTACCAGGAGGCCGCATTTCATTCAATTCATCGCAGCAATCCGACTTACAAGCTATTCCGCACAGCTATGACCGACTGGGACAATACAGCACGTCGGCCATCAGCTCCTTCGCTCTTCCTCGGATCATCACCGTCTGCTTATTCACAGTGGCTGTCCGAGCTCGTCAGATGGACCCGTGAACACAGGGACGGTGACGAACGCCTTGTTTTTATCAATGCTTGGAACGAGTGGGCAGAAGGGGCGCATTTGGAACCCGATCAGCGTTACGGCAGACAATATCTCGAAGCGACCATGAATGCCTTAAACAGCCAGGATGTTCCCGCAGAAGCGGTGACCGATTTCACAATGCGCTACGGCTCATATACACTGGACCAAAGTGGAGCGCTGCTCAAGGACAGCAAGCATCTCCCAGTCTCCGATCGGATCTGTGGAGAGAGCTCCTTCGTGATTACTGATCATGATGAGATTATCATTGCCGGATGGGCTCTCGATCAATCTGCACCGTATTGCACGGTTCAAGTGTTGGTTTTTTGCAACGACAAGCTACTGACCACCGAAAAGGCGGTTCAGTATCGACCGGAATTGGCCGTCACCCAGGGAATGCATAGTCTCAAATCCGGGTTTACGGTGCGCCTAAGCTCCAAGGTCCTCTTGAATGCTAAGTTGGAGTGCCTGGCTATTTATGTAGTTTCGCCCAATGGTACTTACCAGAAGCTCCGGTTGACTTTGCTGGAAGAGAATAGAGAGGCATGCTTCGCCGATGCACAGTGATTCCGGCAGAAACTGGAGGGCGGCAGTTGGAATCTCGCTCTAAGCCACAATCCATCTGGGCCAGACTATTCGCTGGTTCAGATAACTCGGTGGACGCTCAAGCGAATCGCGCCGAAAACGACCGCGGGCAGAATGAGATATCCCAGCCAATTGCCGACCCAAAAACACTAAGGCAGTGGCAGATACTAATCGAAAAGAGTGGGCTCTTCGATGCGAATTATTACGCTCTCAACTACCCATCTTTTGCCCGCACAATCTCAAATCCCTTGGATCATTTCCTTTTGGCTGGTACTGCCCTCGGTTGGAATCCTCATCCGCTTTTTGATATTGCATACTACCTGGGTCAAAACGCAGCGCTGTTAAACCAGGCAATCAATCCGCTTGTTCATTACATTTCCGAAGGCACAAGAGAGCTACGCAATCCCCATCCTCTCTTCGATTCGGACTTCTATCTTGCTCAGTATCCGGCGCTGGACAATCAAAACGTCTGTCTACTGGACCACTTCTTGAAGGTCGGTTGCCTGGAAGGAGCAAATCCGAATGCGTTTTTCGACCTGGAATACTACCTGTCCGAGCATCCGGACGTGGTGGCATCAGGTATGAATCCACTGGTACATTACCTTTTGACCGGCGCAAGCAAAGGCTACAATCCGAGCCGACGCTTCGACACGCGCTTTTATCTGCAAACCTATCCGGACGTGCTGATTGCCGGAGTAAACCCTCTGTCACATTACATTCAATTTGGCAACGCCAGAAATGCCTCTCCGCGGTTTGCTCTCCCAAAGGACCTGGTCAAAGTAGCCCGATTTGAGCGACTTGCGCTGGAGGGCACGCCGATAGTCCTGTACATCATCGAGAGTGAGCATATCGATACGCGACAGATCTCCGATTGCTTGCGCCGATTGTACGGTCCACTAACATCGGTGATTGCCCTGCACAGACGAGCGGGGGATCCCAGGGAAGCTGGAAAGAATGATTACGTATTGGCGATTATCAATGACGATCAGGTCTGCTCGTGCCTGTTTTCCCTGGCTGATCAGCTCGATGAGCTGATCGGGCTCTTACGCTGGGCTCAGTTAGACAAGCTGCACATCAGGTACGAAATGGGACAGCGTTTCGGATTGAGCCAACTGATCGAAAAACTCAACCTACCCTATGGTCTTGAAGTTAGCGACAACGGTGCCGCATTCGAACGGGTCGAAGAGAAGATCACCACCAGTGGTACCACTGATGCCTGGCAGTCGGATTATCGGATGCTCGCTTCCGGGTGCTCGGAGCTGTTGGACACCAGAACACTGCTAGCAAGCCTGTCAGAGCGGCGACGATGAGAAGTTAGCATGAATCCGCAAAACCTCAGCTCCGAAAAACTTGCCAGACCACTACTCAGCTGGACTATTGAACCGTACCTGCATCTGGATCCCGATCGAATTTACAATCCACTCACCGACCGGACATTATGCGAGGGCGAAACAGGGTATTTCGAATTGCGCCGACTCCACGCGGGAGAGCTCTCAATCGATGAGCTTACAGACTGGCTGAAATCCGGACTGATAGAAAAAAATTGGCTGATTGCTGAAAATGCAGACCTGAGCAACCGTTTTTTTCTCAAGTACGTAACGCTTGAAGCAACTACAGCCTGCAATCAGAGCTGCTATTTTTGCCCGGTCTCCATCAATCCTCGAGAGCATTACTCAATGCCGATGGAGACATATGAGATCATCGTTGAGCAATTAGCTCACTATAGAAAGACGATCGACGGCGTGATCATGATAAATTACAATGAGCCGACTATCGACAGATTGTTCGTGGATCGGATCAGGGTCTTAAAATCACATGGGTTGCCACCAGCTGTAAATACAAACGGGAGCGGGCTTACAGCCGAGAAGGTCGATGCGATTCTTGCACTCGGAGGTCTTCGGTACCTTTCCGTCAACTTTTCGACGCTGGACAGAGATTCGTACTTAAGTGACCGCGGTCGAGATCATGTGCAGATCGTCTTGAATAATTTGGATTACATCAAGACCAAAGCAGTAGCTCAGCAGATGGATCTTGCAGTATTGGGACAGGGCGACGACAAACATCGGGAGAACTATCGAGAGATAGCACAACACTTCCAAGACTCCCACTTTAATGTCAAATACTTCGAGGTGATGGACCGAGCTGGCTATCTTCCGCTCGGACTGAAGCCCTCACAGCCTCATACACGACTGCGCGGCTGCGACAATATCGGCTCACGGCCGCTTCAGCATCTGCACATCACGCCCTACGGGAAGTGCATTTTATGCTGTGAAGACTATGACGAAACACACGAGATCGGTGATTTAGCAAACCAGAGCATCCATAACATCCTGACCGGACCGGCGATCTCAAAGTTCCGACGGTGGTCATACGGACAGGAGGATGCACCGGATGACTACATGTGCCGAAAGTGTGTTTTTGCGCGGACCGGATGAATCTGCACGATCGGTCACGGCCCGCACGCCTTAAATTTACTCTTATTGTTAGTAATCATGAATATACATCTTGGCTTCCTGCATATTTAGTACAATACCCTCAATTCTCCTGACTCAGAGCCGACAGTGAAACAGTAACTCTCGGCTGTGTAGCGGCAGTTGCAGGCTGTTTGCATAATATGAGCTGCATAGGTTGACTGTGCGTGTCTATTTAGAGGACTGCAGCAGGAAAATGATTTCCACAAATGATTTGACGACGAGCGCGGCAAATTGGCGGATCGACACTGGCAGCAGTGCTTCGTCGTCGCCGAATGTGCTCAGCGGGTCAAGTGCCTTAGTGCTCATACCAGGCACCGTAAATTATTTCTACAATGTTGAGGGCAAACGACTGGCAGAGGCGCTGACAAACCTGGGTTGCCAAGCAACCCTTGGTACACTCGACTCCTATGTCGAGCGAAAGTATGACTGGTGCTTCCTGTTCAATCTGTATGAGATAGACTTCGCTTACCGTGACCGTCCTGGCTTCTTGCGGGAGATTCAAAAGCTCAAATCCAGCTGCAATTTCGTCATCCCTGCTTTACTGGAATCGGTCCAAACCAAGTGGTTCAATGATTCAATTCAGATCATGACTGAAGCGGATCTGCATACCATCTTAGATTTGGGCTTCGAGAATCAGCAAGCGCTACTGTCGGACAGCTCCCAATACGAGTATTGCAGCCTCTTCAACGGCTTGACCAACGGGGAGAGGCAGTCCGTACAGTCGTCGCCTTCAGCAATCTCACCGATTGAGCGACCGATACCATGGACATTCGTTGGTCAAGCGACCGGAGAACGGCTCAGGTTGGTAGAGCGGCTGGTCCAGGAATACGATCCGGCGGGTTTTGTCTATCTAGTCAGGCACGTTCCCTACCAGGAGAACGGCCCCCATCTAAATGGTCAACAGTTGAACCGTGTTCTCCAGCGCACTCGTTATAAAATCTGGTGCTCGCACCACCCTTACTACTATCTCGAGAGCATTCGATTCAGACTGGCTCTAGCAAACGGCTGCGTGCCGGTTAAGATCACTGCCGGTACTCAAAATGCTAGCCCGGCTGCACCGTTCTCCTCGATCATTTTCAATGAGATTGAATGGATCGATCGCCTGCGAGCGCTCGATTTCGAGACTGCCCGGCAAGACTTTGTCGCTCAGTTTCTTGCGCTGCCTTCCCTTGAGTCAAGCGTTTCGGATCTCCTCTGTAAGTGGGGTACGAAATCTTGAATAATTTTGCTATGGCGAAAGCTGTTCCTCGCATCATTCCAGATGCATTGGTTACAAGTTTGAGAGACCCCCCGCGCGGATTGACAATTGTGATTCCGAATTGGAATCACGAATATGTGTTGCCGCGGGCAATACTCTCAGCACTTAATGCTGTCCGATTACTCTCGGAGTTACAGATTCCAGCTGAAGTACTGGTAATCGACGATCAGTCTCGGGATGGATCGTTAACTCTCTTACGCCAGCTGGAAGCGCTGTACTACAACGCCGGATTGCGAGTTCTAGCTCTTCCTCGCAATAGTGACGTTGTGTACGTCCGCAATTTGGCCCTGTTGAAAGCCACCTATCGCCATATCCTGTTTATGGACGCCGACAATGAGCTGCTTAGCAGCAATATCAACACTTTCTATCGAGCAATCGTAGAAACACAAGCTGCTATGGTTTATGGCAACCTGCTTTATCGAGATCAAACCGGAAAAGTCTCGATGATTATCAACAACGAAAGCTTTCAAGATCGCATCATCAGCCGAAATTATATAGACACGTTCGCCCTCTATGACCGCGTACAAATTTTTGACTCCGGCGGCTACACGGAAGACTTCCAGATGCCTGCCCATGAGGACTGGGAGTTAGTCCTGCATCTTGCGGCAGCTGGACGAAAGCTAGTATTTGTGCCGGTTGTGTTCGGAATCTATCACGAATTGGAGCAGTCGAGGGTGCGTGCTGCCGGCGAAGATGATGTCAAAAAAATGACCGAGCATCTCCAAAGAGTCTTTGACCAGCTTCGCATCAGGGATGTGCAGCCACTTAAGACAAGACAGTTACGCTATCACCCCGACACAGGCTATATCTAGCAAGAGCAAACGATGAGAACAGCAACCATTTTTGAAACTTACAACTCCGTCCAGCATTATCTCAGGCTGGCCGAGGCTACGCTTGGTTTTCCACTGGAACCGTCGGTGCAGCTTACCCCGATCGATACTTTCATACTGCAGCAATTGGTGGACTACTACCCAGCCAAGCTCGCGCTGGTAGATCTAGCTGCAGAGGCCACGCAAGGTATGTCAACCATTTTCTGCAGCGCGCTTTCACGAGTCGACAAAATTGTCGTAATCGCATCGACACCGACTCAAGGAACAGTTGACTGGCAGGAACTGGTGAAGAATTCTATGAGAGAGGCTGGTCAAACTAGCGACAAGCTCGTCTTCCTCGCGCCCGATTCAGATGAAATGAATTCAGAACCCGATCTGGGCGCATTGATCGGACCGGTATCCCCACCGCTCTTTCTGCTCGCGGCTGAATTAGAGAGCTCCGACGAGCTGGAAGGACGGCTCGACCGCCTGCTGACCGAGCACGACAAGGCAATTCTCGCTCTGACACCGTTGGGCGAAGTCGGCAGCTGCCCGGTCCTGGCATCAGCACTGACCGTTTGTCGCAATCACCCCTATTACAAATTATCCTTACTGAAAGAGATCAGTCCGTTTTGTGCGGACTCGCAGATCGGGCTGATCCACCGTAAGGATAGCCGGCATGTGCCGGAGATTCTCAATCGAATCAAACAGCTATACGAAGGCAACTTCGACTTTGTCGGCATTCTCGCAGCCAATGTCGAATTACAAGTAAAGATGCGCTTGTCGCTTGAAACGACTGAGAAGCTGAATGATCAACTCTCGAGCTCCCAGTCCGAAGTGAACAGGTTGGTAGGCGAGCTTGAAAGTGTTGAAGGACATCTGACTACCATGGAGGCAGAGCTAGATGAAGCGCGGCGCCTGGTAACAGAGCGGGGGGCAGAGCTGGATGAAGAGCGGCGCCGGGCGGCGGAGCGGGAGTCTGAGCTGCATAAGTCCATCGAAGAGCTGGCCAGGGTGCGGCGAGCTCTAGCTACTAGAACTGAAGAGCTGGAGGCTGCATATGCTGTCAAATCCAGCCCACCGGAGTACGCTGAAAACAGCATTGCTAGCGGCAACCGCGTTGGTAAGCAGAATCCGGTTGGGCAGGTCCTCTCTGATCTCAGCGCGGCAGCTGAGCGGATGCGTCGGGGATCACCATGAAGGTTGCGTACGTCCTGCTGCATCCGGAATTAGGCGGTGGTGTCAAAGTCGTCTTTCAGCATGCCCAGCTATTGCAGATGCAGGGACATGAAGTTAGTGTACTTGGGTGTGGTCCAAAACCCAACTGGGTCCAATTTCACGGTACCTATTTCAACTATGATCAAGAGCAGCCCAAAATCGGTCCGCAGGACCTGGTAATTGCAACATATTTCGCTACGATTCCGATTGCGGAAGCCATGAATCTGGGACCTCTTGTTCATTTTTGCCAGGGATACGAAGGAGACCTGGCTCATCTTGCAGCTGAGCTGCCACAGATAGAGGCAGCCTACTCCCGCAAGATTCCAGCACTAGTTGTCACTCCACATCTAGCCAACTTTCTCTCGGAGCGTTTCGGTCGTGAATCACGCGTTGTGCCACCACCAGTTGACTTTTCCTTCCGTCCGTCTCTTCGTTATGGTCCGCGCAAATGTCCGTGGATATTCATTCCAGGAATCTTTGAGGCCGAGGTAAAGGGAGTCACAACCGCACTGGAGGCAGTGCTTGAACTGCGTGCCGCTGGTCGCTCCTGCAAGGTGGTGAGGAGCTCGTCACTTCCGCTGACGGCAGAAGAACGAAGAATTCTTGAACCAGACGTATACCTTTTTCGCCTGCCTTCCCAAGCTCTCGCTCGACAGCTGCGCAAGTGTGACCTCATGATGTTTCCGTCACTTCCGATGGAAGGCTTTGGACTGCCGCTGCTAGAGGCGATGGTATCAAAAGTTCCGGCGGTCGCCTCGAGAATTCCGGCGACAGAATTTATCGGCAAAGGCGATCTAACGCTAGTTGCACCCCGGGATGCTCGGGCCTTTGCTGCTGAAGCAGCGCATATCCTCGACGATCGTCTCCGGTGGCGAAAGTCACGTAGCCTGGGCTATGGCGCCGCTAGAAGGTTCTATCCGCGCTTGATCGCCAGACAATTGGCAGAGGCGATCCACTGGGCTCAGGAAGCGGCAAGGAGTTAAAGGAGTTAGTGGTAAGCACGAAGTCATGACGCGTATTGCAATCATCCTTGTTCATTACCATACCGCCCATTTGTTGGCCGGTGCTGTCGCGGCTTTGCAGGCAGAGCTATCAAAATGTCATCTCCAGGCGGATTTAATCGTTGTGGATAACGGGAGCACCGAAGCTGACCGAGTGGCTTTGCGTGGACTGCCGGTTCGTTGGATCGATCCTGGCAGCAATCTCGGTTACGCCGGTGCCCTGAATCTCGGCGTCAGAGATACCGATGCCGACATTCTTTTCTTCATGAACTGCGATGTCGAAGTGTTGCCGGGCTGCATCGGGCTATTAGTGCAGGCTCTGAGCCAAGGCGCCGCTGCTGTCGGCCCCAAGTTTTACTGGGACCGAGATAAGACAGTGGTCTTGCCACCGACGGAGGATCGCCAACTCATAAGTGAAATGTGGCGACGCCTTTCCGGCACGGGCGAACACTGGATGGCAAAGGCTCGCGCTCACTGGCGCCGGCACGCCTACAAGCATTGGACTGCGACTCAGATACTTCGCAGTTCGGCACTGAGCGGGGCGCTCCTGGGAGTCAGGAGAGACTCGTGGAATCGGACCGGTCCATTCGATGACGGCTTCAAACTCTATTACGAAGAGACGGATTGGCTGCTACGCCTGCAACAGAAAGGCTTAAAGTCGTACTACGTGCCGGCAGCTGAAGCGGTTCATCTTTACAATCAAAGCGCAGTCAAAGAAAGTCAGGCTGTTATCTGGTGTGCCTCCTCCACCAAAAGATTTCAAAAACGCTATTACGGTGAACTGTTGACGTCATTACTGGACCGGCTGCCTAACAATCTTCCGCCGGCGCGCGCTAATGCCCATCTACTGGCCGGCGCTCGCTCCGAGATCAACATCGCGCTTGCAACTTTGGTACCATCAACTTGCCGCTGGATCGAGCTCTCTCCGCTGATGACAGGCTTCCCGGCAGCCGGCGCTCATGTGAGCGACAGCGGCAACTGGGAATTGTCGGCAGATCTGTGGGACCATATGTCACCGGGAACTTATTGCCTGCAAACTCTCGACGATCTAGGGACAGAGTTGCAACATTTTAGATTTGAAGTAAAGCTTGGTACGCGTGAAGTAGTGCAAGGAGGAATCGGGTATGCATGAGTTGCCGGGAGCAGGAGCGGTCGCTGTAGTGAGTTTGAACGACCCGGCAGCAGTTCTGCAGGAGGAGGGTTTTCTCGTCCGTCCGTACCAGCATGGCGACGGACCAGCCATCAATCGAGGCTTCAATGAAATTTTTGGACAACAACGCCCGCTCGAAGAGTGGTGTTGGAAGTTCCAGCCCGAAGCGAACGATTGTTGGATAACTGTCGCAATCGACCAGGCCGGTGAGCTGATCGCTCACTTCGGAGTCAACCGGCACTGGGTAAAAGTCTTTGCAGATATCCACTGCGCCGGTCAGGCGATGGATGTCTATCGCCTCAAACGCCATGGCACGCAGGAAAAGCGCGTGTTCACCGCAACTGTGCAAGACTTCTATCGTCGATATGGTCAGGTGGACAAGATTAGCTTCTTGTTTGGATTCCCAGGCACTCGTCATATGGAAATGGGTCGAGATCGCTTAGGATACGCCGCTCCAGTTCCTGTTCCCGTCTGGAGCAGAACAGTTGGTGCAAAGCGGTTATGGTGGAAACGTTACGAGGTCAGCCAGGACTGTGAGTCGAAAACCATCGATGCGCTGTGGAAGCGCTCTGAACACCGCTATCAGGTGGCGGTTGTGCGCAATAGCGAGCGGCTTTTGCGACGCTATCTTAGCAGGCCCAATCACGACTATGTTCAATTAACCGCAGGCAAAGGTAACGATATTAACGCTTGGGCAGTGCTTAAGCGCGCCGGGAATGTGCTGCAATGGATAGATCTGCTCTGGGATGGCGAAGATCAGCACTCACTAATCGCTCTGGATGATGCCGCCGAAAAGATAGCGCAAGAGAATCAAGTAGACAGACTGGAACTGTGGCTGGCACAAGACCTGCAAGCTGCCGAGATCCTTGAGCAGAGAGGCTGGGTCATGGGCGAACACCCACAGAAATTGCATATGACTTCCATCTCCTTCAATCCAGCGCTGGACGAAAGGAAGCTTCTCGAGAGTTTCTATTTCACAATGGGTGATTCGGACCTGGTGTGACGGCAAGTCAGCAAAAAGTCTTTCAGCAGGAATGAGGTCAATGGACGACGAAAGCCAATACTACCCGTTTACCACCACTGATCTTACCGGTCACAAGGTGTTGTTGTTGTCACCACATCCCGATGATGAATCTCTGACAAGCGGAGGATCCCTGGCTCTTCATGTCATGAACGGGGATCCGGTCAAAGTAGTATTTCTGACTGACGGCGCCGAAGCTGATACCAGAGCAGAGTATTCACACGATGAATATGTGCAGTTGCGGCAGAATGAAGCAAAACATGCCACCACAATTCTAGGAATTACCGACATCGAGTTCTGGAATGCACCGGACAGAGGACTGGCACAGGCTCACCATATCTCGGATCGGCTGTGCAGCTTGTTTAGAGAATACCAGCCGACGCTTGTGTATGCCCCGTCCCCACACGAATTTCACCCGGACCACCGTGCAACAGCCCGACTGGTCTGGCAGGTGGTGCAGAAGACCATGATTGGTTGTAAAGTCGCGTTCTACGACTACAACCGCCCGGTTAACATCAACACATTGGTCGACATAACTGCGGTGATTGAGAAGAAACGCGAGGCCAGCAACTGCTACCACAGCCAGCTCAAGTATTACCCATATGCTGACTGTGCAATCAGCCTGAACCGATATCGCTCTCTAACCGTGTCACCCGGCTGCCTGTACGCCGAGGGCTATTACTTAATGGAGTCCCGGGAGATCTGGGGGCACCCGATCGAGACGTTTACCGTCAAGCAATTCCTTCCCGCCAGTGGGCACGATTTACCGCCATTGGTCTCCGTAATTATTCGTACACGAAATCGGCCACTTCTGTTGCGTGAAGCGATTGCCAGCATTCTGACCCAAACTTATCGAAACATCGAAGTGGTAGTAGTTAACGATGGCGGAGAAGACATCACACGGATACTGGACGAATTCCACGGCTACCTGCGTATTCAGCACATCTGTCACGTCGAGCCGCTCGGACGAGCTGTAGCAGCCAACTCCGGTCTGCGCGCAGCGAAGGGGAAATACGTCAACTTTCTCGATGACGATGATATTTTCTACGCGCAGCACCTCGAAAAGCTGGCAAACTATCTTGAGACGGCAGGAGAGCAGTTTGCCTACAGTGATTGTGAGACATGCGACTATCGCTGGGCCGGTGATGCATGGATACCTGCCAGCGAAAGGAGACTGTTCAACGGAACTGATTTCGATCGCGAAAGACTAGATAGAGAAAACTTTATCGCTTTCATGTGCGCCATGTTTCGCAGAGAGCTATTCGAACTCTCAGGGCCCTTCGACGAGACACTAGAGTTCTTAGAAGACTGGGACCTCTGGATCCGCATGTCGCGGTCTGTCGACTTCCATAGAGTGCCAGGAGTGACCGCAGAATACAGGCGCTTCTCGAAACCACAGTACGACAATCAAGCTTGGACAATTAGAATTTACGAGAAATATCGTGACTATTGGGATACCGAAAGCGCATTTGCAGCTCTGGCTGATCAAGCAAGGGCAAACCTGACCACCAAGTGCGAGAATGGCATTAGAACGTGAATCCCGCTCTAGCGCTGCTTTCTTTACTTAGCTTGGGCGGGATTTTTTTCAGCAGGGGGGAGCTCGCACGCATAATAGCGCTGCTTGGACTCACTGCCATGCTACTGCTCACTCCCTCGCTTCAACTGCCGACTGGAGTCATCAGCCCAGCCGGATTGCTCTCCACCATGCCACCATGGCAGGGCAGTCAAAGTGGCTACCGGATCAACCCTCAGTCATACGACATCCTGTGCGCAATTGAACCATGGCTCATGTTTCTGCGGCAGGAGCTTCGCGCCGGGCGTCCGCCTTTCTGGAATCCGTACCAATTCAGCGGTACTCCTTTCTGGAGCAACGGGCAGAGTGCACCTTTGTTTCCGCTCAACATTTTATTCGCATTCCTGCCAGTTCAGCTCGGATTGAATCTCCTTCCCTGGATCAAATTTGTGGTGGCGGGAGCGGGTACCTGGGCATTGGCGCGCGAGCTCGGCTTGTGCAGCAGAAGTGCCGCTCTGGCAGCGATTATCTTTCCGCTCTCCGGTCTGTTCGTATCTTTCCTCGACTTTCCAATCGGTAGTGCGATTGCGCTGGTTCCATTCTTACTTTGGGCAGTCGAACGTCTAGCCAACGGGCGTGGAAGCTGGCTGAGCGTGGGGATCATTGGCGCTTTGCAGCTTATGTCCGGGCATCCTGAGACAGTTATTCATACGGCAATGGTGTCAGCACTCTATCTTTTCCTTAGAGGAGCTTCCTCTCAAGGAGAGCAGCCTAGCGTACCAACCGGTCCGACCGCCATTATCAGAGTGTCAATTGGGTTGGTAGGAGGCTGGCTGTTGGCCGCTACTCTTTCAGCAATCTATGTCATTCCAGTCCTTCACTCTATACTGGAAAGTGCCAGGTGGAAACAGTTTTCGCTTGGTTCCGAACCGGAACTCGGACTGCTGCTCAAACTTCCCTTCCGCCTGATCTTGCCCGATCTATATGGAGACCCAGCGGCCGGAACCTGGTGGGGTCCATTCGATTCGTTAGCAACAGCAGTGTACGTCGGCATCGCACCGATAGTTTTATCTGTAAGCGGACTGTTGTTGTCAGTCAGAAACCGTCGCTGGTTCGCTGTCTCAGCCCTGCTGCTGCTCTGCCTGATTACCGCCTACCATTTGCCAGGTCCCTATTACCTGTTGAAAAGTCTTCCTGTTTTGAACCGGGTGCTCCATCATCGACTGTTGTTTTTTGTCGAGCTGGGCCTGGCTCTCTTAGCTGGTGCCGGTTGTCACCGTTGGCTTTCAGGACACGGACGTTCACTAGGTATAGGCTGCCTTTTGCTAATAGCCATGTTCGGAATCGGATGGTGCATTTTCGAGCCAAACTGGGCGACCCACGAATTATTGTCTGGACAGATCGCTCAAATAGCTGGTGGAACCTGTATTGCTATTTTGCTGACCGGATCGCTTTCGCTCTCAACTCGCTGGCGGAGGCGGCTCTGGCCTGTCCTTCTTCTTCTGGTGGCAACTGATCTGCTTCTGGCACACGGTAAGCTGGTTCCAGGAGTGCCAGTCCAATCCTTTTATCCGGCGACCGGAGCCACCGAATTCCTCAGGCAACGAGCGGAGCGCACAGCGGGATTGGGATACTCGTTGCGTCCTAACGCAGCAATGGTCTATAGCATACGCGACCTGAGAGGCGATGATCCGGTACAGCTCGAACGTTTCGCAAACGCATACTCATCGCTCGCGCCGGTCAAGTCTTTAGCTTTCGAACCGATCGCGAACTGGTCCCATCCGCTGCTGGATCTCTTGGCTGTTCGGTGGGTGGTGGCAGGTCCTCATGAGCCGGCACCCATCCCTAATTGGCGGCTGGCTTATTGTGGACAGGATGCGCGCATCTACGAGCGACAAACAGCTCTGCCAGTGGTGCGCTGGCAGAGCAATGACATTGAAATCAGCACCGCATCGGGACCGGTCCCGATCTCTGTGAGGAAAGGAGAATTCTCCGGCGATGGACTGCGAATCGTCGAGCAAGTCCCTGGTCATTGGGTAATCGATTGGAGGTCCGATCGGCCGGCTCGATTAGTCGTAGCTGAAGTGTGGGATCCTGGCTGGCACGCACGAATCGGCAGTCGAACTTTGCCAGTGGAATTGGTCGATCATCTTATCATGGGCGTTCGACTGCCTGCCGGTCAGGGACGAATCATTTTTGAATACAGACCACCGGGGTTTCTGCTCGGAATGTGCATTAGCACCGGTACAGCGCTCGCGCTGCTAGCCTACTGGATTCGAAAGTTTTTCGGATCGCAAAAGAAAAACTTGAGTACTTGAGCATCTCACGATATTTGCTTAAACTAGTGTCCTGACTGCATATATGAATCGGCATGATCTCAACTCAGTCCTTATCCACACGACCTCAAATGCAATACCATTGCGCCGGTTAGTTTAGCTGTGTATGAAGTAATAAAATTTGGATTTATTGTCGCTCACATCTTGTGGCAATTTCTTAGCCTGTTTACTTCCGGCTCATGGTTGCTACTGCTAGTGCTGGCCAGCGCTGCTTGGGTAGCACGGGATTCGGCGAAGATGGAGCTAAGGAGATACGAGTCCGTCCTTTCCTGTCATCCGCTCATACTGTTTGTCTTATGTTCTGGCCTGTGGCCCATAGTCTTGCCCTGGTATCTTTGGATCAAGCGTAGAATTGCACTTGGGCGAGAAAAGACACGAGAAGCGATTAGCGAAAGTGGTACAAAAAGGGTAATAGCCAGCTTTGCTCTCGTATTCTGTGCAGTGCTGAATTTAGTTCAAAATCAGCCCACTCCAATGGCTGGACAGGAATGGAAAGTTGGGAGAGCGGGTCCGTTTCCCTTCAGGGCGCCTCCCACCTTAGATTCGGAGAACCTTCCTCTTCTTCCGGACGCACAGACTACCACTTCTGGGAATACCAATAATACTTATCCAAAAGTACATCCCAAAGACAAGGTTTTAGTACTGCAACGAGATCTCCTTCTGTTAGGCGGCAGCCCTCTAGTGAAAGTAAAGGTGCTCGAAGGTGCATCCAAGGGGGCGATTGGCTACATTTATGAATGGGAGTTAGGTCCAAGAATAGGCGACCACATTTCTGCCTTCTTCTGGACGATTGCGCATTCAACCTTCGGCGAAGACTTTAACTTCAACCACTGATATCCTTTACTTGAACAAGGAAGTGTCACTTGGGCACCATGTCGGCTAATACATTTTGCGAAGTATGTCAGCGACAGCCACAGACGTTTCGTGGCAAACAGAAAAGCTCCCTGTAGGCATATCAATTACCTTTCCCGTTTGCCAGATCCGCCTGGTGAAAGAAGAATGTCACCTTGTCTCGATTTCTCTTGCATTAACAAGTCTAATTTTTCTTGTTGTACTCTGCCAGACGATCGCTAGCAATCTTCTTTATCTCGGAGATAACTTTATCCTGATCCTTTTCCTGTTTTGTAATCAGCCCGCTGCCCAGACCAGTCTGCTCAGTACTGTAGGCCGACGTATTTCCCTTCGCGTCTACAGTTATACCGAGCCGCTTCTCGTTGTCCCTCTGTCCGGGATTGATCAAACAATCTAGCTTCAGAGACTTGCCATCGTAGATTACCTTGATGCCTGTTTGCTTCTCTATCGCCTTCACAAGTGCAACTTCCGAAGCATCGTCCCCGTCCTTTCTGATCTTATCGAACAGCTGTTTTAGCTCGCTGGGATTGCCTTTAGTAAGAAGTTCGACAGCCTTCTTCGTTACTTCTGCTTGCTTGTCTGACACCAACAACTCTAATTTAGGCAGTGTGAGCTTGTCTGAGACTTCCTTGTTTTCTTGTTCGCTCATATAGTGCAGCGGTCTAACCGTCTGTTGTCTGCTCTGCATGAATTGCTCCATGTCTGCAAGCGAGATTAGAGATTGACTCTGAGTATCTAGGCGCTCTTGGCCGCCGGTAACTTTGTCTAGGGACATATTTAACTCCTTCATAAAGCTGGAATCCACCGGCGAAACAAATGGTGCCTTACGGGATTTGTTTCGTGGATACGTTTGTTGTCGGAAGGATAGTTTGTGGTTGTTACGAAGGCGTTAAGGGGAGATTTGAAAAGGTATTGAGCCGGCATGTGATAGGTTTCGCGTTTTATCTGCGTAAACAGCTAATAGACAACAGAAGTTCCGCCTTTCACAACTTTGTAACGAGGCAACTTTAGACTCGCTTTCAAGCTGGCTTAGCAAAAGCAGTTAGTGACGAGGTTTAACAATGAGTACCGAATACACGCACTTTCTGTTTCCAAAGGACAGAACTTTTCGACCAGCAACGAATGCACTGGGACTGTTCGTTGATCGATTGCAGGAATCTTTGTTCTTGCCAAACAGTACCTTACAGACTCTTCAACACTTTGAATGTTTTCTTTCCAGCCTTGCTGAGCCAGATAAATGTGCTGAGTTATGGCAAAATCACAGTCAGAATAAAGAGTCGATTAGCAAACTACGAGACTCCTTAGACCAGCCGTTAGAAGCTAGCCCTGATGGCAAATGGTTGCAGCAATTTTACAATCATGACTTGAGTATTACTTGGGTTGTCAAATCCAGAGGAGCGTTAGGGCTGCGTCATCCGTTACTTGGTCACACCGCTGACGACTGCGATTACTTTTTTACCATAGCCACAACGCATGACTACGAAGATGTAGCCCTCAATATGTTGCTCGGAGAAATAGAGTCAACAGAATGTCCATGCGGAAATTTTCTGGAGCTTGAGGTGCTGCCAGGCTTCTGCTTTGCAGGAGAAAGAAAAATTGCCTTTCGCTGCTCTCTGTGTCAGGAGATTTACGACCCTACAAACAATGAGTCCTGGGCATTAGCATGGGACAGCAAGACGGCGCTACCATTTAAGGGCGGTGGAGTTACGCGCTTTTCAGTTTCAATAGATGTCGGGAAAGCAAGTCCAATTGCGCCACCTCGATTCGACCAAGATATCCTGCAACTCTTTAGAGAATCATTCAAGCAAGAGTTTGTCGAAGCCGGAGAAGTCGGCTAATATCCTGACAAAACGAAGGTATCCGCCTAGTCTCAGTTACGCCATCGACTAGCGCCAATGCGTCAATCCTTCTGAATGTCTGCCTCTTGCGGCTTAGTCCGGTTGCCGTCTTATCCTCTGGTAAGATAGTACTTGAACCAAGTCCGGAGTATTCCACTATGGACTCTGCAGGAAAGAAAGAACCAGTAAAGAAAGGTCGTCCTAGTAAGTTGTCCAGGACCGAGAGTTCGCGCGTCAGACAAGTCAAACAACTGTTTGAAGAGTGGTTACAGGATTCGTCTGGCTACGACGATTGGCCAGAATTGAAACGAGCTTTGAACGAGAATCACTCGAAGTTCCACAGTTAGTTGTTCAGCTTCTTATTGCTTGTATTGGGCTATGGTTGTTGGTATTGGCTATGAGGCGCAGTACAGCACTCAGACGCTCACTGTATGGTCTCTTTGGTTTGATGCTTTTATATGGTGCATGCAGATTCGATGCCATACTTGGATGGCTGGTCGCGGCAGATCACTAATTGGAGATCGCTAGCGATCTCCCTTATCAGTTCATACCGCCACCGTATTTGAGGACTCGGCACCGATGATTTTAAGCTGGTCCAAGCACGACTTACCAAGCTCGCCGGCCGAGAGGGGCTCAACATAAGGACTGTGCTCCCATACGGGTTTAAAGGACGGCCTACCGTTGTATATTTGAAATTCGAACGCCCAAACAATGTCGGCACCGCCGCCTTTCGACCCAAAACTTGCGTATAGGACCTCCCCAAACGGTTGATAAATGTATACTTCGTTTAGTGTTGGATGCAACTCCGCAGGCCTGCCCACCTTGGAATGGCGTTCAAGCCTCAATTGAAGCCACCCATTTCCGATGGTGAAGCGGGCGAGTAATTTGCCTGACTTGGATTCTTCTCTCCATTCAATTGCCTTTGCTTCAATCGCGATTCGTTTTCGTGTGTGCGTGAGCACCGCTAGGACCCGGTGCTCACCTGCTTCGGTCTGAGTGGTTGCCTTGCCAGCGGTCGACAGCACATTATTCTGCACCGCTCCTGTTAGCGCCTCTGCGGTCTCAATGCCACCAAAGTCTTCCTGGGCGGTTTTCCAGAACTTCATGTAGGGTGTGTATTCATACTGCCTGTTGCGCTTCTGTCCAGTAGTTTCGCGCAAGAGTTCTAGCTGCTCAAACTGGTCTACAAGCTTGGAAGCAGTCGCAAACGTGCAATCGAGATGTTCCGATAGCCGCTGAACATTAATAACCGGATTCTCAAACAGATAATCCAGCATTTGGACAGCTCCCAACGTGCTCACATTCTCTGCCACCAAAGCATGGTGGCACTCGCGCAAATCCAAGATGATTTCCGCATTTCGAATAGCTTGGTTACTAACGACTTCTATCCCGTACAAGAAAAATTTGAGCCAACCTTCCCAATCACCATCTTCTCGAATAGCAGTCAAACGCCGGTAGTACTCGTGCTGGTTGCTTTTCACGTAGTGACTCAGATAAAGAACGGGTCTCTTGAGAATGTCGCGTTCGCAAAGAAAGAGCGTAATCAGCAACCTTCCCAACCTGCCATTACCGTCCAAGAACGGATGGATGGTTTCAAATTGTGCATGCGCAAGCCCGATCTGTATCAGGGATTCTATTCCACTGCGCAACTGCAGAAATTTTTCAAAATCTCCCAGCGCTTCGTGCATCTCTGGAACCGGCGGCGGAATGAAACTTGCGGTCATGAGCGTGCTGCCGTAGGGACCGATCCAGTTTTGGGTCCGCCGGAATTCTCCCGGCGACCTGTGCATTCCGCGCCGTCCCTCCATGAGCACAGAGTGAATTTCGCGGATCAACCGCAAGCACAATGGCAATCCTTGATCAGGGTCGTTAAGCCGCGATAGTCCATAGTTGATTGCCTCAACATAATTGATGACTTGCTGAACATCACCTTCTTTTTCCTTCGAAGGTTTTTCCAGCTCAAACTTAAGTACATCTTCTAGAGTGCATTGAGTTCCTTCGATTTGCGAACTCAGCACTGCTTCCTGCCTTACAAAGATGGATACAAATAGATTAGGATTGGGAATCCGCCTCGTGAGCCCATCTAGGCGGCCCAGTGCGGTTGCAGCCCTGACCAATCTCGACGCCAATTCGTCGTCCCACTGCAGTTTGGGAGGCTGATTGAGCAGTATTGGCACAAACGCCAAGTAACCCGATTGCTGCTTAAAGTACCTTCCTGCTCTGCCTGACGCCATTACTTCACCAAATTAGACCAGGCTGTAATATAATCGGCCCCAACCACCTCTTATTATAGCATATCGCCATATTGTGAAATAAGCAGCATTCAGCCCGATTCTTATTCAAAGCAGCTTCAACTACGACCCGCAGACGCCTCCCTTATTTCACAAACTGACTAAATTGCAAAATATACTGCGCAGGTCAACAGATTAAACAAATCAGCTATTTACATGGCTCGTGTGCCTTCCTGGCTATTGTCTTTCCTGCTGGGAGCGACTATCTTTTGCTTGCACGACCTAATGTCCTGATTGCAGTATTTTGGCGGTATTAGACCCGATGATTCTCTATCTGTACAAACTCCCCTAGTGATGCGGTGCGCTGGTTCAAGCCGTGTAGGAAGTTATCTTCGTTGTAGTGTCGGTCGCGTCCTATTTTTGGCTAGTCCTGAGCCTATTCACTTATGTTCCATGGTTAATCCTGTTAGTCCTGGCTAGCTCAACCTGGGCATCATGGGATTCAGCCAAGATAGGACTCAGAAAATACGACTCCGTCCTTTCCTGTCATCCGCTCGTACTGTTTGTCTTATGTTCTGGCCTGTGGCCCATAGTCTTTCCCTGGTACCTTTGGATCAAGCGTAGAATTGCACTTGGGCGAGAAAAAACACGAGAGGCGAATAGCAATACCAAAGGTGGTGCAAGAAGGAGAATAGCTCGCTTAGCTCTCTTGCTCTTTGCGATGCTGAATCTCCTTCAAAATCAGCCCACCCCACTCCCAGGACAAGAATGGCAGATCGAGACCATCTCTTTGATTTCCGTTCCACTCTCTCCAGACGCACATAATATTCTTTCTCCCACAGTAAACCCCGGAGAGTCCCCGGCAGTAGAGACGAAAGATAAAGTCTTAGTGCTGCAACTAGATTTCCTCAACCAAGTCGTGAAGGTAAAAGTGACTGAAGGCCGTTACAAGGGAGAAATCGGTTACATCTACGAATACTACTTACGTCCAAGAATACGCGACCACGTTTCTGACTTGTTATCGACAATCTTGCGATCGACCTTAGGTGAAAACTTCAGCCTCTGAGAGCGATCAGCGCTCGTACGTCGCGTCGGCTACTACATTTTGCGCAATGTGCTTCGCTGCTGTACGCTGACCCGATGATCAGGTGACTGCTGGCAGCCCGCACTGCGAACCAAGAGCGGAGTCAGCAGGTTATTGAGCCGGCATGTGATAGGTTTCGCGTTTTGGCTCTGGTTCTAAACTGGGAGTTTGTGCGATAGGCTTGACCGCTGTGCCTTCCTGGAGCTCTTCGCTGCCGGTCTTAGCGACAAGATCGCCTTCTTTGACGTCACCGAAAATCTCGACGAGATTATCCATCGTTTGCCCTTTCTGCACTTTCACCCAATCGATTTTGCCGTCCTTGACTTTGCAAATGAAAGTTTCAAGTGCGGTCGCAACCACCGCGCTGATTGGCACAAACAGAGTCGGGCTCGGACGCCGCGTCGGCCAGTAAACTTTGCAAAACATGCCCGGCAATATTTTGTAGTCAGGGTTGTTGTAACTGAGCTCAACCGGCTCTGTTCTGGTTGAGACATTCAGATAATTGCCGATGCGAGCGATCGTGCCCTTGAATCGCTTGTCGGGAAAAGTCGACACCGAAAATTCCACGGTCGCTCCCGGCAGAACACCAGCGGTGTCGCGCTCGGGTACAGGCGAGACGATTCTCAATAGATCTAATTGCTGGATCCGGCAGATCTCCGAATAGGCGCCACTGCCAAGCGGTCCGACGAAGCTTCCGACGTGCATGTTGCGCTCTGTGATGTAGCCGTTGAACGGCGCTCGCAACTCCAGATATGACGCAAAATCACTGTAATCATCGAGCGATTTCTGAGCGGCAGTAACTGTGTCTTTCAAGGCGGAGACTTCGTGATCGGCCGCGGCGATATTGCTCTCCCAGGTGCTGACCGCTTGCTTGTCGGCATCGACAACCTGCCCGAGCACGATTACATCGTTGGTAGCCACCACCCCCGGCACTAATGAAGCAGCCTTCAATCGGACATAAGTTGAGTCGTCACCGGTAAGCTTAGCCTTCGCTTCACGCCAGCGTGCTCTCGCACTCTCCAGTTTTGACTGCCCGGAAGCCAACTGCGCCTTAGCTGCGGCGACTTTGGCCGCGGCTTCATTGCGCCTCGAATCATATTCAGGCGCGTACATAGTGATCATCAATTGCCCTTTCTTGACGATCGAGCCGCGGTCAACGCCTATCCACTTTATGAATCCCGGGACTTTCGGATAGACTTTCACGTCTTGATAGGCCTGAATCTCGCCGGGCAGCTGATCGTCACGAAAGAGTGTCTTCTTTACGATCGAAACGACTGCCACCGGCAGCGGCTCATTCTTGTCGGGCACGAAGGCCTCATGCTTACCGAAGAAGAATTGATATGCGAAGAATGCCAGACCGCCGGCGGCAATCACGGCAATTGCAATCACAAGCAATCGATTGGAAGTGGGCTTGGTTGGTGGTTCAGATTGCACGTCTAATCTCTCCTACTCTCCTCGGTCATCAGGGTGAAGCGATGGTGATGCCAGGGATGCCGGCCCCTGAATCATCGCAAATACAAGCGGCAACAACGTAAGGGCAGACAATGTCGACATCGTCAATCCACCGATCACGGCTCTTCCGAGCGATGCGCTCTGCCCGCTGCTAATCGCCATCGGAACCATACCTGCCACCATGGCGATGGAAGTCATGAGAACCGGCCGCATTCTACTTTGAGCGGACTGAATGGCTGCAGCCTCCGCCGTCATTCCATCGTGGCGATTCTTTTCGGCGAAAACCACCAACAAGATTGAGTTGGAGACTCCAACACCGATTGCCATGATCGCCCCCATGAAGGACTGAACGTTCAAAGTGGTGCCCGTCACGAAGAGCGCTATCAATACGCCGACAAGAATAGCCGGCGTGGTGGACAGCACAACTAGCACCAGGCGTGGTGCCTGGAAGTAAGCCGACAGCATCAAGAAGATGACAACTACCGCCAGAATCAACCCGGTAAAGAGGTGATTGAAGGTGTCCGCCAGCAGGGGAACCTGCCCCTTCACTTCAGGGAAAACCCCCTGCGGCGGCTTGCCCGCGCGCTTCACCGCGTCTTGCACCGCCTTGCCGACCGTGCCGAGATCCTTTCCGGCGATGTTGGCGGTAAGTGAAACCATTCGCATCATGTTGTAACGATCGTATTCACCATTGGTGGTGCCATACTCCACCTTCGCCACGTCACCAATCAAAGGATGCTGCATGGATGGGCTTCCCATCGTCGGGAATTGCTCGATGTCTTCCTTTGACTTGATCTGATCTTGCGGAACTTGCACCTGCACCTGATAGGAGAATCCGCTTTCGGGATCGCGCCAGAATGACAGCAACACGAATCGGCTGGAGAAGAAGGCCGGCTGCAGCGACATACCGATTTGATGCGGTGTTATTCCAAGCTGACCCGCCAGCTCGCGGTCGATCTTGATCTCGCAGGTCGGATATTCCTGCGGCTGCCCCCAGAAGAGGTCACGCAGATAAGGGATTTTCGCCATCTCTTTTCTGATTTTCTCGGCAAAGAGCCGGTCGACGATCAACTCGTGTCCCATGATATTGACCGAAATCGGAGTCGGAGATCCCAGGTTCATAATCTGACTGACGATATCGCCCGGCTCGAATGAGAAGTGGGTTCCCGGAAAGACGTCCTTAAACCGGCCGCGCAAGCGGTCCTTAAACTCCGTCATATTGCTGATCGAGCCTTCGTGCATCTTGATGTCGATCACCGCCTGATGCGGCCCGCTCGTCCAGAGATAGGCAGAGCTGATCGGGAACATCGGCGGCTGCTGCCCGGCATAACCAAGCGAACTCTCCAGCTTGCCTTTTCCGGCTACCTCGTCGGTCTCCTTCAGCATCTTCCGGACGATTGTCAAAAGTGCTTCCGGACGCGTGCCGGTCGGAGCGCTCACTCTAATTCGAAACTCGCTGCTGCCGACATCAGGAAACATCTCGCGTCCAATCTGCCCATATAAGATGAGCATGAGAATGACCGCCGAGCACAGATAAATCGGCACTACCAGAACTCTTACCGGCATCAAAGTCGACACGAAACTGCCGAGCCCGTCACGCAGACGCGTCACCGGACCGTCCTCTTCTTCCTGTTGTCCATGCTGATGCGGCTTTAAGATCCAAACACACATTACC
This sequence comes from Candidatus Obscuribacterales bacterium, assembly GCA_020050835.1. Lineage (GTDB taxonomy): Bacteria > Cyanobacteriota > Vampirovibrionia > Obscuribacterales > Obscuribacteraceae > JAGVKB01. The sequence continues at coordinate 16,002 of JAGVKB010000152.1, read as the reverse complement.
GGCACGAGCGTAACCGACAGTATGAACGAGGCAAACATCGCAAATCCAACCGACAGCGACAGCGGAATGAAAAGATACCTGGTAATTCCGACCATAAAGAAGGAGGGCACGAAAACCGCCACCACCGACAACATAGCCAGGAAGCTAGGCACCATCGTCTCGACGCAGGCTTCGTATACCGCCCGCGAAACGGGCTCGCCCCGTGCCAGGTGGCTGTGAACGTTCTCGATCGTAACTGTCGCCTCATCGACCAGGATGCCAATCGCCAGAGCCAAACCGGACAATGTTTGAATATTGAAGGTTTGACCGGTCAACCAGAGCCCGACACAGGAAGCCAACAACGAGCAGGGAATGGTTGTCACCACGATCGCGGTGCTTCGCAAATCCCGCAAGAACAGCAAGATCATGAGACCGGGAAGGAGGGTGCCCAGCATGCCCTCATGCAGCACATCGTCGATCGCCTCGCGAACATACTTCGATTGGTCGAACTCATAACTAATTTTGACGTCGCTTGGCAATACTGCCTGCATCTTCGGCATCGCCTTGCCAAGTGAGTCAACCACAGCCACAGTAGAGGCATCCGCCCGCTTGATTACAGGTATGTATACGGTCGGCTGTCCGTTGTAGAGCGCGTACCCAGCTAAGATGTCTTCCGAATCCTCGACCGTGCCCACGTCTCTGATGAAGATCTGCGGACCGGCGCCGGTTCGAATCGGGAAGTAGTCTAGCTGGTGAATATCCGGCAGATCAGTATTGACCGGAGCGATCCGCAAGAGATCGCCGGTACGCACGTTGCCGGATGGCAAGACAGAGTTGCCGGCGGCCAGCGCTTTGACTATTTCGTCGCCGGAGATGTTGTATTGTCGCAGCTTGTCGGCATTGACATTGACTACAATCGTCCGAATGTTTCCACCGAACGGTGGCGGCGCCTCGGCTCCAGGCACCGTCGCGAGCTGAGGACGAATGCGCGTGTAGGCGAGATCCTGCAGCTGCCTGACCGATTTTGTCTGAGATGACAGAACCAGCTGTCCGACTGGCAAACTGCCGGCGTCGAATCTCAGAACAAACGGATTGAGCGTTCCCTTCGGAGCCAGAGAGGTAGCCCGATTAGCCATCGCCACCACCGCCGCCATAGCACTGGCCATGTCGGTGTCAGCTTGAAAGTAAATCTTGATCAGAGCAACGTTTTGAATGGATTGAGATTCGATGTGCTCGATGCCCGGAACATAAAGGAAGAACAGCTCGTATGACGACACGAGATAGCCTTCCATCTGCCCGGGCGACATGCCGCCATATCCCTGAATCACGTAAATCGCCGGAATCTTCAAATCAGGAAAGATATCCTGCTTCATGCCGGTTATTGCCATGACAGAGATCAGCATCACGCTCAGCACGGCGATCAGAACGGTGATTGGACGTTTTAGCGCTCCGCCGATGATGCCCATCTTATTTCGTGCTCCCCTCGGCCGCTGCCACCAATGACAGGAACGGCTTCAAATCGCCCTGCACATACCCCAATGCCAGAACCGATCGCCAGACTTCGACTTGAGCGATCGCGTCTTCGACTTCCGCTTCCGCCAGAATTCTTTCTGCTTCCGCGACTGCCACCATGTTTGTCAGCCCCTGTTGATATCGCTCCAGAATTTTGATCTCATTTTCCCTGGCGGCCTGCACCATTCGTGGTGTCTCTTCAGCGATCCGCTTGTTCTCGGACAGCAGTACTCGCGCTCGCGCATCCTTCTGCTCGAGGATCTGGATGGCAAGATCGAGATTGGCTTTTTCAGCTCTCTCCGTATTAAACGCAGATTTCTTGCGCGCCTTGATTGCGAAGATATCCATGACCGGGAAGCTCAGCGACAGACCGGCCATGTAATTGGCTGCCTGCGGAATGATGCCGCGCGCAATCGGCGGCGACTGGCCTTTCGCTCCACTGCCAGCTCCCCAGAAAGCCGAGTCAAGCCAAAGATGCGGATACCAGGTACGGTCGAGCAGATGGACCTTGGCGGCCCAGGTCTGCACCGAAGACTGCCGCAACAGGGCGAGCGGATGGGTATTGAGATCGACGGCGCCGAAGAGCAAGGGCTGCTTCGGACCGCGCACCAGCGGTTGCGATACGATGTCGACGTCGGCGCTGGCGATGCCCAATCGCTCAGCGAGGTCCACGCGCGCAAGCTTGGTAGACCGATTGGCTTTGATCAAACCGATTTTAGCCTGTGAAACATCGAAATCGGCTCGAGCGGCATCAACGCCCGGACGAAGACCTTTGTCGACCAGGGTCTTGACGGTGATCGCTGCCGCTTGCATCCGGTCGAGCGTGGCCTGGGCCGCCCGAATAGTCTCTTTGGCTTCGACTGCCGTCAAGTAAGTGTCAGACGCTGCATATGCGACATCGAGCTGAGTCAGACGGAGATTCGCCCGCGCCAGCTTCGTCTCGGCTCGCGCCACGTCGACATTAGCTCCGCGCTGACCAAAGTCGTAGAGCAGCCAGGAGAAGTTGGCGCCCATATTGTTGCCGAAGATGCTCCTCATGCTCGAGCTGTGGCTTTCCTGCCCGGATTGAATCGGAATGACGTCCAAGCCGGACACGGCCGGCATGATCGTTCTGGCAATCAGGTTCTGACTGTTGCGCATCTCTTGAACGTCAAGATTGAGATTGGGAAGGTAGGCGGTTTTTGCTAGCGTAATATCGGACTGGGCCGCTTTTAGCTTGAAACGTGCCGCTTGAATCGACGGAAAGTTGGTGAGAGCAACATCGACCGCCTCTCTTAGCGTAAAAACGCGTTGCGGAGCTTGCGCTTGAAATTTGAGATCGGTCAGCGGCTGATCCCGCCCCTGACCGTGAGCCGGCAATACCAGCAGCAAAAGCCAGCAAAGGCATAAAAAGAGCACTCGTACCCAAGACGAGCTTCTTTCCTCAGGCCAGGATCGACAGCCGGTTGCCAACAGAGTCCTTTCAAGCTTAGCTGATCAAATACTCAGCTTACTTGTTATATGAACAAAAGTTTTTAGAGTGATCTAAGTAAAGTTAGGTTTTGATGGTTCTTGGCATTGGCGACCTGTCAATAGATGCAATTAATCTTCCACTGCTAGTACCGTTTCACAGTGATTTTGAATGATTGCAGTTCGCCCGGGGATAACCTGCATCGCACCTTGTTTCCCAATCGATCATTTCCTCTGTGAAACGGTACTAGTACAGCGATTCCGAATTAACGATCCGTCGGGGCGATGCCATGCATCGCCCCGACTGGGCATGCCCCCTCCAGTAGCGCGTCATTTCCGAAACGAGATACTAGTTGCTTAAGGTCTTGCCCTGACAGTTTTTGTAGAATGGACGCAACTGCAAAAATTGCTCATCAACTGGCACGGACAGCTGAGAAAGGCTTCCGGATGATACGGTGCACTGAACGTGGTTAGACCCACCAACAAAGAAACTCTGCCGATTACGCAACGCATGGCCTCTTCTGTCCGCAAGCATGCCGCGCAGTCGAATCTGTTTAGCCGTATTTTGAGTACTTTACGCGGCCGATCGATTCCATCCTTCTTAGTGAATCGGGCTGCCGCCAACGGACTGATTCGCGAAGAAGTCGAAACAGCTCTTCGGCAAGCCAAGCGCTGGGAACACCTGCCACACATCTTCTCTTCCATCGCCGGCGAGTTGCACGAAAAGGCTCTCTACTGGGATGACCTCGGCTTGAATCCTCGCGCGGCAGCGCATTACTTGCAGTCGTCCTTTTGGGATTTTTATGCGCAACTTTTGATTTTGCGCGACCAGGACAACCGCTCGCTCTTTTATGCTCGCTGCTCAAGAAGCTACCGGCATGCGGCACCACATTTCGAGTATGCGGCAACCGCGGTCGAAATACCGTATCAAGCAGGCAGCCTGAAGGGATATCTGAGACTACCGGTGATTGAGGCACATGCACAGGCGCCGTGCGTGGTAATCGTAAACAGTGTCAATTCGGCGAAAGAAGAGCTGCATTACACCGAAAATGCCTTCCTCAAGATGGGCATCGCTACATTATCTTTCGACCTTCCCGGCTTCGGTGAAAGTTTCGACGATCACCTTGATTCAGGAGATTTCGAAATCTTGGGAAATGCCCTCTATCTCTTTCTCAACCAGCACAAAGAGATCGATCCGGAGCGGCTTGCGCTACATGGGTTGGGCATTGGCGGTGCGCTGGCGCTTACCCTGGTCCTTCTCACTCCGGACCGCTACCAGGCTGTGGCAACTTTGTCAGCTCCCTATCAGCTGGAATCGACTCTGGAGAGATTGTTGCCGGCCGTCCGTCGAGAAGCGCTCAGCCTCACAGACGGTGCCGAAGATGTCTTGCGCGGGTTTGCGACCCGCATGCCGCGCGCAGCAGATCTCAGACAGCTCACTTGCCCCTTAATGGCCGTCGGTGGTGGTAAAGATATATTGGCACCGGCCAGTGATACCAAATCCATCTACGATCTGGCCGGCTCGGTCGACAAGAAACTCTTGTTTATCCCAAATGCCAGCCACGGCTGCTACGAGATGATGCCATCTTTGCGATATGAGATCGCTCAATGGATCAGGCAGCGGGTCTAAGCAAACGAATCTCCACAACCCGACGTTTCATCGCGGTGGCGGCACCGAAGTGACCGGCACTCCGACTAGCGGCTGAAAACCAAACGGGTTGGCCAAGCTCTGATACTGAACACTATTGGCCTGTCGCCAGAGATGATTGGACGTGAGCGGATAGACCAACATCGGCACCATCTGCCCGATCTGCAACGCGCTAATTGCTGTTCCGATGGCGACCAACTGGCCGGTTGTGAGATCGCCGTCCGATTGCTTGCGAAGCTCAGTCCTGAGCGCCGCTGCCCGAAACACTCGCGAATTGGGCCTGATTGCGATGCGATTCACTTCTGTCTGAAACGCCTGACCGGAAACAGCTCCAGGAGCCGGCGCTTGCAGATCGAAAGAGAACGCTTTCGGAGAATAAATCGCCTTTACCGCCGCAACTGGAATCTGGCTACGCTGACCGTTCAACTCGACAAACTCGATTGCGCCGTTTTCAATCCTTTCGACTTGTCCTACAAGTTCGGACTTTTCCGTGACGAGTGTCTCCCGGACAATCGCCGGGCTGATATAGCTAACCCAATCTCCATCGCAGAGGTAGGCAAGACCATGAATATAAGCCTCGCCATGCTCGATGCGCGCTTCGGTCTTGAGGACTGGTCCGGAAAGAACTACACTGCGATCGAACTGCCACTCAGGCACCGTCGTCACTTCCAGCAGCCCGCCCTTGAAAGCTACCCGCCCGCGGGGAATATCCACTCCAGCCAACTTCTCCAGCGGTATCTTGCCGCGAACCGTGCCGGACTTGCCTGTAATATCCGGTGTGAAATCAATCGTGGCAGCCTGAGCGAAGCCACCACTCAAGACAAGTGTCAGAGCAAGGGCAATGTTCAACAGTCTTACACGCGTTCTCATTTAATAGCTGCCCCTCAAACTCCTTTCTACTTACTCCAACGGTTCGCCCACCGATCTTTCCAGATCTGTATAAGCTTGCTGATAAGCCATGACCGAATCAAGATACTGAATTCTAATTTGGATATTAGCTTGCTGCGCTTGCAAAGTGGACGTGATGTCCGATTGTCCTACTTCATAGCTCCTTCTGGCTAGCCTGGCAACTTCATCGGAATCAGCAAGCACGTGCTCCAGGTAGGTGCGAATCCGGTTACGAGCCACAACCAGGTTTTGATAGGCCTCGGAAACCTCGCCGATGACCTGATTCTTCACCGACAGGTACTCGAGCTGCAGCTGCTTCTCAGTGGCTTTCAACCGGAATATATCACCCTGCTGGAAAGTATAAACCGGCACCTCAATGTTGAGCGTGACGAAGATTCCTCTGAGCTTTGGACCGGTCGCGGGGTTATTCGAGACGGATTCCCCCACGTTGAAATTGGGGTCCGGAACGATATTGCCATAAGCACTGCGCAATTGCGCTCGATTGAGCTTGATACGATTTTTTATCACCTTCAACTCTGGTCTAGTGACAACTGCAACCGCCAGGTAATCCTTCAACGGCGGAAGTTGGTCCTCGAAGTCCGGAAGAAACTCGCTCTTAACTGCCTTCAACTGGAAAAAGCCCGGCAGGTGGAGAACCTCGATCGGATTTTCAACTTCGCGACCCAGCATCACGTTCAACTGTTGCTTGGCACGCAGCACCCTGGTCCGCCCCTGTTGTTGATCGATCTCCGCCTGAGAAACCACCAGCCGCGCCTTCAGCACATCGAGCTCGGGTACGTCGCCAGCCTCGAAACGCTTTTGCGATACTTGCCAGAGCCGGCGCGTCAGCTCGACAATCTCTGTCAGCGTCTGATACATCGCTTCCGACACTACACATTCCGTATAAGCTTTGCGAACATCGGCTCGAAACTGCCAGAGCGTGCTGAGAATTTCGCTTTTGGTTGCCACCATCTGCGCCTTTGTGGCCAGCAGCCTGAAGACAATTTTCCAGGGTGGATCGTATGTCAAATTGAAACCGATGCGCCGGGTCTGTTCGGCAATCGCTCCCTCGTCGCGAAACAGTCCGGGGTTGGGCATTTCAGTAGCGGCCCAGTAGCCGGCTTTTTGAATTCCGAGCAAAGCCCGCACGGCAGCGGTACGTGGGCTCTTGATCAACCCCTCGTTCAAGGCGATTCGCAATTTTATCGGCTGAACCGGCACCGGTTTGCCACTGCCAACGCTACCAGCTTCTGCCGGCGAAGGCGCACCGGCGGTGGCGGCTTCAGGATTCGCGTCCGACTTCGGCGAAGGGGCCTCGCTGGGAGCCGGCAGTTTAATCAGCGGCGGCGGTATGTCCTCGCTCTTAGTTTTTTCGGGGTTGGCTGCTTGCGCCAGAATATGTCCACCGAGCAGCGGCGATGCACCAAGGTTGGTACCGGTCCCCCAGGAGGGGTAACCGGAGAATCCTCCCTTTTGGTTCCCGGCCGAATCTAGCTGAGTCGTCGACGCTCCGTAACAGGAGGCAGAATAGTTAGCCAAGACCTGCATCGCGAGGGCGGCATGAAGATAGCGGTTCCAATGAAACTTGCCCCACCGGCGGTGCGCTTGCTTTGATCGAACTCCTGGATCCCTTGACTTCAAGATTACCCTCGATTTCCATCGCATACATGACTGGCGTCAGATCCGGCCCCTAATTCTACTCCTAAATCAGATAGAGTTGGCTTAAGTTCTAGCTTTCAGAATTCTTTCAAGCAGGATCATGGTGCGCTTTTCATCGGTCGAAAAAAATTTATTTACTAATAGCGCTCCAAAAGTTCTCACCATAAGTACATTAAGGTTCAAAATATACTTGCTCGGAAATGTCTGGGAGCGGACTCCACGCGAGCGTTGTAAAGGTGCCAAACGGCGCGCTACCACGGTGATCATGCCATTCAGCCAGCTGCTGACAGTTCTCCTCATACTTACGTTCCAATGCTGGCTCGAAGTGCGCGCGCAGCGCGCAGCGGAAAAATCTCCGGCGCCGGAAGTCGTTCAATTGCGCCCGGAAATCCCCAAACGATTTGGACTCGAGCAAGCTGTTCAACTGGCAAAGATTAACTATCCGAGCATCCGCGAATCTAAAGCACGCGAATTGGCAGCGCGAGAAAACGTTCATCTTGAAAAGCTCACGCAATATATGCCGAAGCTGGACCTCCTCTGGCAGGGGCTGACTTCCACTCGCAATAACATCTCAGGGACTCTGCTTGGAACGCACGAGATAATTCCCACCATCTCCGGTGCGGTCAGACCAGGCACCAGCATGATCTCCCGCTGGGGGTCCAGCGCCGGTGCATTCTTTGCCTGGGAACCGGTCGATTTTGGATTGCACAAAGCTGAAATCAACGTGGCTAAATCGCTATACGATCAAGCTCGCTGGTCGACTGCCGTCACCGAGCTGGATGTACAAGTCGGCGCGGCAGCATCCTTTATCGGCGCTCTGGTCGCCGAACAGGAGGTAATTGCTAATCAGGCGACTGTCGACCGACTTCAAGTCTTTTACAACACCGTCAGCGCGCTGGTCAGCAAAGACTTGAGGGCAGGTGTGGACAAGTCTTTAGCCGATGCAGCTCTGCTCCAGTCCAGGAACGTTTTGATCCTCTCCCAGGAGAGAGCTAGAATCGCCAAAGCCGCTCTAGCCGAAGCGCTTGGAATTGCCGGAACCGAGGTCGAAATTGACGCTGGACCGCTATTGTCAATGCCGGGCGAGTTCAAAAGAGAGCTTCTGCCCGGGCTCGAAGCACATCCGCTGGCCCTTAAAAGGCAAGCCGACATCCAAACGGTGCTGGCCCGCTATCACGCCTTGACCCGCACTTACTATCCCCACTTCCAGATTCTGGGAGCCTTCTGGGGGCGGGGAAGCAGCTACGACGAAGGTGGCTATGCCAGCCGCAACGGTCTGCTTCTGACCGTACCGGACTATGGAATCGGACTGAATGTAATTTTTCGATCGCTGGACATTTTCTCAATCAACAGCAGAAAGAGAGTCCAGCGGCACAACGAGCAATTGGAACGCGCTCGTTACGATCTAGTAATGCAAAACCTAAAGTTTCAAGACGAAAAGTCACGCGCCTTGATTGAAGGGTCGCTGAAAATCGCCGCCAATACCCCGCTTCAATTGGCAGCCGCGCAAGAAGCCGAATTGCGAGCTCGCACTCGTTACAAAGTCGCGCTGGCCAATGTAGTGGAAGTAGCCGAAGCCGAGCAACTGCTGGCACAATCTCAAATCGCGGACGCTATCGCGCGCGCCGACGTTTGGCGCTCGCTGCTGGTAGCATCAGCTGCTCACGGCACTGTCAAGCCTTTCTTGACGCTCGTCTCAAGTTCGGAAGCAAAAGGGAAGTAGCTTTATGTGGATCATCAACACAGCACTGCGTCGCCCTATGACTATTCTGGTCTTTGTGGTCAGCATAATTTTGGTGGCCGCACTTGCGCTGTCGAGAATGCAAGTAGACATCTTTCCGGACCTGAACATGCCAGTCGTCTACGTGATTCAGCCATACGGCGGAATGGATCCCGGACAGATGGAGGGCTATCTGGTCTCGTATTACGAATATCACTTCCTGTACATCTCCGGCATCGAGCACATTGAATCGAAATCTATTCAGAGCGCATCTTTAATGAAGCTGGTGTTTCACCCCGGCACCAATATGGCCGACGCGATGGCGCAGGTAGTGGCACAGGTAGAGCGCGCGAAGGCGTTCATGCCGCAGGGCACGGTTGGTCCGTTCATCATGCGTTTTGACGCCGGCAGCGTTCCGGTGGGCTATCTTGTCTTCTCCAGTGAGACGCGCGGCGTCAAAGAGATTCAAGACCTGGCGCTCTTCCGGGTCAGACCGATCTTCGCCACCCTGCCGGGAGTCTCCGCTCCGCCTCCGGTCGGAGGCAATCAACGCACAATTGTCATCACGGTTAACCCGGAGCGCCTGCGGGCTTATCGAATGCCCCCTGACGAGGTCGTAAATGCCGTCCTGCGAGGGAGCATCATCATTCCATCCGGAATCGTGGCAACCGACGCTCTCTGGCGAATCGCCTCGATTAACAGTGTGCCGAAGGACATCGTCGAAGACCTCAAGATGTTGCCGATTAGAACCGGACACGGGCCGGCAGTATACCTGCGTGACATCGGCCAGCTCGAAGACTCGATGGACATCACCACCGGCTATGCACTGGTCGATGGCAAGCGAACAGTTTACATTCCGGTGACAAAACGCTCGGACGCCTCGACGCTAACCGTGGTCAGCTCAATCAAGCAAAATCTGTCATTTATGCAGTCTCGAATACCCGAGGATATCAAGATCTCATTCGAGTTCGATCAGTCGATTTACGTGAAAGAAGCGATCAACTCGCTCTTGTTTGAAGGAGCGATGGGAGCAGGTCTTACCGGCTTGATGGTATTGCTGTTCCTGCACGATCTGAAATCCGCACTGATTGTGGTGATCAATATCCCTTGCGCCTTGATGGCATCGGTGGTGGCGCTATGGTTTACCGGGCAGACGATTAACATCATGACTCTGGGCGGACTGGCCCTGGCAGTCGGCATTCTCGTCGACGAAGCGACAGTAGCGATCGAGAACATTCACACGCATTTAGCCCGAGGCGAACCCTCAAATGTCGCGGCCATGAATGCCTGTCACGAGACCGTAACACCACGCTTGCTGTCAATGCTGGCCGTCCTATCGGTATTCATGCCGTCCTTCTTCATGGTCGGAGCGGTCAAGGCGCTCTTCATTCCGCTATCACTGGCGGTCGGCTTTTCAATGATCGCTTCTTATCTGTTGTCCAACTCGTTGGTGCCTATTCTTTCATCATACTTGCTCAAGCACGAGCATTCACCCGCTCGTCCGACGTCACCAATCGCCAGGTTTGGAGCTGCTTTCTCTCAAAAAGTGGAAACCGTCTTCGAGTCCGTTCGACATGCTTATGAAGCGCTGGTAGAACGGATGCTGGCTGTCCGCTGGTTGATAGTGGGCGCCTACGCTTTGATCATCGGCCTGGTGCTGGGGTTGGTTTATCCGCAGCTGGGCACCGAGATCTTTCCCCAGGGCAACAGCCCCAGTTTCAGCCTGAGAATGCGGGCAAAAGCAGGGACGCGCATCGAGAAAACAGAAGAGCTCGCGCTTAAGGCCCTCAAGATTATCGGCTCGGAGATGGGTGAAGACAACATCCAGATGACGCTCGGCTATGTTGGCACTCAACCGCCGACTTATGCCATTCTCAATATGTACATCTGGACCAGCGGACCACAAGAGGCAATCCTTTTAGTGGCAGCCAAACCGGACAGCAAACTGAGCGGCGATGCCGTGAAGCGACATCTCCGCAAGCGTTTGAACGAAGAGATGCCCGGAGTGCAATTCTCTTTCGAGGCCGGCGACATCGTCAATCAAGTGATGAATTTCGGCGCCCCAACTCCGATTGAAGTGGCGTTAAACGGACCCAATCTAGAGCAGGATCGACTATTTGCCGGCGATGTTCTGGCGCAACTGAAGAAGGTACCACATCTGGTAGACGTTGAATTCGAGCAGCCGCTCGATTATCCGACAATCGACGTGCGAGTCGATCGAGAACGGGCCGGACAGCTAGGCGTGACAGTCGAAGAGGTCGGGCAGTCGCTGCTTACATCTACTTATTCCAGCCGCTTCTATCAACCGATGTATTGGCGCGATCCCAAGAGCGGCTATTCCTACCAGGTGCAGGTCCAGGTTCCGCAGTATCACATGAACAGTATTCGGCAGGTCGAAAACATTCCACTGATGCCTCGCACCAGCACGATTCCGGTGCAGATGCCCAACAAAGTGATGAGTTTGAATCATCAGGAGCAAACCATTCCGCTGGTCAGACACGAGCCGCTCGGCCCCTATGTGCGCGATGTGGCGAATGTCAGCTACGGAACGATGCCTGCCGAATTCGATCACTACAACCAGCAACGGATGTTGACTATCAGCGCTAATATCGCCGGCACCGATCTCGGGCGAGCATCGAAAGCCGTGGCGGAAGCGATCGAGCGCGCCGGCAAACCGCCGCGAGGGGTGATGGTTCAAACCCGCGGGCAGGTTCAGCCGATGAAAGATACTTTCGAAGGTCTGACGCTGGGACTTTCACTGGCGATCGTCACAATCTTCTTGCTGCTGCTGTCTTACTATCAATCATTCAGACTGGCTTTTGTAACTCTGACGACGATACCAGCGGTAGTAACCGGCGTGGTGGTCATGCTTTACATTACTGGAACAACGCTCAACATCGAGTCTTTCATGGGCTCGATCATGGCGGTGGGAGTCGGAGTTGCCAACGCAATCTTGCTGGTTACATTCTCGGAGGAGAACAGGCAAGCCGGAGCGGGCAGCGATGAAGCCGCGGTCAGGGGAGCTCAAAGCAGGCTGAGAGCCATTTTGATGACGTCGATCGCCATGACCGCTGGCATGATTCCAATGGCTCTGGGACTGTCTGAGGGAGGCTCCCGATCGGCTCCGCTGGGTCGAGCAGTAATCGGCGGCTTGCTCGCTTCCACGCCGGCTGTTCTATTGATTCTTCCGCTCGTTTTTGCGATAGTGCAAGGTCGCGCCAGCCGTAAATTGCCGAGCTTGCATCCCGACGATCAAAGCAGCGAAACGCGGAGCGAATAAACTGATGCCAAGAGCAAAAGAAATACGGCTTGGTCTCCCCTTAACGGCATTGGCATTTCTCCTGGCTGGAGTTCTGTCTGGCTGCGGCTCCAAACCCAGCGAGACACCACGCGCGGACAAGAGTCTACAAAACGTGATTGTCACTAAAGTGGTTGCCAAAAGACTCAATCGCGAAATGATACTTCCCGGCGAGATCTTGGCGTTCCAGGACGTGCCTATCTACCCGAAAGTGCCAGGCTTCATCCAATGGATTGGAATAGACCGCGGCTCGATCGTGAAGAAAGATCAAGTTTTGATCAAAGTAATCGCTCCTGAACTGGACGCGCAGGTGCAAGAGGCGGCGGCGCAAGTCAAGTCGGCGATAGCCACGCTTCGGGAATCTGAGGCCAAACTATCTAGCCACCAGGAGCAACGATCGAAGGCTCAAGCCAAGTATCAGGCGAATCACGACACATACGAGCGCTTGAAAGATGCCGCGCGAACCCCGGGAGTGGTGGCATACAACGACGTCGAGATTGCCGAGAAACTTGCTGAAGCCGATCTGGCCCAGGTGCGCTCAGTCGAGCAGGTCATTAAATCCACTCAAGCACAGGTGAAATCGGAAGAAGAAAAAGTTAAGGCTGCAGAAAAACACTTCAAATCGAAAAGCGATATAAGAGCATACTTAACTGTGACAGCGCCATTCGACGGTATCATAACCGAACGCAACACGCACACTGGCAGCTTCGTCGGTCCTCCAGCCGGTCCGGTTCCGATGGTAAGGATAAGGGAGCTTTCCCTTTTACGGTTGGTTATCCCCGTACCCGAAATAGCTGTCGGCGGAGTGAAGGAAGGAGACAAGATCTACTTCACGGTGCCCGCCTATCCTGACCAAAAGTTCAGCGGTTTGATCAGGCGAATCGGGCACTATCTCGACGAGAAGACTCGCACCATGCCGGTAGAACTAAACGTACACAATCCAAAATGGCAATTGTCTCCCGGCATGTTTCCAGATGTGTTTTGGCCGAGCACGCGCACCGAGCCTTCTTTGTTCGTGCCATCATCAGCGGTGGCGGCCACCTCCGAACGTACTTTCGTCGTGCGCATCAAGGACGAAACGGTTAGCTGGGTGGACATCAAGCGTGGTCAGCCGATGGGGGATCTCGTAGAGGTATTCGGTAACCTCAAAGAAGGTGATGAAGTCTCACTGCGCGGCTCGGATGAAATCAAGCCGGGACAGCATGTGCATGCCTCTGCCGATGGACAAAAACCAGGCAGCGACGACGAAGGAGACTAGAGGTACGCCAGGGAAATGCAAAAGTTTACCGTTGAAATCAGAAATCAACTGAATCCGGTCACTGCATCACAATGGTGCCACCTGTTTCCCGACAGCCCGAATACTTTCGAGACGATCGCGCTACTGCAGCGATCGGGAGTAAAAGAGTTCCAGTTCTACAGCATATTGGTTCGGTTCGAGCATCGTCCCGTTCTACTATTGCCGCTGTTCAAAACCGATCACTATTTAGGTTCAACCCTGGAAGCGAATTTAAAAAAGACCGCAGACATGATCGATGGATTCATGCCCAGACTGCTTCGCATGCCGCTCTTGCGGGTTGGGATCGTGGACCAGCAATGGGGAGAGGTCGGCTTCTGCCGCGATCTTCCCAAGAACGATCTGGCTCTTGCGTGGGATTTGGCGCTGAAAGCGCTCGATATCTTCTGCGATGCCGAAGGAATTCAAATACTGGCCTTTACTGAGTTTACACCGGAAAGCGGTTCAATGCTGCCGCTGGACAAATTGAGCGACTTTGTAATCGCCGATGGTGCGCCCTTCATTCAGATACCGGTTGACTTTCCGAGTGTTGACGCGTACCTGATGAGCCTGCCCAAAGACACTCGTCACTTCTTGCGCCGCAGTTGCCGTAAGTCTCAACCGGTCGAGACAATCAGAACACGCGATCCGCAGGTCTGGCTCGATTCGATTTACGAACTCTATCTCAAGCAAGTTGCGCGCAGCGAGCTAAATTTAAACGGCACTCAAAACAAGAGCTACTTTGCCGATGCCTGCCAGGTAGATCCGAGCGCCGAGTACTTTCTTTATGTGCTGAACGGTCAATTGATCGGCTTCGAGCTGCTTTGCCGTCTGCCCAATTGCCTCCTTTCCAAGTTCGTAGCAATTGACGAAGGTCCCGGCAGAGAGCACAACCTCTACTTCCGAAGCTGGATGGACATCGTCACCTACTGCATCGACAACGAAATTCCGACTATCGATCTCGGTTGCACCGGCAAAGAGTTGAAGACGAAGCTCGGCAAGGCGAAGATCATTGCGAGCTTCGTCATGTTCAAACATCGCAACCCGCTATTCAACCGGCTCTTCAAGCATTTGAAGTACGAGCTTGCCTACGAATCGAAGGTACCTGTTCCGCCAAGCGCGTTAGGGCTCGGTTGGACTCTTAAGGAACAGATCGGCGACCAAGGTGCTCAACTATCTTTATCCGAATCGCCGGAAGCTCTTGTTGCCAACTAAAGGTGCTTGAGCATACCGATACCAAGCCCAACGGCGCCACCGACAGCCGCCGACTTGCCGACTGTTCCGCCGGTGCGTCCACCAGCCCAGCCCAATCCTCCGCCGACTGCCGCACCGGTTGCCAGATCGCGCACAATTGGGTGCCTGGACAAAATATTGCTCGAGCGAATCAGACCGACCCCAGCACCAGTACCAGCTCCTACCGCTGCTCCGCGCAGGACGCCGCGACCAGTTACGAGACCGGTAACTGCACCGGCAGCAGTGCCGACCCCGGCACCGACTGTTGCTGATTTGATCTTCGGATGATCGCTAAGATATTGCTTGAAAGTGACCGGCTTACGATAGGTTCTTTGAACATAACCGGACTGATTGTTTTGAGCTAGAGCTGGCGTAGCTGCTGCCTGAATTCCCAGAGCGGTAATGCCTACTGCAGATAGTGCCACCTTCCAATTGACTCTCATAACATCCTCCTTCTTGCACATCAGTTTTTCTGCGAGTCAAGCTTGCAGACGCCTGCCAAAAGGAGATGTTCCCGAGCAGAAGCGGACCGATCTGACGAATGGGCAAAAGAGTGCAAGAATAGAGCTAGGATATTGGCTATGGCAAGACTTCTCATTCTCACCGGACAAACAATATCAGCCGCCTCAGCAGGCGTTATTCTTGTCGGGTGCGCCAGCCAAGAGACACCGGCTCCTTCGGCGGCAAGCCATAAGCCGATGCTCAAAGTCAACCTGAGCGCAAAGCCTAAAAACACAGCGCAACCTACTTCCTCTTCGCATCAGTTCAAGTTTCGCAAGCTTCTTTCGGATGAAGCAGGACGAGAAAATAGGCCTGCCCAACCGCAAGGTGGTGGCGGACCAGGCAATGCCAGCGGTCCCTGGAGCAGATACGACCCGCAGCGCCTGGCAAAAGTAGCCCAGGTGCACGAATGGTGGCCAGTCGACGGGCCCGAAGCAGGCTTTCAAGTTCACCTGCGCACTCAATGGCGGGAAGGCAAGCTCAACGTAAATGTCTTGATTGTAGGTCCAGTCGTGAACATCAATCGATTTGTCAGCTCGATCAAATCCATTCAATTGATTATCACAGACGTAAATGGCAACGCACTCGCCAATTGGGATCTCTATCCAAACGATTTCGAATGGGCGAGTAACGATGGCAATTCAGGGACATTAGTGTTTAGAACGTCGGTCGAATTCCCGCTGGAAACGTACGAGATGTTCCAGAGCTGGAGTTTCTTGTGGACGAATCCATAAGTAAGCGCTCCGGGCTCGCTTCACTCGCCCTCCGCGCGTCAAGACGCTACGCTGCGGATTCCTCTTCGGAATCCTTTGCGTAGCTATGATTCCGTTCCCAACCGGGCT
>JAGVKB010000011.1 GCA_020050835.1 Candidatus Obscuribacterales bacterium | reverse complement strand
TAGCCGTTGACTAGCTGCCTTATTACTTCGGCTCGTGGAGCCACATTCTAAGAGGACAACAAAATGCCAGAAGTAGAAACAGTCCATTCCCATGGCGTGACGTTTAGCCGTGGCACCACAGACGACATCAACGGCGCCTACACGCCAGTTGTTGGCGTACGCACCGCGACCGCCCCGAAAGTATCGCGGTCAATCTTGGGCAAGACGTCCCATGACACCTCGGACAAGTACCAACGCAAGGTAAAGGGAATGCTGAGCCTCGGACAGTTCAGCGTCGAATTACTGTGGTCGCCAGAAGAGGCTACACAACAAGATTTGCTCGCCGATATTGAAGACGAAGGACGCTATTACGAGATCCTTTTCGAAGATGGATCCGGGGTGCGGTTTTTCGGACTCTTGAACGACACTACGCCACCGTCAGCCGGAGAAGACAATGTCTTGATCTGGAGTGTTGGCGGCGAAGGGAGTGGTGAGCCGACCTACGTCTAAAAACTGAATTTGAATTCGCACAGGAGGAGGTAGTTGTGAGCGAAGCAGTAGAACAAATGAAAATAGAAAGCTGGGAAGCGCTAACAGGAGTGGCGCGTCCGAAGGTCAAGGAGGTCGACGTGCCAGGCGTCGGCCTCTGCCACTTCAAAGAATTGACCGGTGCCGAAGTAGACAAATACAACGCCTGTATTGACGACGAGGAAGGGCGAAAGCTGCACGCCGTGCGACGACTTTCGATGGTGCTCGTCAAGGCTGACGGCTCGCCGCTAGTGCCTTACGAGGAAGCCGAGAAACTTCGCGAACTGGGTATCGATGCTCTTTCGGAGCTTATTAAGCTCGCGTTCAAAGGCGACTTGTTTTCGCCGGCGAAGCAAGAGGAAATCGAAAAAAACTCAGAGCCTCCGAGTGGCGAAAGTTCGTCCTAGAACTCTCGCTGGCATACCGCATGCCGCCGAGTGAATTACTCATTCGCTTCTCGGAGAGTGAACTAGCGGAGCTCGCAGCCTATATGCGCATTCAACCTTTTGGCAACTACGGACTACACCTGATGTTTTCGCACATCATGTCGATGCTGTGGAACACCCAATTCGGAATCAAGAAGCTCAAGAGCTTCAAGGCTTTCCTGTTGGGCAGCAAAGCGCAGATCCAAAAGGGGCCAGCGCCAAACTCTGGCTGGGAGCAGGCTCTAGCCAGGGCTGGAAAGATCGCGCAAAGCCGCAAGGCTGAACGAAGGGAAGCGCGTAGGCGTAGGCGCGAGGAGGCAAAAGCCAATGTCTGATGCGTCAATTAACGTCAGCATCGAGGGCTCGGTCGCAAAGTTTCAGGCAACTTGCGATCAAGGTCTCCGTATAGCAAAAGACACACAAGGCAAGATGGACGCCATCTTCAAAGGCGGCGGGGCTCTTGCCGCGGCCGGGGTTGCAGCCGGAATTGCGGCCGGGGTCGTTGGCATTGCGCAATCCGCCGCGAAGCTAGCCGATCAATTCAATGTGGTCGACCAGAGAATTAAGACCGCGACCGCAAGAACTAATGACTATCTAGCGGTGTCGCAGAAGCTGTTTGATGTAGCCCAGCGCAACGGTGCTGCATTGTCTGACACAGTGTCTGTATTTCAGAGCCTGCAACGGTCCTCTCGGGAGTTGGGCGCGACCAATAACGACATGCTCAAGCTGACCGATACCGTGCAGAAGCTGGGCGTTATCGGTGGCGCATCGTCAGCGAACATGTCGGCTGGATTAATGCAATTCAGTCAAATGATGGCCGGCGGCGTTGCTCACGCGGAGGAGATGAATAGTCTTTTAGAGAACGTTCCACTTGTCGCCAACAAGATCGCAGAAGGTCTAGGGCTTAGTGTTGGTCAGCTAAGGACTATGACCGCGGCAGGAAAGATCACATCCGAGCAGGTGTTTCACTCGCTGCTGAAGCAGTCCGAGGAGATCTCCAAGCAATTTGAATCGATGCCGAGAACGATGGAGCAGAGTTGGACCGGACTGCAGAACCAGCTCATGAAGTCAGTCGGCGAAATGGACAAAATGACTGGTGCCACCAAGCTGCTAGCCAGGGCATTCGATGAAGTTTCTACGTCGCTCAAGAACGGACTTGCGTCACTTCAGGAGTTCCTGAAGACGAAAATTCAGATCAGCGGTGTTGATAGCACCAATGAAAACTGGATGAAGGGGCTGGCGTACATGTACAGCCCAGAGAAGCTCTTTGGCACCGGCGCTGAAACCCAAGAAATGCGAAATGCCGGTTTCTCACCCGCTCAAATCAACAAGCGCGCTCGGGAGCTGGATGCACAGAAAGAGCAGAAGCTCTGGGACATCATCGGGGGCGTGGATACTGTTACTGGCAAGTACGCACCGCCACCGAAAGCGCAAGCACCGTTGCCTCCGGTGCCGAAGCTTCCCGATCAGAAGGAACTCGACAGGCTGGCTAAGTATGCCGAGTTCCTTCAGTCGCTCAGGCTGCACAACACCGAACTATCCGCGCAGATTCGTGGCGAGCAAGCGCTCGTGCCATTACTGGAAGCAGAAGCCAAAGCTCGAGACATACTCAAGCGCGCCTTGACCAGCAAGGAAGAGGCTGAGATTGCAGCGCAAGTACAGATCAGGCTAGAGCGAGAGAAGCAACTAGAGCTCAAGAAGAATGCCGAAGCAATGCAGCTCGAGCACGACAAAGCAATACTGGTTTTAACGGGGCGGAAAGAGGAGATCCCCGTTCTGGAAATGAAGCAGCGCCTGCTCGAGAAGGGGCTGGCGATGACAAAGGAAGAAGAGGAGCAGCTTCGCCGCAATCTAAAGGTGCGGCAACAGGATCTCGAAGCGCAAACGCTGCAAGACCTAGACAAGCAGATCATGCGAACTGAGCAGTTGTCGAACGCTCGGATCCAAGGCAGTCAGAGAGAGGCGGAGCTGCTGAAACAGCGCTTTGAATACGAAGATAAGATCGGACGCAAGCTGACTGACGAGGAGCTGCCAGCACTACAGGCTCGTTTTGATCTGATCGCGAAGACGGAAGAGTATGCGAAGCAAGACAATCTGCTAAAGAGTCTTGGGGCTGAGAATCAGATGATCGGCGAGCGGATTCGCCTCGGGAAAGAAGAGGCGGAGATTCGCGCGGCAATCCGTGCGGCGGAGAAGGATGGACCGATTACGCAGTGGGACAAGGATCAAATCCGGAGTCTCAAGACCGACAGCTATGCAGCTCAAAAGGTGGAGTCCGCCAAGGATCTCCTAAAGACGCTAAAGGAGCAGAATTTAGCGCTGCAGGAGCAAGACCTAGAGCAAGACTTTATAGCCAAAGGAATGGAGCGAGAGGCAATTCTCGCAAAGGAGCTGTTCGCGCACCACGAGCAGATCGAGGAGCTTCGAAAGGCTGGTAGAAATGCAGAAGCGGATCTGTTAGAGATAGAAATTAAGCGCAACGCGGCTGTGCAGGACTACCTGAAGTCGAAGCAGAAGGCACGGCAGATCGCCGAGGATCTTAAGACTGACGCCGAGCGCTATAACGACAAGATTCGCGAGCTGGTAAAGCTGTACAACCAGGTCGATGACAAAGGCAACCACATCCTCTTGAATTGGCAACAGTTCAGCAAAGCGGTTCAGCAAGCTAATCCCAATTTCCAAAAGCTCAAGGATATCTCGGCGGACATCGCTCAGGCTTTCGGCACCGCGTTTGATGATGCAATCACGGGAGCCAAAAGCCTCAAGGATGTAATCAAAAATCTCGGAATCGAAATAGCCAGAACCTTTGAGCAGCGCCTGCTGATTCAGCCGATGCAACGGTTAATTCAGAACGGACTCGTCAACCTCTTTGGTCCCGCATTCGGTCCCGGCGGACTTTTTGGTCCGAATACTTCAAGCCCTCAGTTTCAACCGGTGCAGACTCAGCCGGTCCAGAGCCAGCCGGTTAATCAGCAAATCGTCGGCAACACGCAGATACAAAATGCAATCTTTGGCAATGTCGGCACGATGAACGTGCAGCAGATGAACGTCCAGCAAGCCACCATAGGCAACGTCACTGTAACCGGCTCATTTAACGCACCAGGCGCTGGTGGCGGTGGTGGTGGCATGCCGATGTACTCACCACCCATGGGCGGTCCGATGGGAGTGCCGAGAGGCTACGGTGGTGGCTACGACCCTTATGGCGGCTTCTATGGTGGCAGTGGCGGTTACTGGCCGTACGCCAATGACCCGAGCTCGTATTTCAACCAGACGAACCAGCCGACAACTTATGCGCCTGGCAACTACCCGATGGCGCCGACGCCGTTCTACACGTCAGGACCG
>JAGVKB010000117.1 GCA_020050835.1 Candidatus Obscuribacterales bacterium | reverse complement strand
TCACTGGCTACCTATTTCCAGGGTTTAAAGTACGAAAATTGCAAAAAGCGACCAGAACAGGTCGCCATTTGCAATTGCTAAGATGGTCTTGGTCAGGGCAGGTCGAACAAAATCAACGACGCCCAGGACATCCCCGAGGGGCAGATGTCAACGCGTCGCCGCGCACGCTGCGAGCAGCATGCCGGCGACGCATCGCGTTGATTTCTTCTATTGCTACCAGTCTATGCCACGGTCTGAGGCGGAAGGCAGTAGGCGAACTGAAAGCGTCACCATTGCGTCGAAAATTTGATTGCCTATGCAAAGAAGCACGCGGCAGGGTGATGGTTGGATTGGAACATCTGAGATGATGAGTGGCGTCGGAAGGTTGTCTAAAACTGTTGACAGAGCTTCGGCAAGTTTGGCCGGAGTTGTAACAGTACCGAGGCAGCGTTTGTCCCAGGCATCGCAGGTAAACTTCACTGTCACGGCTAGCTTCCAGCCTGCTGCGTCAGCGTTGAGCATATAGCCGATGTCGGCGGTGCTCGTTGCTTCCACATTTTTCATGCGCTCGCGGCTATTGAGAGATGCAATCAATTTTGCTGCGCCATCAAGCACAGTTGCTTGTAAGATTCCGGCTTTAACAATGTCTCTGGTTTGGTTTTCATAAGTAAGTGCCACCTTGGGTAAATTTGTCATTCCACATTCTCCGTAAGTAAAAGGGGAACGCCTCGACTTGAGAGAAGTCGAGGCGGTAATTCGTTGGCTTGCTAAGTCTTGAGGAGAGCTAGCAACTACAGTTCGCTGGCAGTTCCAGCGGATTTAGTTCGAGCGTTCTCAACCGAAAGAGCGGCTTCCCTCTGTGAGTGAAATTTGATCCAATCCAGCATGATCTGTAGTGCAACTGGATTTAAATGCGGTGTTTCGACCAGCAGATGCCCGCGATTGACGAGCAAAACAAATTGCTTATCATGGCTGTGTATTCGCTTGAATAGGCGGATCATAGCTTTGGGATCGCACAGTTTGTCTTTCGTGCCATGAATGACCAGCACCGGAGTGTGGTCGGAAATCTTGAGCGCATCACGTTTGCCGGCTTCATTGAACATTATGTCTTTTGCCAGCTCGGTCAATGATTGCTTGTTGCGAGTAAGCGGGTCTTGAATCTCCTCAATCGCCCATTCGATGTTTTCTGCAAGGCGAACTTTGAGATATGGTGATATGTCGATTCGCCTGAGCGGATTGATGCAGATCTGAAGAAAGTGCACCAGCATGTGCGGATGCAGGAAAAGCTTTGGTCTTGCATAGCCGCTTACGATGATTGCTCCGTCGATCTCCTGAGGATAGGCCGCGGCAATTTGCATCGCCATGCTTGCACCCAGGCTTTCGCCGAGGAGAAAGATTGGTGTTGCCGGATATTTTGAGCGAATCGATTCGAGAACAGCGTGAGCGTCACGCACACTTTGCTTGTAGCGAAATGTGCGGTCGCGCCGTGTACCGAAGCCCTCGTGATACCACTTGCCGAAGCCGCGCATATCCGTTGCGACGAGCATGAAATTGTTCGGCACAATCCTCTCGGCTAGCGGGCTGTATGATCGCGCGTGTAAACAACCGCCGTGAAAGGCGAGCACGATGGCGTCTGGTGTGCGGCTCGCATCCTTCCAGATATACACCGGAAGGCTCAGGGCATGGAGACTTTGTGCTTCCTGTTCGTCGACTGCAGGTGGGTCCGCCTGCGCCGGCGCTGGTAGCAACAACAAAATCATCATGAGTGCTGCGCAAACGATCGATTTCTTCTGGCGCAGACAATGCGGAATGTTCTTCATGGAACACCTCCAATGATTTGGTAAAACTTAGGCAGCGCGTCGATCCGGTGTGGGATCACGTCGGGCTTCGGTCGCTGCCGTTGAGTTGTGCTTACGAAGGCTCAGGCTGCCTGTTCTTTGTGTACGATGACGATGTTCGCGCGCTGCGGAAAGTTGCTCCAGCTGAAGTTACTGGCGGGTGTATGGCAGGCTGCAGCAATCACTGAAACTTTTGAGCTTCTTCTGCGGACCGCCAGACCGTGAGCGGTAGCTGACACACAGGCATCGGTGTTGACCCCGCACAACACGAAATGTGCTTGACTGAATTCTCGTTCGGCGCAAGTTTCCAGTACAAATGCAGAGCCGTCATTGCAGTACTTTTCTACGACTACGAGCTTGCAATACCGTTGTGGATACAGAAGGAGGCTCATCAATTGTTCATGAGTGGTTCCGCAATATAGCCGGTAGCTTGGTGGCTTGATTATGTCCGGATTGCCATACTCCAGGACGATAATTGGGAAGTAGTTGTGCTTGAAGAAGGAGATCAGCTTTCTTATCTCCGAAAGGGTCTCAGCATTCGAACTTGCTTCGAACTCCGGTTGCATATCCACGATCACCAGAATCGGCTCTCGCATACCGGGAGCGTCATTGATATGCGGTATGAATGGATTGGCGCTGTGCATGGGTGAGGGATTCCTCTCGTTTGTGAAGCGTAAACTTGTCGATATGAGCTGAGGCTGATTGGGCCCGGATTGATGTAGGGGCGGCTCTGGCAGCCGCCCAAGTCCGCCCAAGGAGCAGCCAGAGCACCGTTTCGTAACCGTTGACAAAGCCACTGATTAAGCGCTCGATGCGCTCAATCAGCAGCCCTGCGTTGAGTCGATTTCAGCTCTTGCGGCGTTTGCCTAGCAGCTGCCAGTCAGGCGTGGGCCGCAGCCGGGCTTCGGGCGTATGAGCAAGTAGTTGCCCTGCGAGTCAAGGGTGAGCAGCATTGAGTAACCCTGTTCCGTAAGCTTGGATTGAACTTTCATTGCAACCTCAGGCTTGATCTTGCCTAATTGCAACTCCAGATTCGTCTCTTCCGGAGCGGACTCCAGTGAGTTGATTGCTTGCTGGCACAGTGAATCGCAGTACTTGCTGTCGCGAAGCGATTGGTATTGAATCAGCAGCGCCATTGTTTGCTTGATCAGTAACTCAGCATTATCGAGATCGCCCTTCTTGACGAAGAGTTTGACGATGCAGCGACTCTTCTCGAACTTTGACTGCATCTCGCCATAGTTCGGAAGGGAGAAATCGGAGCGTCTCAGTTCGTCGATCTGTGCACTTAGTTTGGCCAGGTCTTCTTCGACTCTTAATTTCTGCACTGCTTGCGCTGACGACAGCCAGAGTGAATAGGCAAATAGCCCGGACATGACAATTACGACGAGCAATATCATCGAAAAATTCATTGCTTTCCTCCCTAACTAATTAAGGGAGCGCCCCTTCGGATCAGGAAGGGGTGCTCAAGTGGGTGCTGACGATCGGACGACGGCGATTACTGCTGTGAATCTTCGTCGCTTAACTGAGTGGACTCCGGCATTTGAATGACGAGCCGATCGCCGTTGTAAACGTAGACATCGGACTGCTCTTCCGGAGATCGCCGTTCTGGTACGATGCGCAGTGTCTTGCGCGCTCCTACGTAGGATTCGATCAGGCAGCTCGGCGGTGCCGCTGGAACGACACCGGATTGTTGGAGCATTGGAATCGGCCCGATAGTGATTGTGCTGCCTGGCGGAACGCAATACGATTGACCATTGATCTCTTTCAAAGTCACTGCGCAGCAGCTCTTGGCCGGGTTGAGTGTTCCTTTGACCGTCTGGTGGGTCCAGTAGCAGAAGGAGATTGGCACATTGTTGACGATACGCGTGTAGCAGTATTGAACGTCGACTTTTACTTCGCAGTCTTGCTGGGCGTTGCGTACTTTCGTCCTCTTGTAGTGTCCGCAGCAACGTTTTGGTGCGGTCAGCTTGACCATTCGAATGGGATCGTTTTGCTCTTCCTCGATGAGTGGAGATCTTCTGTTTTCCGAGCTGCCAATCACCGGCGTGCAATCGGTAGATGCGGAGGCGATTGAGGCAATACCGAAGTTGAGTGCTCCGGCAATGTAGAGCGATAGCACTGCGAGAGTGCGCATGGAAATACGAGATGGGTATCTCATGATCTGTACCTCGTGAGAGTTTTGTGATGATTTGTGCGAAAAGGATTCGCCTTTACTGGCGTTCTATATTCGTGTTTTGATGAAGCGAGAAGATGCAACTTACGTTGCTGTGCTTCGCTACTTCCTTGGATAGCTTGAGTGCCTTGTCGTAATCGTCCAGGTCGAAAGCCGCTTGAGCATTCGAGATCTGCTGTTGCATTCGTTTGATTGTGTCAGTGGAGAGGATTACGACTCGACGTGTATGGAGACGTTGAACGAGCGCCAGATTGTCCTTTGCTGTTTGAAGATGCGCTTCAATCTGCTCTC
Source organism: Candidatus Obscuribacterales bacterium (assembly GCA_020050835.1). Taxonomy (GTDB): domain Bacteria; phylum Cyanobacteriota; class Vampirovibrionia; order Obscuribacterales; family Obscuribacteraceae; genus JAGVKB01. Next base: position 60,979 of record JAGVKB010000117.1, on the reverse strand, counting down.
GCTGAGAGATTCGTTTCTGCAGGCAGTTTTGCAGATGACGCTGAGAGAATCGATCAAGGTTGTGGTGTAGCGCTAAGAGCATGCCACCACAGACAAGCAGAAGAACCCAGTAAACTGGAGTCACTAAATTTGCGTTCATTATCAGACCTCATGGTCAGAGAAGTGTGAAGCGAGTAGCCAGTCTCAGTTCGTCTTGCGTTGAGGCTGGAAGCAGAGGATGGTTGGATCGAACTGAAGTTCGGCTAGCGAATCGTGATTTGGCAGGCGGACGATTTCGATCAGGCAGAGCGCGGCATCAAGCCCAATGGTGGCTCGCCAAAGACGAGATCCGATCGTGCGGTGAATCGCTCCGGAGACCTTCTCGTCCAATAAGACGAGGTCAACGGGCTTGTAGGCGGGGAACACATGCACCACACCGAAGGCGTGCTTGTGGTCAGGCTCGCCCGCGACCCGAATTCCGGTCAGGAGCGCTTCCTTTCGCGTTTTGTATGAGTTGTCGCCGACATGCCAGTTGGCCATCTCCCAGGTGGCTTGTCCGCGCGAGCGATTGAATCGTTCGAGGATTGAGCTGGCGGATGCCACAATGTACATTCTTGTTTGCATTCTCTTCGCTCCCTTTGATTTGTGGCTGTAGCAAATGAGTCGGCGCCAACACTGCTGCTGGTGCCGACTCTTTGCTGCTTTCTAACTGGTGGCTACTACGCTCCCCTAGTTACAGGACCCTACCTTTGCGGAGAAGGAGAATGTGCCCGTGTAATTCGCGAACTCGATTGCTTCTTGCAGCGGATTCAGTGTGATTCCCAGAAACATGGAGACCGCACCAAAGCATCTTGCGAAATCGGGCACGCTGGTGGGAATGCTAATCACTAAATTGCATTGGGGCGGAAAGCCGTCTTCGTCGTCGAAGGCACAATTGAGTTTTGCTTCCGGACAGATTCTTGGCAAGTCTTCTGCAATCTTGGCGAATACAGGAATGAACATTCCGAAATCGGCTAGAAATTCCGTCAGGTAGTAGGCAAAGACTTTGTTGCCTTGTGGTTTTTGAGTAACTTCGCCGTAACCGGCATTTGTCAGCATGGTTACTGTCGAGTCGATATCATTCTTGGCGCCCTTGGTGGCGAGATGTACTTGCGCAATGTTGAAGTCCATCGCTAGTTTCATGGCGTCAGTAAAACCAAGAACGGCGAGTTTACGAACGTTTTTGTCTTCCAGTTCGGTTGGGCAGACGATGCGCATCGCCTTGGTCAGAATCTTTCCACTTTCCAGGAATACGGACCAGCCTTGGCTGCCATCTTTCAGTGGTGCTACACCGCGGAGGTAGGGTTTGCGCCATGAGTCGCTGCTATAGATGATTTCTGGAGTGAGCGCTTGACCGATGTACTTTGTTGATTCTGTATTTTCATCATTGCTCATATCGATGAATTTCCTTATTGAGTCGGGAGGGATAATTGCGTAAGCGAAAACCGAAGGAGACCTGCACAGGTTTCCTTCGGTGGTGGTGATGGCAGCTGCTTGAATGCAGCTGAAGTCAGGTCGTTACCAGGCACCGTGGCAGGGAGTTGTGCAAACTTCTCAGTCCATCGGAGGTGAATCTTTTCGATCTGATTTCGAGAACCTTTAGAGTCTGAGCGAAGTCCTCCGTGATTATTCGAGTCTCAACATCGAGCCGCACGGCACTAGCTGTTCGTACCAGCTGGAACAATCTCCCAGAGGTCGTAGACCGGTGCCTTGTCCAGTCCGAGGTCGAAGTATTCGAACGTGCAGGTCAGTACGGCGTCTTCGTTATCGGCGAGCGAAAGTTTTCCTTTGGAGCGCTCCAACAGTTGGAAGGTACGCATTTCCTTCGCTACGTCCTTCCTGACGGGTTGCATCACCTTAATCCCAAGGTCTCCGCATCGCCCTGTGCTAAGCCCGACTATCTTGGCTCGCGATTTCATTTCGATGGTGAAGCGATCCATCGTGCTGAAATCAAAGTAGTAGATGCCATAATCAAATGTGTTCATGAATGATTTCCTCTTACGAGCAGGGAGTATTACTTTTTAGAGCCGTCTTGGCCTGTCTTGTCTTCGGCGCGCGTGTCCGTGCCGGCTTGTACTTCATATCGAGTGAACTCCTGCAGCGCGATGCCCATCAGAAAGAGCATTGCGCCTACCGGAGCATTTTTGATTTCGATTCCGCCGATTGATGCAAACCAGGTCTGACTGGCCAGATTGCTAAGCCAGACGACCATTACGCCCAGCACAGCGCACAGGAATCCGCCGGACATCCCGGTGACGGAGATCCACCATTGAAACCTTTCGGCAAGCTCCCAGAACGGCTTGTCCGCAGCGCCAGATGGAACCACAATGCCGTAGCGTCCCCAGGTAATGTAAGTTCCGCGGCGGCGGCGACGGCCGAAAATAAGGCGCAGGATGCGACAGATCCACCATTCCTTGTCTGGTTCGGGTGGTGGCGGTGGTGGTGCCGGTGGCTCTGGAGGGGCTTGCTGAGTTACATTAAACTCGGCGCGCTTAGCTGCCCAAAGTCCGACCGCCATTAGAGACAGTCCGGGAGTGACGTTGCGCAGTGCGAGACCGAGAAAGTTGATGCTCCAGTCGTTGGACCAGTGACACCCTTTCAGTTCCAGAATCGCCCCGAAGATTGCGCAGAGGATGGCGATAACGAGCCAACCCTCACACCAGATAAACTGGGCGCGAAGCACTCGCTGCCAGAACTCCGGAGTCATCGGTGGCGTAACCACGACTCCGCTTTCAATCCCTTTGCGGTCGCGAAAATTGCTACTCTTGAATATTGATTTGAACATAGAATGCTCCTGCCCGAATGAGCGGCGTAGGTGAGAGTTGCAGAGATGAATGCATTGCTGTGTTTGCCGCATGAGTGTGTTGTCCCAGCCGTGAATTCATCTCTGCTATGCGATGTCCACGGTGTTACTATTTAGTGTTGAATAGCTGTTCGTCGGAAATTCCCAGTGCTTGCAGCTGACTCTCTTGTGCCTGATCGAGAGCGCTGTCGATGTTCGAGCCTGGTTCGGTAGACGGTGGTTCTTGATCTGACGACATGTGCATGCCGATGTATGGTGCAGCCAATAGTTCTGCGAGAGTGGGCTCACGCCATTCTTCGAACTGGCCTAAAGATTGCTTGCATATGAAGATGACCAGAAAGTATTGCGCACACCGGTCAAAAACATCTCCGAGTGTATGCTGCTCTTGGTCGGTGGTGACATGTAGCGTAAGCAGCTTGGCATCATGGAAGGTGTCGTGTACTGATTGCTCGAACTTGACGAAGGTCTGTTGCAGAAGATAGCCGCTATCTACTGCACGGTAGCGCAGAGACATGAGCTGTTCTCGTACTCCCGGTACTTCTATCTCTTGTTCTAGAGTGTGGAATCGCGCTGTGTATTCCTGCAGTATTCTGCTTGTTGCACGGAGCTCATTCGCAGTACGTAGAACGGACCTGGCTCGTTTATCACAACGAGCCAGCAAGCTCGTATGTGGTGCCGACAACGTCTTCACTAGCCGCAGGACGCACGAGAATGGCAGGGCAACTGTTGCAAGTGCTGCAGCTAGCAAGAGCGGCCAAAAGAGCATGACCGCGAAATTTAAGGACGGATGTAGATATGGAAGCAGCCGACCTGCGCCTCCTGATAATTGAGCAAGGGCGTAGATGGTTGCAACCGAGAGAAATCCGAATGGTGGAACAGCGATATACCACTTCAGGGCAATCTTGAGAAATGAGCGATAGCCGCTGAGCGCTGGGATTAGCCAGAAGCTTGGCTCTCGTACGGAGTGTCTTAAGCAACGAGCATAAAGTCTTAGATTCATCGTGCGTGCCTCGAAGGTTATTTAGTGAATTGCTAAGCTCTACCGCTGGAAGCCCAGGCAACTACAGCTTTTGTTTCCATCGGAATGGCTGCAACCGGTATCAGTCCGGGTGCAGGAGCGGTCGACGCTTTCACCATTTTTGTGGGACGCCAGGTGCCACGACCGAGCAGTTCGGTGCGGTTGCCGACTGATCCGCGGTCGCGGAAAACCACTCCGTCTAATTGCCAAAACTCCAATGTCTGATCGCCGAAGACAGCAAGCTTTTTAGCTTCCGGCAGGAATTGCAGTTTGCGGACGTAGTTTGCCGTCTCGCTTTCGCTGCGCCAGAGAGTTTTCAACTTGTAGTCATAGGTCCAGAAGAATCGATCGTTTCCACCGAATACGACAATTGGCAGCCACGGGTGGGCGGCCATGCTGAGGCATTGCCAATCGCTGGCAATACCATCGTCTTCGGTTAGAATTCGTTTCGTAGATGCGTTATTGGCGATTCCAAACCGAGTACTTGAGCTTTCAAAATCGATTTGAAAGCAGCGATTGTCAGCTGTTAGCGCAAACAACTGTTGGTTGCCTATGCCAAAGTCGATTTGAATAATGCAACCGTCGCCGCAATTGACCTGGTATAGCTCTGTGGGGCTTTCATTGTGAAATGACCACACGACTATCTTTCCTGAAGAGCTACCGGCGGCTAGCAAACAGCCATCGCGGTTGTAGGTCACCGATTGCGGAGAGGAGATCGGCAGGCACTTCAGCCGTCCCAGTCCAAGCGCATAGCGCTCGACACAGTGATGCTGTTCGATGGCGAGCGCGACTTCCCGTTGCTCTGGTGGAAAGGCCATTCCGGAGATCTTGCCGGTGACCGGCAAGTTCAATTTCTCGAACGGATTGTCATCATGGCTGTAGAGGTGGAAGATTCGTGCTTCTGGTTTGCCATGCAACGTGAGAGCAAGAAACGTCCCCTTGCGAGAGACAACAGTTGACCGAATAGTTTCATCCGGTTCGCAGTGGAGTGTGAGGTCCATAGTCTCAAATGTGTTGCTTCCTGGGTTCGGCGACATGTGAATTTCTCCATTTGAATCGCTCGCAAGCAGAGAGCCGCTCGAATGTTCGAGCGGCTCTACGTCTGACTGAGCAAGTGTGATGCAATCGCTGCTACGAGCAGAATTCGGTGGTCTCGAGTCGCCTTCTCAGCTCATCTGTTTCAGGGCTGGCTACCGAATTTTGGGGCATTGGAACAGATTCGAAGTTGCCGCCTGATTCCAGCTGAGCAATCACGTTTTCTCTGAGCCACTGATTGAAACGGGTGAAGACGTCTCTGGTCAGGAAATGTGATGGCATTCCGCGTTCGAGCCAGCGTGTATCTTCGGTGGCGAAGAGATAGATAGGCAGTGTCTCGAGCGCTGGGAATACCCGCGATTCAGATTGGCTTCCCCAGTAGACATAGACTCGTTCGCGCGGTTGATTCTCGCGTCCGGAGGCAACTTTTGGATCGCTGCTGCCTAGTTGAAGAACGATATGTCTTAGGTTTGAGTGCAGTCTTAGTTGCTTGCCTGGAATGTGAATGCGGGTCGCTTCTACAGCTGCGATGCTGTCCCGATTGTCGAAGTCAATCTCGAAGTTTGGACCCTGAATGTTGGTGACGAATTCTTCATTGCTCCAACTTGGACGCTTGATTGCTATCTTCAAGCCCGGCACTGCGAAGTTGCGTGCCTGTAAGGCGCGCACAATCCGCTCGCACATCTGATCGACCGGATACTTCCGGCTGCAGGGAAATTGGAAGACTCGTTCTGTCTGATTTTTATTCATGGTGATTCCTCGTGTAATTGGTGTTCAATCAGGACCGTCCGCCGCGCGGTTCGCACCGGCGACGGAATCTCTGGGTAGGCATAATTGGTCGCAGGGCCGGTACTGCCCACGGCAGGCTCCATCCCTGGAGCCCCTCACTTGAGTGCCTGCGGTGTGCTCCGCTGGCGGTGGCGGAGCAGTTGTCTGATGATCACCGCCCGATGCGCAGTGTCAGGTCGTAGCCGAGAGCTGTCGTAATTCGAAACAGCGTTTCATTGGTTGGCCCAGGTCCCGAGCAGCTGATTAGCTATGTGGTAGCTCTGATTGTGCTTCGAATTGAGTGCAGTTTCTCTCTTTTGACCGTGTGGTTGCATAGTTACTCCTGAGCGAGCATGCGATGCAGAGCAGCACACCGGGTGCGGCGGTATGCTGTTGCTTCGCGTTGGTAGAGATTGACGGGCAGCCTCAGGGGGCTGGAGAAAGCTTGGATTGAAGCAGTTGGACCGTCTGGTCCAGCTGCTCGTCTCCCTTGTACGATTGATTCACGACTTTGTCGGGAATGATGCCGCGCCAGTGAACGGACTGTCCGTCCGGAAGATACCAGTGGGCAATGGTGATGTTGAGCGCACTGCCGTTGTCGAACTGAAACGAACGTTGCATGACGCCTTTGCCGTACGTTTGGGTGCCGACTATTATGCCGCGCTGGTTGACCTGCAGCGCCCCGGCGAACATCTCTGATGCCGATGCACTCTTGTCGTTGACCAGAATTGCCAGAGGCTTATTGCCGCTCAAATTTGGCTCGCGCTTTAGGTGCTCGATCTTGCCATTTTCGGTAATTTGAATCTCCGATCTGGTCAATACGCTATTTTCGACGAAGGGAGCGCCGTTGGAGCGACCCTTAGCGCTGCAGATTTTGCCTTCGTCCAGGAAGAGTGAAACCATTTCCGTGGCTTGGTCAACGTATCCGCCGGGATTATTGCGAAGGTCGATGATGTAGGCGTCAACGGTGGGAAGCGCTTTGAGCGCCTCTCTTACACCTTGGACGGCGAACCAAGTCCTGAAAGTATCGACGGAAATGTAACCGATCTTCCGATTTCCGGACTGAATTGTGTCGTACTGAACTCCCACGAAATTTGCCGCTTGAGTGGCGGGGCGAGCTGGAATAAAGTACGTGTAGTCGTCGCTGACGTATCTGAGCAGGTCGGCGATCGCCAGCTCGGCATCCGCCATCGTGCGCAGTTTTCCGTCATATCGGTATTGCCAGCCGCTCCAGTCGGAGAGTCCATCTCGATAAGCGAAGTTCTGGTCAATGAGAAGCCAGGCGGCGCGGTAGTACTCCTCTGGCGTCGCCTGTTTCTTAGCTTGTGCTGCTGCCTTTGCAGGGGTCGAGCGGCTGATGGTTAGTGTGGTGATTTCAGTTGGCTGTGCGCTCAGAGCTGATGACCAAGCGGGAGCAGCTAAGTTGATCGCCAGTATTGCCACCGCGATCATTTTCTGAATGGATCGCATGCGAATGCCTCCAGATTGTTGAGTATTGAAATGAAAAGCTGCTGCCCGGACTAAAGTGTCGAGGCAGCAGCTGAGAAAACTGGCTGGTTACTATTTGAGAACGAGGGCGCGCCTCAAACCGTTGGTGCTACGAGTACGAAGTGAGCGGACGGTCAGTCCGCGTACTCTTGCCACAGACTGCTCAGAACGCTGGTCATGGCAATATCAGTTGCGAGTGACTGAAACTCCACAATCTGAAGCTGTTCATCCAGCTTCGTGGCATTCTCGGTCAATCCGTCGATCTTTTCTGCGAACGCAAGTTGGTTCGTATTGAAGCTGATCCGCAACAAGTTTCCTTCCGAGATGATTTCGGTAAGAGAGCGAATTGTGTCTGCGTGACCGGCAAGTGTTTTCAGGAATTGCTCGCGGTTGCTTCCGTCGTCCTCGTTCATTCTTGCCAGGGTGGTGGTTGCTTTGTCCTCGATGATGGACTTCTTGAACTCTAGCTCGGCGATTAGCCGGTCGAGGTTCTGAAGTTTTTCGAGTAGCTTTTCGCTTTGGTCAAGACTCTCCGAAGAGTATTGGTTCGCCTTGTGATTAAGGTCTTGTGACATGTCGGCTCCTTACCTGATTGAAAAGTGCACGCACAAAGCCGAGCTATTCACCAAGAGTGTTGACTGCCGCGGAGCGAAGCTCGTGCAGCTAACAGTGGTAATTGGTGTGCTCTCAGTGAACGGATAAACCCGACCTGAGTAATCAGGATGAACTGGACTTCGGTGTGGGCGTTATCTCGTTTAGTCTTTCTGGCTTTCCGTACGCGCGTGTGTGAAACAGTGATGTTGAGCTCACTGTAAGTTCAAAAGGAGTTCGATCTCAATCAAACATTTGTACTCCTGAAAGCTCCCAATATCTCTCTGGATTAGATCTGTTTAGAGCGTGGAGAGCCTGATCTGATGCGTGAATGGGGGAATCGGTGGTATGACATTTGGTGCACCCTCTTCTTATCCGATTGGCAAGAACGTGCTACGTAGCACTCCCCAATGGCAGCAAATATGTACTATTGCTGCCTCCTAGCGAAACACTCGTAATTCCCCTAATTAGTGGTGACTGTGAAGCATTGCGCTTCCTTCGCGCTAGTGAACACTGTCGAACGTATGAAAGCGAAGGCGCTGCATGACAGGACAGTCCTGGCCTGTGCAATTGCACATTGTTGAAGGGACTCGAGCTTTGTACGCTGAAGGCGCATATTACGAGGCTGGACTAATATGATTAATGACATCGTATGGAAAAATTACACAGACCTTGGCTGTTCTGCTTTTGAGCAGGGTCAGTACGGGCTCGCGGAAAAAATGTTTGAAGGGGCGCTCGAAGAGGCGCAGAAGCTTAGCCCGGAAGACACGCGCCTGGCATCAAGCTTCAACAACTTGGCGCTGGTATATCAGAAGCAGGGACAACCTCGAAAAGCTGCTCCTCTATATAAGCGCGCTCTGGCAGTGTTCGAGCGCGCTCGTGGCGTAAGCAGGCGGCACTTGGCGAGCACATTGGATAATCTCGCCGAGCTGTACTTCAACCAGGGTGATCTCGTCAGAGCGCGAGCGCTTTATAGAAAGGTCCTAAACGTCTTCGAGCAACTGTACGGACCGAATCATCTCGAGCTGGTGCCGCGGCTAAAACGGCTGGGTTGGATCTATTGCGAGCGGGGGCGTTATGACGAGGCGCTGCTTTTTTACAATCGCGCGCAAGCGATCAAAATGATGTCGCTGGAAGCGGTCGGTACTGATCCTGCGGGACGCGATGTAGTTGCCATGGTCAATTGACCGGCTTTCGATCTGACCTCCGATTTGTTGAGAGCCATTCCAACTTGGAATGGCTCTCTTTTCTTTGCTCAGCTGAAACAGAGAGGTACTGTCGAGTGTCGCAGAAAGCCGAAAAAATGGTAAGTATTTGGACAAGGCAGGTGCGAGGTTGATGGGTGCTTGTGTGTGATGCCTGCTGCGAGAGCGCCTGGGCAGCAGTTTGCGCAGGACCTCTGCGCCTGCGTGAAAAATGACACGGATGATTTGGCTCCATTCGACAATGGGCATCTCGGTGGTATACCGAAGATGCCCATTGTCAGCCGCGTCGAACCTTCAGGAGCCTAGTCCGTCTGCTGGTGCGTCGAGCTTGGTCTCTGCATCACCTTCTCTTGTCGTTGCCGCGTCGGCTTCTTCTCGTCCTCGCCGGCGCCTTGTTTTTCAAGCGAGGAGCCGGTGGCTTACGCCGTTTGAGATTTCGCAGACTGCCGAGAGTGCCGTGATAGACGTCGCCATCGACAGGACCGTTGATTCCCGGAACGGTCGTATTGTCCGAGTATTGCCAGAACGCCCAGTCTCTCCAGATGGAGGGAATCTGTGGCGGTTGACCTGGTGGCACTCGCCATCTGGCTATCCACAGCGGATAAGTGCCGAGAATGCTTACGTCGACGCTCGGGTCTTCGAGTGTGTCTCGGATGAAGTTCAAACTGCAGTAGATCAGCGGTCTAACTCCAAGCGCCTGCTCGACGGCATTAAGCCAGCGAATGACCAGTCCGAGCCGTTTAGCGCGGGAAATGGTTGCCCATGCGGGTGGATCTTCGAGATCGAGCACGGGAGGAAGGTCGCCACGCTCTATCCGGCCGACAGCCGAGACAAAGAGTTTAACCTGGTCATCTACGGATTGGGTCGGGACAAAGTAATGATAGAAGCCGCGCGGCATCCTGACTGATTTTGCTCCTTGGCGATGTCTGGCAAAAACAGTGTCCAAATGCAGTCCGTGCGATACGCGCAAAAAACAGAAGCCGATCCCGGAGCCGGCAACGGTCGGCCAATCGATCAATGGCTGGTATTGTGAAACGTCCATACCTCGCAGAAAATGCGGGTTTGGCGATGGTAGAGTGCTCATCGAAACCTCCCAGTTTGTGTTCATGCCGAAACTGTGAGAACACTTTACGGAGTGTTCTCTTTCGTGAATTCAGACCGATAGAGATCTGCCTGCTGTTCTAGCAAGTTGAGTTAGGTCAGAAGCGGTTGCTGTTGGTTAGAAGCTCACGAATTCGGATTTGATACAACAGAATGCAATGTCACCATATAGCTCTTTGAGTTGATTCTCAATATGCTGGGACTGGGGATTCTCGCTGCCACCCTGAGCCGAGTAGGGCAGACAGTGTCGAGTGGACTACTTCTTGCACTCTTGTCCATGTTTCCGCCATACGCAGGAGACACGTGTTTCCCCCAATCATGCTCGATTGTGAAGCATTGCATGGCTGTTACGCGAAGCTCTTCGTGACTGATTCGACTCTACTTTCGGCTACTTCTTGGTGCCGAGTAGCCAAGCCCAAAATCCGCGCTTCTCATTCTGGCGAGCTGCTTGATTGTCAGTTAGCAGTTTGATCTGGCTGTCTTTCTCGGTGAGCTGCGCTTCGAGGTAGCCGTTGCGGTAAGTGAGCGCTTCGACCGTTTTTTGGATCTCGCGAATGATTTCCAGTTGTTTGTCGCATAACAGCTCGAGCGGATCGAATTGAGATTCAATCGAGCAGCTTGCTTGATCCGGCTCCAGCAATATCGCCGCGGAATCATCGGAGACGGCTGCCGGTTGGCAGTTGTTCAGCTCGCCCGGGTCGACAAACCACTGTTTGCCCTTTTTGGTCTTAATCTTGAATCCTCGCAAGTTCCCTTGCTTGATTCTCTCTTTTGCGTCCGTGGCGGTGATTCCAAGTAAGAAGGCAGCTGCTTCCAGCGGAACGGGCTCCGGAATACCGACGACCGTTTCTTGTTCTGGCAGTCGTTCGCTTGCAGCCTGTAACAACTCTTGCGTGAGTGCCTCGCTGGCTAAGTCCATCGATGCGTTGAGAAGTTCTTCGAGTGTTTCGACCTTTACTCCGTCGACTGCTAATTCTGTTTCTGGTTGAGTCATAAATCACCATCAAGTTCGCGATCACTGGTGAATTATGAGTCGTGCGGTACTTGTCTGTAAAGGTCAGAATTGGTGGCATATGCAGTGGCGCTCCGATCGATATGCAAATGGTGTCGAGACGTTCTCCGAAGTAATGGAGCGGCTATTCTACTTGGAATGTGGCATTGTCGAATGCTTATGGATTGCCAGCTTCGATCGTCTAGTTTGGGTGAAATTACGTGGTCCGGCAAAATTTAGACGATTCGCTGGTTTCGCGCAGGGGAGGAGAGCGAATCGTCTATTCGGCTCGAGAAAACGGCTTACAGTCAGTAGTTTCGCAATTTCTCCTGAAATAAATCTGGGGGAGTCGCAACTAATGTTTACTTGTCTGTTTACAACCTGTTCTGGCAGATTGAAAGCACTAATTCAAATCCACGCGGACAGTCGAGAAAGAACGTCTCTTAGCTAGCCAAAACACTAAAGCGAATGACCCATTTTGTTGCTCGACGGCGATCTGAGCGACGTTTGTTACTTACACTGACTCGCGTTGTAGGAGGAATGATGTCGGAAGAAACCCAAGAACCCAAGAATCCGCAAAATCAATCGGTGGAGCAGTCGGAGCCCGTCATGGACATGGGCAACGTGTTTCTCAGCTACAGCCTGGGCATCAACTGGACGCCCGAAGAGCGGGAGCAACGGCTGAAGGCTCAGCGGGACTTGCTGGCGAAGCGTAAGCAAGATCAGACGGCGTCTCAGCCGGAGCAGCAGCCGAACCAACCGCCGAGCGCAGCGCCTAACCAGAACACGTCTGAACCGCCTGACAGCGACCGGACGGCTTGAGACGTTGCAAGACAAGGCGCAACTACCTCCGTCAATGCCATGCACTGACACAGAGCAGCAATTGGTTCGATTGCGAAGCCTCGGTGCCCGCAATCAGCTGGTTGCGCAGCAGTGCAACCAGACCTATCGGTGGAAGAACGAGCGGGTAAGCGATCCTGCGCTGGATGCTCTTTCGCTGACCGATCATGTGGCGGGAATGCTGTTTCACGCGGAGGGACAACTGGGTCGCTTAACGCGGGACTGCAAACGGCTCACCTGTCCGTCCCGCCGCTCCGACCCCGACCAACTTGCATTCGAACAGCGCATGACCAGAATCAACGCTCGCTACATCAACAACTGCCTCGACATCGCCGACTTCGCTGTGGAAAGGGCGGAGTCTCTACTTGCTCAGTCCAAGGCGGCACAATCGGAGAGCCGCAATCTGAAGCGCTAAGCGCGCAAATTTGAGAGAGGATTAGGTAAAGCAGATGGAGAAGCAGTCTGAGGGTTTTGTCATGGAGAGCCTGAGGCTCCGCCGCGATCTCGAGCTGATTGGGCAGGGCATCGCCACGCTGCTCGGCGAAACCGCTAACTACGGGCGGCAGGGCGACCAGGGGCGGAGGGCACAATTGGGCCGAGCTCATACGCTCGCGCGGTCCGCGCTGGAGATTTTCGAGTGCGTATACTACGCTCTGGACTCGGAGCCGCCGGCACTTCTGCCCAGCGGGCGATTCTCGGAGCCGGAGTGGCCGGTCTACGTGCACACGGCTGAGTTTCGCGATGTAATCATCAGCCTGGCTCAGTGTGCAAGAGTGGTTGCCGGCCGGGCCGACGCTGCCTACTCCGGCAACCCGCCCGAGCTGCTGAGCAACAGCGAGTTTGCTGGCAGAATGCGGGCGAGCTGGGACAGCTACGATGCTCTGTGCACCATTCAGAGGGTGCTGTTCGCGCGGATCGACGAGACCGGCGGGAAGAACTTTCCGAAGCGCTGCCAGCTCGCCGATTTCAAGGAGCCTGTGCTACGCCTCTGCAACGCTTGCAACGACTTCCTGCTGGTAGCGTCCGGACGGAGAGACGGCTTTGTCCGGTCAGCCCAACGGGCCAAGGACGGGCAGTTTACCCACCTGCGCGAGCGCGTTGCCGATGCTGGTGTAATCGGCATGATCTGGCAGTTGGGGAGTGGATTTGCCGTTCAACTTACCAGCGTCGAAAAGCTCTCCAGAGCGCTGGCCGAGCAAGCTCGTCTGGGAACCGCCGGTACCAGTCTGGGCTTCCTGCTGGCCGCCGAGGACTTGATCGGGGTCGCTTGCGAGTTCATCAACAGCGTTTCCGGACTGCTCGATCAGATGCTTCAGAGCGAGCAGCAAACGGCCGACACCGCTGAGGGCTAACTGTTCCCCGCTGTCTGTCGGATTGGCTGAGGCTGCCGGCATTGGCCGACAGCCTCGGCCAGATTATCATTCCAGCCGTCTCGGCTGATTGCACAAGAACTTCGACTTGAAGGGAGACTTCAATGCTGGTCCTTGCATTGTTAATCGTTTCTCAGCTGGGGCTGTCTTTTTGCTTCGGCAATTTCATCGGTGGGATTGGCTCCACCATGACCGGCTCGCCGCGCGAAGGCATCAAGTTTGCCGGAAGGATGGTCATGGCTATTTGGGCTATTCTCAACGGCTTGCTCCTAGTGCTTGCCTTTCTCGCCGCTGGCATCCATCTTCCGCTGGTTGCGGTCGCGCTGTTGGCTTTCATTCTCAACTTCCTGTTCTACGCTCTGGGTGGACGGACCTCCAGTGGCGCGTAAATCATCCCGGCTGCGTGTTTCGTGGCGCGATCAAGCAAGGAGGCTCGATGTTGGCACTGCTCGTTCTCGTGGTGGCTGTCGCTGTCCTGTTGTGCGGCTTTGTGGATGGATTCGCTGCTGAGGCTGCTGAAAAGCTGATACCAATGGTGGTGTCATATCTGTTCGCAGCGATAGTCCTGTTCATAGTTCTTCCAGCTTTTGCCAAGCCGCTCTACCTCTGTCTCACCGCTATGACCGCGCTGGGCATCTTTTTCGGCGCAGCTCACGGGCGTTGGGTCCGACGGAAGCTCGGCGGCGGCCAAGACGAGTGACGCCCTTCGCCGGTTCGGCGCGCGGGTGCAACCACCTTACGACAACTGTGCGCTCCCAAGGTTTTATTGCGCGTGGAGCGTTGACCAGCTCTCTGGCTATGCCAGCGACACTTGCTCATAGCAGCAGGTAACAAAATTCGATGCCGCCGGACTTGCGTTCGGGCATCAAAAAATCATGGAGGCAAAATGAATAGACTCAAGCTGGCCGTTCTTCTTCTCGTCAGTACTTTCACCTTCTCTGCCGCGCCGGCGCAGGCTCAGGGTTTCGGATTCGGAGTCTCGGTCACTCCGGGCGGTCGAACGTCTGTGACCGTCACCACCGGCGGGCGGTGCGGAGGCTACTTTCCCGTTCGCGGCGGATATTATCCTGGCCGCGGGGGTAATTATCCCGGCCGCGGTGGGTACTATCCGGGCAACGGTGGGTACTATCCGGGCAACGGTGGGTACTATCCGGGCAACGGTGGGTACTATCCGGGCAACGGTGGGTACTATCCGGGCAATGGTGGGTACTATCCGGGCAATGGTGGGTACTATCCGGGCAACGGTGGGTACTATCCGGGCAACGGTGGCTACTATCCGGGCAACGGTGGCTACCTTCCCGGCGGCTACTTCGTTCCTGGCAACGGCTATTATCCCGGCAACAACGGCTGTAACCGCCGGCGGTGATCGGAGCATTTGATGTGTGACCAGCAACTGGGCGACGAGCAGGTACCGCCGGATGAAGCAAAATCCAACGCGCTCGTGTTGGACCATGTCGTGAAGATGTTCAACTCTTCCTTTGATTTCTTGGTCCAGCACCAAACCTGCCCGACCAAGATGCCGATCGAAGATCCGGTAGTGGAGTGGCCTGAGGGCAAGTCTCCCTACCGGAAGGTTGCCACTATCTACATTCCCGTCCAGGAGTTCGATACTCCGGAGAAAAACGCCGCGGTGGAAGACCTTTCGTTTACCCCCTGGCATTGCCTGCCGGAGCATCGACCGCTCGGAGGAATCAACCGCGTGCGCAAAGCGGTGTATCAGACCATCGCTCGCTTGCGCCGCGACCTCAACGGCGTTCCTTCGACGGAACCCTGACGACAGATCGCACAATAACCGCAGGGTTATCAGCGTTCTAAATTACTTGCTTCGTTGGCGGCGGTGAGAGTTTGTCCAAGAACAGGCTCTCGCCGCTGCCTTCCAATTTATGTCGCCGTTGTCTTCTGACTCGGTATTACCGGTACTAGTCCAACTGACGGAAAGGGGCAGATGAATGAGCGCAGATAACCTGATCGCAGTTATATCCACTCCCAAAGACGATGGGACCGGGCGGGAGTGGCGGGTGCAACACGCGGTGCGCTCCCGGTTACCTCTGGCTCCGGCCGAGCCTACTTCGCGGGTCGCCATGGTTGTGACGCGCGTTGGCGACTTTGTCGAGCTGTTCAGGAATTGTCGTGTACAGCACTCGTGCGAGCAGACCATGCAGGCCGCGGAATCGCTGCAGGATGCTTTTGGCTATGTCGAATACGGGATTCAAGTGTTCTCTCTTGAAAGACCATTCGACTGCTATCTCGAAGAGGTAATGAATCTGGAAGGAGAAAAAAGAACATGAGAAAGAAGCAGATGCGAGAGGTCAAGTCCTCTCCCAGCTATGACGACTGGTCCTACGACAGCAAGATCGCCACGATCGAAACCCGCGGCGACGGTCTCTTTTCCTTCGGCGGAAAGGTGATCAGCCGGAATGAGATGGTCGATCGCCTGAATGTCGTCAAGGGTGATCACAGCCGCTGCCTGACCGGATTCGGAAAGTGCATGGTGACCGGCCATCTCCTGTACCTCTTGCTCGAACAGACTCGGACGCCCGGGGTCCCCTATTCTCTTCGGGTTCGAAAGTTCGTTCCCGAACAGGCGCCCGCCTCCAACTATGCCAAAATCTGCAGCACCTACTTCAAGCACGATGTGCGCGGCTTCAGCGGACTGCCCAACTGCACGTTGAGCTCCCAGATCGATCACCAGTAGGCGCTCGCGCCGACCGTCTGAAGAAGCAGTGAGAACCATGATTGTGGGGCTTTTCTGTCTTCTTTGCTCTTTTTGTTTAGACACTAATAGATATAGTAAAAAGAATCGAAAATGAAGAATAATGAACCGGAGATGGTGGCGGCCAATATGACACCATCCCCGGTTCCTGGCTGCATTGCTACTGTTCAGGCCGCCGGCCGCCGGTCAGTTTCCTGGGCGTCCGTCTTGCTGCTTCGGATTAAAGCCGAACCCGGAGCAGGCGACCGTAGCAGTCGGTGTACTGGTAGGTGCGAGTGTTGCCGATGCGAACGGCGTTGTAGTAGTACCGGTCTCCACCCTCGTCGACCACGATCGTGATCTCGAAGGGAAGCTGCGGAGCGACCGCCAGATACAACCCGGTCGCTGGCGCGAACCAGCAGTGCCGGCCGAAGATGTAATGGTAGGCCGTCGCGCGGTAACGGTCGTGGTAGAAGTAGCGACCGTTGTTGTGCCAGTGGTAGTGAGCCGGAGGCGCACGGTGCCAGCCCGGATTGTGACCATGGTGGTGCCCATGACCGGGATTGTGCACCGGCGGGCGAACAACCGGATTGTGACCATGGTGGTGCCCATGACCGGGGTTGTACACCGGCGGACGAACGCTCGGGGTGCGGCCGTGGTGATGACCAGGGTTGTGGCCGGGGTTGTAGACCGGCGGACGAACGCCCGGGTTGCGGCCGTGGTGATGACCAGGGTTGTGGCCGGGGTTGTAGACCGGTGGCCGCCCACCCGGATGACCGCCGTGATTGGGGCCGTGGTTGTGGCCGGAGTGGATGTTGCCACCGCCGTGATTGCCACCGCCGTGCTGACCGCCACCACGACCGCCATCAGCCGCGAAGGCCGAGGAGTTGAAACCGAAGACTGCAAGGCTCAGAGCCAGAGCCAAAATTGCTGCGTAGCGAAGCATGAGTCGTATCCTTTCTTTAGGAGAGCCGCTTTTGTTCGATGCGGTTCCCAAGCGAGGTTGCAGGCTAATGTGACAGTCCGGTGAGCCTAGCCTGCTGTCGGCTCCCGGACTGATTCGTACACGCCAGGTTGAAAGCCTGGCGTGTTGAGTGCCTTACTTCGAGGCTCGCCGCGCCATGATGGTACCGAGGATGGTACTCGCTCCGATCGCCACGCCTAACCCGACCGCTTGGCCGGACAGAACGGGAGGCAGAACGGCTCCAAGGAAGACCATCACGACGAAGGACCAGAACAGGAAGCGTGTGAAGGAGTGACCTTCGAAGAGGCGGTATGTGGCGTAGGTGCCGCCGGTGAAGACTAGCACCAGCACTAAGTAACCCAGCGCCATCTGTAGGAGTGTCGGCATGAATTCGTTCTCTCTGCATTGATTGTTGGTCGCTCGACTGTCAGTCGAGCCGTTGTAATAAATGGGGTGGTGGCCTCGCCAGTTGAGGCGGGTCCCGGCCCCCAGGGCACCCGGCGTAGATCGCGCTATCGCTAGAGGATCCAGCCGGGTGCAGCAGCGTTCGGTGAGTCAAGTGGTGCTTCCTCACTTAACGGTCCGGCTCAGATTTCGAGTCGGACTACCTAGTGAATGCCGGGAAAGTGGCGCGGATAGGACTCATGGTCGGGACTTTTACCGCCGGTTTTGCCCTTGCCTTTGACGTCGGCGTCTCGACTGCGCGCCATCAATGCCTCGATCTGATCGACCGTCTTCGGCACCGCCGAGGTAAGCACCGCGCGACCATCTTCGGTGATGACGACGATGTCCTCGATGCGCACGCCGATGCCACGATATTGCTCGGGTACCCGCGTATCGTCGGCGTCGAAGTAGAGCCCGGGCTCTACCGTGAAGGCCATGCCCGGCTCCAGCATTCGGCGCTTGCCTTTGCCCTTGTCAGAACGCGTGCCGTCTTCGGTTTCGTAGCTGCCGACGTCGTGAACGTCGATGCCGATCCAGTGCGACGTGCCGTGCATGAAGAAGTCGGTGATCGTCGGAGCTGCAGAGCGATAATTGCCGTCCTTCTTGGCTTGCTTCGCTTCCTGCTTGGACTTCTTCGCAGCCTTCTTGGCTTGCTTGGCCTGCTGCTTGCGCTCCTTCTTCGTCAGCTCCACCTTCTGGACCGCGTCGCCAGCAGGCTCGGCCGGCTTTGGTAGGATACCGAGCTCAATCAGCCCGGCGGTCATGATGGATTTGGTGAGGTCGTGCAGGTCGCCGAGTCGGATGCCCGGTTTGGCTGCGTCGACCGCTGCCACCTGTGCCTTCAGCACGAGCTCGTAGATCTCGCGCTGGGCCTGACTGAACCGGCCGTTTACCGGGAAAGTGCGGGTGATGTCGGAGGCGTAACCCTGATACTCGCAAGCGGAGTCGTTCAGCACGAGCTGCCCGTCTTCGAGCCTCTGCGAGTTGTCGGTATAGTGCAGGACGGTGGCACGCGGGCCGCCGGCCATGATTGTGTTGTAGGACGGTGCGTCCGCGCCGTGCGAGGTGAATGTGCACTCGGCCACCGCTTGCAGCTCGCATTCGTTCATGCCGGGACGGCAGTACGCCATCACGTCACGGTGAGCTTCAGCGGAGATCTCCGAGGCTTGCCGCATCAGCTCGAGTTCGCCCTCGGACTTGAAGAGCCGCATCTCGTGAACGATCGTTTCAGGATTCCGCAGCTTCTTTCTCTTCCGTTTCTTGGCGGACCACACGGCCTCGAACACTTCGTCTAACTCGGTATTGTGACCGGAGGCGTAATAGATTCGCTTGGCTTTCTTGATGAGCTTGCGAATCACCTTCTTGAACTCGGCGATCGGCTTGGCGTCGTCGGCCAGGTAGTGCTCCTTGGCCCCTTCCAGTCCCTGGCGAATGCCGGTCCAGCGCTCTTGCTGCGCGTCCTTGGGGCGCACCAGCATGGTGACCTTGTTCGTGCCTTTGAGCTTGGATACGATCAGCACCGACTGCGGCTCCGGAAAGCCGTTGAGGTACAGGATGTCGGAAGATTGTCTGTATTCGAATTCGGTGTCGCGGCTGCGCGTCTCCTCGGGATTGCTGACGAAGATTGCCACCGAATTCGATGGCAGCTTCTCGGTGAAGGCTGCCAGTCGAGCGGCGGACTCCTGCCTGTTCGGCTTCGGTCCGCGCATGAGTTTGCAACCGGTATGCGTGGTATGCATTGTTTACCTCGATTTTCAAATTGGAAGTGAAGCGGGTATTAGCCGCCCAGCGCCTGTGATCGGCGCTCGGCGGCATTCCCGCCCTGCTGCAGAAATGACCTTTAAGCTAGAACAGCAGTCCGGCGATTGCTGCTGAAAGCCACGATGCAAGCGTTGCTGCTACGAGCGCTTTGAAGCCGAGCCGGGCGATGTCTGCCCGCCGTTCCGGAGCCATCTCCGAAAGGCCGCCGATATTAATGGCGATCGAGCCTAGATTGGCGAATCCGCAAAGCGCAACGGAGGCGATCATCTGGGTCTTCGCTGACAGTACGTAGGCGCCTTTGCCAGCGAGCACGGGAGCGAGCTCGCCGTAAGCGATGTACTCGTTGAGGATTACTTTGATGGCGATCAGTCGGCCGACCTCGAAGCATTCATTCCAGGGCACTCCCATCAGCCAGGCGGCAGGCATGAAGACTACCGCGAAAATGTCCTGGATCTGCCAGCTCAAGCCGACTTTAGCCAATACCCAGCCGAGTCCGCCATTGACCAAAGCCACGAAAGCGACGGCAGCTACCAGCATGATCATCACGTTCATGGCAATTCGGGCGCCTTGCGCCGCGCCCAGCGCCAGGGCGTCGATCGGATTCGCTGCCACTTGCGGCACGGTGAGATCGGCTTGTTCGGCCACTCTAGCCTGCTCGGTTTCCGGATACATGATCTTGGCGATCACGAGCGCGGAAGGAGCGGTGATGAACGAGGCCATGAGCAGGTAAACCGGATTGATTCCCATCGCCACGTATGCCACCAGGGCCGAGCCCGAGATCGTCGCCATCGCGGTGCTCATCACGCTCAGCAGCTCGGAGTTGGTGAGTTTGGGAATGTACGGTTTGATCAACACTTGAGACTCCACCTGCCCGATGAAGATCTCCGCTGCCGTCGAGAGCGCCTCCGGCCCGCTAACCCCCATCGTCTTTTGGAAAATGAAAGCGAAGAAGCGGACCACGCGTTGCATGATGCCGAGATAGTACGCCAGAGACATCAGGGCCGAGATGAAGATGATCGACGCGCCGACTCGGACAAAGAAGATGAACTCTCCTCTGGCGTACTTCTCTCCAACTACGAACGATGCCCCTTCCAAAGCGTAGTCGAGCAGCTTCTGAATGCCGTCGCCGATCGCTTGGCAGACTGACTGCGCAGCCGGCACTTTGAAGATGACGAAGGCGAGCAGGAGCTGCAGTCCGATCCCGCCGCCAACCAGTCGCCAGCTGATTCGCCGGCGGTTGTTGGACAGAATGACGGCCAGTCCGAGGAATGCCGCGATGCCAAAAACTGCGATGAGTTTATCCATTACGGATCTCCCTCACTGAAAGCGAGCGCGCGGTGAGCCGGAAAGGCGCCGACGCTCAGGACCAAGGAAGTGCGCAAGCAAACGGAGGAGCTTGCCTAGCGTCTTGTTCATCGCTTCGGCTAAGAAGGGAGCAGAGCCGTCTCTGCTCCCTTCTCAATCCGATAGCGCCTCTGTTTACGGAGTAAAGGAGCAAGGCGGGCAGACCGAGCTTACGGCGAAACGTTTCACCGGAAGTCAGTCTGCCACCAGTTGCCTTTACCGGTTCTGGTTGGAGGAGAAGGATCCGGCCAGAACGGTAACCGCCTCGTCGATCCGCAGGTAGCGACGAATCGCTTCGTTGACCTCTTCCTTGGTCACGGCATTGATGTCGCGGCCGAAGTTGTCGATCGCAGCGATGCCGATCCCGAGCGATTCGTAGGCGGTCAACACCTGCGCGATGCCGGCGGCATGGCGCAGTCGAAGCTGGAATTCACCGACGGTGCGCCCCTTTTCGTTCTGGAGCTCCTTGTCGGTGATGCCCTCTTCAATGTAGCCCTTGGTCACTTCGTAGGTCAGCTTGAGCGCTTTCTCGACGTTGGCCGGATTGGTGTCCAACCCGATCAACCAGGCTGCGCCCGGGAAGCTGACGTCCTCGAAAGAGGAGTTGATGCCGTAGGTCAGACCGTGCTTTTCGCGGACGACCAGTCCGAGCCGTGCCGACAACGTGTCGTGACCGAGGGCGCTGTTGGCAAGGACCGCCGCGCAGTAGTCGCTCGAGCTGCGCGCCAGCGGCGCCGACAGCCCGATCACGATCGCCACGCTGGTCTTGTCCGCCATCGGAACCTCGATCCGCTCGGCTTTCTTGGGCGAGGACATTGCGGTCCGATCTCCCAGCTTGTCGAGGGAAGTGAGATCGAGCTGCTTGCGAGCGGCGCCGGTCCAGCTGCCAAAGCTGGCTTTGACCAGCTCCAGAGCGTAAGCCGGGTCGACATCGCCGGCGATTGAGATGATCGTGGCCGCAGGCGAATAGCACTGCGCGTGGAATGTGCGCAGATCTTCACCGCTGATCGGTCCGAGTTCGGCCATGCTGACTTCGAACGGCTTCTCGTAGAAGACGCTGTCCGTCCCATAGAGCGCCTGCTTCAGACGATTCTGGGCGATCGACTCGGGATCGTCCATCGCCGCCACCACATTGGAGCGGCTCATCTTCTTGGCGCGTTCCAGCTCCAACGTGTCGAACAGTGGTCGGCTGAGCAGGTCGGCCGACAGGTTGAGCAGCTCGGGCAGGTCGGCGGTGACGACGGTAGTCCCGAATCCGACATCGAACTTGCCGGCTCGGAAGCGGAGGTCGGTCCCCATCGTCTCGAGCAGTTCGGCCACGGTCTGCTTGCTGTAGTTGGTCGACCCCTTGACCAGCAGGTTGGCAACCATCGCCGCCACCAGCGACTTGTCCTTGTCGGCGAACACGGAGCCGGCGCGCACCTTGCCGTTGATCGACACCGAGCCGGTGCCTTTCATCGGCAGGATCAGCACCGTCAGACCGTTGGGCAGAACAGTGCGGCTCACCTGCGAGGCCAGGCTGTCGGCTGCTGCTGCCGCGGCGGAATGCTCTTCGGAAGCGGTGCTTGGCAGGGGGGTGTTGCCGGTTTCGGTCTGCGCTTCGCCGGGCTGTACGTCAGCTGACTGCGGAATGAAGTGTCCGACCGTGCGGTTCTTCTTCACCAGGTAGGTGTTGACGGCCCGCATGATGTCATCGGCGGTGACGGCATCGTACTTGTCATCGTACTCCACCATCCACTGCCAGTCGGCGACCGCTTCGGCTTCGGCGAGCTGGCCCTGGTGCGAGATGATGTCGGCCCGCCCGAGCGTGGTGCCCTTGCGATTGGCCTCCTTCACCCGCTTGAGCTCGGCTTCCGAAACCGGTTCGGCTGCGAGTTTCGCCAGCTCGTCGAGAATCACCTTCTCGACGTCTTCGATCTTGCCGCCGTGCGAGACGGTGGCGGAGATGAGGAACAGGCTCGGGTCGCGATTCTCTTGAGCATGTGCCGAGACGCTCGCAGCCAGACCGGAGTCGATCAGGCTCTTGTAGAGGCGGCTCGAACGGCGACCGCTGGACCCGAGAATGGCTGCTGCGGCAGCTAGTGCATAGGTGTCGCGATGGCGAGCCTGCGGGATGTGGTAGCCGCTCCAGTAGAGCGGCAGGCTGCCTGACTTGGTGATTTCGAAGCGGCGCTCGCCCGATTGTTCCGGCTCGCGCGTGTAAACCTCCGGAATCGGCTTGGGCGAGGGCGGAATGTGGCTGGCGTGCTTGTGTATCAGCTCGAGCGCCGTTTGCGGATTAAAATCTCCCAGCACGATGCAGGTGGCATTGTTGGGATGGTAGAAGGTGTCATAGAACTCCTTCATGCGTTCGAGCGACACGTTCTCGACGTCGTCCAGGTAGCCGATCGTCGACCAGTGGTAGGCGTGCTGTGTGAACGCGGTGGCCCAGCCCAGCTCGTCGAGCTGCTGCTCGGGGTCGTTCTTGCCGATTTCGAATTCGCTGCGCACCACCGTCATCTCCGAATTGCGGTCTTCGACGGTGACGTCCAGGTTGCGCATGCGATCGAACTCGATCGCCAGCCCGAGCTCGAGCTGGTCGGCCGGAAGCACTTCGTAATACTGAGTGCGGTCCAGCCAGGTGTTGGCGTTGTACATCGCGCCGACCGGCTTGAGCAGGTCGTCGATGCCGCGGCCGTCTTTCGGGTGGCGTTCCTTCGTGCCCTTGAACATCAGGTGCTCGAAGAAGTGCGCCGAGCCGGTGTACCCGTTGGCTTCGTTGCGCGAGCCGATGCGGTAGAGCAGGTCGACCAGTACGACCGGTCGCTTGTGGTCTTCGACCAGCAAGATCTTCAGACCATTGATGTCGAGGCGATACTCGACGATACCGCGAAACTCGGCTACGCGGGTGATGCCGAGCCGTATGAGAGTTTGTTGCATCGATTCCATGTTTTGGACTCCTTTGCACGAATCAACAACCGCCGGTGGTGGCAGCTGTCAGGAAGGGAATTTGCCGCCGGCCGGCAACTGAGAAGCTGCCGGCCGGCGAATCGTTCGCTTTTTCGAAGGGACGGTGCACCGCTGCCGATTGAGTGCAGAGTGCGGAGGAATCTAGGGCTATCTCTCAACCAGTCGAAGCTCGGTTTTCAAGCCGGTCTAAGGCTTTTGTCCGAGCTTCTTGGCGAGGATTTCGACGGCGACTCTCAACTGGGTGTCTGTCTCGTCGCCGAAGTTGGCATTGGCTGTGGGCTGGACGATTACGTCTGGAACGACGCCGTTGGAGACGGTCATACCGCAGTCGCCGATCCAATCGCCGTTGGGACGCCACAGCTTCTGATTGGTAATGCGCAGCCGGGCGCCGTTGCCTACCGGCACGAAGACCTGCCCGATCGCCTTGCCGTAGGTTTTGATACCGACAACGGTGGCGCGGTCGTTGTCTTTGAGGGCGGCCGTGAACAGCTCAGCGGCGCTGGCGGTCCAATCGCTGACCAGAATTACAATCGGCTTCTTGCCGGTCAGGTTGTGGGGCGTCTTCGGTCTGTCGAAGCGTCCTGTCAAGACTTCGCCGGGCAGCTCGGCCAGAGCTCTGCCGAACCGGCGCGGTACTTTCACGCCCCAGCCGGCCAGCGGTCCGTTCTGAAGCTCAAACCGGTAAGAGTTGCCGTGCACGCCGAAAGAGTACTTGAAGAACCCGCCTTCCGGAATGCGAGAGTCAATCGTGGTGATCGTGCCGC
The DNA here is from genome assembly GCA_020050835.1 of Candidatus Obscuribacterales bacterium. Classification (GTDB taxonomy): domain Bacteria; phylum Cyanobacteriota; class Vampirovibrionia; order Obscuribacterales; family Obscuribacteraceae; genus JAGVKB01. The sequence goes on along the minus strand of JAGVKB010000117.1, from coordinate 36,833 downwards.
TGTCCAGGAACAGTGAGGCGGCGATCGTAGCGGAATGGATGAAGCCGCCGGTGTTGTCACGCACGTCGATCACGTACGCGTCGCAATCGGCAAGCTCTTCGAGGGCCGCCTGCATCTGGTCGGCGGTGTCCCAGCGGTCGAAGGTCTCCAGGCGAATGAAACCGATGTTGCCTGGCAAGCGCCTGGTAGTCACGATTGGAATACTCACCTCCGCTCTGGTCAGAGTCTCTCTGACGGTGGCGCTCAGCCGCTTGAGCTCGAGCTCCACGCTGGTGCCGGGCTGACCGTGCAGGATGCCGGTCAGCTCTTCGATGGACAGACCGACGGTCTGTCTGCCGTTGATGGTGGCGATTGCATCGCCCGGCTTGATGACGGAGCCGGAGGCGGGGCTACCGCGCAGCAGGTGTTTGACCAGCGGATAGCCGTCGGCAGAAACGACCGGCATGGCCTTGCCCTGAGCATTCGTCTTGAGCTGGCCGCTGCCGTCGGTTTGGAGATCGAAGACAATTCCAACCCCGATCAGATGTTCGTCGGCGTGCTGTGACGCTGATTGAACAGTACGGGCGTCGAGGAAGCCGGTGACGACCTCTTGGAGGGAGCCGATCATCTCGTTGATGTACTTGATGGCGTCCTCTTCGGTCTCAATCTTGTCGTCGTACTTGTGCTCCCATTTGTCCCACTCGCGCAGGCGGCTCTGGTCGTACAGGTTATCCCGGGCCATCTGCCAGGCACGGTGATAGAGCTCCTTTGGTTGGACGGTTGGGATTACCAGGAAGTAATGGGCGTATACGAGCAGAACGTTTACGGCAAGGAGCAGTACCAGAGTCGTTAGCAGCCCGAATCTGGAAAACGCTCGCAAAATCAGGCTGCGCCGCTTTTTTTCAGGCGCAAGAGGTGGTGCTAGGAACATGATGCACCTTTTGGTTATTAGGCCGATGCTCTGTTTCCATGAGTGATCGGCGGATTGCAAGTAGTGCGCAGGATGTGCCGGCTGCATAGCGCTAGCAGGCAACGCAGGAGTCTTATTCAATGCGCTGTTAAAGCGAGCTCGAACCAATTAACAGAGCACCGCAACTATCCGACAGCTAGTCGTCAACCGATGGCAACAAGCTAACTATCAGCCCGGGCCGGTATGTGAGCGACAGAAAGTTGAGATGTTCGGGATTGGGTCTTTGGGTCGGTGAGCTTTGCCTGACGAGCACTATTGAGATATATGACCAAACACTAGGACAGGGCCGAGCTGAAAAACCAATTCAGCGTTTCTAATAAAATTCCGTGCGGCTAAGAAATGTTCTTATCCCTAGCGCTTTTTCTTACCTGAGCAAACAAGAACACTTCAGAAAACCTTGAGCTACGTAACGTTTGATTACTTAGCGACATGAGCTTAGCTGTGACTAAACTAGCGCGCAAAGTAAGTTATTACTGAGAAAAGCTATGGTTTATAGCTAGCGCAGCTTGACTCGGCTTGCGCAACCCTGGTCTTGAAACGCTTAAAACAATAGTGACAGTCACTTCAAACAGTTGAAATCAGGGCCTCTGGTTTTGCTAGTTTGACGTTCTAAAATTCCTCCTCTTAAACTTCTAGGACATCACCTTCACGACAAGCAAAACGAACTAAATCTGACCGCACTCGCTGCTCTTTCTATGCAACGGTGCAACTACCGGTTGCCGATGCCGAGCGCTCGGTTTAACGTCAGCGACTTTGTTTTAGGCAGTAAGCACTTGGTCGGCCTTCAAAATCTGCCCGACCGGACTTGCCTCTCAAGCAAGTGAATGCTGCGGTCTTACTTGCGTAGGCTCCGCCTCTGCAATCTCCTTGCCGCCCGCCACTCTCCTGCGCGGAGATGGTCGGGTGAACTTTAGCCAGGCCTGTGCCATCGCTAGCGGTGGTACAGACTCCGTCCTACCAAATTGCCTTTTGGAGAGTAGTAATGGCAAAAATTGATTCTGGAAAAGTAATTGGTGCTCGCGGCGCCTGGAACGACATTCTGTCCTCCGTAGTCGTTTTCCTGGTGGCATTGCCGCTCTGTCTCGGCATCGCCATCGCTTGCGGGGTTCCCCCTACGCTCGGGCTGATTACCGGCATCATTGGTGGAATCGTCGCCAGCAGCATGGCCGGATGTCCTCTGCAGGTGAGCGGACCGGCCGCCGGTTTGACCGCGCTGGTCTTCGAGATTGTCGAGCGGTACGGACTGCCTTCGCTCGGTATCATCGTTCTCTTCGCTGGATTGTTCCAGGTGCTCGCCGGCTTTCTGAAGCTCGGCAAGTGGTTTCGCGCGGTCTCTCCGGCTGTGCTGCATGGTATGTTGGCGGGCATCGGTGTGCTTTTGTGCGCCAGCCAGTTTCATGTCATGCTCGGCTACAAGCCTGAAAGCTCGGGATTGCCGAATCTGATCACTATCCCGACCGTTCTCATTGACGCCTGCCGCAACTTTGGCGGTGAAGCTCACTGGGTGGCTGGGTTGCTGGGTGTGCTGACTTTGACGATTTTGATCGTCTGGAAGCAATTGCACCTCGAAAAGAAGCTGCATATGCCCGGTGCTTTGCCGGCGATCCTCGTGACGACCGCAGTGACTTACTTGCTGGCGCCAGCGGTCGACTATGTCTCCGTGCCGGCCAACATCCTGGGCTCATTGTCTTTCACGCCGGCGGAGTCGCTGGCCAGGATTATCGATGCACCGATTCTCCTGTCGGCCTTGAGCCTGGCCCTGATTGCCAGTGCGGAGACTCTGCTGAGCGCAACGGCGGTGGATCAACTGCAAAGCTGCACTCACCCCACCAAGTACGACAAAGAGCTGGTGGCGCAGGGGGTTGGCAACGTTCTGTGCGGCATCGTCGGTGCGCTGCCGATGACCGGCGTGATCGCTCGCAGCACGGTCAATGTTCAGTCGGGAGCTCGCACCAGGCTTTCGGGCATCCTTCATGGCGTCTGGCTGCTTGTGATGGTCGTCGTATTCCCCAGTCTGCTTAACTTGATTCCGACTGCTAGCCTGGCAGCGTTGCTGATTTTCACCGGCATCAAGCTGGTGGATCTCGGAGTTGTTCACAAGCTCAAAGAGTACGGACGCAGCGAGCCGGGCATCTACCTGGCGACGCTCACGATGGTGGTGGCGACCGATCTGCTTACTGGCGTTCTAGTCGGCGTGGTGCTTTCGCTGATGCGTCTGGTGTGGAGCATGTCTCAGCTCTACGTTCGCGTGACGCAAGATGAAAGCAAGCAGTACGTCATGTCCTTGAAGGGAACCGCAACCTTTCTCGGCTTGCCGATCCTCGCCGATGCTCTCGAGCAAGTTCCCGCTGGCGTTTCATTGCGTCTTGACTTCAGCCGGATGGTTCATATCGACCATGCCTGCCTAGAACTTCTGGAAGGTTGGGACAAGCGTCAGCGACTTTCCGGCGGAGCGCTCTCAGTCGATTGGGTGCAGTTGAAATCACGGTTCGTCAGCCCGGCTGATGCTTAAGCAGCCTCTGCGGCATCGTTCCACCTGTGTGCTGGCTGCACTACTGGCGTCGTTCCAGCCTGTCTGGTTGCTGTGGGTAGGTAGGTCGAGGACTCTTCGGTGCTTTGCGCTGACTGCCTGGCTGTAACGCTTCGGTGGTTGTATTGAATTCAGGGGAGAAGCGGATCTCGACAATCCGTTTCTCCCCAATTTTTTTTCTTGTGAATTTAATACTATAAAAAGGAGTAAGAACTGTCAGTACGGTAGGTATTCGGCCAGCACAGGTTGGAGATTTGGGGCGGCTTTAGCAGCTGCTCGCTGTGAGTCTCCGTAATGTAAGGCTCGATGACAAGTAGCAGGGCGGCTGCCAGAGCCGCCCCTACACACGCTTTCGGAGCATGGTCTGTGCTGACCGAATGCTTACCGAGTTCAAGTTCGTCAACCAAGAGATCGGCTCGCGATCGTTCAATAGCCGCGCCACTTGATATGGTGGCGCGCTCGGTTGGCAATTAGCTATCGCTAGTTCTGCTTGCGGGTTTTCCTGGATCAGTGGTGTGGATACGTGTCGGTCCGGCAAATTTAGTTGGGTCGTTGAATCTTTCAAGAACTGACCGGATAGAGACCAGCAGGTGGTTTTGCTCGAACCGCCCGCTCGGAAAGTTAGCCTGGCGGCATGAGTCTAAGCCTTGGTTCAGCCATTGAACGCCAGGTCAATAGTCGATAGGGTCGAGATCTTTCTTGTAATTGTCTCGTAATTGAGGTCTCGAACGGCTGACCACATCTCTATCGGGAAGTCATACAACCGGCTGGCCAACTGCCTTGCTTGTGAATCGGCGGACTCTGGTTGCAAACCCAGTCGGCAGCCGGTTCGAATCGGCATTCCAGCCCGCTGAGATCACAGTCTACGGAGCCTCCCGGGAAGAGATCAGCAACCATCTGAGCCGGCTTAGCGACCAGCTCGGACCCTGGCTCTGACCGACGGCTCTAATCCCGGTTCGGCTTCTATTGCCGAGCCGGGATCGCTCAGTTCTCTCGCGAGCACACACATGCTCAAACAATCAATCGAAAAGAGGAAAAACCGATGAAATCATTCACTTCGGTGGTGCTATTTCTCCTTCTCAGCTTGTTCGCCTCACCGGCGTTCGCTCACGGCGAGCAGACGGAGCCCGACCAGCGGCTGGGCGAGTACCAGCAGCTCAAAGATGAGTTTCGGGCGCAGCTCAAGGAGATCAAACACATCATGATGAGCGCGCCTGCCACCAAGGACGAGATCGAGCTCAAAGACGCTCTCAACGAGTTGACCAACCTCGAGTACGAGTACGCCCTGGCCAGGGCAGGCGGCGCCGGCCCTCAGGCTCTCAACGAGTATGGGGTCAAGTACTTCGAGCAGGTGGTGGTGGTCGCCCGCCTGCAGGACCGTCTCACGCAGCGGATCACTCCGCAGCTCCTCAAGATTCGCGCTCTGGGCAATCAGATGCAGGATGTCTACCCCGACCTGCTGGCGCCTGACGTCGAGCTGCTCAAGCGAGAGGCCGCCGAGCTCAAGGCTCCGCTCGAGCCGCTGACGCTCGGGGTCGAGCGCACTCAGGAGTTCGAGCAAGAGGTGACGGCGGCGGTCCGCAAGTGGCAGTCCGGCCATCCCGGCGTGCCGGTCACTCTCGATGTGCTGCAACGCGAGTTCGTGCCGGCTGCCTTGCGCATTCTAGAGCGCAGAACTGGCCAATTGGGCTGGTAAGACACTGTAAGTAGCGGCGACGGGCGCTGCTAAAGACGCGCAAGCGGTCCTCATCGCAATGGCAAACACATTCGGTGAGGACCGTTTGCATCTTTCTTGCACTAATTGAAAGGACAAAAAGCATGCAGTCGAATGATTTAATACTGCTGTTCATGTTGGGCTTGGCCGCCCTGGCGGTGGCCTACGTCAGCTTCCACTTTGTAAAAGAGGAGCTGAACAGGATCCTCCGCCGCGGCGGCGGTCTCGCTCTCCTGCCGGCAGAAGAGCAAGCCTTTGCGCTCTTCATAGTTGGCTTTGCAACCGCATTCACCATCTTCCGCTTGCGCGGAGAGTTTCCTGAGCTTACCCCCTTTAAGCTCTACCTGAATATCGTCGGCGCCATGCTTGTCGGTCTGGCGGCCGGTGCGGGTAGCTCGGCGATAGCCGAGTTGCGAGCCTACCGGCGCGACCGTGAGAAGCAAGGGCTGCACCGGAGTGGCCGCCAGAGATCGCCGATGACGATTTTCAACACGGTGCTGGTGTCTTTGATCATGTCGACGCTGCCGGCGCTGTTCGTCGGGATGGCTGCCTTCATGGTTTTCAGCTGGTTGTTCGGACTTTTCTTTTCGAGCGCCGTCGCTGTCACGATTGCGTCAATTCCTGGCTGTGTCTGCTTCCTGCTGACCTTCTGCCAGCTTTTGCTCTGGTGGCTGAAATCGGCCGGGTTGTCGGAGTAGCAGCTTGACTCACGGCTAGCCTGAAACGCCGGTTCTAATTGCGAAGTTTGCCTTCTTTCGTCCGATCGAGATCTGGTTTGGCGCGTGAAAGCCTGGCTGGCAGCAGCTGCGCTAGGCTGGATTAGCGGAATTTCATTGTGATTTCGGTGCTCGGCCGCTTGCTGCGCTTTTTTGCTCTACCGCTTCGAAGTAAGCATCCTTGTGGTCTCTGGGTGATCGCAGACATTTAAGTTTCAATGATCATTGAAATATTCTAGTTTGAGTTGAGCCTTCAAACAGAAATAGGCTTTGGTTGTCTTCCGTTTTCTCTCATTACTCGAGCAGAATCTCACCGAACAATCGGTTTCAGCTAGCCAAAAGAATGCGCGCGCTCCAGGCAGTTAGCTGTCCAGTTTGGTGCAGTCAGCGGAAGAAAGAACGCATCGGTCGCTTATCCGGGGTACCGGCTGAGCCGCCGTCACAAAACTCGAATCTGAAGGGATAGACAACAATGGGAATTTTCACTCTCATCGGCCTAGGCGTTGCTGCTCTCGTGCTGCTCGTACTGGTTTTCGACGCGATCGTTTTCACGGAGGAGAAGACCGTGACGATCATCACTCTCTTCGGGCAGTACAGCGACACCTTTCGCACGAGCCCGCGCTTCAAGATGCCGATCTTCGGCCGGGTCGCCAAACGGCTGTCGATGGCGATCCAGACGCACGACGTCAAGGCTGAGACCATCACCAAAGACAAAGTCACCGTCCACCCGCATGTTACCGTGCAGTACTTCGTGATGCCCGGCAAGGAGCGGGAGGCGTACTACAACATCGACAATCCGATCGCCTTCATCGAAGCCTGCGTCTACGACGCCGTTCGGTCGAAGGTGCCGGAGATGGACCTGGACACGTGCTTCCACAACAAGGACGACATCGCCAAGGCTGTCACGGTGGAGCTCACCAAAGCGCTCGAGCCGAACGGCTTTAAGGTGCACAACGTGCTGGTCAAGGATGTCGACTTCGACGCCAACGTCAAGCGCGAGATGAACAACATCAACGCCGCTCAGCGTGCCCAGGTCGCTGCTCAGGCGCTGGCTGAAGCCGAGCGCACCAAGAAAGTAACCGCCGCCCAGGCCGATGCGGAAGCGATGAAGCTCCATGGCAAGGGTCTGGCCGACCAGCGAGAAGCGGTTTTCCACGGTTGGGAGCAGTCGGCCAAGAGTTTGCAGGCCGCTCTGCCCGGCGCCGATGCCACGGCTGTCATGAACGTCGTCATGCAGCTCAACTACATGGACACCTTGAAGGAGCTCGGCCGCGGCAACACCAAGGTGATCATGCTGCCTCCGCCCAATCTCGGCGGCGAGCTGCAGAAGCAGATCACCGAGGGGATTCTCGCTGGTCAGGAAGCGTCCAAGTCTGCTCAGCCGGCGACGGCTGACGCCAAGTCTGACGCGTCGCCGGAGCCGTCAAGCGGCAACGCCGGCGGTGCCAAGTCGTAGGCAACACTCCCGTTGGGAGCTGTGCCCACAGCTGGAAGCAAGGCGTCAGGCCGGGCAGCTGATCTTCCCAACTGACAGGAAAGCGCGAGGGGGCCGGGGCGCGCACTGGCTCCCTCCGCGTTCTTGCTCGGTCAGAACTCTGCACTGTTGAGTGTTTTGCTTTCGAGTCTCCAATAGGTTCTTCAAGAAAGGAGGGCGCTATGCGGCGCATTCTTGCAGTTGATATGGGTAACACCTTCACGAAGTATGCTCTCTTCGAGGATGGTGCGATCAAGGCGACCGGGCGGCATCCCACCGCTGATACCGCAACAGCGGCCGGACCGCTGCTTGACCAATGGGATGTGCCGGTGGTGCTCTCGTCGGTGGTGCCGGAAAACGCGGACAAGTTGGCAAGCATCTGTGCGGCGAAGGGACGCCAGTTGATGTCGGTCAAGGATTTGACCCAAGCGGTCATCTCCGGCACCAGCGGTGAGCTCGGTGCTGATTTGCTGGCCGCGGCTGTCGCTGCGCGCAAGCTTTATGCTCCAGCTGCCAACTTGATTGTGGTCGGGCTCGGCACGGCCAACACGATGACCAGAATCTGGGCCGACGGCAAATTTGGCGGCGTGCACATCACGCTTGGCATGACGCCCATGCTCGAAGAGCTGGCTCGTCGCTGCGCGCTTGTACCGCAGTTCGCCGAAGCGCTTGACGACATCAAGCCCGGCTTCAACACGGAAGACGCCGTGCGCGGAGGCACTCTGCTCGGGCTGGTCGGCATCGTCGAAGCGTGGGTGGGTAGAAGCAGAAAAGAGATGGCACCAGCGGTTGTGACTGTCGCTACCGGCGGCTGGTCGGCGGCTGTCTCCCGGCATACCGACGTGCTCGATCACGTCGATGGCGAGTTGGTGCTGAAGGGCATCGACCTGCTGGCTGAGACGGTTGACTGGAGTCTCGTCCGGCCAACTGGCAAAGCGCCGGCGGCCGGATCGGCTACGACTGCCTGAGCGGCTGGAGAAACTCGGAGAGTCAGTTGCATCACGAGATGCTTCTGACTCTCCGAGCCTGCCGCATGTAGGGCAACGAGCGGCTTTCCTGGCTGGCCTTGTTGCTCAACATTTTTTTTGCCGTTAGTATTCGGTCAGCACAAAAAGGAAATCAAAGGGGTTGCTCTGGCAACCGCCGCTGCTCATGCTTTCATGCCAATACCTGTGCTGGCCGCATCCTTGACTTTTGCCTGAGAGCAACGATAGCGTATAGTTAAAGCTCCGACCTAAAAAGATGACGAGCCGGCGAACGCGCACGCTCGCGGATGTCATCTTTCAGGAGAGCGGAAGTTGGCTTCACGGCCGCTCAGCTGGCGATCCGGCTTTCCAGCAGACGGCGTTCAGCCCAGCGCCGCTCGAGAATCTGCGCGACCATGTCGTTGGGGTGAATCTGCGGATTGTCCTTTGCGAACCGGAAGGGGTCGAGTTTGAGCAGTTTGCAGGCAAAAGCTGCCACGGCTCCGCTGCGAAAGACTCCCAGCGTGCAGTGCAGAAGCAAGCACCGGTTGCCGGGCTGGTGGTGATTGCGAAGCAGGAAGTCGATGATCCGGTCGGCCTGTACTTCGCTGAACAGACTGAATGTTGAGCGGTCCTCGTCGGTCATTACGGCGAATTGAGCGAGGCTTACATCATCAAACTCAAGGGTGAGCACTCGACCTGTGTCGACTGGGAAGAGATGACTGGCCCGACCGCCGACGATGCTGATGAAGCAGTGCTTCTGCGGCAAGCTCGGACGCTTGTTTACCAGGGCGGTCATCTGCTCCAGGCTCTTTGCGAAAATTCGAGTAATCATAAGCGGTTCCTACCTTGAACGAGCGTGATGGGACGTGGTGATGGGCCGCGGTGGCAGGTAGCACCACAGATGCTACCTGCCGCTTTCGTCAGTCGGCGGGAAATGGAGATTTAGCCCCGGAGGCTCGAGGGCATCTGCTCCAGGGCCGCGAGGTTTCGGCTGACTTCTCGCAGAGAACTCAAGGCCTCGAACAGCGCCGATTCAAATTCGGACCAGTGGCGTTGCGGGTGCTGTTCGCAGGTGACCTGGAAGTCCAGCTCGGCACGAACGTTGGCGAGGATCCCCTGGATCTTGTTCAGCACCGCCGCCAGCTTGAGGAGCGGTTGCTCGGTGTCGCTGCTGCCGGTGGTGATTGCAGCGGCTGCTCTCGACGCCGCGTAGAGCTGGTCCGCCAGCTCGCCCAGTTCTGGCGGCGAGATCGGCAGGAGGTCGATCAGCGCCAGATACGCTTCCAGCGCGCTTTCGCAGGCGGCGAAGTGACAGAGACCGTGTTCGACCGGTGGCAAGACCTGCCTGTTCCTGGTCCTTTTGAAGCCGGTCCGGTCGTGCAGATCGCTGCCGTTTGCGCGCTCCGGATTGGTGGTGTGAAACTCGGGCAATCCGGCTGTCAAGCTCGGCTTGAAGTCGCGCTGGATTGGATCGAATGTTGATACTGCTGACATACGACGATTCCCTCTGAAGGAGAGTGCAAGTGGATGGTGTGGGTTGCGAAACGACACTGACGCCGGAGCAGCTCGTGTCCGGCGTCTCATGCGACAAGCGAGAGGGAAGGCGCCGCGTGTGCGTGCTCTCCCTCTCGCCGGAAGCGATTACGCCTTAGGTGTAATCGTGATTTCAAATGAGCAGTCGGACCCTGGGCGATGCCGGCTTAGCCAGGCACCACCGGGTTTAACGGCAGCGGACGTCGTGACAGCGGCCGTCGCAGTCGTGATAGCGATAGCAGTTGTGCCGGTTGTCCCAGTGCGCGTTGTACCGGTAGATCAGCTTGCCGACCACCCGCACGACCGTGATCACGCCGCATTTGGCCGGGGCGCAGCGCAGGTTCTGGCCGGTCGAAGGGCAGCACCAGCGGTTGGTGTCGGCGTAGTAGAAGTACTGCGTCGGGCGGTAGTTCTGGTGCGCGCAGAACGGCTCCGCGAAGTTCCGGCCGCCCTGCCAGTAGCTGTTGAAGTACTGGAAGTTGCGCGGCAGCGGATTGCCGCGATAGTGACCCGGCACGCAGTGGTCGTGGTGCTGGTGACCGTGATGGTAGTGGTGGCTGTTGTTGTGACCGTGGTTGTGCCGGTGGTGGTGGTCGCCGGCGAACGCCTGCGACGTGAGTCCGAAGCCGGCGATGGCGAACGTCAGGACGAACATCTGTGCGAAACGCTTCATGGTTCTGCTCCTTCGTTGATTTGAGCTGCCCTTTAGCAGAGCTGCTCGCGATGGTAGAGCGGTCTGAATATCGAACCGGCTCACTGTGAGCCGGTTCGGACCGCCCTGCTTGCCGATCCTCGTTGCTGAAACGAGGAAGCTTGATGGTTCCGCCGGTATGGCACTCGGTGGAACGATTACTTCATCAGCCCCGGATGAGCATGCGGTTGAACGATGGCTAGCTCTTGGTGCCGCCGTCTTGTCCGTTTTGTCCGGTGGCTGAGCTGCGGCTGACTTTGACGTCGAACTGAGTGAGCACCACGATCAAGAAGCCGATGATCATGAGCACGATCGCCGGCGGAGCGTTGGTGATCGTCACCCAGAAGATAGTGGCGGTCCACTCGGATGCCAGGAATGAGCCTACGATCGCCACGATTACACCCTGCACCATTACCACGCAGCCGGCGATCGTTCCGGCGCCGGCGTATCTGGACTCGTAGACTGCCGCCAACTTCCAGAATTCCTCATCGGTGCAGTCCTCGGGCACTTCGATCCCCCGGTGTCCCCAGGAAAGCCTGCGGCTTTTCTCCAACGCTCTCCGCCGGAAAAGTTGTTTCAGCCAGCGGCAGATCAGCCACTCTTTGGCCGGCTCCGGTGGAGGGGGCGGGGTTGGCGGATTGGGCGGATTGGGTTGATCTTTCGGGGCGCGGTTTGAGTTGACCCGGAAACGGGTCCACCAGACCAAACCCAGTCCGAGAATGGCCATCAGCACTCCCGGCTGAGCGTTTTCTACGTGAATCGGGCCGATGTCGGCTTTCCACTCGATCGGCGAGTTGAAGCTGAGGACGGCACAGCCGAGCATGCACAACACGGAAACTACCAGGTAGCGCCGGGAGGCTTTGTACTGACCCTCCAGAATCTGCTTCTTGAACTCGATGTCCTTCATCACGTCGGGCGGAACGACGATAACGTTCCGAGGAGCTGCCTGCCCCTCGTTCTGCTCCTTTCGACAAAGGAAGTCAAACATGAACTGCTCCTACCCTCGCACTGGGAGGGCGTAAGAGTATCACTTGTTGGAAACGACACGTGCACCGGTCCGGTGCAGTAGAAGCGCACCGTCAGTGGTGCAATGTTGGATCGCGGCTGGCGCAGGATGCCGGCACCACCCGGTTGTTCGGGGTGAGGCGGGCATCCTGCGGACCGCCTGCAATCTTGCCGGAGTCGAATGCATACTCGCTTTTGCCTCCGGCAATGGTGCCTCCGGCACGCTATGAGCGAATGCTCAGGACTGGACGAAGTTGCGGGCAAGATGCTCCGGCACTTGGTCTTCCTGAGAGCGGATGGTGGTTGTTTCGCCGCTTTTGTCGCCTGCGGGCAGCGTTTTGTTGATGTAGCTCTCCAACCACCACATGATCAGCTCTACGCACTTCGCGCCGGAGAGCAAGCTGGAGTACATCGGGTCGGCGCCTACGAACTCGTGTTCGAAAGATAGCACTAGCGTATCGCCGGAGCTGATTTCGAAGCTTGCCTTCTTGCCACGCGCACGGAAATACACGGTTTCGCCGGTGTGCAGAGTCCCGCACATTTGCACCGGGAAATAGCCGAAGATTCCGCCCGCTTCTCCGAGGTCGCTAAAGAGTCCTGACTGTACCAGCGGCAGATTGGCGCAGTCCTGTTCGGCATCTCTCCATCTGAGCACTCGACTGACGGGCCGCTTTGTTTTCTTCTTCAAGCTCTTACCTCCTACGCTCGAGACTGGCTTCGGAAAATGCTCACATGTTTGTGACTGCTGCCGCCTTTGAGCGAGGTCCGCTCAAGGCGATGCTGACTGTGGTCGAGAGCGGTCTATTTCACCGGACCAAACTGGGGGCGTACTTTCTGCGGGGAATCTACTTCGGCCGGTCAGGGGGACCGGCCGGTTTCGAAGTTTTCATCTTCGGAGTCCGGCTCGGGTCCAGCACCGGTCCGAAGATGATTCGCCGCCCGTCGAAGGTAAGCAGCTGGCTGGCGACGAGCGTGCCGTGCTGATAGCCGACCGCTTTGACCGACTGACCCGGCCGCAATACCACCAGCATCTGCTCCACCGACCGGCCGTCACCGATGGCGGTGGCGCGAGCCACGATCTGCTCGCTGTCGAGCTCGAAGCGGGTGAGGTGGCAACCGGCAAGACTCAGGCTGAGCAGAACGAGCGCGTCGTTGTAGGTCTTGCTGTCCAGCGGTTCAGGGACGATCAGCACCTTGCCGTCGCTCTGGCGCGCAAAGGTCAGCGGCTGAACATAGACGCGGCCGAGACCGAAGTTCCAGCACTCCTCCGGAATGCAGTTCATGTACTCCTTGGCGAACGGGAGAAAGGCGGCGTTCGGTCCGTCTCCGACCATGATGCCCGGGATGTCATCACCCCGGCGAAGCACCATGTAGAGGGGACCGGCCCCCTGTTCTACGAGAAAACCGTGCATGGGTGTACCTCCACACATAGTTAGGCCGTCCAGACCACCGGTCCGGGCAAACCGACATCAGAAGGGGCCTGCGCCGGACGGCAAGCAGGCATTTTAATCATGTCCGCGCTGAACGGAACATAGCGAGGCTTCTTCCCTGACTCGACCTCGACCGACTCGAAGATCTCCAGAGTGGCGAGCGCCACTTTCAGTCTGTGGAGCGAATCAGCCTGCTTGAGCGTCTCGGAGCTTGCTGACCGACTGTAGGTTGCCAGGACTCGCTTTTGAAGCGGAGTGCAACTGTCGTTCATTCTCCAGCTGTGCACGCAGGCGACCATGTCGCTGGTGAGGTAACTGAAAAATTGAGCGACACTCACTTCACCGGCACTGGCAAAGAGCGGTACGAGCGAGGCAAGCTCATGAGCGAGTTCGAGAAACTCGGTTTGTCCCCGCATCAGGCGTGCTTCCCGGGCGACCAGGGCAGACAGCTCGCTCGGGGAGCGGCTAACGCGTAAGGAGATCAAGGCTGACATTTCATCCGACAGTTGATGCAGGTAGCCGGCTGCGAGGTTTTTGCCTGCGCGGTCGAGCCGGTCGGCGATCTCGTGCAGGACGTAGACGAGACCGGAGAAGGATGCATTACCGGAGATAAGTCGCTGATACATGAGCTTGTGGGCCAGAAGATCAGGCAAGTTCAACATGGGTGACTCCCGTTGATTGGCAGGTGTGCCTCGATCAGGCGATCGGGCGGTCAATCGGTGGTAGTTTCAAGCATGACGGTGACTCCTGTGAGTAGCCTGAAGCCGCACGAACTGGCTTCGCGTCTGTGGCTCTGTCGAGCGAGTACTCCTCGCCCAGCAAGATAGAGCTGAGACGTCTGGTCGAAGGTGGCTAAGACTTGTCCTTTCTGGAGTACGTTTACTCTCTTTTTTGATCTGGGGGTCAAGAACAATGAACCCAGGCTAACAAAACTGGTATGTCAGAACAAGAAAAATATGGCAAAGTTAGAAGTCCAATATCAGTCGGAGCGACTGCTCTCTGAGCATCGCCTTAAGAATTGAAATGCATCACTGGGGATGTTTCACGGGGGTGCGGGTTCGCTCTTATGTTACAGCTGTTGAACCCTTTTGTGAGCACGTAGTTCCCCCCATGATTTGCTTCTGGGTAATTAGCGCAGTTAGTGTCTCGTCTAATCTGGCGGCGTTCGTTCTACTCAATCTGCTGGAGCCGGGTGATTGTCGAGGTAAACTGATGTGTCTGTTTGTGTCGCTTCAACATTGGGTTGCAAACAGTCATCGCGGTTGTGTTCGGAGTGATTTGCCATGCTGCATAATGCCGCGCTCGTAATCATCGACGTTCAAATGGGGTTCGACCATCCATGCTGGGGGAAGCGCAACAATCCGCAAGCAGAAGGTAACATCGCTCTCCTGCTCGAAGCTTGGCGGCGCACCGGCAGACCGGTGGTGCATGTTAGGCATGATTCGGTCGAGCCAAATTCACCGCTTCGCCCTTTTCAACCGGGCAACGGATTCAAGCCGGAAGTACAACCGCTGGCAAATGAGCGAGTTGAAAGCAAGCACGTGAACAGCGCCTTCATCGGCACCGGTCTGGAGTCGTACCTGCGCCAGAATGGATATGAGACGGTGGTACTCGTCGGACTGACGACCGATCATTGTGTATCCACCAGTACCAGAATGGCTGGGAATCTCGGCTTCAAGACAATCGTGATCGCCGATGCCACCGCCACCTTTAATCGTGTCGGCTACGATCGCCGAGAATTTTCGGCTGAGACAGTACACGCTTGTGCGCTGGCCAGTTTGCATCAAGAGTTCGCAAGCGTGATGGAGACGGTTGATCTCTTGAGAGCGGTTGAGCAAGTGCCGGCATAGCTTGCCGCAGACCTCCCAACTGTTTGTTCGAGGCGGGATCAGCCTGCCCTCAAGCAGCCATAGCTTGGTCCGAAACGGTGAGAGAAAGAACGCTTCGCCGATCCCGCGCTATGGATTGCGAACCGACGGCCGACTCGATCTCAGTGGGGAAATTACGTAGTACGCTCGGCTTTTTACGCTGGCCGTCTCTGGTGGAGATTTGGCGCCGGCGGCTGAGGCGGTTTATCCAGGCTGCTCTTGTGACACAGGCGCCAAAATCTTGAGCGAAAACCGACGCTGGATGCGGTTGCCGATTGGGCGCTTTCGTGCGTCGGCTGAAACTCAATGGTGTTTACCGTGCTTTGTCATTGGGAAGGCAGTGAGCTTCCAAGAATGAACGATTGAGCAGCCGCAGCGGTTGATTGTGGGGTGGTTAAGTGGATGTTCGGAGTGGTCGCGCAAGCTCAGCCATGGCGGTAAGAATTCTTGTTGAGTTCAGGATTTTGACAATGTTAGGTTGAGGCATCCGTTCGTTTTTCCTCCTGCACGCAAAGTGAGCCCCTTCCAGGAAAGCGCAGTCATTTAGCCAGTTAAACCAAATTCGCATTGCCTTTAGGCATTGCCGATCTGGCACGGCTGTCGACTGGCGTTGCTGGAAGTAGTTGTTTTCGCTCAGCAGCACACTCTCTCAACCGGACTTTCTTTGTAGAAGGCAATCGGAAAAAACAATCGGTGTTCCCGCCGGTCGGGGCCTCGACGCTACCGACCACAACATTGGGATTAGCATCCCAGAAGGAAGGTATATCATGTCTTACCTGTACAAAACCGCCGCTTTCGGCATCCTCACCGCTCTTCTGAGCACCTTCGGTCTGATCAAGATGACCGCTCTCGCCGGCCTCGCCGCCTCCGGACTCTTCGGCGTCATCCTCGCCGCCTTGATCGCCGGTGCCGGCTTCACCGCCTATTACACCATCGTCGACGCCGTCGTGAAGTCCGGTTTCCTGGGCAACAAGGCGATGTCGGCCGAGCAAGCTCTTCCGATCAGCGCCGTTGCCACCGTGCTTCTGCTCGTGATCGCTCCGATGCTTCACCTCTTCGCCGCCGCCGGCATCTTCCAGGGTCTGATCTCCCTGGTCGCATACGTGGCTGCTGACCACCTCACCGACGAACAGGCTCAGTCGGCCGCCCGCAAGTAGTCTGTTCTTCCCAGAGGAGCTAGTCCACTTTGTGGGCGGCTCCTCTGCTGCTGAGCAAATACCTGAGAGAGGGGCAGTCGAGTTCAAGCTCGTCTGCTCTTCTTTTTGTTGGTTGCTGCAACGATATATAATAGTAGAAATTTCGCCAGGAAAAGAGGAGAGGAAGAACTGAGCGCTCATCCTATCTCTTTTCAGGGGCAAAGCACGGTTGAAGACGAGCTGGTTACCGCCTGGAGCATCATTTCCAGAGCGTTGATGCTTGTCGCCAAGCAGCTAAAGAGCATTCATGTCCTTGATCAGCAAGTCCACGGGCGTAGCTTCAGTCATCGTCTTGTTGTTCGACACTGATTCGACGATGCCGACGACGTGTCCGGCCTGATCCACCAGCGGCGAGCCGGAATTGCCGGGCTCGCAGTGCATGTAGAGAAGGAGCATAGAACGGGTCGGATCCATGTACGTGATCGGCTTCTTGCCGGAGTACTTTATACCGGCGGTCACGGTGCCGAGAAATACGCCCGGCGACATGAACACCCGGTCCCAGTTTCGCGGATAGCCGAAGACGGTCAGATCGCTTCTGCTCACGAGGGTCTGCGACGATCCCATAGCCAGGGCCGGAAAGGTTTGGCCGTCCGGCTGCTTGATCTTGAGCAGGGCGATGTCGTTGGGCTTGTCTTCCAGCACGATGTCGACGTCGTAGGTTCGGCCGTCGGCTACGACCACACGCACTGAGCCGAGATAGCCGGGCAGCTCGTGCTGGCAGGTGGCGATCAGACCGTCGGCTCGCACGATGAAGCCGGTGCCGCTGCGCCGAAATTCCTTCGAGGAGATCTCTCGAATCTGGATCTTGACGATGCTGGGGCTGACCGAATTTCTCAAAGTGATGCAACCGGAATCCGGCTGGTAGCGCGTGTTGTCTCGCTCGTTGGCGGCGATGTTGGGCAGCAGTGTGGGAATCTCCACTGCGTTTTCGTCGTCGGAGGCCAGCGAGTAAAAGCTGGTCGTAAGGGGTGAACCGGCAGCCATGAGCGGGGCCGGGCTGGTGATGACGAACAGTTGGAGCGTAAGGAGGAGAAGCAGTGTTCTCACCGTCAGTCTGTACATCGAATTGAAACCCGCCTTTCTTGTCTTTTGTGTTCTGCAGGAAGCGCCTACAGAGTTGGAGCAGCCCCATCCGAGAACGGTGCCGTGCGTTTGGAACTGATTTGAACTGGCTGTTTTAGAAGTTTTTGGCAGCGATCTCAGGAGAGTAGGTGGACGAACATGACTGCACCGTACTTTCAAGCTGTGGGCGATATCAACTTGCGAGCCTGAGGCTTCTCGCCAGGCCAGAGGCTGTTTGCCGGAGCAGGCAGGGGGGCAGAGCGGTGCTCAGCTGCCGAGGACGAAACGGTCGGGGCGGAAAGTATCCGCTCGCCAAAATGTTTTGCTCTACACGCAGTATCCCCACTGCCGGGGGTGGTTATGGTAGGCCTCGATGGCCAAAGGTGTGGTCCGTAGTTTGGCTGCCGCTCTCCTTGCTCAGCGCTGGTAAAAATGACAAAAGTGCAAGAAAAAGGCGCAAAAAGGACAAAAAGAAGAGAAAGCTGCCGGACAGCCCGAACGTTTCCACGAACGGGCCATCCGGCAGTCTGGTCAGGCTAACGGTCAGCTTACGATCACCGTGTAGATTGCTCGGCAGAGGTGGCACAATTGAGCAAACGCAGTGGTGCGATCTGCGTGCCAATCCTGCTCCTCGAAGAGCTGGCTGGCCAGCGGCAGTGGCACCAGCTGTGGTTGCACCTCGGTAAGCGCTGACTCGAGACCGGCAGCCCAGAAAGTCTGGAAACGTTCCGGGCTGGTCACCGCCAGCTCCTGTTCGAAGACGAAAGCGGCCTCAGCGCTGATTGCCGAAAGTACCGATGCCAGGCAGATGCCTGCAGCGGCACCGATTTTTTCGACTGCTGGCATCCCCAGCTTTTGCCCGGAAAGCGTTAGGAAGCTCAACAGGTCGGCGACCAGCCGGTTGCGCTCGCCCAAGGGAGTTTGCGCAAGCAGCTTTGATATGCTCTCGACATTTTGGTCTTCGTCCAGGCTCACTATGTAATTGTGAATCTGGCGATGATCTTGTTTGACCGCCTCCTGCTTCATCACGTCGAGCGAAAGCGGAGTGTAAGGCAGGATGCGCAGAGTGCCTGACTTGTATTGCGGCAGATAGACCACCGGCAGAGCGTCGGCGCGGCTGTTGTTCGGTGATTCGCTCCAGATCGCCAAGCAATCGTTCAGCTCCTGGAAGTTACGGTCGAACTTCTCTTCAGATTCGACAGCGACTTTCAGGCTGTTGCCTTGAAATTCCTGTTGAGCGAAATACTGGTTCAAAAAGTACCAGAAGTACTCCGGGTCGAAGCCGTTGAACTGCTTGGCGAAGAAGCGCAGCACGCGCAAGTCTTGCTTGTGCTTCAGCTCGAGCTCTGCCGGCAGCGCGCCAGCGATCGCCCTTTGCTGGTCGACGGACAGACTGCCTGTCGTATTGACCTGCCAGAGTTCGCCCGCCAGCGTTCGGTAGAAGTTGGAGATTTCCTCTAGTCTGCCTCTGTCTGTGGCGAAAGGTCGGCTGCTGATGCCGAGTTTCGCGTACAATTTCAGGCGCCGCTCCTGGCAGCCAACCAGAGCTTGTTCCGCTTGCAAGGCGGACAAGGTTGGCAGCTGCAGAAGCGAGCGATTGTCCTTCTGCCAGTCGACCGCAGTGAGCATGACGGCGATTGGCAGCCCGAGCGCTGATGAAACGCGATGGGCGCGACCGAGATCGGCCAGAAGCAAGAGCGAGTCTCCGACCGGGCTCAGTCCGTGGCAGAGCAGAATGGACTCGATGGTTGCCAGGTTTTCCGGGCGGACGCCGTCAAAACATGGGTCGATTCCACCAGTTCGCCACTGCTCCAGCGTAACGGCGATATCCGCCGGCAACTCGGCGGGGCGGCCGGTAGCGCTCTTGGTGTTGCCGATGAAGTAAGAAAGTGAGGCGAGCAGCCGTTCTGGCAGAGCGAAGAAGAGCGATTCCCATTTGCCGGTCAGGCCA
Organism: Candidatus Obscuribacterales bacterium; assembly: GCA_020050835.1. GTDB lineage: Bacteria > Cyanobacteriota > Vampirovibrionia > Obscuribacterales > Obscuribacteraceae > JAGVKB01. Next base: position 17,746 of record JAGVKB010000117.1, on the reverse strand, counting down.
GTGGGTCCGTTCTTCCGGCATGCTTGCATCAAGCGTGTGGAGGGCGGCGCGGTGAGCGCTCGCTGCATTCCAGCTCGATCCGTGCACGCATCGCTTGCCTTTTTCAGCGCCACCTCTGAATTGTGGCTTGCCCACTGGGAAAGCCGGTACAAGGAGAGCATGTGAATACCTCCTGACGCGATTCCAGCCAATCCGGGCGCCCAGAGCAAAACTCGCTAGAACTGCAGATATGCGGTTCAAACGGAGTAATGTTCAGTCAGGCAAGGGATCGGCTGTAGTTCTTTTGGTAATCTCAGGGCATGTGGCTATACAAAGTCACATCTGGTTTAGCAAAAGGGATCTCTTACAAGCAAGCTGTTTTGTTCGCCAAGACGGTGCTGGCGTAGAGTCGGGCCGCGGTTTAACGGCTTGGCAAGCGGCAGATAGCCGCGCCTTGAACGCGCCTGGCGGAGCTGTGCAAACGATGAGTCTAATTCACACTGAATGTGAAAGCACGACATCGTTAGATGTGCGGAAATCATCAGTCCGGTGCCGACGGACGATTGTGTCAGGCTCTCTCCGTTAAGGCGCGCCAGCGGAGCTGAAGATAGCCGCTTGAAGATTTCCGCGCGACAATTCCGGTGCGCTGGAAGATTAGACGGAAACGCAGCTGCGCTAGCCTTGAGCCGGCGGTGTGAGTGGGAAAAATACTATTTCGGATACTCGTTTTAATCTCGGGGCCGCTTTCGGAGCCGATCTTTCAGCTACCTGTTAATGCTGCCGGTTTTGGACCTGCAACTGTATCTGTTGCTGCATTCAAGACTAAGCAACAGACAGCATTTTGAATGCTTGCCGAACCTTCGCGCGAAGGTTCTGATCTCCTTGTAATTTATTAGATCATTTGCGTATCGTACGAACACGTTTCACTTATCTGTTTTCAGAAAGCACAGTCTCAACCCCGAAATCGTTTTCTGCTAATTAGTTTCAACCCAAAAGTCGCAAGGAGATTATGCGTTGGGCTGAACTTGGCTGCGGGCGACTGTCAAAAGGCGAGACGTTTTTCAAGGCACATGGAGGAAATTCTTGATGAATACAGTGTTTGATTGGTTGTTCAACGCAGCGTCGCAGCTGCTGGCTGTTCCACTCTTGTTCGTTTTGATCTGCGGCGGTCTCGGCATGCTGAGCGGGCAGAGCTCGGAACGAGCGATTGGTGGAGCTGTAAAGCTGGTGTCGCACGTTCTTTCCGGTTTGCTCAAAGCGGTGACTCATCTCTTCGGTTTCGCGGTCAAGCGAGCTGAAAGCGGAGCACGCAACAGCGGTCAGTCCGGACGGACTCGCAACCGCGGCAGCAGCGAGCGCAACTACAGTTGGGACTAGTGCTTCCTGCACTGGCATCCCTGGCTAGCGCTTCTGGCGGGCAACCGCTTCATACTTGAGGTGAAGCTGGCGTAAGCCGCACCTCTCTTCAACTCTCGGCGGGGGTGCAGTCCGTTTCGTCAAAGCGGCCTGTGCTCCTTCCTTTGAGGACATTCTCCCCAGGAAAAGAAAAACAGAAAGGGGAAGTGCTATGAACATTCTACTGATCGAAGACGCTCCCGCCATGGCGCTGGAAATCAAACAGTGGCTCGAGCAGCGGGGGCATGACGTGATCTGGATCATCGGTGCCACCGAACTCGGTGACACGCGCATCGTCGGCATCCGGGGTAATCCGAACGCTGCCGAGCCGATGCAGGACGTCTGGAACGGCGACGTGGACCGGCTCGTGGAGATCGACCTGAGCGGCATCGACTTCGCCATGTCCGACGCCGGTCTGGTCGGACCCGTCAATCGCGGGCAGAGCATCGTGCCGGTGCTGAAGGCCAACGGGATTGTCACCTGCGGCATCGCCACCGTCGTCAACAACCAGCTGATCGCGTGCGGCGCGTCCATGGGCACGCCGAAGCACTACGCGATGCTGGCCATGGAAGGCGGGTATCTCGACCCCGGCTCCGCCCTCGCCGACCCGGCCGGCTGCGCCGCTGCTCTCGAGCTCTTCAACCAGCGGACTGCCGCCGAGTTCGAGCAGGCGCGCGTGCAGAAGCGGCGCCCGCGGACCGGTTTTGTCTACCTCGACAACCATCCGTGAGGTTCGCATCTTGCCGACAAGCGCTTTTAACCGTGCTGCTTTGCGTAGAGCAGCCGGTGGATTGAAGGTGAGCGTTCGGACTTTGCCGCCCCGTCTCAAGAGTGAGGACCTCCAGGTCAGGTCACTGTCGACTCAGTGGGTTGACCTGGAGGCCTGTCGCTCGGGGGCGGAAAGCCGGACGCAGTACCTGTTATTAATCGGAGCCTGCTCTCAGCTGTGAGCGGCAATTCCGATCAATTTCACAGCGTCTAGAAAGGGACATGTCATGTCCTCGATTCTCGCCAGAAAGTTTGCGGACTGGACGATTCCGCAGGAGGAGAAAGAAAGCGTCCGGGCAACGTACATGACCGATCAGGTCGGCTTCGCGGCTGTCGTGATGAACGGCCGGGAAGCCAGGCTCTATGATGTCCGCCGGTCAACCGACGACGCCGCTCGCCTGCTTCAGCTGCCGGTCAGGCACCCGCTGACCGGCTTTGCTTTCCGCCCGAAAAACGAAAAGTGGCCGGGATTCGAGGCAGCTGTCGCTTACGGTGACGACACCGTCAGCGTCCTGCGCATCAATCTCAGCCAGCTCGAGGATGAGCCGCGCAAGCTCTTCATGCCGCGCGCGCACTCGGTGGCTTACAGCCACGATGGAGCGATGCTTGCTGCCGGCAGCACGGACGGTCTGCTGCGAATCTGGCGGCTCTACCCGCAACCGCAAGAGATTGTCTATGTGAGCACCGGCCAGAAGTGCGTCAACTCGCTTGCGTTCGACAACAACAACTCGTCGCTCTTCTTCACGAGCGGCTGCAACGTGCGTTGCCTCAATATCCCGGCTGCCGCTCCGCGCCAGAAGCCGGCTGCCGAAGGTGAAGAGGCCCAGGCCAAGCCGGTCGTCAACGTGTGGCGTTATCTGGTCTCCAACGAAAACAAGGAGGAGGAGTTCAACTGGGACTGCTATTGCGTGCAAACCCACCCGCTCTTGCCGCTGGTTGCATTCGGCGGTTATGGCGGCGATGTGCTGTTGCACAACCATAAGGCTGGCCCGAAGTCCGACATCCAGACCATCTCCACCGGCGCCGGCCGCTACGTGCGCAGCCTGCACTTCATCGCCCAGCACAACCAGCTGCTGGTGGTCGGGCAAACCGGCGTCGAGGTCTGGAATCTTGGTAACAAGCCGAGTCGCTTCCCGCTTGCTTACCGCGATCAGCCTGGCTCAGGCATGCCGCTCGGGGCCCGCCAGTACGCCGACACCGTCTATGTGATGCGCACGCAGCGCTAACCGCCGGTGGTTTCAAACTCGCCGCTTTATGCCTGGCTGACCCGGGCGAGCGAGCGCGTGGTTCGAGGTCGGGGCCCGCCTTCAGGAACTGGACCTGAGCTGGCATCGAAGGTTATCCAGTGTCAACAGTCGTCCGCGCCTCAGCTCTCAATTGAGCACTTGCTTTGTTCCGGCCAAGCAAGCGGTCAATCGAGAGCTGACGGTGCATCTTTGCCAAATCTGGCTGTCTTGGAGGTAACAAACTCTATGTTCATGCTCATTTTGGAAGGAGCCGTCCTGGTGATGGCGATCGGGTTGATCGTCAAGTTCTACCTGGACAAGACCGAGTCGCAGTACCGAATTGACGGCAAAGAGCTCGGCATCGCCTCGGCGGTGCTCCTCTTAATCGTCATTCCGACCACCGCCTGGGTCGGAACGAAGCTGGCCATCAGCAGTCAGGTAACGTTCCAGGAGAACTGGGGCGGCTTCGAGACGAAGGTGGTCCGCGAGACCCTCAACTGCTATGAAGACGGGCCGATGAAGCACTACTGGGTGCGGTCCGAGCAGGTCACCTACTACGAAGACGAGCCGGTCTATGACAGCAAGGGAAAGCGGACCGGCACTCGGCGCGTGAGAAAGACGAAAACCGTCTATCACAACGTGCCGTACACCAACCACGAGTACACCTACAAGGTAATCTCGAACATCGGCGAAACCACAATCGCCGACCGCAACCTGCCTGAGAATCCCGACTCCGACCGCTTCAACTGGCTGGTGGCCGTTCCCAATTTCCCGGGTGAGGTGGGGATTCCGCCGTTCTGGGCCGAAGCTCGCGACCGGATCGCTCGCGGCGATTCGGGACCGGTGACGATGCGCAAGGACTACGACAACTACATTCTGGCCAGTCACCGGTCGATCCTTCATCGGTTCAGCGATTCGATCGACAAGTACAAGCAGGATGGGCTGATGCCGAAGTTCAACCATCAGGTCCACACCTACTACCTGGAAGACCGGGTGTACATGGTCGGCGCCAACCCTGCCGGCAACTGGCAGGACGCGATCAACCGCTTCAACGGCGCGCTCGGCACCGAGTTGCAGGGAGACCTGCATCTGGTTATCGTCGACGCCAATCGGGTGACGGACGCCGACAATTACTTCCTGGCGCTCATGGCCTACTGGCTGTCGCCGAGTGATTTCGGGCATGACGCGCTGTCCAAGAACGGCATCGTGGTCGTGCTCGGCACCAAGGACAATCAGACGGTCTCCTGGGCGCGCGCCGGTACCGGCATGCCGGAAGGCAATGAAGCGATGGTGGTCGAAGTCCAGAATCAGCTCAAGGGAGCTAAGCTGGACCCGCAGTCCATCCTGGGCAGACCGAAGGCCTCGTCCTTGAGCGGCGCGCTCGAGATCAGTCACCCGGAACCGAAGGGGGCGCTGCAGCTGGTGCTGTGGGGACCCAACAAGTTCCAGCGGGTGCGAATGGGCAAACCCGGGGAGTCCGGCAACATCGGCTACTCCTACCTGCTGCGTGAGGTCGAGCCGACCGGTATGCAGCACTTCTGGGTGCTATTCGCGACCTGCGCCTTCGGGTGCGTGGCGTGGGGCATCTGCATCTATGCCGGTGTGCCCGCCAGCCGCAACCTGCGCTCACGCCTCTAGCTCGAGCGCAGGTTGCGATGCCGTGCTGTCAGGGCTCCGCGCTTCTGCCGGAGTCCCGGTCGTCTCTTCCTAAGCCGCTCCGGCGGCAAACACTGAGTGATTCCAATTCTCAAGCAAAGGAACAAAGAACACCATGAGCAAAAACACGATCATCGTCCTGGTGGTGCTGGGCAGCCTGCTCGGTCTGACGCTGTTGGGCGGCGGCGGCTACCTGATGTACTACAACTCGATCCAGCGCGAAGGCGTGGCGATGGAGACGGAGCTGAACAGCCAGTACCTGGATAACCAGAACGAGCTGTCCAGCTACGTGAGCAAGTTCTACGAGTCGGTCGGCGTGGCCAACTTGAAGTCCGACAAGCTCGACCAGATTCTGACCGATGCGGTCAAGGGTCGCTACGACGGTCAGGGCGCAGCTCGCCCCGACCGCGGGCAGCTCTTTTCCGTCATCAAGGAGGCGTACCCGACGCTCGACCTCACCATCTACGACAAGATCATCGACCTGATCAACTCTGGTCGTGAGGCGTACAAGAACAAGCAGACCAAGCTGCTCGACATGCTGCGCCGCTACGACGACTGGTGCAAGCGGCAGGACATCCCGCACAAGTGGATGGTCGGCGGCTTTCCGTCCAGCGCTCTGGAAGCGCGGATCGGCACCAAGGTCAGCCGCGGGCTAGAGGCGCGCGACCAGATGTACCTGATCGTCACGACCAAGACGGCGCAGGACGCGTACAACACCGGCGTGCTGGATCCGCTGCCGGCGCCCGGAGCCAAGGACAGTGGCAAGAAGTAAGCGGAGCGTCTTGAATTAGGCTCTCCGTATCCGCAGTCGCGAGGAGTTGCCGGCCGATGCCGAGTCTTCTCGCAAATCTTCCGGGCGCCACTATGTGTGGTGGCGCCCGCTTCTCTGGGTCGGATCTCGCCGCGCTTGCGGCAACAACTTTCTGGTTCTGCGGAACCAAAAAAGGAGAAACAGTCATGAGCAAGGGTCTTCTGATCGGTCTGGTGGTGGTGGGCGTGCTGTTCGGCGGTCTGCTCCTGGGTGGCGTCGGGCTGCTGATGTACTACAACTCGATCCAGCGCGAAGGCGTGGCGATGGAGACGCAGCTGAACAGCCAGTACCTGGACAACCAGAACGAGCTGTCGTCTTACGTCAGCAAGTTCTACGAGACGATCGGGGTGGCGAACCTGAAGTCGGACAAGATGGACCAGATCCTGACGGACGCGGTCAAGGGGCGCTACGAGGGCAAGACCTCGGCGCAGCCGGGGCAGGGTCAGCTGTTCAGCGCGATTTCGGAGGCGTACCCGCAGATCGACCTGACGATCTACGACAAGATCGTGGAGCTGATCTCGCAGGGGCGAGAGGCGTACAAGCAGAAGCAGACGAAGCTGCTGGGCATGCTGGCCAAGTACGACAACTGGTGCAAGCGGCAGGACATCCCGCACAAGTGGATGGTGGGCGGCTATCCGACGAGCGCGCTCGAAGCGCGGATCGGGACGTCGGTGAAGCGCGGCGTCGATGCACGCGACCAGATGTACCTGATCGTCACGACCAAGGGCACGCAGGACGCGTACAACACCGGCACGCAGGACCCGCTGTCGGTGCCGGGCGCCCGGGATAACGGCAAGAAGTAAACGCGTCTGCCAAGCGACGGCGGTACCGCGTCTTTCGCAAGAGCGGCACCGCCGTCCTTGTCTGTTCTCGAGCAGCGCCCGCCGCTGCTGTTCCCGTATCAGCAGCGGCGGGCGCTGCGTTGCTTCTCGTGTGCGTGTCAAATCCTCAATCAAGGAGAGCATCATCATGAAAGACCAAAGCAAACAGTTTCTGGCCAAGTACGCCAGCGTCATCTTCGTGCTCGTCTCCCTGTTCGCCGCCTGCTACGGCATTTACGCCGGGCTGGCCAATTACAGCGTGATGACCTCGCCGCTGGTCAATGCGAGCCCCAACCTGGCGCTCGTTCAGTCGATCTTCGCCGGCTTCTTCGGCGCGGTTGTCGCCTTCTTCGTGGGCGGGATTTTCTCGGTCGTGTTGTCCGTGTTCGCCGCGGTCGGCTTGGCCGTCCTCTTCGGAGGCAACAAGGACGACGGCAACGATGGTGGTGGCGCACCCGAGCAGAAGGGTGGAAAGGAGGACAACGGCAAGTAACAGGATGCTTGAGCGGCGTCCACCAGACAGCAAAGAGGATGAAACTAGCAGCCCTTCCGGGTTGTTGGTCATCCGTCGATTCTCGCTTGGAGTCGAGAGTCGAATGCGGGCTGAGGCCATCCTCCGGGCCTGGATTTGGAGGGGCTTCCAAAGGAGCCTTTTTTGATGTCTGAGAACATCGTTCTGACCGGTCCTCCCTGTGCTGGTAAAAGCACACTCGTCGAACTGTTGGGGCGGCTTGCCGGTTTTCCGACCATCCACGAGATGGCCCGGGAGATCATTATGGAAGGCAAGCTGCATCCGATGGTTGACCCGATCTCCTTCCGGCGTGAGGCCAAGACGAGGCAGCTGTCCTACGAGTCGTTGTTCGCCGGCAGTCAGGAGCTGGTCTTCCAGGATCGCGGCGTGTTCGATGGCATCGGCTATTGCTATGCCACCGGCTGCCCGGTTCCGGATTTCCTGCAGGTTGTCGACGGGCCTCGCTACAAGTTGGCCTTCCTGCTGGAAGAGCTACCGAGCTACGAGTTCGACGGAGTGCGCTACGAAAACCAGGAGTTCGCGAAGGTGCTCCGGCATTCGCTCGAGCGAGCTTACATGGAGAAAGGCGTTCCGGTGGTTCACGTACCGGTAATGCCCTCGCTGCTGGCAAGGGTTCGGTTCATCATGGAGACGGTTTGCTGCGTTCTCCAGGGACCGGGCCGAATTCGGCAGCGGGACGAATTCATGTCTCGCCTGAGCCGCATGCCGATGGAGCAGATGCAGGGCGTCTGAGTCCTTCGCGCAAAGACATCAACAGCCGCTGGTGTGCGTAAGCGCACCAGCGGTGGTGTCTTGAGCGCCCGCGCAAAAAACACATTACACAGAAAGGTAGATAGAGTCATGTTGAAGAAGAAAGACCTGCATGGTAAGTCCGGCGAAGCACGCCGCGACCAGATCGTGGGCGGTATTGCCCGTGAGATTTCTAGCGGATTGAAGTTGCTGGAATCCGCACTGAAGCGAGGCAAGCGCGGGCGGGAAATTCCCGGTGTCTCGATCTTCGGAACCGCGCGCACCGGCCCCGACGCGCCCGAGTGCAAGCTGTCCTACGAAGTCGGCTCGCTCTTGGCCGAGTCCGGATTCGCGGTCATCACCGGTGGTGGCGACAACGGTGTGATGAGCGAAGGCAACCGTGGGGGCAAGAAGCGGCTGTCAATCGGCGTCAACATCAGCGAACTGCCTCACGAGTCGGTGCCGAATCCGCATCAGGACATCTCACTCGACCACTACTACTTTGAGGCTCGGGAGATGATGTTCGAGGAGTTCTCGATGGGATACTTCGTCCTGGCCGGGGGATTGGGAACGTTGCGCGAGGCCTTTTCGGTGCTTACTCTGATTCAGTGCGGGCACCTGGAGCCGGCGCCGGTTTTCTTCATGGACCCGGACCCGCAGTACTGGCGCAATATGCTGTCGTTCCTCGCCGAGTCGCAGCAGAAGCGTGGGCACATCGGGCAGCGCGACCTGGACCTGTTCCACATTACGGAAGATCCGGTCTTCGCGGTCGGCAAGGTGATCGAGTACTGCAACGAGCGCTACCCGGGGCGTTTTCATCGCTTGCAGCTGCCGGCGGCCAAGCGTCCGAAGCTTCCTTTCGGGATGCCCAATCCTTAGAAAGGAGGCCGGCGATGATTGATCGCACAGAGCTGGAGACTCGGTCGCCAAGACCGCTCTCCGGCGCTGAGAAGAGAGTGGACGGGTCAGACCCTTCCTCTACTCTTTTTAGCGCTGGATCTATTTGTGCATATAGTACTAATGATTTGACATGCCTGTTGCAGGGGAGTGTCGTTCTCAAGCCCGCACGACCTAGATTCCCAGACTTGCCTACTAATACCGGAAAATGCAGACTGAATTATGATGCCTCGAAGTTTACCCGCGCTATCTCGACAGGCATGTGATTTGACGGTCGGTTTGAGGCGATGTTGGTGCTTTGAAATACTAAAGAGGGTGGTAGAGGGAAAGAAGGGAAAAAGCCAGAGTTTGCCTGGCGTTTCCCCTCTTCTGCTTCACGGTGACGGCGCAACCGTCTGAATCAGTCAGGCAGCAAACATGCCTTCGAATGCGCTTGCCGTCACCTGCCCAGAGTGGATCTCTGGTACTTCAGGTCAGCCTGAACCATGGCGTGAATGTTGTCGGCCTCGGCACGTATCTTCAATACCAGTTGATGCACCAAGAGCACGAGCTGATTGATTGCTGCACAGTTGGTAGCCAGGCGCCAGTCATCGGACGGACACAGAGAGACCAGACTGTTCAGCAAATGATGGATTCCATTGGGGTCGTTCATGTGAATGCCACCGAGCGACTGAACTGTCGTGTTGAGTTGATTGAGCAGCTTTTGATAGCGAGCTTGAACTTCCTGCTCAGGACAGGTGTCGCCTGTGCGGAGTGCCGCGAGGGCCGCCGCGAACGAATCGTATTGCGTGGCAAATGGTTCGCAAATGCCTACCATTGGAAGTCTCCTTCTATTGGGATTCAGGGGGTCACTGCTTTTCGTTGATTTGCTACAGACGAAGCAAGTGGTGAGCCAGATCGAGCAGCTCCTTGACAGTCGGACGTTAGGCGACGCGCGCTCGCGGACCAGGGCGAACAAATCCTCAAAAAAACGCTTGCCGCTGGCGGTTGGTTCATGCTAACAGCGCTCCTGGTCTCCTGCAAGGTCGGAGCGGCTGCGATCCGGCGATCGCTGCTCACTCCGACTTTGCACGGTTCAACTTGCTCGTTTCAGCAGCAGGCTAAGCTCAGTCGATTCAGCTTTTGACGATTGCCAGGTCTTTCAGCACCTTCTGGCTTGAGATGTAACCGGGCGCTCCGGTGACACCGCCGCCGGGATGGCAAGCTGCTCCGCAGGCGTAGAGACCGGCTACGCCTGGGATGGCGTACGGCAGTCGCTCGTTGAGCGGGAAGCGGTGGTCCACATGGAAGATGTGTCCGCCGCGAATGCCGAAACGCTCCTCGATCGCCTTGGGCGAAAGCGGTAACATGTCGACTACCAGATTGCTGGTGCCGGGGGCGAATTCGTCGAGCGTCGAGAGCAGGCGATTGATGAACTTGCTCTCCGACTGGGCCCAGCCGCCTTCCGGCTCATAAGGCGCCGACTGGACGAAGAGCGCCGATGAACTCCGACCGGCGTCGTCCTTGAGTGAAGGGTTGAAGTACCATTCGACCAGCGGATTGTCCGGCAGCCGCCCCGACTCGGCCGCTCGGTGGATCTCTTTCAACTTCTCGATGATGCCTGGACCTTCCGGCAGCAGGTGAATGGTGGTGTTGAACTGACCGCGATCCTCCGGCAGGCAGCGAAAGGTCGGCAGCCGGTCGAGCACGATGTTGAGCTTGTAGCTGGTGCCGGTCAGCTTTGCGTATCGGTCCAGGCGCTGGTTGAATGCGGCTGACAGGTGCGCGCTGCCGAAGAGATCGCGCATGCGATACGGGTCGCAGTTGCACACCACCACCGGTGCCTTGAGTTCGCTCCCGTCGGCGAGTGCTACGCCGTCGACCTTGCCGGCGGTCTGCGCGATTGAAGCGACCTTGCAGCTGGTGCGAAACTCGACTCCGGCGGATTGGGCGGCTTCGGCAAGCAGCCTGGTGACCGTGCCCATTCCGCCATCGACCGTCATCCATGTCCCGTCAGCGCCCGGCAGGCGGCACATGTTGTGCAGCAGGAAGTTGAACCCGGTTCCGGGCGTATCCCAGGTGCCGTAACAGCCGGTGAAGCCGTCAGTACTGGCGTACATCGCCTTGAGTAGTTCGCTCCTGAACGGGAAGCGATCGAGATATGACCCGACCGAGCCCCGGCAGAGGTTGATGAACACCTGACGAAGCTCCGGGCGGATGTACTGCTCGGCGGTCTCCTCTACTGACAGCGGCTCCTCGAGGAAGCAGCGGTGCAGATCGGAGCGAATCGCTTCCAGCTCCGCTTGCAGGGCCTGGTCCGCCTGCCAATCCTGCTCGGAGAAGAACTGGTGGAACTGTTTCCTTGTGTCGTCGCCGGCGCCGAGCAGCAGGTAGCCACTTTCGCGCGTCGGCAGAAAGTAGTGCGGCTTGCGTTTGATGAGCGGGATGTTGACGCCCAGCATCGCCATCAGCTCCGGCGGCATCAGGCCGATCAGATAGGCGCCGGTGGAAGCGACCAGGTCGGGCACCTTGCCGAACGGCTTCTCGGTGCGGCAGGCACCGCCGATGACATCACGATCTTCGAGCACGACGACTTTCAAGCCGCTGCGTGCAAGGAAGGTCGCGCAGACGATGCCGTTGTGCCCGCCTCCGACGACGATCACGTTGTACGCTGACATGTTTCGCTCCGTTCTGAACTTGAGTTGGGTTGATTTGTGAAAGAGCAGAGCAGACCGGGCAACTGTACAGTTGCCCGGTCTGCGTGTCGGCGCCCGGCCTCAGCCGTTGAGCGCCTGTGCATCAATTTCGGTCAGGTGCCGGAACCGACCGAACAGCTCTTCGTCGCTCATGCCGATGGTGTCGAGCACCGGCAGATTGATCCGCTGGGCGCGTCCAAGGATGCGCCGAGCAGTCCTGGGCAGGATGTCCGAACCGCGGTTGTTACCGGTCACCACTCGCCGGATCTGGCTGGCCAGGCAGGCGATGCTCGAAAAATTGAGCGAAGCAGGGTTGGGAACAGGCTGTTGCATGAGCTCCAGCCACGCCAGCCCGAGCACGCCCCGTACCGTCTGCGCCATCACCTGGTTGTAGGAGTCCGGCTCCCGGTGGTTGCCAGGTTGCTCAAGGGAGGGCGGAGCCGAGCCGGCGGAAACTCCTGCCACTGCGGTTGTCGGCCCTTCAGCTTCCTTTCGTCGAGGCACGCCTGCGGCCTTGGTGCCACACGAGCCGAGCAGGCGGCGCGAGTACGGCGTGTCGTTGGTGGCGTCCATCTCCGGCTGCTGGAAGAGCAGGCGGAACTCCGGAAGCAGCTCGCGGATGACTTTGGCGAACAGGCAGCGCAGCGCTGCTTCATCCTGGACCGGGTTGGTAGTCGTGCCGAATCCGACTCGTCGAGCGGCTTCTAGGTAGAGACTGACGGCGAACCTGCCGAGATATGCCGGCGCCCGGTCGGTCACGATTTGCAGAATCGTCGCCGGGCTGGCGACCCTCAGCGGATGGCACCCGGTGGCGTCCTGGAAGAAGCCGACGATCTCTTGTTCCGGCACCGGAGCTGCCGGGACCCCTGGCCGGGGCGACGTGTTGTCCGCTTCAGGCAGGCAGTCGCCTTCGCCCGGGGCTCCGGCGGTCAAGACCCGCGGTTGGGTCATCAGCATCTGGAGGAACTCCAGGATGGTGCGGGTCGACAGCGGCGGGCAGTGCTTGATGTGCTGCACCGTGCCGTCGTTGTGCCTGATGACTGTTCGAAAGTTGGAGATCATTTGGAAACGCATTGCAGAGCCTCCTTTGGTCCGGCAACAAAACCGGGTGCCGCTTTCGTTCGAGGGCGGCGAAATTAGAATGGGTGAATGAAGTGCTGCTCCCGTTCGCCGAAGCGCTGCGAGCAGCGGGTGTGATTGTCTTTCTGCAACGATTGCCCGTCGGTGCTGTCAGCGAAAAGCTGATTTCAGCCAACGAGCGTCCAGGTTCCGAAGCTCAGGAAGTAACCTGCGCAACCTGCCACGAGCACTTGCCAGAACGTCGCGACCTGCTCCTGGTTGAGTCCGACCAACATTGCCACGAACAGAATTGCCACCGCCAGCAATGCCAGACCGAAGTGTTGATTGCTGATCAACCGGCCGCAGTAAAGCCCTGCGCCAATCGCCAGCAGCATATAAGCGGTAGCAAGGACGATCAGGACCGTATGCATATCGCCACCTTTCGTTGAGGGTCAAACCAGCCGGTGAACTTCGTTGCCGACTGGTTCTTTCTGCGCAAACTTGCCGTTGATTGCCATGCCCGCAAGTGCATGGCGCAACGGTGAACATTCATTTCTGCTGTTGGGACAGCAGCTCCTCGGCGCGCCCCAGTACAGCGGTGGCGCGATCGAGCGTCGCTTGCGGGTTGTTGTTGGCGGCTGTCTGCCCGGAGCGCGCTGACTCAAGCGCTTGATTGCGCTGCTCGAGGGCCAGGCGCTCCTGCGAAACCAGCAAAGCCTGGTTCGTAACAGTCTGCTGGCGTTTGCGCGACTCTGCGTCGAGCGCTGTTTGCAATTCCCGAGAGATCGAAAACTGCTGGAAGGCGGCGACGAGCTTGGCGAATTCGCAAGCGTCTTGATACTTCGCCTTAAGATCATCGACAGCTGCCGCCAGTCGACCGGCTGCTTCTTCCACGGACTTCACCAGATCGGCCAGCATCGTGACCGGCGGCTCATCTGCAGCTTGCGGTAGAGCGTCGGCCTCCGGTTGCTGGACGGGCAGCGTGAGCTCGAGCTGCCGGTCTGCAGTTGCCGCCGAGGCGTTCCCAGGGCGGAAGGAAAGTATCCGCCGCAGGCGCGATTTTACGCCAGTCCACGATTTCTTGGCTGTTGCCGTAGTTGAGTTTCTGTATTCGGGAACTGCTCGCAGGGTGGCGACCAGGTGGAAGCCGACGATCGTCAGGAAGGCTCCCAATAGCGACGGCAGGCTGATGAACCAGGCCAGCAGCATCCAGATCAGCGCCAGAGCCATGAGCAAGCTCAGCAAAAGCTCGATCAGGCAACGGAACTTACTTGGAATCGTTCCCGAGCAAATGTTGCCGGCCTCGGTCACGCCGAACCGGCGAAAAAGCTGCACGATCGCCAGACGGCTGACTAGGCTGACGATCAGCCCAATCAGCGGTCCGGTGATCAGCAGCGCCATTGCGATTGACCACATAGAGACGCTCCTTCCGTGAGTGTGGGCGCGGGTGCAATGCTCCGCGCGAAGCGGTCTGAGCGCTGCCAACAGCGATTCAGGCGGGCTTTAATGTTTAGCTGATCCTGACCTCGAGCTGCCTGACGAGCTGCTCTAGTCGTTACTCCAGCGGGACAGCTCGAAGCCGCCCCAGGCGCAAAGAGCGCCTGCGACCATCTCGACCAGCGGTAGAACGAGCTTGTCCTGGGTGATACCGGTGACGGTGCCGAGCAGCAGCAGCGCTGCGCCGCCGACCACCAGTACGAAGCAAGCGAATACCTTGACCATGGTTTCCTCCTGATAAGATGTCCGGGGAAATCAGCAAGACAGCGTGCATTCGCGACAACAGACCCCAACGTTCCAGTCGGGCTGGATGGCTATTGGGTAGAACTTCGGTGTTTCTCTGGGTTCGGAAGTGCGAATGGGCTCTCCGATATTGCATTGATTGAACGTTTGTAAATGCAAACTAACTCAAACTGGTCTGATATAAAAGGAAAAGTTGCAAAATTCCGAAATACCAGTTAATCAGTGACCTGGCAGTAATGCTATTACTAGAAAGCCGGTCAAGTGCTCTGTAACAGGGCTTTTGGGTGACTCTGAGGTCGGGGCAAGCGAAGTATCGACTCAAATATGCAATTCGTACTCATCCCACTTAGGATGCGTTAGCGACCGGGAGTGGCGATAGCGGAGCTAGCGCGTTGTCTCATCTTTCCACCGTTGACAGATGCACTATAATGCTGGCTGAGGAGGGCGTCTTTTGGTACTTCGCTTTATCGTCAGAATAGCACTTGTTGCAGCTGCGGTAGCGTATCTCCTGCCGGACGTCTCCGGTGTCAAATTTCACGGTGACGCATTTTCCGCGGTTGCCACCGCGCTGGTTTTCAACATAGTCTTTGTCGGGTTGGAGTGGCTGCTTGGAATCCTGGTGTTTGGGATTAACATCGGAACACTTGGGTTGGGTGTCTTGATTACTAATGGCATTAAGTTTCTGGCCGGTTTGTTGGCACCATCGGCGGCACTATACGGTACGGCTAAGTTGCTGCCTAAGTTCCTTCAGATCAGTCAATACTGGCCGAACGCTATTGTCGCCGGATTGATTTTGGGCGGTGTTCTCTGGGCGACCATTCCGCAGCCCAAAAAGAGGGGCTAGCATAAGCCGCCGGAACAATTTCGGTTGCCGGCCGTCCATCCGTTCGGTGAGAGCCGGGGATTGATTGGATCGTGGGTCAAAGCCCTGGCAGCTTGCTAGATTTACTTAAATCTGTGGAGTAGATAGCTTGCGCCCGGCTGGACGCACTGTTGAGGTTACATAAATGTCAGAGCAACAGAGCCAGTTTCCCGCTGAGGATAGTGTGACGGGAGAGATTGCGAACTATGTGTTCGATATGAACTTTCGCCAGATCCTTGTTGGTGACTACGTTGTGATGCCTTGCTTTAACTCGATTGTTGACCGCGGAATGGTCGTAACAGTCGTCGGAAGCACGTGTGAAATTGTGATTCTGAGCCCGGAGACCGGTATACCGGAGACGGTTGTGCTGGACCTAAAACATCCCGATCCGCACACCAGATTGTTCGGTCGATATGGATACTTTGGACTTCAAGTGGTTGCCAGGAGAGGGGAGCCGGCCGCCATTGATTTTGTTCGGCAAGTAGTTGCAGCTTGCCAGGAGGTGGCGCATCAAGCGCCTAAATTCAATCCGTTCATGGTGGCGCAAGCGCGGGCAAGAGCTGACTTCCTGCAAGGATTTTTGCGCTGAGCGCCATGCTGTATCAGTCTCAGTTGAGGACTGTCGTTTCGGCAGTCCTCTCTTTGTGTCGACGCAACGCTGGTGTAATTGCGCTAGGCGTCAATCAGGTAAACGATTCGACCGGCGCAGCTGATTAGTTGCTCAAGCTGGCGCATCCGACCAAACAGACTACCCCGAAAAGATCGCTTGGAATCTATTGACAGCTAAGTACAGCAAGCTCTCAAAGTTGTCTTTCTTGCTCTTAATGTTTCTATGTTCAGATCTTCTAGCTTGAAGCCCTGATCTTGCCTTGGAAGGTGTTGAAAACCTAGGCTTGGGTCTGTCTCTTTGTCCCTTCCCATTAGCAACGTCAACCAAAAAGCTCCTCTCGACTGCAATTCTCAAGCTACTGACCGCTGCTACCGCCGGCTAGACCTGCTCTAGTTGGTAGCAGTTGTGATCGTTGGCCTGGAATGGCTTTTGAGTGGACAGGGGCTATCTCTGGAGAACTGTCACCATGAAGCAACACACATTCTTGGCGCGCATTTACGCGCGTTATCTCCGTTGGCGACGGCGCAACGCAAGCATCTTCGTGCTCGGCGGTGGTCCCGGTGCCGGCAAGGATACGCAAGCAAAGATCATCGCCCCCAAACTTCAATTGCCAGTAGTCAGTACCGGCGATCTCTGCCGCCGCGAAATCGCTGCCGGTACGAAGCTGGGGCAGCTGATCGAAGGGTATGTCAAGAGCGGAAGGCTTGCTCCGGACAAGGTGATTTTCGAGCTGCTCCAGCAGGAGCTGAAGCAGAGCCAGTACTACGGCGGCTTCATTCTCAACGGCTTTCCTCGAACTGCTGCGCAGGCAGGTCTGCTGGATGAGATGCTCGAGAGACCGGAGTGGCTGAAGCCGGTGGCAATGGCAGTGATGCTGGAAGTACCTGAGCCGGATCTCGTGGAGCGCTTGTCGCTCCGGCGAACCTGCACCAACAAGTCCTGTGGACGTTCTTTCCACCTCAAGTTCAGCCCTCCCGCTCAAGCTGATGTCTGTGATGCTTGCCAAAGCCCACTCTATCAGCGTGTTGATGACGTGCCGGACACCATTCGGCAGCGTCTTTCTGAGTACAAGGCGACTGCGCAGCCGCTTTGTGATTACTACCGCGAAAAGCGGATCCTGACAGTCGTCAAGTCGACGAATGCGCAATCACCCGATCAGGTGGCTGCCATCGTCATTTCAGCCATCAAAGGCTAGAACTGGAGCGACCCATGATGCCGAATTTGAAACAAATTCTTGCCGGTCCGGTGTCAGTTCCGACTGCGATCGTCTCCAAGGGCTGGACGGAGTCCGATGCCTATCGAGAGCTCGATCGAATCACCATCGAAGCGCACAGCTATCTGGACGAGACCGATCGCGTCCTGGCTCGCTACGAGCGGGTGGACAAGGTGCTTCCGGATCCCGACGTGCTGGAGGAGCAGGGAGTGGATCTTCACGCCCTGGCTTCGGGTCTCGAAAGCGGGCTGAGTGCACAGGCGTTTGCCAAGGCGCTCGGCAGTGGGCTCGATACGGGACTCTTCTTCCAGGCGGTGCGGCGAGGTCAGGTCGACCTGGAGCTCGCCAATACCGACATGCTCTCTCGAGAGAATGACGAGCAGTTTGCGCGATTCAACGAAGGCTTGTTGCATCTGAGCGATCTTTACAACGAGAGCCCGAGGCACCGCCGGTGGGTGCAGAACCTGCGTCCACGCCGACAGGTGTCGTAACGCTGGTGCAGGCATGGACTCAGCCTCTACGGATGTGTCCGGGGAAAGGTCCTGGTCTAACCAACCGGGATCTTTCCCCGCCTGAACGGTTGGATTGTCCAGTCACTTCCAGCAGGCGAAGTGACTGGACTTCTCTCATTTTTTTGTTTGAATATATTACGATATATTCTAGTAGTAATTGATAACCCGGATTATTCATATTGGGTAGCAGTAGAGGCGGTGTTTTTTAACGAGGGAAGAGACGCTGAGCCGGTTTAATCTTTTTTGATCCAAGGCAATTTT